>PKXU01000189.1 GCA_003132445.1 Acidobacteriaceae bacterium | reverse complement strand
TTTCTGGATAACTTCCGGGTTGCCGACCAACCTGGAACTACGCCATTCGTGGACAAAAGCGCGTTTGTCGGGATCAATTCGGCAAAGTCAAAGGATCGATGGCGCTAGAAGGCTCCTTGCATACTCCTCAAGGATGTGTCGCCATCTTTGCGGCTGGCTCCTTACACGGCTCGCGTTGGCTCCAGGTAATCCACACGCCTAGCGCGATGACTGCCATAGTAGGAATCATATAAATGCTGCCTTCCGGCCCGGTCGGGCCACCACTCCATAGCAGCGCGCCCGAAGGGTGCGTCGCAAAAAGGTGCCCGCTCGCCACCTGGCCGCTGTCGGGTACTCCATAGAGATAGGACTGAGACCAATCCCAACCAGCGTGTAGTCCCACTGCCCAGTAAAGCGACCTGGTCAGCCATAAGCTCAAGCAAAATAGCAGACCAACGCCCACCACAGAAAAAATCCCGATCGGCGATTCTCCATGATTGGGCAGATGCGTGGCGCCGAAAGCCAGTGATAGCAGCACCGCGGCCCACCAGAAGCCAACGCCTCGCGTCAGCGTAGATTGCAGATAGCCGCGCAAAAGCGACTCCTCGAACAAGGCTGTCAGCAGAAAAGCGATACCCCACTGCAGTCCATAGCTCCATGCGCTCTCGCCACGCAATGCCCGCCCATCAAAGATCAACCACCCACTCACTTTCAACGCAAGAACCAAGGCGGAGAGCGCTGCAACGCCTGCCGCAATACCCAGCACAAATCGCGACAGTCTGCGTTTGTCGGTGAATCCGTAGGAAAGTACCGGACGCCCTTCGATCTTTGCCATGATGGCGGTAGCGACTAGAACGAGAAGCGCCAAAATACCCGCCGCGACCGCGGGACTCCAGGCTTCGAGAGTCGGGTTATGCTTCATCGAGTGCAACAGGCGATTGACAGGAACGCGGGTTGCGAGGACCTCAACCACAAGAATCACGATGAAAATCAGCATGCTCCAGCCGGAGCGTATTCCCTGCGGTCCAATGAAAGACGAGCGCAAGGTCCACTCACTCGAAAACGCCCGAGGTGCAGGCGCTCGCTCGATATTTTGCGAATCCGCGGTGCCTTCTTCTTGCCTGTCAAAACCGTTCATGGTGTTCCCTTGGTCACGGGCGCCGCGCGGGCGGCAAATGACGTGCCTCGCACGACCGTGTAGACAACATCGAAAACGCTCAGGCTGTTCAGATTCGCCACGCCGCCAACCGTGATCGGGTCGGCGAGATATTGAACCTTGCTCTCGGCGTTGGTGAATGCAGGCCACGCGGGAAGGCCGTGGCCATTGGGATCGCCCGATCGCGCGAAGTTGACCCAATAGCTGGACATCTCGTCAGCGAGCTTCCGATCTGCCGCAGTCCAATTCCAAGGCGACTGGTCCAGATGGTCGAAGACATACCAGAGCTCGGCGAAGTGGCTCGCACCCCAACCCGCGTACACCGAGTCGGCCGGGAACGGAGGCGGCTGTCGAAACGAGTAATAAAAGACAGGACTCTGCCCGGTTCCCGCTTGCAGTCTCGCCCATGCCCACATGTCCCAACCGAAGCGGAGATCGCGTTCGAGCCCGAGCCGCGCCTGTCGCGCCTCTTCATCGGTGTGGTGGGGATATGCCGCAACCAGCGCAGCGGGAAGTTGACCGACGCTGTGTTCCAGGTCGCTGTCAAACGTCGCGGCCGTTTCGTGCGTGACATCCACCATCGCCCGCGCTTCCTCAGCGTTTGAACCGATCAGCAGCGGGACATCATTCTGCTTCCCCGAAGTAAATGCCTCATAGGGTGAAAGGGGAAGCACATACGGTTCGATCACCGCGTGAACGATGCCGCCGGCATTGCCCGTAAGCAAACTCGCAGGAAGCCGGCGTAATTCCTGGAGCGAGGGCGTACCCAGTGAAGTGGCGTACTTCTCCCCTTCGTGTTCTGCGTTGGCCAGCAGGAATTTTGGTGCGAGTTGTAGCGGTTCAAACAGACCGCCGCTCTCTCCGATGGCGCGCTGAAACAAGCCTTTGGCAAGGGGCGAGGCCATGAGGATGCTAACCGATATGGAACCGGAAGATTGCCCGGCGATGGTTACACATTTCGGATCACCGCCAAAGGCTGAAATGTTCCTCTGAATCCATTCGAGAGCAGCGATCTGATCCATCAGGCCGTAGTTCCCGGACGAGTGGTGCGAGGACTCGCGCGTTAGCTCGGGTAGCGCAAGAAAACCAAGCGGACCAAGGCGATAGGCGATGGTGACAACGATGACACCTTTTTGCGCGAGCTGGTCGCCCCAGTACAGAGGCATCGAGGCCGACCCGTTGATGTATCCGCCGCCATATATCCAAACGATCACCGGCAGGCGCTCGTGCGCGGTCTTCGTCTTTATCTTTATCTTTGTCTCTGCTTTTGCCGGCGTCCAGATGTTGAGGTAGAGGCAATCCTCGCTCACCGCCGGAGGCGTCTCGCCCGGCATGGAGACTCCAACTTGCATGCATGCCGGAGCAAACGCATCTGCCTTCCGTGTGCCCCTCCAGGTTGCGGCATGTACCGGAGGACGCCAACGCAAGTCGCCGAGCGGCGGGGCAGCGAATGGAATCCCTTTGTAGACGGTCAATCCATTTGTGCGAATCCCGGATATGGCGCCGGACTCGGTCAGTACTTGCTGCGCGACAACGGTGCCCGCTAGCTGTACCGCCGCTACTAAAACACACGTGAACTTCCATCCGTTCCGCACGTGGGCCTCCCCCTAGCTGTCCAAATCGCTGAAGATCAGGATTGCTCTTCTTAAAACGATTGAGACTCTATCCTGACGCCCTCCATGCAAGGACTATCTCCCTCCTGGCGTGTTGGCGCTGTGTAATATTGCTCAGGTGGCCGAAGATCGGATACCGCAATCCGATCCTGGCGCTCGTTGCATTCCGCAAGGCGAGATGCTGGGTGAGCTTCGGCAATCCGAAAGCTGGCTCGCCCGCCGGACGGGTATTGATAAGTCAGTTTCGAGGAGATCGCTGTTTGATCGAGCCATTTCCCCAAAGCCCGTTTCTGGACCGCGAGATAATTATTTGCGGCATCTAATTTTGCAGCATTGCCGATGCCTTCAGGAAATCCCTCCACCCGGTTGGAAAGAGGAGCATATCACTGCGATATGCCGGAACGGCTCGCGAAAAGGAAGTAGCCAAATACGAGAGTTAGCAGCGCGTCGAGAGCGAACACCGTTCGTCCGACAGGCACTTGGAAGACCCCGGCCACCATTCCGAGGCAGGCAACGAAGCTCTTCAGCACAAACCAGATAAACAGAACGGGAATCACCACGTTGCGGACTACCGGCATCTGTTGCCGCGCGCCGGTCCAAGCCAACACACCAAGCGCAAGAATTGCGGCGCCCGCCGTGCGACTGGCATTGGTTCCCGAAACGCTTTCCGATGTCCCATACAACCTAGCCATCCAGTGGCTAGCGAACACGAGACCACCCCAAGAACAATCAAAACGATTGCGGAAAAGACCAAGGTCGCTTTAAGGTTCGCAGGCAAAACAGGCAATCCATTTGTCATAGAATGTTCTCGTAAAAGCTAATTAAGCCGCTGTCGCGGGGCGTATTCCCTGGACCGTTTCACCAATAGTAGGAAGATCAAATAGTGCAGGACCAAACCCAGCGGCACATAGCACACCGGGATATAGCAAAACGCTACCAGGCTACCCCCGGTTTCGGCCAAACTACCGCGACTCACCCGTCCCAGAACTGCCGGACGCAAGATACAAATGTCTTACGGTTGCAAGGGAACGACAGAATGTGGCGCCTGGGAGATTTCACCGATTGCGTGAACCGTTTCCATTTTTTGTTCTGGGACTAGTATTTTTGCATTATTCCTCCATCGCGCCCATCTGAGTAGCTTAGGCAGATGCGATTTCAGTCACTGTGGACCTGAAATCCGGCAGCGTCGGCTTGTTTCCCATGCGCGAAAACTCACCATCCCACGGCTTCACAGGCCGAGCGTTGTCTTGGCTGCTGCCATTTCTGCTGATCTCAGCCGCGTACCTCTACGCCTTCCCGCAACCGACTGTTTTCTACGCTGGTGTGGTGCTGGTGCACGCATTCAGTGGAGTGGTTGCGGCGGTTCTTCTCGTTCCAGCACTGATTCGTCTACTGCGGAATGGAAGTTTCCTTGTGCGTGCGGGATGGTTGCTGGTGGCGGCCGGCGCTGTTCTTGGACTCATTCTCATTAAGACCGGCACGCCAAGGACCGAGTGGAAGTGGCTTTACCTCCATATCGTGATCTCACTCGTCGGAGTCGGCCTTCTGATCGCCGACCAGCTTGGACGGCGCGCAGGATGGTTAGTCTCGAATGCCGGCACTTCGATTTTGCGCACCGCAATCTGCCTGGCGTTGCTCGCCGGCGTTGGCTACGGAGCACGTTACATTCGCGAGAGCTGGCAAACGCGCGGCCGAATCCAGAATCCGACGATGCCGCCCGACAACATGAATGGCGAAGGCGACGGACCGGAAGGCACGTTCTTCCCCAGTTCTGCGCAGGTTTACGGGAAGCAGAAAATTCCCAGCAAGTTTTTCATGGAGTCAGATTCCTGCAAGCGCTGTCACGAAGATATTTATAACCAGTGGTTCAGCTCGGCGCACCATTTCTCTTCGTTCAACAATCAGTGGTATCGCAAATCGATCGAGTATATGCAGGACACGATCGGCACCAAGCCGTCGAAATGGTGCGGCGGATGCCACGATCCGGCGGTACTCTATGCGGGTCTGATGGACACCCCGATCAAGCAGATCGTGCACCGTCCGGAGGCGCAGGCCGGGTTGGGTTGCATGATGTGCCACTCCATCGCCAATGTGAAGAGCACGATGGGGCAAGCCGACTTCTACCTGGAATATCCCAAGTTGCACGAACTGGCGGCCACGCAGAATCCGGTGGGGCGAGCGCTGCATGATTTTGTCATCCGGCTGAATCCTGAGCCTCACCGGCGCGTCTTCCTTAAACCTTTCATGCGCGAGCAGACGGCGGAGTTCTGCTCGTCGTGCCACAAGGTGCATCTCGACGTGCCGGTGAATCACTATCGCTGGTTCCGCGGCTTTAACGAGTATGACAACTGGCAGGCGAGCGGTGTTTCCGGGCAGGGTGCTCGCTCGTTCTACTATCCTCCCAAGCCGCAGCAGTGCGCCGACTGCCACATGCCGGCGGAGGCTTCCAAGGACGCGGGCAACGTCAACGGATTCGTGCACTCGCATCGCTTCCCCGGCGCGAACACGGCTGTGCCGACGGCGAATGAAGACGCGCCTCAGCTCAAGCTGACCGAGGACTTCCTGAAAAGCGGTGCGCTGACGGTGGACATCTTTGCAGTGTCTCCAGCGCAGGCTTCGCTCAAGGCGGGTGCAACCACACAATCGGAGCTATCCACCACGTTCGCGGTCGGCGAAGAGTCTGAGAGCAAAGTCACGGGCGATGCGGGGGGCGAAGCCGTTCCCATCACGGCTCCGCTGAATCGGGTTCAGCCGCCTTTGCGTCGGGGCGATACGGTGCGCGTGGATGTGGTCGTGCGCACAAAAAAAGTCGGCCACTTCTTCCCAGGCGGCACTGTCGATGCTTACGACACGTGGCTGGAACTCAAGGGAACCGACGATAAGAGCCAGACCATCTTCTGGAGCGGCATGGTAGAGGACAACGGCCACGGGCCCGTCGACAAGGGCGCGCATTTTTATCGTTCTCTGCAGATCGATGCGCACGGCAACCCCATCAACAAACGCAATGCCTGGGCTACGCGCGCGGTGGTGTACGTGAGGCTGATCCCGCCGGGCGCCGCTGACACCGTGCATTACCGCATGCGGGTGCCTGAAAATGCGGGAAGTAAGATCACCCTGCATGCGCGGCTGTGTTACCGGAAGTTTGCGTGGTACGGGACGCAGGAGGCCTTCGCAGGTCTGCCTGACTCGACGAAACCGAATGCGGTCGCACCGGACTATGACGACCGTCCGACGATTTTCACCGCATCCCTGAGTGGCGTATCGGCGAAGGAGCAGAAGATTCCCGACCTGCCCATCGTCACGGTTGCAGAAAATGAAGTGACTCTTCCGGTCGTCGCCCACAGCGCGCCAGCGGCCGAGCCGAAGACGATTGTCCTCAAAGAAGAATGGCAGCGCTGGAACGACTACGGAATCGGCCTGTTCCTGCAAGGAGACTTGAAAGGTGCGGCGGCTGCCTTCCAGAAGATCGCCGAAGCGGATCCCAACAATCCGGACGGCTGGGTCAACCTTGGCCGCTGTGCGGTGCAGGAGGGCGACATGGCTCGTGCCCGCATTGTTCTGGAAAAGGCGCTGGATCTATCCCCGAAACTGGCCCGAGCGAATTACTTCTACGCCAGAGTTCTGCGTTCCGACGGCAACTATGAGGGCGCGGCCCAGCGACTACACATCGTGCTGGACCAGTATCCGCGCGATCGGGTCGCGCTCAACGACCTGGGGCGCGTTCTGTTCCTGCAGCGCAAGTACGACGAGGCCGTGAAGGTGCTGCAATCCGTGTTGGCCATCGACCCGGAAGACCTGCAGGCGCATTACAACCTGATGCTGTGCTACAGCGGCATGGGGAACGACAAGCTTGCCAAGGAGCACCAGGCGCGGTATCTGCGGTTTAAAGCGGATGAGTCTTCGCAGGCCATCACCGGACCGTACCGCCAGCTTCATCCTGAGGACAATAACGAGCGGCAGGCGGTGCATGAGCATGTCTCGGTGCCGCTGCCCATCACCAGCAGTGTGCCACAATCGAAAGTGGCCGTTCATCGCGGGACTACTGCTTTGTCACCGGCCGGGGGCTCCAGATAGATGTTCCATCCGAACGAAATAATAAACACTCAGAGAGAGGACCTTCGAGAAGCTCCCGCGATCGTTCTCTCTCGTTTTCTCCGTGCCTCGGTGTCTCTGTGGTTCATGCTTTTCTTCGTGAGCGCATCAAGCCTTGCCCAGAACGTACATTTTACCGATATCACTGCGCAGGCCGGCATTCACTTCACTCACAACAACGGTGCCTTCGGAAAGAAGTGGCTGCCGGAAACCATGGGGCCGGGTTGCGCGTTCATCGACTACGACAACGATGGCTATCCCGACATCATTCTGATCAACGGCGACGACTTTCCCGGACACCCGCACGGCGGGGCGACCACGCTCAAGCTCTACCACAACAACGGTAACGGCACGTTTACCGACGTTACGCGCAAGGCAGGCCTGGCTGTCCCCATGTTTGGCTTCGGAGTTGCCGTGGGAGACTACGACAACGATGGGTTTGACGACATCTTCGTCACCGCACTGGGCCAGAGTCACCTTTTTCACAATAACGGCAACGGCACGTTCACCGACGTCACCAAGTCCGCGGGAATGTGGGGCCCGAACGAGTTCTCGACCAGCGCAGCCTGGGTGGATTACGACCGCGACGGCAAACTCGATCTCGTGGTCGCGAACTACGTGCAGTGGAGCGAGGAGGGCGATCTCTATTGCACGCTCGACGGCACGCACAAGTCGTACTGCACGCCCGAGTCGTACAAAGGCACGTCGTTGCGTCTGTGGCACAACCTGGGAGGCGGCAAGTTTGAAGACGCAACCCAGAAGGCCGGGCTGGGCGATCCCACTTCGAAGAGTCTGGGCATCGCGGTTCTCGACTACAACGGCGACGGCTGGCCCGACCTCGTGATCGCGAACGATACGCAGCCCAACAAGCTCTACCTCAACAAGAAAGATGGAACGTTCGAGGAGCGTGGTGTTGCCGCAGGTATCGGTTTCAGCGAGGACGGCATTGCGCGGGCGGGCATGGGCGTGGACGCGGCCGACTACGATCGCAGCGGTCACGCCAGCGTCATGATCAGCAACTTTGCCAACCAGATGGTCTCGCTCTATCACAACGAGGGCAACGGACTGTTCGTTGACGAAGCGCCGCAGTCGGAAGTTGGCCGGGCCACACTGGTCACGCTGGGTTTCGGCTGTTTCTTTTTCGATTACGACAACGACGGCTGGCAGGATATTTTCGTCGCCGACGGTCACATCGAAGATCAGATCGAGCGCGTGCAGAAGCGCGTGAGTTACGCTGAGCCTCCGCATCTGTTCCGCAATCTTGGTGGCGGAAAGTTCACCGAAGTCACGGCGCAGATGGGCAATGTCTTCGCTGCGCCAAAAGTGGCGCGGGCCGCGGCTTACGCTGACATCGACAACGACGGTTTCCTCGATGTTTTGCTAACCACGAACGCGGGGCCGGCTTACTTGTTCCACAACGAAGGCGGGACGAATCACAGTCTGCGCGTCAAACTGGTGGGCGCGAAGTCGAACCGGGACGGCATTGGGGCGATCATCCGCGTGAGCGCTGGAGGCGACAAACAGTGGAAGATGCTGCGCTCGGGTTCGAGTTACCTGGCGCAGAGCGAGCTAGTGTTAACCTTCGGCCTGGGCGCGCTTACGAAAGCTGACAGCGTTGAAATTCAGTGGCCCAGCGGACAGGTGGACAAGCTCTCAAACCTCAACGCCGGACAGGCTGTCACGATCGAGGAAGGCAAGGGCGTTGTTGCGAATCGGCTCTACGGTAAAGCCCCGAAATAGCGAAAACCAGAAACCTTCACCTTCCTGGGCTTAACCACTACTGTGGGCAACGCAACACGAGCAGAACCTTCACCGTATGGCGGATCACTGCGAAGCAGCGAATGCTCGCCAAGCTCAAAGCCATCAAGGCTGAGCTTC
>PKXU01000181.1 GCA_003132445.1 Acidobacteriaceae bacterium | reverse complement strand
CCGTCGGGTGCGGTCACCTCCGAACATGCCGATTCCGCTTCGCCCGTGTCCAATCCAATACCGCCGCCCGATCTGACTCCAGACGCTACCGGCAAACTTTCGCAGGAGCAGATGCGGCAGTTAACCCGCGTGGTGGCGCAAAACTATCGCGATAATTATAAGAAGCTCCGCGACTACACCTATGTCGATCGCGAGGTCGCTCACAAACTCGATGGCCACGGGCAAGTTAAATCCACCGAAATCAAAACCTACGAAATCATGGAACTTTACGGAGAACCGGTCGCGCGACTCATTGAAAAAGACGACAAACCGCTCGATCGGAAAGATGCGGTCAAAGAAGAAGAACGAATTCAGAAGATGGCCGACAAGCGCAAGAACGAATCGGAAGACGAACAGAGAAAACGGCAAGCCGAAAGAGAAAAAGATCGCCAAAAAGGGCGCGAATTCGTCAGCGAAGTGGCCGAAGCCTACAACTTCCGCCTGGTCGGCAGCGAGGCTCTGAATGAGCGCGACACCTGGGTAATCGATGGCGAACCGCGCCCGGAGTTTCATGCACAGTTGAAAGAGGCTCAGATGCTCTCCAAGTTTCACGGCCGTTTATGGATTGACAAGCGCGAGATGCAGCTTGCCAAAATGGACGTTGAGGCTATCGACACAGTTTCGTTTGGCTGGGTGCTGGCGCGCCTTCACAAGGGCACACGCTTTGTTTACGAGCAGACTCGCGTGAACGATGAAGTCTGGTTGCCGCAGCACTATGAGGCTAAGGTCGATGTGCGGCTGGCATTGTTCAAGAACGATAACGAAGAGGACGCAGGCACTTTTCGCGACTACAGGAAGTTTCGGACTTCATCGAAGATTGTGGGCATGGGTGAAGTGAAACCTTAGCCAATGAGTTGTTTCGCAGTGGATTCGCAATCGGATTGCGGATTGATCGCGCCCATTCATGGTTTAATTGCATTCACCCCTCGATGACACTCCTCGACTTGTGCGCCTACCTCGGACTCGCAGCCGTGGGCACGGCTACGGTGAACATGATCTTGGGGCTTCTCATCGCGCTGCGCTATAGCCCTGTGCGCCTGTGGCCCCATCGCCGTGTGAATCTCTTTTGGCTGCACCGCTGGACCGCGTACTTTGTTCTGCTCCTGATTGTTTTGCATCCTTCCGTGTTGCTGCTTCGGAACTCCACTCACTTCGGCATCAGAGATGTTTTGCTTCCCACCTGGTCTCCCGTGCAACCGACGATCAACACTCTCGGCGCGGTTAGTCTGTACGGGCTTTTGATTGTGATTGTGACTTCATTGTTTCGCCTACGCATGGCCCGCGCCCTATGGAAAAAACTGCATTTACTCGTTTTTCCCGCATTCGTTTTTATGTTTATCCACAGTGTGTACTCGGATCCCCAACTCTCGGGCAANNGCGCTCTTGACGTCAGCTGTTCGCCTGCGAATGCGTCGTCAAGGCTTCCGGCCACAAATACGTGGCGTTGTCGAGCCACAACTATCGGCCAGAGGAATTCAAGAATGAGATTTCTGGGTGCCGCTATCTGGTACCGCTATAATGCACCTTTTCTGATTTATGGTGGTTCAAGCCTGCTCTGCTGCATGGGGTAATCAATGAGTTCTCTTACCCGTCGTGCTCTACTTCGCTCTGGCGTGGCCGTGTCCGCGTCCACGCTGATTCCATCGTCACTCGGCCGCGCTCATGCTTTGCTTTCGGCGTATCCCACCACACCCTCCGCGGAGGGTCTTTCCGCAGTGGCTCCGCGCGAGCGTTTATTGTTCGACTTTGGCTGGAAATTCTTTCAGGGCAACGGCAGCGATCCGCTGCGTGATTTGGGATTTGGCATGGGACAGGGAGACTTCGCCAAGTCCGGCGAGTTTTGGTTTGCCACGCAAAAATTTGACGACTCGGACTGGCGCGCGCTCAATCTGCCGCACGACTGGGCGGNNTACAAGCCGTTAGGGCGAAGATATCCTGAAACCAGCATCGGCTGGTACCGGCGCACCTTCGACATTCCGCAAGAAGACAACGGTCGGCGCGTCACCATCGAGTTTGACGGCGCATTCCGCAGCGCGCTGGTTTTTTTGAACGGATACTTCATCGGTCGCANNGCGCCGGCATCTATCGCCATGTGTGGCTCACGAAGACGAACGCGCTGCACCTGGAACATGCGGAGAGCTATGTTCGAACCGCGATGAAGGGCACGGCCTCGACACTGACTCTGGGGACCGTAGTGCAGAACCAGGGGCAGCAGCCCGACAACTGCCGCGTGCGCTGGCAGATTCTGGATGCGGCGGGGAAAATTGTGGGAACTGCGGAGACCGCGCCGCAATCGATTCCTGCCGACGGTTCGGCGAACTTCACCGCCACCGCAAACATACAGAACCCGGCACTGTGGTCGCCGGAAACTCCGTATCTCTATTCCGCTGTCGTGACGGTTGAGTCCGCCGGCAAGCCCCGCGACGCCGAGCGCATCAGCTATGGCGTGCGCGACATCAAGTGGGATTCCGACAAGGGGTTCTTTCTCAACGGCAAATCGGTAAAGATCAAAGGCACCTGCAATCATCAGGATCATGCAGGCGTGGGTGCGGCCCTTCCCGATCGCCTCCAGTGGTACCGGCTGGGTATCTTGAAAGACATGGGCGGCAATGCCGTTCGCACCTCGCACAACATGCCTACGCCCGAGTGGGTGGAAGCCTGCGACCGACTGGGCATGATGATGATGTGCGAAACGCGCTTGATGAGTTCGAATCCGGAAGGCATGGCGCAACTGGAGACGATGATCAAGCGATACCGCAACTCGCCCTCCATCATTTTGTGGTCCATGGGGAACGAAGAGTGGACGATGATGCCGCAGCCCCAGGGCGTGCGCGTGATCGACGACATGATTGCGCGGACCCATGAACTCGACCCGACCCGGCTCTGCACCGCGGCCGTCAATGCGTCGTTTGAAACTCACTTCCCCGAACAACTCGACGTGATGGGGTTCAACTACAACCTGAAAGTGCCAGACGGCTGGCACAAAGAGCACCCCAAGAGGCCCTGCGTCGGTTCGGAGACGGCGAGCACGGTTTCCACCCGCGGAATTTATTCCACCGACAAGTTGCGCAACTGGGTCAGCGCCTACGACTTGAACCATACCGCGTGGTCCGAACTGGCCGAGGAGTGGTGGAAGTTCTATGCGGCGCGCGAATGGCTTTCGGGCGGCTTTGCCTGGACCGGCTTCGATTATCGCGGCGAGCCCACGCCCTACGGCTGGCCTTCGATCAATTCGCAGTTTGGCATTGTCGACATGTGCGGCTTTCCCAAGGACAATTTTTATTACTACAAAGCCTGGTGGGGTTCGGAGCCTGTGCTGCATCTGTTTCCCCACTGGAATTGGGAGCAGCGCGACGGTGAGCCAATTTCTGTCTGGGTGCATTCCAACCTCGATTCCGTTGAACTTTTTCTGAACGGCAAAAGCCAAGGCTCGCAGAAAGTGCTCCCACTGACTCACCTGGAATGGAAAGTCAAATACGAACCAGGTTTACTCGAAGCCCGCGGTACGAAAGATGGCAAAGTCGTGCTGGTGGAAAAACGCGAAACCACGGGTGGCCCAGTCTCCATTCGCCTCACGCCCGATCGCAACGAAATCAACGCCGACGGAGAAGACGTCTCTATTCTGCGCATAGAAGTGCTCGACAAAGAGGGCCTCGCGATCCCCACAGCCGGCATCATGATCAGTTTTAAAGTCAGCGGTGAAGGTGCGTTGATCGGCGTTGGTAATGGCGATCCGAACTGCCAGGAGTCCGACAAAGCTCCCAAGCGAAGTCTCTTCAACGGTCTGGCGCAAGTAATCGTGCAGTCGAGCAAGAATCCGGGAGTGATCACAGTAGAGGCTTATACCGAGAATTACCCGCCGCCGAAACTGATGCCGACCACGGTCGAGATCAGAACGCGAAAAGCCGATCTGCAGCCCTCTGTGGACTAACAGAGCTTATTCGACGGGACCTCGAAAACATCGAGTCACCCGTTTGCTCAGACGGCCCGCACAAAATTTTCTTGAAGTTGAAGCGACCAATGTGGTCGCATCATCTGACAATAGATATTCCAGAGGTCTTTGAAGCTCTCGAGTGAAACCCATGACAACTGCCCTAGTTCAATATCCTTCTGTCGATCTGGCCCATGCGTTCCCAGTTCTCACTCCCGCTCAAACCAACCGTATCCGTCCGTTCGGCAAGGTGCGAAAAATGAAAGTAGGAGAGATCCTTTTCCAACCTGGCGATGGAAATGTGCCTTTCTTCCTTCTGCTGTCGGGCGAGATGGAAATTGTTCAGCCCGAAGTGGGCGGAGAGCGGCTCATTACCACCCACGTGGCGGGAGCCTTTACCGGAGAAATGAGCATGATCTCGGGCCGCGGCGCGCTGGTTCGCGGCCGAGTTACGGCCGAAGGAGAGTTTTTAGAATTGAGTTCCTCGGATTTTCTGGCGCTGATCGCCAGAGACGCGGAGTTGAATGAGATTTTCATGCGTGCGTTCATTCTGCGGCGAATCCTGTTGCTTTCGAGCGGCCGCGGAAATGTCATTCTGATGGGCTCGCGCCATTCGGCACAGACCTTGCGGCTGCGAGAGTTTCTTACCCGCAACGGTCATCCGCATACTTACATCGATCTGGATACCGATAAGAGTGCCCAGGAATTGCTCGATCGGTTCGCGGTCAAGGTGGAGGAGATTCCAGTCGTAATCTGCAATGGACGAAACGTCATGCGCAGCCCGTCGACGCAGCAATTGGCCAAATGCCTCGGCCTCAATATGAACATTGAGTCGGCTCAGGTGCGAGATTTGGTTATCGTTGGCGCGGGACCGGCCGGTCTGGCGGCCGCAGTCTATGCAGCTTCCGAGGGACTGGATGTGCTGGTGATCGAGACCGAAGCTCCCGGGGGACAAGCGGGATCGAGTTCGCGAATCGAAAATTATCTTGGATTTCCCATGGGCGTTTCCGGCTTGGAACTGACCGCCCGTGCCACCACCCAGGCCCAGAAATTTGGCGCCAAGATGATCGTTGCCGCTAGCGTAACGAAACTAAATTGCAATCAGCGCCCATACGAAGTGGTTCTCGACGACGGGCGCAAAATTCCCGCGCACGCCGTTGTGATTGCCAGCGGAGCCCGTTACAACAAACCCTCGATCCCGAATCTGCAACAGTTCGAAGGCCTGGGCATTTATTACGGCGCCACATTTATTGAATCGCAGATGTGCGGCAAAGAAGACGTAATTGTGGTGGGCGGAGGAAATTCGGCGGGACAGGCTGCCGTGTTCCTTTCGCAGGCCGGGCGCAAGGTTTACATGCTGGTGCGCTCTAACCAACTGGCCGACACCATGTCTCGGTACCTCATCTCCAGAATCGAAGAGAATCCTTCCATTGAGCTTCATTATTGCACCGAGATCACCGCGCTCGAGGGCGAAACACAACTGGAGCGCGTGACTTGGGAGGATAAAAACACGGGCGAAATTACTACTCATCCTATCCGGCATGTATTCATCATGACCGGCGCATCTCCCCGAACTGATTGGTTGCGCGAATGCGTGGCTCTGGATGACAAGGGATTCATCCTCACCGGGCGTGACTTGCGCGACGTCCCGACCGGGCGCGCGTGGCCCTTACACCGCGAACCACTGATGCTTGAGACAAGTCTGCCTTCGGTTTTCGCGGTCGGCGATATCCGCGCTGGCAGCGTGAAGCGCGTCGCTTCGGCAGTCGGTGAGGGAGCCATTTCAGTATCGCTCGTCCATCGCTCGCTGGCCGGGCTCTAGAAGTTGTCCCGCCGCTAGCCTCGCTTCGGATTCATTACAGAGGCTCTCATCCGGCAGACGTTATAATAAAAGATTGCCTGTAAGCGAAATTTGCTCCTGTGCAGGCTCGCCGAGGAAATCGAGCCGGGCTTGCCTGGCCCGACAGCCGGGGGCGGCTGTCGCCACAAAGAGCCAAGAGCTAACAGCCAAAAGCTAAGAGCTTCTTCCATGGATTTCAAACTCGTTTCTAATTACAAACCGCAGGGCGACCAGGGCAGCGCCATTGAATCGCTGTTGCACGGAGTGTTCGACCGCGAACAGCATCAGGTTCTTCTCGGAGTCACTGGTTCGGGGAAAACTTACACCATGGCCAAGGTGATTGAGGCGGCGAATCGCCCAACGCTGGTCATGGCCCACAACAAGACGCTGGCGGCGCAGCTCTATCACGAGTTCAAGAATTTCTTCCCCCACAATGCCGTCGAATATTTCGTTTCTTATTACGATTACTACCAGCCCGAAGCGTATGTTCCCGCCGCCGACCTTTACATCGAAAAAGAAGCGACAATTAACGACGAACTCGACAAGCTGCGGCTCTCGGCCACGAGATCGCTATTCGAGCGCCGCGACGCGCTCATTGTGGCTTCGGTCAGTTGCATCTACGGCTTGGGCTCTCCGGAAGCGTATTACGGCATGATGCTGTTCCTCGAAAAAGGGCAGAAGATCAAGCGCGAAGACATCACGCACAAGCTGGTCGATATTCTCTACGAACGCACCAACAGCGATTTCCGGCGCGGAACGTTTCGCGTGCGTGGCGATGTGATCGAAGTCTTCCCTACGTATGACGACATGGCCTATCGCATCGAGTTGTGGGGCGACGAGATTTCGTCGCTCACCCAGGTCGATCCGCTGTTCGGCACGGTAAAGCAGAAATACATGCGGCTGCCGATTTATCCCAAGACGCATTATGTAATGAAGGAAGAAACCCGTGCCTCGGCTGTGGCTTCGATCAAACAGGAATTGGCGTGGTGGGAGGTGGAACTTGAGAAGCAGGGCCGCCTGGTGGAAGCGCAGCGCATTCACCAGCGCACCATGTTTGATCTTGAAATGATCAAGGCCATGGGTTTTTGTCATGGCATCGAGAATTATTCGCGGCATTTTACAGGTCGTCTGCCTGGCGAGCCTCCGCCAACCCTGCTAGATTATTTTCCGCGCGATTTTCTCATGTTCATCGACGAGTCGCACGGTACAGTGCCGCAGTTGCGTGGCATGTATGCCGGGGATCGTTCGCGCAAGGAAACGCTCGTCGAATACGGCTTTCGCATGCCCTCGGCGCTCGACAATCGTCCTCTCACGTTTGAGGAATTTGAGCACCGCACCAATCAGGTCGTTTACGTTTCAGCGACTCCAGGGCCATATGAGTTGACCAAGTCGGCGGGCGTGGTGGTGGAACAGATCATTCGGCCGACCGGGCTGATCGATCCTGAGGTTGAGGTGCGTCCCGTGAAAGGACAGATTGACGATCTGCTGCACGAGATTCGCGCGCGGGCTGAGCGGGGCGAACGCGTGCTGGTAACCACCTTGACGAAACGCATGGCTGAAGACTTGGCTGAATATTATGCTGAGGTGGGCGTGAAGTGCCGCTACATGCATTCCGAGATCGAGACGCTCGAGCGAGTAAAGATTCTGCGCGACCTGCGCAAGGGCGAATTTGATGTATTGATTGGGATCAATCTGCTGCGCGAAGGACTGGATCTGCCCGAAGTATCCTTGGTGGCAATTCTGGACGCGGACAAAGAAGGATTTCTGCGCTCCACCGGTTCGCTGATTCAGACGATGGGCCGCTGTGCGCGGCATTTGAATGGGCGGGCCATCCTTTATGCCGACCGCATGACCGATTCGATGAAGCGCGCCATTGATGAGACCTTGCGGCGCCGCGCCATCCAGACCGCCTACAACGAAGAAAATGGAATCACTCCCGAATCCATCGTCCGTCCTCTGGACATGACGCTGGCCGGAATCGTCGCCGCCGACTACGCCGACCTGACCGCCAGCGAAGCTGAGGGGTTGCCGGAGTTTAAAACACAGGAAGAAGTGGATACTTACATCGGCAAACTGGAAAGCGACATGCGCGAAGCCGCCAAGAAGTTTGAGTTTGAGAAGGCGGCGAAGTTACGGGACACGATCAAGGACTTAAGGACAAAGGAATTTCTGTTCGCGTGAGCTTATTCTCGGATGTCTTCAGATACGCAGCCAATTAAGCGTTCCCAAAACCGTGCGCAGTGTGGAGCTGTTGTGAGGCCTGCGCCGCGGCTGGGTTGTTCCGCGTTTTTATCGTCCGTACGCCGCGCTGGCCGCCAGCGGTTTGCGGTGAAAGGTGTATCCGTCGAAGGTTTCTGAACGAAAATTCAGGTTGGGAGCGCACAGCTTTTCGGTCTGGCTGAGAAACAGATAGCCGCCGGGTTCAAGATAAAGATGCAGTCGCTCTAGAAGCGCCGTGCGCTGGACGCGCGACAGATGCGGCAGCACGTCCATGCAGAAGATGCAGTCGAAACGGCCGATGTAGACGGGCTTGGTCAGGTTCATGGTGTTAAAGGTAACCAGGCTGCGCAGGCGGGGCTTGACCAGCAAGTGCGCGCCGCTGCCAGAGCCGTTCGTAGCGTTCGTTCCATTCGTTGCATGTCGGCCGTTCGCTCCGTTCGCGAAGCCAATTGCCGATGCACTCCTGCCGATATTTTGCGGTCCTTCCTGCGAACCGTTTCCGTCGCTTCCGCTCGCGCTTCCAATTTTCGAAAAACAGGCGCGAATCGCCGTAGGAGGCAATCCTGCCAGCGCGGATTGTGGATAGAGCCCACGCTCCGCCACTGCGATCGAGGAAGACAAAAGATCGGTGCCGACAATGTGAATCGACCAATCCTTCATACTTGGCAACGCGGAAGCCGCAAGCCCGGCGTCCGTAATGCCGCCATTGCGTACGGCATTTTTTTCTTTGCCTTCACCCTTGCCGTTTCCGTTGACGGTAGGGCTTGCGTTGCCGCCGGGAATTGCCTCGCACAGGGCCATGGCAATCGAATAAGCTTCCTCGCCGGTCCCGCAGCCCGCACTCCAGATGCGGAGCGTGCAAAATCCGTCATCCGATTTGCGCGCGTAGATTTGCGGAATCACCTGCCGGGCCAGCGCATTCATCGCGCCGGGATGACGGAAAAAACCGGTATTCACGTTGAGTACGCCGTCAAGAAACGCAGGCAATGCGAAAGGATCCTGATCCAGAGCCCGCAGGCGGCATAGGAGAGAGGCCGCAGATTCCAGCTCCTGACTCTCCAGATAATCGGCCACATGGGCGGCTAAAGCGCTGTTCGGGCAATCGAGCATGATTCCTGTCTGACGCTCGACCAGCAGGCGCAGCTCGGAAAGTTCGTGCTCGAGAATGGTTACGCCTGCCATTAATCTATGCATAATTCCTTCTCCCCGGAGGGTGCGCAAATTCAGCCGCCGAACTTTCTGTGATAGGCCTGAAACCCGCGACTGATGAATCGGCGTGATACCAGGGGAGATTGGTTCTCATAGGTTCAGTCGCCTGCCGCCGTGGCCGCCAACGATTTGCCTGCATCGCGCTCTGCTTGCTGTGCGACAACATTCATTTCTTTTTCCAGCGACGAGAACCGCTGCATGATTTCGTGGATGCGCAGCGTCATGCTGCGAATCGTTTCTATCTGGGCGCGAGTGTGGGCGGAGAAGCTGCCCGGCTCCAGCAGCAGCAGATCCGAATTTCCCAGCACCGATGTCAGGGCATTGTTCATGTTGTGCCGCATCTCCAGCATGTAGCGGCCGAGCGTCGCCTGCCGATCCAGCGCGGCACAGGAGAATTCGGCGGCGCGGGCGCGGGATTCCGCACGCGCACGGTGCACAGCCTCGCTTCCGGCCAGCACCAGCGTGTCCAGCCAATGTTCACTGCGCTGCAGGCTGGAAATCCGGGGCCAGCGCTGGCGCACAAGTTGTGCCGTAGCAGCATCGTTGCACACGCAGAAAATCGGCCGCCCGGTAGAGTGCAACGGCTCCAGCACCACGGATAGCAGTTCCCGCCGCATCTCCCCAACAATGGCCACATCAAACCCATCCACTGCGAATCTCGGCCACAAGTCGCCGCCGAGCACGGTAAAAGCAGGGGCGCTGCGCTCCTTCTGCCAGCGGGCAGTAATGCACCGCGAGAAATCGACCTCGTCGGAAATGATCAATACAGTCTGTGCTTCCACGCACGTCCTCTTTTGTTGAGCTAGCCGTTTTGCCGGGCATTCGTTTTCAACGGCGTCTTTCCGACCGATGCAACTGCCTTCTGATTGAACTTCTTTCTTGATCTTTATTCATCTAGCGCGGTGGTAATTGAATCTTCGCGAACTTCAGCTCTTCTTGCCGGGCAGCGACTCCGTACCAGGATCCCAGCTAGGAGCGCTCGAAATCTCGAACTCGGGAACATCCGAATTCGGCGTTGCGCCCTTCGCCTTCGGCTTTGCAGCCGAGGCCGGCGCATTCACTCCCGCAGATTTCGCTGCGCCCGCTGCTGCGGCTGAGGCGCTGGCTTTCGTTGCAACCGCCGGAGCTTTGCTTTGCCCGGCCGGCTTCGCTGTTGGATTCACTGTGGGATTCACTGTGACGTTCGGCTTTATCTTTCCCTCCGCACCCGCTTCCGCTTCGCGGGCCTTGCCGCGGCCCAGTGCTTGGTCGACCGAAGCTCGCAGATCCACCAGCATGCGCAAGGGTTGTCCTGAGGAATACTCAGCCTGAAACATTACCTTCCATGACTGGCAAATCATGCGCAGGCGAATGATCGGTTCCTGCGCGGAAAACTGCGCACGCCGGCAATCGATGGTCGTCACACCCTGATCCTCGAGTTCGCTCAGCCCATCCAGAATCACATTGAGGTCCCCCAGCATGAGACGAAAGAAACCCCGCCTCATCAGATATCCGAAACGCGTGAAGGCCACCAGCGCGACCGGCAGATAGAAAAGATCCCCTGCCAGCCCCTTGGCCTTGCGTCCCTGTTCCAGAATGCCGCCGTGCAGCAATTCGTCGAGCGAACGGCAGCGGGTTGCTCCTTCCAGCACTCGATCCAGAGCATTCACCCAAACTGGCGGCTTCAATTCCACTTCCCCTAAAACCGGTTCCAGCGAGCGCGCCACGTAGTCGAGATTCACATCTGCGTCGCTTACGCCAGTTGGCGCCAGCTGGCTGAAATACTGCACCAGCAGGAAATCAATCTTGTCGCGCGTGGCTTCAGTTTTTTCTGTCTTTGCCAGGAAATGCCGCACCAGGGTCATGAGCGCATCCTGGTTCAGAGATGAACTGGTTTGTAAGAACTGGCGCAGCTGATGCACCTGAATAACTTGATCCAGTTCGTCCAGCCAGCGTGTGGCGGCTTCAACCGTCTCTTGATCGGGCGTCTCGGCGCAGGCATCAAGATCGGCACATGTTTTCACTTCGATGGCAAACTCGCGCGCCAGTTCGAAATAGATGGGATACAGCCGGCAGGCGGTTTTCCATTGGGTTGCGAGATCCTGTACGGGTGTGGAAGGAATCATGATTTCACGATCCAGTTGGGCACTTCTTCTAGAAAACGGGCGGCTACTGCGTTCTTGCCGGGGTGATACTGCACCGCCACCACCGACGCCGTCACCGTAAACGAGCCGTCGCAATTTCGCAGACGAACGTCATCGCCGAATTCCAAAGCCATGGCACATTCAAAGAGCACCTCGCGGGGCGTGCCAAATTCGGCGACGATACTCTCAGTGAATGGAGCCGCAGTGACGTCACTGCCTGGAAGAACCCGGGCCAGTTGAAATCGCATTCGCACCGGCGAAGCGTCGGGGAAAAATCGCGCGAGGCCGGCCACGGTGCTGGCGGTCTCTAGACTGCGTGCCGTTGCTGTGGCTTCTTGCGCCAAACGAATGAAAATCCCCTAACCGTGGCTCACTCTACCGTTCAATGTGGCTGACTTCGTCTCTTCCCCAGGGAACCGCTCTCCGTCGGAACCCGCGGGCAGAAAAAGAAGAGCAACACGGCAGCCAACGCTGGGAACGGAAGGATTAGTACTCACGTGAATGCATTTTCAGAAGCTTAGGAGCTAGTAGGAAGGGTGGAAACGGCGAAAGGAAAATCAGAGTCTCATTCTGAGACACCGTCTCAACACTATGCTGCCGGTGAGCCGCGTCACTACTGCCGTCTACTATTGCAATGTGTGGCTGGATCGTCCCGTAGAGGATTCCGTGCCGATGCTGTAACGCTTCAGCTTGCGATACAGCGTGGCCCGACTGATGCCGAGCATCCGTCCCGCAAGAGCCTTATCTCCGTTCACCTGTTGAAAGACTCGCTGGATGGTAGCCCGTTCAATATCTTCGAGATCGGTACTCGAGAGCGCGGGACGGGAGGGCTCAGAAGGAGCCAGGGGTGAGGGCTCTGGCACTGTCTGCTCTTCTGCCGGCGCGGATGCAACCGCTCCAGCAGTGCCAGCCCCTGCCGCGATAGAAGGGGGAAGGTCGCTGAGGTCGATGACTTGCCCGTTCCCCAACGCGACCGCGCGCTCCACGCAATTTTCCAATTCGCGCACGTTGCCGGGCCAGTCGTACTGCATGAGTGCCTTCATGGCAGCACTGGTGATGCGCAAGTCCGCACCCGGAGCGTAGCGTTCCAGGAACCAGTGCACCAGCATGGGAGTATCGCTGCGCCGTTCGCGCAACGCGGGCACATACAGCGTGACTACATTCAAACGAAAATAAAGATCTTTGCGGAAGGTTCCGTTCTTATAGGCGGCTTCCAGATCGCGATTGGTGGCGGCGATGACGCGAACGTCCACCTTCATTCTCTGGTTACTGCCCACCGGACGAACTTCTTTTTCCTGCAACACTCGCAGCAGCTTGGCCTGCAACTCCAGCGGTAACTCGCCCACTTCGTCCAGGAAAATAGTGCCGCCATCGGCTGCCTGAAACAATCCCTGCTTCGATTTCAGCGCACCCGTAAAAGCGCCTTTTTCGTAACCGAAGAGCTCGCTCTCGATCAAGGTAGGCACCAGCGAGCCGCAGTCGACGGCGACGAAAGGACGGCCGCCAAAAGCGCCGCGGAAATGCATCGCGCGCGCGACCAGTTCCTTGCCCGTCCCGCTTTCCCCATAAATAAGCACAGGCGTTCGCGTGTCTTTCAACCGCGCTACCATGCGCAGGACTTCCTGAATCTTGGCTGACGAACCGATGATTCCATGCACTGCAGTTTCGGAATTGATGCGCTGGCGCAGAAATTCGTTCTCCTCGACCAGACGAACTTTTTCCGCCATGCGCCGCAGAAATAAACGCAACTCCTCCAGCGGCGAGAACGGTTTGGTGATGTAGTCGTNNAGAAGCTTTTTTACTTTTTCCAGAAACTCCAGGCCCGACATATGCGGCATGACCATGTCGCTCAAGACCATGTGTACCGACTGATCTTCCAATAGCGCCAGAGCCGATTCCCCGCTTTCCGCTTCCATGCAAATGAAGCCGAGCGCCTCGCCAACCGTGATGCAGAGTTTGCGAATGCTCTGCTCATCGTCGACCACCAGCAGTCGAATGCGAAAATCTTCTTTGCCGCCCGCGCTGTTCATTCGACCTTCCCGAAAGTTTTCGAAATGACGTCGATAAACTGCTGCACCCGGAACGGTTTTTCCACGCAGGGGGCGCCGGTTTGATGCAATGTGGCAACGGTCTCCTCGTTGGCAATATCCCCGGTGATGAAGACAATTCGCGAGGCCAGATCGGGGCGATTGCGGGCGACCCAGGCATGCACCTGCCCGCCATCCACTCCGCCAGGCGTTCGCATGTCTGAGACCACACCCAAAAACGCGCCGTTTTCCAGCAGGCGCAAAGCGTCCACGCCCGACTCGCAGCAGACCACGGGGTATCCGCTGCGTTCGAGTGCTGCCTGCACATATGCCATTACGGCAGGCTCATCTTCGATCAGTAATACTGGCAGTGATTGAGGTTTCAGCGCTGGTAAGCTCATGGTTGTATCACTCCTGCAGCCACGCTCAAAGATGCCGTGTGAGGGTTCGCGGGCAGGCGGACAATAAATGTCGCGCCATGGCCGCCCGCATTGTTGTGGCAAAGAATCTCGCCCCCGTGCTCTTTGAGAATTCCGTAGCAAATGCTGAGGCCCAGACCGGTACCCTTGCCGATCTCCTTCGTGGTAAAAAACGGATCGAAAATCTTATCCGGATCGGAGATTCCGTCGCCGTTATCGCGGAACGAAACCTCGACCGTGTCGCCCGCCTTGGTCGACATGATCTCGATACGCGCCGGGCGACCGACATCGTGCACGGCGTCGTACGCATTGTTCAGAATATTGAGAAAAACCTGCTGCAACTGGTGGGCATCGCCCATTACCTCGGGCAATCCCTCATCGAGGTGCTCAATAATCTCCACGCCGTGACTGTTGAAATCGTACGAACGCAACTGCACGGTGCGGCGAAGAATGGAATTCAGCTGAACGGCCGTGCGCTGTGGCGGCATCTGTCGCGCAAAGCTCAACAGGTTTTGTACGATCTGCTTGGTGCGCTGAGCCTCTTGCAGAATCACGCGCATATCCTTGCGCGCCGTTTCCGGCAAATCCGGGTTCTCCATCAGAAGGTCGGCGAAGCCCAGAATCGCCGTCAGCGGATTGTTCACCTCGTGCGCCACGCCTGAGACCAGCTGTCCAACCGCGGCCATTTTTTCCGTGTGCACTAATTTGTCGCGCAGCACGGCCGAGTCGGTAATGTCGGTGAGCACCAGTACGATGCTGGTAATTCTTCCCTGTTCATCGCGCATGGGGCTGAGATTGGCCGAGAACTTCCCCGCCGCTCCGTGCCCGCGCACGATCTGCAACTCCATATTGTCGACTTGCTGGCTGTTCAGTGTGCTCTGCAGCGCTTCCGATAGTGGTCGTACGAATGAGGGCGCAGCCAGTTCGAGTACGGGACGTCCCAGCAAGTCTCTCTGCTCGAAGCCCGCGTCATACCAGCGGCGATTGGCATAGCTGATCAGGCCGGCGGTGTCTACTACCAGAATCAGGCTCTGCGTATTGTTGAGAATTTTGCTGGAGAAATCGCGTTCCCGGTGCAGTTCGGACTGATAGGTCCGCAGACCGGTTACGTCCAGCATCAATCCGCGAATCTGTAACAGACGGCCCAGATTGTCGTAGAGGCCGAAGGCATTGATCAGGACATGAATCGGAGATCCATCCCTGCGCCGCAGCGTGGACTCGAAATTCCGCAAATGACCGTTTTCCTTCATCCCTTCCGCGTGGCGGTCCCGCTCTTCCGCGGAAAAATAAAGTTGCGTCGGAATGTCGATCTGCAGCAGTTCGTCCCGGCTGCCATAGCCCAGCATTCGCACCATGGCATCGTTGACTTCGATAAAGCGCCCGCCCGGCGTGCTGAAAAACAGCCCTTCCTGAATATTGTCGAAGAGTTCGCGGTAACGGCGCTCCGCCTCGCGCCGGTCGGAAATGTCTTTCAACACATGAATCGTTTGCAGGCCTTCGTCGGCGGGTCCATGCACGCGAGAGGTAGAAACCAGGTACGTGCGATCAAATACAGGGTGCGCGAATTCATCGGAATCGTCGGCCATCGCGCGGCAAAACGGACACGAGTAGGACGCGGTGTCGCTGGTCAGTGCCATCAGCGCCCGCATGTTTACGCCGGTCAGTTCCGCCGCCGGCACGCCGATCATCGCGGCCAGCGAGCGGTTTACGCGCAGCACCTTGTCGCTCTGGTCGTGCACCACGATGAAGTCAGTGATGGCATCAAAGATCTCTGTCCAGTGGCGGTTCGCCTGCTCGATCCGCGTAAAATGTCGCGCATTTTCCAGAGCCATTCCGGCGTGCCCAGCCATGGTTTCAAGAAAAATGCGATCGTCCTCTCCCAGAGAAGCGGAATGCCCGCAAAGGCAGAGCACTCCTGTCAGTTCGGAGTTTGCACCGCGAAGCCGCACCAGCGTGCAGTCCGACCATTGCAGTTTGGCAGCCGTTTCCTCGCCGAGCATTTCTTTGGCCGACCCATATACCACGGCCTCGCTATTGCGATGTATAAATTCTCCCAGAGCCACGTTCAGCATGCCCGCGAGCAAAGGCTGAAACGGCGCATCGGCAGCGGACTTCAGAGCGGCGTCTCTTTGGCCCTCCCGGCGCGTTTCCTCCTCGGTTTCTTTCGGCGCTTCTCTTTCGTTCTGCACTTCTCGATGTATTTCTTTCTGAACCTCTCTCTGAACTTCTTGGTGCAGAACGGAAGAAGCCAGGCGAAAATTCTCCGGCGACGATTTGGCCAGATTTTGCAATGCCGCTACTTGCCAGCGTCCCTCCTGCCAAACCGCGAGCAACCCTGCGCTCGAAGCTGTAAGTTCCGCCGTGCGCCTCACAAATCTGCGGGCAAAATCAGGCAACTGCAGCGCGCCATCTATTTCCCGCGCCAGTTCGATCAGAGCTTCCGCGCGGTGCCGGTGCTGTTCCGAAAGATGCAGGTTGCTCGCCACTTCAAGCGCAATCGCTGCCTGATTCGATAATGCGCGGGCGCGTCGAATATCTTCCTGTGAGACCCCCGTGCCATCCAGCCGGTCGAGAACTCCAAACATTCCCAGCACTCGCCCGCTCGTCCCCAGCAATGGCACCGAAAGAAATTGGTGGATTCTATATTTTGTGACCGCGTCCAGATTGATTCCGGGAATCTGGCTGGCTTCATCGGTCCAGAAGACCTCTTTGGTGCGCAAGGCACGCGTGGCAATTCCTTCAGGAATCGGCACATCCATACGCCGTGGTTCGCCCTTTTCCACCGAATAGCGAACCCGAAATTGGCCTGCTTCCAGCAAGGCGATGACACACCGCCCAAATCCTAGAAAGTCAGCCGCACGAATCACGAAGGCCTGCAGAAAATGATCGAGATCGCTGCTCGAACTCAGTTCGGAAGAAATTTCGAGCAATTGATGAAGTTCGTGAGCCTGCGCGTGTGCCGTAGCGTGCAGTTCGGCATGCGCGACAGCCACCGCCCCGAAACCCGCGATCGCTGCTACCAGGGCCTTCTCTTCCGCAGAGAACACGCCCTCCGCGCGCGGATAAATCAGAATGGCGCCCTGGGTGCGTGAGGTGCGAAACGGAGCGGCAATCAGCATTCCGGGAGAAACCAGATTGCCCAGCGAGTGCACATCGGCGCCAATCGAGAGTGTGATGGGTTCTCCCGCCGTCACCGCCCGCTGCGCCAGATCGGCAGCGAAGCGCAGCGTCTGCCGGTCGTGTCGCGCCCGCGCCGAGGTTGCCAGTTGCGGAGTTTCCGCCGAAACCGCTTTCAATTCAAACGGCCCTTCCCGGCGCAGCAACACGCACACTAGTTTGGTTCGCAACAGCAGGCGCAGGCGATCCGCCAGCGCCTCGATCACCGCGAAAACATCGGGCGCTCCATGCAATACCTGCGCCACATCCGCCAGAATTTCGGCGCGACGATATTGTTCCCGCGAGGTATCATTCAAGCGCGCCGCTTCCAGCAAACTTCCCAGCTGACCTGCCAGAATCGTCGCTTTTGCGGTCATATCTTCGCTAAAGAAGTTGTCGTCGGCGTCATGCAGGAATGTGACGGCTCCCATCACTTCGTTGAATACCAACAGCGGCGCTGCCATCAGCGAGCGCGCTTCAAATTCCTTTGTTGCCGGAAACGTCGCCGGCTCCACGTGATTCGCGAACATCGTTCGCCGCTGCCTCACCGCTGCAGCCGTGACAACGCTTTGTTCCGGACGCAGCCGCATGCCGATAAAACGTTCCGCTAGTTTTCCGTCCGCTTGCTCCCCCACCAATTCGTCGGCCAATTGGCAGCGCCAGAAATATACGCCCGGCACCTTAAAGAATTCGCGCGTGCCCTCACAAAAGAATTGGATCAGCGCCCGCGATCCCGATCTCTCCCCTGCTTTGGCAGCAATACGGGCCAGCAACTTCTGGAAGTCCTCATCCCGTCCGGGGACTGCTTGGCCCCCCGGGGGTGGGACCGAAATGCCGCCAGAAATACTCAAGCCTGCGTCGAAAGTGGAAGAATATTGTTCGCGATTCACAAGTGCTTGAATCTATTGGGAAAGTACCTGTCATCTCAATTTGAGTCAAGGAAAATGGGGCGGAAGGTGCCTTGGTGTGAAATCCCGAGACAAACCTACTTTTCGTCTCACAGTGAGAAATCACGGGCTTCGCCACTGCTATGAGACGCGTCTAACCCCATGGCGTTGCCGCTGCCGCTTCTTTCTTAGAAATCTAACTGCCTTATTCGTCTAGGGATACAGTCCATTACTTTCGTTTTTTGAATAAGGTTCAGGTGGCCCAGCCATTGCACGCTTCGCTTCACAAGCTTCTCGAAAGCGAGGAGGATTTGTGTCTCGAAGAACTGCAGCGGCCCTACTGGCCGTTCTAGCTCTGGCAGTCACGATAGCTCCGGTGCGAACCGGAGCACAACAAGCGCAAAGCGACGAAATCGTTCGCCGGGCAAAGAACAAAGTACAACCGAACTATCCGGATCTGGCACGCAGAATGAATCTCGCGGGCACGGTAAAGATTCAGGTCGTGGTTTCGCCCAACGGCACGGTAAAAGACGCCCATGTGGTGGGTGGTCATCCGGTCCTGGCCAACGCAGCGCTGGACGCGGCCAGGAAGTGGCGGTTTGAACCGGCAACCACGGAAAGCTCAGGAGTGATCGACTTTAAGTTTGAGCCGCGGTAAGCGCCTGTCCGCGGAGGAGATTAGGGATGACAATCGGCAAGAAGTTATACACGAATTTCGGCATCGTCCTCGCCATGGTCGTGGTCCTGTTCCTGGTGAACTGGTCGGCGGTGGAACGGGAACATGCGGCCAAAGCAGCAGCAGCCGCTTCGCTGAAGCTGGCCGACAGCACCAACGCGATTCGTTTTCAGATGATGCAGAATCGTCTCTACCTGAGTAATTACCTGCTGAGCGGCGACACCCGCGAGGTAGACCGCATGAATGAGGGTCTGCGTACCCTCAACGACAAACTCGAAGAGGGCAAGAATCTGGCCAACTCCGATCAGGTTAAAAGCGCGCTGGCAAAAGTGGAGCAACTGGAACAGGCCTGGGGCAAGGAATTCGCGCAGCCTCTAATTGAGAAACGAAAAGACGTTGACTCCGGCAACGCCACCGTCGCCGAATTGCAAATCTATTACCTTCAGAAGGACGCTTCTTCCTGGGTCAAGAATTCCACGGACTCCCTCGATGTGGCCGACGGCGAGAACCGCAAGCTGGTCGATGAACGGCAAAAGTCCGACACGAGCGCGGCCAACTGGACCATCGGCGTATCGCTGATCAGCACCTTGCTGGCATTATCACTCGGCGCAGCCATCGCCTATCGCACGGCGAAATCGATTACTCAACCGCTGAACGACCTCATGAACGTGGCTCGCGGCATAGGCAACACTGGCGATCTCGAGCACAACATCGATCTCACCCGCAAGGACGAGATCGGCGAGTTGGCCCGCACCTTCCACAAGATGGTGACATACCTCAAGGAAATGGCCGGCGTATCCGAATCCATTGCCGGAGGCGATCTCACTCTCGAAGTGAAACCGCGGTCCTCGCACGACACGCTGGGCAATGCCTTCGCCCGCATGGTCGACGGCCTGGCCGGACTGGTGCGCAGCGTGCGCGACGCTTCGTCGCAAGTGGCCAGCGCCTCCAACCAGGTGGCCGGCGCCTCCGACGATGCCGCCAAAGTCGGATTGCAGGCGTCCTCCGCCATCGACGAGGTCACCAGCACCATGCACGAGATGAGCGTCAACGTGCAGAACATGGTGAAGAGCACGCAAGTACAGGCCTCGAGCGTCAGCGAGACCTCCGCCTCCATCGATCAGATGGTGGCCTCGATTCAGCGCGTCGCCGATACGGCCAAAGTGCTGCTCGACATCTCCAATCGCTCGCGCGAAGAAGTTCACAACGGCATTGGCACCATGGAAAAGGCCACCGACGGCCTAAACCGCATTAACACCACCATCACCTCTTCCGGCCAGATCATCGGAGCCCTGGGGCAACGCGCCGACGACATTGGCAAAATCATCGAAGTCATCGACGATCTCGCGGAACAAACCAACCTGCTGGCCCTGAACGCCGCCATTGAAGCTGCCCGCGCCGGAGAGCACGGCCTGGGCTTTGCCGTAGTGGCCGACGAAGTGCGCAAGCTGGCCGAGAAGTCGGCGCAATCCACCAAGGAAATCTCCGAACTGATTCAAAGCATTCAGAAGGAAGCCCGTAAGGCGGTCGAGAACATGGACCGCTCCACCAGCATCGTGAACGAAGGCTTGGAACTCGGTGGAGAACTCAACGCGGCGCTGCGCAAGATTTCGAACGTGGTCACCGAAGTTTACAAGTTCGCGCAGGAAATTGGCGCGGCCACCAACGAACAATCGCACGGCTCCTCGCAGATTGCGCGCGCTACAACGCGCCTGAACGAAATCACTCACGAAATCAACTCCGCCGTCGAAGAACAGGCGTCAGGGGCGCAGGCGGTGGTCAAGGCCATGGAGCGCATGCGCGAACTGGTGCAGCAATCCACCTCCGGTTCCACCGAACTGGCGGCATCGTCAGAACAAATGTCGAAAATGTCGCGTGGCCTGCTGGAGTTCATCGACCGCTTCGCGCTGGCAGAAGCGACGCGGCCGCAAACTCAAGCAGATACACCCGGCCGCGGCGCACGCCGGGCTGCGGCGGGAGCGCAGTTCTAAAGGCACACGGCAGAGACCTCGAACTGAGAGCCTGAACAAGAGAACTTCAAATTATGAGCCGTGAACTTCATATCGTGGGCTTCAAAGTAGGGCGGGAGACTTACGGCGTTCCCATCACTTCCCTGCACGAAATTGTGCGCGTGCCTGAAATCACGGCTGTGCCCGATGCGCCC
Organism: Acidobacteriaceae bacterium; assembly: GCA_003132445.1. Taxonomy (GTDB): domain Bacteria; phylum Acidobacteriota; class Terriglobia; order Terriglobales; family Acidobacteriaceae; genus Sulfotelmatobacter. Next base: position 13,289 of record PKXU01000181.1, on the reverse strand, counting down.
GACTATTTGGAGGGCGTGATCAACCTGCGCGGCAAGATTGTTTCCGTCATGGACCTGCGTAAGCGCTTCGGAGAGAGGCACGCGACGCTGGGCAAGCAGAACCGCATCCTGGTCGTCGAACATGCGGGCCGGCTGGCGGGGCTGATTGTGGATTCGGCCTCGGAAGTTTTGAAGATTCCCGCCGAGGCGGTGGAACCGCCGCCCGCGGTATTTCAGGAAGGCGGATTGAATTGTGTTACCGGACTGGGCAAAGTCGCGGGGCGGCTGGTGGTGCTGCTCGATATGAGCAAGCTGCTGGCTCCAGGCAGTCTGCAAGCCAAGAGCGAGAACGGCGAAAAGAAGCCGGGCAGCAAGGCCGAGGCACGCGGCGCAGCGGCCAAGTAAGGCAAAGTTTCACAGCTTCAAAGTTTCAAGGTTTCAGAGTTTCAAGGTTTCAAAGTAACAGGGCTTCGGGTTCCCGGGTCTCACGACATCTAGTCTTTGAAACTTTAAGACCTTGAAACTTTGAAACTTCGGAATCGATTGCCGCGGATCTGAAGAGAACATACATGAGCACATCCGGAGCCGCACCAGCTCCCATACTGACCGAAGCGGAATTGAAGCTGTTGCAGGCGCTCGTCTATCAGGAGTGCGGCATGCACTTCGACGAACGCCGCACACACTTTTTACAGGACCGTCTGCTGCGCCGGCTGAAAGAGTGCCGGCTCGATTCCTTTTACTCCTATTACCGTTTGCTGATCAGCAATCAGGGCAAAGAGGAGCTTGCCAAGCTGCTCGAAAACCTGACGGTCAACGAGACCAGCTTCTTCCGTCACAAGGCGCAACTCGATCTGTTCCAGAAGTCGGTGCTGGAAGCTCTGTTCAAGCACAAGAGCGCGCGGCGCGAATACTCCATCCGCGTCTGGAGCGCGGGATGCTCGACTGGGCAGGAAGCTTACACGCTCGCCATGCTGGTCATCGATGCGCTGGCCTACTACTACCTGCGCAATCCGCTTCCCATTAACGTGCCCATGCCGAAGCCGCTGGTGCCGCCCCCATGGCGGCTCGAAGTGCTGGCCAGCGACATCAGCTATACCGTGCTGCGGACCGGCCAGGAGGGGACCTACGGCGAGAATCAGATGTCCACGGTCGATTACGGCTATCGTCTTCGCTACTTCGATAAAGTCGGCGAGCGCTACGCCATCAAGAAACCGCTGAAAGAAATGGTTCACTTCGACTTTCACAATCTGAAGACGGAATACCTGCCTCAGCGGAACGATGTGATCTTCTGCCGCAACGTCATGATGTATTTCGATGAAGCGGAACAGAAACGCCTGGTGGAAAAGTTTTACCGCTGCCTGAATGCCGGCGGATATCTTTTTGTGGGACATGCGGAGAGCCTGCTGGGCTTGAGCAGTAAATTTCAAATGGTCCACAAAGACAGCGGAACGGCCTATCAGCGGATTGAGGTGAGAGAGTGACGGAATCCCCCGATGAGCGTGGCGCGGAACTGCGGGAGCTCTTCTTTGAGACTTCGCAGGAACTCCTGCAGGCGCTGAACGATGAAGCGCTGAAGCTGGAGAAAAAGCCCGGCGACGAGGAAATCGTGCGCGTCATTCGGCGCACGGTACACACCTTGAAGGGCGACTCGGCCGCGTGCGGGCTGCGCGAGTTGAGTGAACTGGCGCATCAATTCGAAGACGCGTTGTCGCTGGAAGGGACGGCTACCCAAGCGGCCGTCGCGGAGATTGCCTTTGCCGCCGCCGATGTATTTGCCGGCATGATTGCCGCCTATCGCAGCAACGGCAAGATGCCGTCCTCTAAAGCTCTCAGCAAAAAAATCGCAGACCTGACCGCTGCGCCCGCTCCAGAGAAAGAGAAGACCAGGCGGACGAAAAAAACCGCCTCCAAAAGTTCTTTGAAGACCACTACGGCAAAAACGGCGGAGGCAAAAGCCGCACCAACTTCTGCGAAAGTGGTGGCCGCGCAGTGGACAGAATACGAAAAACTGGCGATGACCCAGGCTCAGGCGAGTGGTCAGGATGTGTTTCACGTAGTGGTCAAGATCGATCCGCACTGCGCCATGCCAATTGCGGGACGGCAACTGGTGCACAATGCTATCGGTGTCATGGGCCCGGTGCTGGCGATGCGTCCTGACGCCAAATCGCCGGCCGCCTCCAAGCAAGTGGAGTTCGTTCTGGCCAGCGTGCAGACGGCGGAGCAGATTGCGGCCAAGTGCAAAATTCCCACTATCACCTCCGAGGTCCACATCGAGTTGTTGCTGGACGCAACCGCGGCGGTAAAGAAACCGCAAACTGACAGCGGCAGCGAAAACCAGAAAGAAATTCCAGCCGAAGCCTCTGTCCCGGAGTCAGCGGCGTCCGACGCGATTCCCACCGAAGATTCACCTGCGGCGCCGTCGCCTGAAGCGGCGCCGGCAAATATGCTGGAAAATATTTTGCGTGTCGACGCCGGCCGCATCGACAGCGTTCTCAACCTGGTAGGCGAACTCATCATCGGGAAGTCGATGCTGCAACAGGCGCTCAACGAATTCTCCCGCCGTTTTCCCAAAGAAGCCTTGCGGGGAAAGTTTGCCGATGCCATGGCCTTCCAGGCCCGCGTGCTCAACGATCTGCAACGTTCCGTCATGAAGATTCGCATGGTGCCGGTCGACCAGCTATTTCGCCGCTTCCCGCGCATGGTGCGCGATGTGGCGCGGCAATGCGGCCGCGACGTCGAGGTCGACATCACCGGACAGGATACCGATCTCGATAAAGGGATTCTCGATGCCATTGCCGAGCCCCTCACTCACCTGGTCCGCAATGCCGTCAGCCACGGCATCGAGCCTGCTGAAGAGCGGCGCAAATTGGGCAAGCCGCCACAAGGTGTGGTCCGGCTGAACGCCTATCACCAGGGTAATCAGGTCTTCGTCGAAGTGAGCGATGACGGCCGCGGCATCGATTCACAAAAGATTCGCGCCAAAGCCATCGAACTCGGCGTGGCGACGCTTGAGGAAACTGCGCGCATGAGCGAAGCCGAGGCTGTCGATTTTATTTTCCGTCCCGGTTTCAGCACAGCCGATGAGGTCACCGAAGTTTCCGGACGCGGCGTTGGCATGGACGTGGTGCAGAGTGTTCTGCATCGTCTCAAGGCTTCCATCAGCGTCGAGACTCGTCCCGGCAAAGGCACCACTTTCCGCATGAAGCTTCCGCTCACACTGGCCATCATCAAAGCGTTGCTGTTCTGGGTGGAGCAGCGCTTGTATGCCATCCCATTGAACGCGGTGCTGGAGATTGCGCGCACCTTCGAGACGGAAGTGCATCAGATCGATAACTACGAAGTGTTGCAGTTGCGCGATCAAGTTCTGCCGCTGCTGCGCCTGGGCCGTCCCGCTGCGCGAGAACGCACCGCCAAGCTCTTCGTGCTGGTGATTACCGCCGGGGAGAAAAAATACGGATTGATTGTCGACGCCCTCGAAGGCGAAGAAGAATTGGTCATCAAAGCATTGGATGATCACACGTTCTCTACCGATCTGGTTTCAGGAGCTTCCATTCTGGGCGACGGCCGCGTGGTTCTGATTCTGAATCTGCCCGCGATCGTGGAGCATGTTGCGCGCTGGCGGCAGCAGGAAACCGGACAATCGAATTCGGGTCTGCTGCTCACCTCCACCGACCGCATGCGGCTGGCCGTGTCTGCAGGAACGGGTTCGGCAGTCGGAGGTCAGGCATGAGGACAAATTCGATACGCGTGCTGGTAGTGGACGACTCGGCGCTGATGCGCAAGCTGATTCCGCAGATGCTCTCCACCGACGAATCCATCGAAGTCGTCGGAACCGCGATGGATGGATCTTTCTGCCTGAAAAAAATCGAGGAGCTACAGCCCAGTGTGGTGACGCTGGATCTGGAAATGCCGGGTATGAATGGCATCGACGCCTTGAAGGAAATCATGCGGCGTCATCCCGTGCCGGTAATCGTCTTCAGCTCGCACAGCACCGAAGGCGCCTCGGTAACCTTAAAAGCCCTGGGGCTGGGCGCATTCGATTTCGTTACCAAGCCCCGTGACGCAGCGGCCCATAGGGCGGAGACCGCGCGGGAATTGATTGCCAAGGTAAAGGCGGCGGCGGAGAGCAAGCTGAAACCCCGCATGATGTCGGGAGCTTCGGCTAAGCCCGAAAAACTTCCTATCTCTTCGGCGGTCCCGAACAAGTTGATTGCTATCGGTGTTTCCACCGGAGGCCCGCAAGCATTGGAGTTTTTGCTGTCGCGATTGCCGGGAGATTTTCCCGGCACGATTGCGGTGGTGCAGCACATGCCGGAGGGATTCACCGACATGTTTGCCCGTCGGCTGGACGAGGTTTGTCCGTTGCGGGTGAAAGAAGCGCAGTCGGGAGACGTCCTGCAGCCGGGCCGGGTGCTGATCTGCCCCGGAAGCCGTCACATGAAGGTGAAGCGGCTACCGCTGGGGGATGTGGCCGTGCTGTGCGATGAGCCGCGCGTGAACGGACACCGTCCCAGCGCGGATGTGCTGTTGCGCAGCGCTGCTCTGGAATTCAAAACGCAGGTGATCGGCCTGCTGATGACAGGAATGGGCGATGACGGCGCCGAGGGCCTGGGGGCAGTAAAGAAAGAGGGGGGCGTAACCATCGCGCAGAGTGAAGAGTCGTGCGTGGTCTATGGCATGCCCAAAGCGGCGATCGATCGCGGATACGCGATGCGAGTAGTGGGTTTGGATGCGATGGCGTCGGAGCTGCAGGCGATTTGCAGCAGCGGCCGCGTCGGCGGAGGAGGATCGAATCCGGGTTCGAATTCAGGTTCAAATTCAGGTTCAAATTCAGGTTCAAACCGTGCAACGACGGCGCGCGCGGTACGCGCCGGAAACTAGGATTGGCGACGGTATTTAGGCGTGACCAGCGTGATCTGGTGCGGAACGAGTTAGACGTGATATGCAGTAGAAAGAGGAGGCGGTATGGAGCAGTTTGCAGCAGTAAAACGCAGCAAGGATGGGCAGCCGGTTCGCTACTTGATTGTGGATGATTCCGTATTTGCCCGCAAAAATCTGGCCCGCATGATCGAAACTTTCGGCGGGCAGGTGGCGGCTGAAGCCGGGGACGGCTTGACTGCCATCAGCGAGTTTGACCGCACGCATCCAGACATTGTGCTCATGGATATCACCATGCCGCAGATGGAAGGGATCGAGGCGGCCGAACGGATTGTCCAACAGCATCCGGAAGCGCGCATTGTGATGGTTTCCTCGGTGGGCTACCAGGAAAACATTGTGGCTGCGCTGCAACGCGGAGCACGCCATTTCGTGCAGAAACCAGTGAAGGCGGAAGTCTTGTACGAAGTGATCAAGTATGTTCTGGGCGAGGATGGCGCGGTAGTGGCCGCCGCCGGAGCGGGAGCCTAATTCCATGAAGATGGAACTGATCCAGCCTTTCATCAACGCGGCGGATGCTGTGTTGTCGCAAGGTTTGCAGGGCGCCACCAAGGTGGGAAACTTGACGATGGAGGAGCAAGCCTATCGCCGCAAGGGTGTAGCGGGCATGATCGCTCTGACGGGTGATATTGAAGGGCGCATCATCCTCGACCTGGAGCCGCAGACGGCGGTGCGCGTGGCCAGCCACTACGCGGGCACCGAACTTCCGGAGTCGGATGGACTGATCAAGGAAACCATCTTCGAACTCGCCAACCAGGTGGTCGGCAATGCTATTTCCGCGCTCAATGATCAGGGTTTCCATTTCCGCGTTCATCCTCCGTCGCTTCACACCGCCGAAGAGGGCGACAAGACCAGTGAAGATACTGAAGCGCTGATGATTTGCTTTGAAACCTCTCTGGGCAATGTCTTCATGAATGTGGCGCTGCGCCACAACCGGCGGCGAATGGCCGATCATGCGGCGGTTGGAGCGTGATCCAGCCTAGCTCCTGGGTATTTTGGGAACGCCGGACGCCATGGGCCGCTTCGACTTCCGAGTAAGAAAACCCCGTTTATCTTTTTTTTGCTGAATCGTCCAAATTATTGATTCTGCCGTAGTTGGCGGATTTCGATATCTCACTTTCCTCGCAAAATACTGCGGACAAAAGACTTACCGGCAAAATATTACGGAATAAGGAGTTAGCGGGCTTCCGCATTTCCGCCATTCCGCTTCGGCACGATTGCTTTCTGCCTGCTGAAGTTGTCATGCTGGCGCGCACGGTTCGCATTCTGAGCTAACTGCAGCCTCAGTCAAGGTCGTACGTCACAAGGGATAGAATATTTCTGTGGAAGGCTGTGGAAAAGATTGAACTCCTAGGGATTCACCCGACGAATTCGCAGGCGAATTTCCCGCCCACAGCGGCTAAAGCCTGCTCTACTTCCCGTGCTTTACGCGGCCCTGAAGGGCCGCTCTTCCACGGTGCTACATACACACACACGGCGCTGCACCTACGGTAATGCACAGGGACGGTGCCGCACACATTTTTCCTTTTTGTTTTCAGCCCAGGATTTCTTTCTGGCTCCTGCTTGGTCGTATGCTATTGCGCATGGTCAATCAATTCTTTGGCGTGGGCATGATCTTGCTGGCGGCTGGGTTTGTGGCTGCGCAGAATACAACTCCCGTCGCACGTCCGGTTCCTGATTTACGTCCAGCTCTCGATGCGCGCTCAACTGTCAGTGCGCGGCCCCGCGCTTCTGAGCTGGGGCTGAAGGTGGGCGTTCTGCCTGCGGGGCCGCTGGATGCGATTACGGACGTGGCTGGCGTGGAAGTGGGGCAGACTACGATTATTCGCGGCGACAACATTCGCACGGGCGTCACCGCTGTTCTGCCGCACGGCGGCAATCTTTATCGGGAGAAAGTTCCGGGCGGTATTTTTGTGGGCAATGGTTTTGGAAAGCTAGCGGGAACGACGCAGGTGGATGAGATGGGCGACATTGAAACGCCGATATTGCTGACGTCGACCACAAGCGTGCCTCGTGTGGCGGACGCGCTGATCAGTTACATGTTGGCGCTGCCGGGGAACGAGGATGTGCTGTCGATCAATCCTGTGGTGGGTGAAACCAATGACGGATACCTGAGCGACATTCGCGGCCGGCACATTGCGCCGGAGGATGTGTTCGCTTCCGTAAAGAATGCGAAAAGCGGTCCGGTCGAAGAGGGCGCTGTAGGCGCGGGGACTGGGACAGTGGTCTTCGGATGGAAGGGCGGTGTTGGGACGGCGTCGCGCCGGCTGCCAGGCGGACTTGGGGGATACACGGTGGGCGTACTGGTGCAGACGAATTTTGGTGGAGTGCTCACGATTGGAGGGGCTCAGGTGGGCCAGGAACTGGGGCAGTACTACTTGCGCAAGGAACTACAACAGGCCGCGAGCGGAACGGACAAGAAAGACAAGCCAGATGGATCGTGCATGATTGTGGTGGCAACCGACGCGCCGCTGGATGCGCGCAACCTGAAGCGACTTGCGGCGAGGGCGTGGCTGGGCGTGGCGCGCACCGGAAGTTCGGGCTCGAATGGCAGCGGAGATTACGCGATCGCGTTCTCGACGGCTGAGCAGGTTAGGGTCCATGCTTCTGATAAGGCGCTGACGCGGCATGTGGAAGTGATGACCAACGACGCGATGTCGCCACTGTTTGAGGCCGTGATCGAAGCGACGGAGGAAGCGATATACAACTCGATGTTCAAGGCGACGACAGTGACGGGGAACGGGCATACGGTGGAGGCTTTGCCGATTGAAAAGACGATGGAGATTTTGAAGGAGCACCGGGTGATTCAGTGAGGCCGGCTACAGGGGCTAAAGCCCGATCTACTTCCTGTGCTTTACGCGGCCCTGAAGGGCCGCTCTTCCACGGTGCTGCGCACATCTCGCAGTAACACTCGCAGTCGATGGCCCTACCTGGGAAATCTCTACCGCCTGTGCTTTGCGCGGCCCTGAAGGGCCGCTCTTCCACATACTTAGGCCAGCAATGAAAGCTGACTGGCTGGGGGATTACCATCGAAGTCGTCGGCGGGATCGGCGAACCTTCGCAGTTCCGGGTATTTCTGCACGAGCGCGGGTGGGGCAGGGACTCGCTTGCCGGTGATCATCGCTTTCAACTCGAGCGCATTGACGCTGGCCTTGCTTTCAAAATGATTATTAGTGATGACGTAGGTGGTCTGCGCGCGCTGGGCCACGTTTTCGATGCGCTGCTTCCAGCCCGTTAACTCTTTTTCGTTATAGAGATAGTTGTAGCGATCGTTGCGATTGTCGCAATCGAACCACTCATCGTAGTTGCGCCCGTGGAGACGGACGTAGGCGATGGGCGCGGTGACATGCTCGGTGGGCGCGAGCGAGCGGCCAAGCACCGGCTGGTCGATGTTGCAGAATCCGACATTTTTTTGTGCGAAGGCGGCGAGGGTGTCGGGGTTGTCCCAGGTGGAGTCGCGCACTTCGACGACGCGCGGATATTCGATGAACTGACGGAGCAGGCGGTCGAGATATTCGCGATTGAGCGAAGTGTTTTTGAAGGAGACGGGAAACTGGATTAGAAGTGCGCCTAAGCGTCCATGTTCGGCGAGGACGTCGAGGCCTTCGCGGCTGCGGGCTTCGTCCTCGTCGGTGGGACGGATGCTGGCGGCGGAAGTGGGCTCCATTGCGGCATTGGGCGAGTGGGTGAAGGCGCGATAGAGTTTTGCTGTGAATAGAAAATCAGGATTGACTTCCGCGACCTTGCGGCACCAGAGGCTGGCGAGTTGCGCCTTGATGGGACCGTAAAACGACGTATTAATTTCAGTGGTGTCGAAGAAGCGCGCCAAATATTCGAGGGGATGCACTTTGCGGTGCTGCATTCCTGGGGGATAAAAGATTCCCTCCCAATCTTTGTAAGACCAGCCAGCGGTGCCGAAGCGGACGCGGTTGAGAGCGGTCTGGGGCAGGCGGGATTGGGCTGTGGATCCCATGAATGGACCGAAGACGGAGGGCAAGGCAAGAGTAGCATAGGGCACCGGGAGAGAAATCGGCATTTCAAACTCCCGACCAAGCAAGGCTCGGACGGGGCACGACGATTTTTTTACTTTGGCGGGGTCCCCTGGGCCGACAGGGCTTGATTCAACTGGCTGGCTAAAGCATCTGCCTGATCGTTGGAGATTTCGACTTGACCGTCGAGCACGACGCTGAGTCCGCCCACTCCGGTGTCCTGAAATCGGGCGGTCTGAATCGTGGCAGAATTCTGCACCGCTGGCGGAAGCGTGATTTTAAAATCGGAACCGGTTTGTGCGGCCGTCTGAATCGATAGGGCGACAGTATTTCGTAAATTTTCGCCCAGCGAACCGGAGCGCAACTCTTGACCCATCATGCCGGTGGCATCGATGCGCCCGAATACGGCAGTGATTTTTAATGTGTTCGGTTTTTCGATCGCGACAGTCAGTTTGATCTCGGCGGAGCCGTCCTCTTCCGCTAGTTCGGTTGAGTTGGGCTGGCCGAACACGCGCCCGCAGGTCCAGCGCTCAAAATGCAGTTTCACAATGAGCAGGCCCGCTGGAGTCGAAGGCATGAGCGTAGCTTGCTGAATGGCGATTCGCTGCCCGCAACTTTCCAAAGTGTTGAGCTGCGCCCGCAACAGGTCGGTGATATTTTGTTGCACATCGGAAAGATCAGCCAAGAGCTCGAGTTTGAATGTGCGCTGGCCGCCCTGCGCCGCTGTTTGTGAAAGAGATCCGGAAACCGGAACTGCGACTGTTTGATTGGCGATCCTGACCGGATGACTGGCCGTAGGAAGAGTAAAGGCCAGATCCTGGCCACTTGCCAGGGTGATGCTCATTTCCCTTCCCAGTGCGAGTTGCTGCTCGGAAAAATCGGCCAGGCTTTTTTTCAGACTCTCCGCATGCGCGGTAATTTCCTGAGTCGCCGCCTTGGCATCCAGAGTTGCATCCAGCTTTTTTTCTTCCTGTTCAAGATCTGAATCCGCTTTTGCCAATCGCTTGGCAAACTCTTTCAGTCCGGATTTCTGCGCTGGGGAGAATCCTTGCTCGAATTTCTTGCTGCCGTTTCTGGCGTCCTCCAGGGCCTGATCTAATGATTTACGATCGGCGGATTCGGACCCTGGGTTCTCCTTGGGCAAGTCCTCCACGAATTTTTGCAGTTCGGCCTTGACCGCGTCAGTGGACTTGACCAGCGCCTGAAACTCCGCCGTCTGCTGGCTGGTGGCCTGCACCGCCATGGCCTCGTGGAAATCTCTGAGGCTGTCTTCCTCTTTGACTCCGCTGGGACGGCTATTTCCGGAGAGGCTGCCATTTCCCATTCCACCCCCGCCGTGGCGCTGGGCCGCGGCCGCCAGCGGAAACGCCAGCAAAATCGTCCCTAGAATAAGAGCGTGAGTGGAAGAGAAGGAAAACCTACGTCGAATCATGACGAAAAATCTCCGAACCCTATGCAGTGGCGAACATATCGTACGAACCAGAAAGTGGCGTTTGGCAAAACCGATCAGTAAGGTGAGGATACACCAGGATGTGGCCCGCACCGAATTTGGGACGTTCGTAGCTGACCTTAGCTTGGCGCAAACTCGGATGAAAAAGCCATAGATTTTACAGTTCTTTGCAAACCGAGAAAGGGAATGTACCGAAACGGTTCCGCTGGCTGCGGCGCTCACCGTAAAGCGAGCACGACCCAATAGACGCCGGTGGGGTACGTGCGGGTGCGGGCGTAGCAGGCGCCGACGGAGAAACTGTGGAGGTTGCGGTCTGCGACGGCGCTGGAGGCTGCGCCGGGCAAGGCTTCCGGGTGCAGGCTGGTATAGGCGATGATACTTAAACTCTCAACAGGCTTGTGATCCTGCGGGATTTCGGTTTTGTCGTTTTGCGCCATGGAGCATGCAGTGTCATCGGCGCCGAGCAAGTCGCGTTCCTGCAATGCGGGCCGCTGCGCAAGACGCCGGGTTTGATTCACGGCAGCGGCGACATGCTCTTTCACTTCCTGCGGAGAATATTTGGGGAGGGCGCTGCCGAAGTCCTGCACAATGTAGATCCGGTCTGCATCGCGAACCACGCCCAATCCGACCACGTTATAGGCGGGATTGAGCAGGTTGGCGCGGTGCGGTGCGGAGAGCATTAAATGCTCGTGCCCATGCTCGGCGTCGTAGTCGAGGGCAACATTTTCTCCTTCTTCTTGCAGTTGAAGTTGAGTGGTTGCCGCCAGGCGTTGGGGTAGGGAGGGCTCACCGTCAAGCTGGTGCGAAAGTTGTCGCGCTTTGAGCATGGCCAGGGCGTGGATGCGGGCCGCCTGCGAGAGTCCGGGGTCGATGCTGAGGGGAGGGGCTCCGGCCTGGCGACGGGACTGATTGGCGAATGTAAGCAACTGCTGTTCGCTGTAAGGATCAAAGCGCCCGTCAGAGGAGTTCGTGGCCGCCAGATCGGAGGCGCTGGCTACGACCGGCTTCAAGGTAGCTTGCTGTGACCGAGAGATGGCAGCTTGCTGGCGCTGTTTCTGGCCCTGGTCTTGTCGCTGTTCCTGTGCTTGTCGTTGTTCCTGTGCTTGTGCTTGTTCCTGGTCCTGTCCTGGTTCTTGGGACGCCATTAAACGAGTTGCCGGCTGCACGGTCGCAACACCTGTCCCGAGCAGGAACGCCAGCAAGCATCTGTGTGCTCTATCCATCATCGGTTAGGACTTGTAGTTAAGACTTGCCCGCCAACCGATCTTCGGAGATCAATCTCTCGCCATGTGGCTCGTTTTAACGATCCGGCGAAGATCTTGTGGCTGGTGCTAGGCTAGGGGTTGCAGTTGGGGGGCGGGAAGTTACCTGTGTCTATGGAACTAGGGATCAGTGGGGGCATTGGCCTGTTGTTTGGAGCGCTGCTTGCGTGGCTGGCGCTGCGTTCGCGGTCGGCCGCGCTGCAGGCTCGTTTGTCATTGACGGACAAGCAATTAACGGCGGTAAAGACAGATCTGACGCGGCTTTTGCAGGATCAGCGGGAACTGGTGGAGGGTCGGGCGCGACTGGAATCGGCGCTGGAATCAGAACGAAAGACCAGCAACGAGAAGATCGAATTGCTGACCAAAACAGGCGAGCGCGCCGCCGCCGATTTGCAAAATGCTTTCAAAGCTCTGGCTGCGGACGCTCTGAAAAGCAACAATTCTTCGTTCCTGCAGATTGCGCAGGAAACCCTGAAGCGTTTTCAGAGTGAAGCCAAAGGCGATCTCGACGCGAGGCAGAAGGCCGTCGCCGATCTGGTTACACCCGTGCGCGAGTCGCTCGACAAAGTGGATGCCCAGATACAGCAGTTAGAAGTGGCGCGCGGCGAGGCTTATGGTGACCTTAAAGCGCAGGTTCAATCTCTGATCACTACGCAGAAGGAATTGCAGTCAGAAACCGGCAACCTGGTGCGGGCGCTGCGCACGCCCAATGTGCGTGGGCGCTGGGGAGAAATCCAGCTGCGCCGGGTGGTGGAAATTGCCGGCATGCTTTCTTACTGCGACTTCGCCGAACAGGAAACGGTGACGGGCGAGAGCGGGCGGCTGCGTCCGGATCTGGTGGTGAAGTTGCCCGGCGGAAAGCACGTTGTCGTCGACGCTAAAACGCCCTTGCAGGCTTTTCTTGACGCCTTCGAAACTACGGATGAAGAAACGCGGCGTGCCTGTCTTGCCAATCACGCGCGGCAGGTGCGCGACCATATCAACATTCTGAGCAGCAAGAAATATTGGGAACAATTCGAGGCCACACCCGAGTTCGTGGTCATGTTCCTGCCCGGCGAGACATTTTTCAGCGCTGCGCTGGAGCAGGATACGGGACTGATCGAGCATGGGGTGCTGAATCGGGTAATCCCTGCCTCGCCAACCACTTTGATCGCATTGCTGAAAGCGATCAATTACGGCTGGAACCAGGAAAAATTGGCGCGCAACGCGCAGCAGATCAGCGAACTCGGCAAGGAACTTCATGACCGCCTGCGCAAACTCGCCGGGCATATCAGCGGAGTTGGAACCAACCTTGACCGCGCCGTCGAAGCGTATAACCAGGCTGTGGGTTCGCTGGAGAATCGCGTTTTGGTTTCAGCGCGGAAGTTCGCGGAACTAGGAACGGCCGTAGCGGAAGAGATTCCGGAACTCGAACCGATCGAAACCACGTCGCGAGCACTGTCGTTTGAGTGGGACGATGAGCCGCCGGAATCTCCGAAAAGTTCCGAGCGCAAGTCGGGTTAGGGAGACGAATGTAAAAGTTGTTGGTAAGGCAGGCTGACCCTCTCGGGCAAAGAGTGCAGCTGACGACCGTGCGCGGAGAATCCTTCTGATGAAAAATCGATGGAGGGAATGGCTCAGGGGGCGAGCTCGCTATCCATCTCGTCAAGACTCTCAAAGACTGACCGGAAGGTC
>PKXU01000008.1:1772-3938 GCA_003132445.1 Acidobacteriaceae bacterium | reverse complement strand
AATTCGATCCGAGGGCGAGCATCTTGTCACGCCACGCGGGTGGAACCAGTATCTGCTCGGCAAAAGCACTGGCCTCGTCCTCCTGCGGCGTGGCGGGCGTGCCGATCCCCTCCAGGAAAAATCCATTCCGGCCGTGCAGCAGAAGATGGCCGGCTTCGTGGAAAAAGCTGAACCAAAACTGATCGTCGGAGAGATAGCGGAAACTGAGCTGCAACAGTGCTTGCCGGTCTGATAGGAAACGCGTGGCGCCGCTGGCACGGCAGCCGNNGGCCGGCGCACAGAGATCGCGAAGGCTTTGGACAAAATCAGCGGGGTTCTTCTGGCGCGTGAGCGAGCGAACCAGGGTAAGTTGGGCAGCGAAGGTCTCAGGGCTCCAAGGCTTGCACCGTATCGACCGCGCTTCGATTTCCCCCTGCCTCAACCAGGCCGCGACCGCGCCTTCCCGCGATTCAAAAGAAGGCGATGACCTGAAAGCTACATTTTGCTGGAGTGAAGCATACTTTGCGTGCCAGGCCTGAATGTTGGGAACGTCGAAAAAACGGAGGCACGCTGCGGCCTCGCGCGATGCTTCCACGGGCCGAATCCNNATCCACTCTTTAGTCTCCGCATCGTGCAATCGAGCGACTGATTCACGATAGTGGAAGTCCCGCGACATCCAGAACTCCACCGTTGAACCGAGTTCAGACGCCAGCTTTCGCGCCAGGGCAAGCGTCATCGCAACCCTGCCCGCCAGGAGGTCTTGGGTTTCGTCAACCGAACAGCCGATGTGTTTGGAGAACGCCGCAAGCGACAATTTCTTCTCTTCCAAAACGTCCGCGATCGTATCGCCGGGTGCGGAAGCCCAACTCGGCCGAAACGCGTGAAGTTCAGTCATGACATTTTCCAATCCGCACGATTTGGATGCGATTCACTCTGTTCCAGTCTATTTCCTCATTCTTATCTACCGGGTTCTTAACGTGGTTTGCGGCGAATTCTAGGCAGAAACCATCTGCGAGCGTGACTTGGTTNNCCGCAATGAGATCCTGCACTGACCCAGCAGCTTCCAGATCAGCCAGTCGGTGTCTGAGCCTCTTTATGACGCTCTTGGCAAGTTGTCGCGTCGCGGGTTCCTCATCTTCGCAGATTTCACGAAGCGACTTTGAGGCAAACGACAATATCAAAGCTGCTCTTTCTCGGTCACCCCGTGTGCCCCGACGGAGTGCGGTCCTGGCCGGCCACCCGGATGTGGGCGCTATGCGGCGCAGCAGAAACTGTCCGACGATACCACAACCTCACAGAGCCCTCCCAGTAGCCTCCGTTATTCCGGCGCAGGCACGATCCCGGTTATGGCGAGACAATGAGACCGTTCGACGCAGCGCTCCGCTTCCGCCGTGCCGCTTTTGGCAGCGGCACTTCTTCGATCACCTCAAGAATCTGCGGGTAGTCTGCCTTGTCGTTCATCCGCACGCGGAATCCTCTCTGCCTGTGCATCTGCGATCCGACCACCGGCGTGCAGTAAGCGAAATGCTTGGACAGATAGGCACTCGTGTTCTCATCGAAGACTTCAAACACAAACCGGTTTTCACCGTCGCGTCCAGCCGTCTTGGAGCCAACGATGCGGATGACCAGTACCTGACTGGCAGCAGGGAACATCGTCGCGCTGCCCTTGATCTTTGCCCGTCCGATTTTGCCGACGACCAGGCCGCGGTCAATCCGGGGATGGCTCTTGGCGGCGGCTTTCGCCAGTTTGTCGACCCGCTGCAGGAGCGAGGTTGATTTGTTTCTAACCTTGCAAATATCAACGCGAACGCCGGCCTTCGACCTGGAAGACAGAAACTCTTTCCACAATTCCCAGTTCGCAACCGGGCGCCCGGCACTGTTACGCCACTTCGCTTTCTGCCAGTACTGAGCGGAAACCTGACCGTCAACGACGTACTGTGAATCGCTGAATATCTGCACTCTGTTGTAACACTGCCCGATTCCTTCTTCTTTCACCCAAGCCATCGCGGCAATACAAGCCGCGAGTTCCATGCGATTGATAGTGCTTTCCTTGAAGCCCTGAAACACGACCTCTTGTTCGGCTTGATCGTCCGGATAAACTACGACTCCGGCGTATCCCGATTTCCTCTTCTCGTTCGGGAAGCACGAACCATCGACGGAGATCTGGACGGCGTGAGGGTCGGCTAC
>PKXU01000008.1:0-1751 GCA_003132445.1 Acidobacteriaceae bacterium | reverse complement strand
CAAATGTGGTGCGGGATGACCGCTTGCCATATATTCCGAGGAATCGTTGACAAAATCCGATCTTCGCCACTGGGTACCAAGTCGGCAATGGGACGGAGGCAAGGATGTTTAACGTTTTGACGCTGGTCGCGATAAGGACGTGCAGGATTTCAAGGATTCCACCGCAAGAGCGTGCCCAAGGCGATGAGGTGCTCAAAATGTTGTCGCAACTTAGTAGGCATGTCACCGCCCATGAACAATACACCGAGTTCAAGATTGCGGAGGAAGGCATCGTCTGTAAGATTAGCGCTCGAAAGCAGGGCCTGTTTGTCTATAACCGCCGCCTTAGCGTGGAGCTTCCCGGGTTTCCCAAACAAATTGAGTTCTCGCTTGTTGATCGGCCAATAGAAGATCTCTGCTTTCTCTTGCAGGTCAAGAGGAAACGCTTTGAGCGCATCATGTGACAGCTGAAATTGAGACTGAGCGCCAAATTCCAATACTAGTCGTACTCGTACGCCGCGACGTGACGCCGAGGCTAGGACTTCCGCGAGCCGCTGGATCTTGTGAGCAGCAAAAGTGATAAGCAGAATGTCTTTTTCAGCGGTTGCAATCAGATCATAAAGCACTTGGTCGATACGCCGCGCGGGCATTCCGCCGCCGGGTGCCGGACCTGTCCATAGCAGCTCCGTCTTGCGCTCAATCTGCCAGCGATCGCCAACAGCGGTACACATTGCAATAGCAGAACTCAGCGCCTCCCAGGAGATCGCGCCATTACAGAGTCGAACAACTTCTCCCAATCGATAAGCAAGGTCACCGTTGTGAGTTGGGGGAAGTCTCCCCAGCACAACTTCCGCGAGGGTATTCGCCTTTGATGATTGCAGCTCAGCGCACACAGCTTCCAGCCAAGAGCGAGGTGCCTCTTGAACCAATTCTTCAATCGCTTGACTCAGTTCGGCTTTCATCGAAATGACTTAAAGAATGCCGTTTCACTGCTGGCGAATGTGCCCACCAAGACCGCTCGATCTAGATAACGATTGCCGCGCTCGCAAGAGGTTTCCGGCGCGAAAAGACAGGCATGACAACACGCGCCATGGATACCACGGCCGTCACTCGAAGGGGCATGTTCAGAACATAACGGATCAGAAGCGCACACGCGCATGTTCTCCNNGCCGCCAAGCGTACCTTCACTATCTGGAGCCGCGGTATAAATCAGAATTCCGGCCATCGGTCCACCGTGATCGCTGCCCCATCGGCAGTAGAGTCGTTCACGCAGGCTAGCTGAGTTGTACCCGCAATCGAGCACAATTTGGCGAATTAGGGCGTGAGCCAGAGAGTGCAACAGCACGAGCCGGATTCCTGGAAAACCGTCATGAGTCGGCNNGTCGCCATAGTTTGTGAGACTCCAGAAAATCCAACCGCAATTGCTGCACTTCTTTCCTTGATTCCCAAGATTCGAGAGCCTCTTCTTTCAGTCGAAGGAAAATTCCTTCCCCACGAACTTCCGATGCTGGAAGCCAAGTAGGAGGAGTCCGTGAGATGGGACTAATTCGCAATTCTTCAAGCGCCGTAATTTCTGCAAAGTCGGCGTTCGATTCAAGCCGGGTGTACCCAAGTAGCGCACGGACTTCACGTGTGCGCTCCACAAGAACTGTCTCTTCGAATATGTCTTCAAAGCCCTTCGGCGGTGGCGCCTTGCGCAGTTTGAAGTCACGGTTCTCCACTGCCGTATCCGGGTTTGAAAACACGCGCCATTCAGGCAGCTTAATGTCTGG
>PKXU01000144.1:2097-5397 GCA_003132445.1 Acidobacteriaceae bacterium | reverse complement strand
TCGGTGTTCGATTGCGATTGCAGCACGTCCGCGATCGCGCTCTGCCAGCGCGGGTCCGCCAGATCCTCGTTCGTAAGCCCGAACCGCGCCATCACTGCCGCCACGTCGTCTAGGCCGAATTGCTGCAGACTTTCCGGCAAGCCATCCTGCTCAATGAGCACGTCAGCATCTTCGACCGCCTCGCCGGCATAGGCCTGAGAGAGAGTCTGGTCTTTCTTCGGCGCCCGCGCGGTCTCCAGTGAGCTTGTCAGACTTCTTGCGCTATCCTCCTCCTCAGAAAGGCGAGTGTTGCGCCCGTGCTCCTCTTTTCGGCGCGTCTTTTCTTCGAGTCCCTTATTCTCGCCAGCGGTGTAGGCTTCACTCAAAGACGGCGCAGTCTCGGCCACTACTGTTTCGGTTGCAGTTTCGGCTTCAGCCATGATCGTAGGAATGGTGATAGACTCCGCGATTTCTTTAAGCATTAAGCATTCTCCGTTTTTGGTTGTGTGTTCACGATCTTCAAGAGTTCGTCCAGCGATTCGCGGTCAAAAACAGCCCGTCGCAGTGGTAGCATTTGGCGTTCGCTGTCGATCTCTTCCGGGTTATATTCCAGCGTGTCATCTAACTTGGGCATTGGCGTTAGCCTCGGTTGCTGCTGTCTTTTTTGGCGGGCGCAGAGTCGCGACGCACTGCCGCGCTTCCTGGATGGACTTGACCACGTTCATTAGCGGCCAATCGCGGGCCATATCTTTGTCCGTGAATCCCGCCAAACCTGCAAATCGCCTAACGCTGGCTTCACGTGCGCCGGCGCGCAGCAGTTCCGCTATCTCGATATCTAGGGCGATTTTGAAGTCGAGCAAGCGAACGATCCGAGCATCGGCCAAAGCGATTGCGTCAAGGCCAAACCTCTTTATCAGTTGGTCGCGCCGCACGTCGCTGGGATTTTCTTTCGCGCGTCTCTGGTCGCTCTTGCGGCCCACAAATCGGTTCATTTTGAAACATGCCTCCTTGGTTCTATTTCGCTGCAAGGGCGGATGTAACCCGCGCTTTCAGGTCCGCCCGCTGAAGCGGTGTCCGATCCAGGCGGTCGATGGTCGATGCCCGCTTGCGCAAGTACGGGGACAATTCCCAGCGCTCATCAGCGGAGTAATCGGGCCAGAAGTCGAGAGCTTTTTCCAGCGGCAGACGTTTAAAGTCGTCCACCAGGTTGCCCTCCGGATCGGCGACGATCTTTTTCAATTGCTGATCGGAAAGCTCGCCCGCGTTCTTCATGTCGTTCAACCGCTGCAAGGGCAAACTTCCATTCTGGAATTGCTGTCGCAGGTCGTAAGTTTTCTGGCCCTTTTGCAGTGAAGCCTCTGGGATGTTCTTGTTTGAGTACGCCCGCACAAAATCCCGTGCCGCAATTGCTCCATTCGACATGTCGATGTCTTTCGGAGCCGGCGCGAAGCCAACCGAACCAAGAACGCGGTTCGCCGCCCCTCCGCCCTGATCGCGCGCACGGAGGTAGGTCGAGACTCCAATCGGATTTCCTAACCCATGCTTCAGGTCGTCGTATCGTTGCTTCCACCAGGAGTCTTCCGGATGGTGAACCATGGCGCCGCGGAAGTCGCTATTATTTGCAGCATCCAGGATGCCGCTTACCAAGTCGGACTCTTTCGCTTTGAGGTAGTTGCCGACACCGCCATATAAAGCCGAGATGCCGTCCTTGATGACGATCGCTGGAATGGTGAGCATTGACACGGTGTGTCATNNATGACGATCGCTGGAATGGTGACCCGCATCGGAGAGCCATCTTTGTTCTTGCCGATCCGTGCTGCCATCAGGTCTTTGTAGTCCTTCGGAGGACCGTTACCCGTGGCCAGTTGCAGCGCCGTATTACCGGCCGCTGTCAACGCCATCAGGGAAACGATTTTTCCGAAGTTAGGATCCAGGCGTGGAAGCGCGGTAGCGCCTGGCTCCGTAGGTTCACCCGCGGCGCGATCAGCGATGTACTGCGCTGATCGTCCGAGTTCGCGCGCTTGGCCAATCCCGGCATCTTTCACCATGCGAACGTTGCCGGCGAACCATGTGAATGCTCGAAACGCACCTTGGATTGAGGCTTTCAGCGTGTTGTTCCAATAGCGCGATCCCCAATTAACTTGACCAAATTGATTGTCGACTGCGTCCCACGTTTGCCGAGCGAGCTCGCCGCGCGTCGTTTTCCCGGTGTCAAGATCGGCAGCGCGGTCCGTCAGTGCGTAGCTATAATCGCGAAGCCACGTGGCGATCTTCAGACGAGGAATGTAATAGCCAAAGAGTGGTTGAAAGGCTTTCTCGTTTGCGGCCAAAGGCGTGTTCCAAATGGTGCGAAGGATAGAGTTGTCCGCAACCGCTTTCCGCAAGTCCGCGATCGCCGAAACGCGCTCGTCTTCGTGCAGTCCAAGTTTGGCGCCGCCAGAGAATAGATCGTTCACAAGCCGATCCGCTTCCGGATAGGCTTTAATGAAATCTTGCCCGCGCATCGTCTTCAAGAATTCCGACTTGTTGGCTGCAAACTTCACAACATCGCTGCCAAGTTTGTAATCCTGGATCGGCGAAATCGGCGTGCGGAGAATGTCTTTGATCCCTTTCCCGGCGAGCGAGGCGTCTCCGAGTCGCGCTACGTCGTAGACTCCTGTTATTCCGCGATTGAGGTTCGACGCCATCCCAGACACGGTGGTGGTGAAGGCGTGAAACGGAGATAGTGACAATCGGTACATCGTCAAACTATTCTTAATTTGCATGATGCCGTTGCCGATTGCCGATTCACGAATCAAATCTCGAGACAGCATGTTGGTCAGCAGACGCGCGTAATCGTCGCGCATTGCCCACCGGCCGGCCTGAATGCTGCCTTCTCCAGACTTCGCGGGAAAACTCACATTCCCGATCTTGTCGTCTATGAAATTGAAACCGTCTGGCGGAGCGGAACCTCGCTTGACGAATACGCGTGCGCCTTGAGTCTTGGCATCCTGCCACATGCGCTGGGCCGTGATGTAGCGCCACGAATCCGCTTGGGCTTGCTCGAACATCCGAACCGGATTGTAGGTAGTAGGAACGCCGCCCCGGTCAAGGCCCTCGCTCATCGAATCGAGCGTTGACTGACGCATAAATCCCTTGCTGCCTTCAAGTGGACGATTACCCTTGCCGAGTGCGCCAACTGTCTTATCGGGAGCCGACTCGTCTACCGTTCCGTCTTCGGCCAATGGCTTTGGTAATTCATCCCAAAGCACTCGGTAGTGATTTTCCTTGAAGCTCATCAGCCCATCGGCTAATGATTTCAGTGGGCCATCCTCGAGTGTT
>PKXU01000144.1:0-2089 GCA_003132445.1 Acidobacteriaceae bacterium | reverse complement strand
CCGCATGAAGTCGTCAACTGACTGCATTTCGGGAGTGGCTTGCGCGTCGCCCGCCTTGTATCGATCGATGAAATCCACTTGGGCGTCTTCGGGAAGTTTGTCGAAGGCGACGCGTACCGGCTGAAGGGCTTGATCTAGCGTCCAGCCGTGCTGCTCACGCTGGCCCGCCAGGTTGAATACGGAGTCGAGTGTTGATCGCTCCGCCCCGGCGCGCGGCGCTATTGCGTGCTGGAGTTCATCGAACATATCGCCAAGCGAGGCTTTCTTCTCAGTCAGAAAAGGCTGAACTGTGTTCGTAATTTCATCGCTGGCCATTTGATGGAGCTTGTCGATGTCGAGCGTTCCGGTTTCGTCGGTCGCAAACTTCGTCACCGTATCGCCGAGAGAATTTGCAGGCTCCAAGCCTGTCGTTTTCGCTACCGGCTGCGTGTCGGGCGCTTGTGCGAATGGACCTGGTACCGCCTCTCCCAGTCTCGCAGTCGGCGCGGCGTCGGGAGTCGATTCAGTATTCTGCTCAGCAACTTCAGGCGCTCCTCCGGTAAGTGCGTGCATTCCTGCCGCCATCGCCATTGCTGCTGACAGCCCGCCTTGCGTGATCTTCTCGGCCCTCTCGGTGGGGCTGTATTTATCCCAGTTCTGCTTCAGGTCAGTTGCGGCATCGATGGAACTTTTGCCCATCATCGTGCCGAATCCGCCAGAGATAATCTTCTGGAGAACAGGACTTACTTCGCTCACTCCGGATAACAGAAACGGCCAGTTTCTCGGGTCTCCTACTGTTTGGCCGGCAACGCCGGCAACACCCTTAAGTATTCCTCCGGCGATTGGATGCTCGGCCTGTNNCTTCGGGAGCGACGTGAAGGCCAGAAACGCCTTCTCCCGGAGTGACTTGTATCGGCTCAACGGAACGCTTGAAAGCCTTAGCGGTCGCGGCGCCAGCTTCGTCCAGAGGATCGTTGATGTTCTTCTGTAGCCAATCAAGCGCCGGCATTACCGACTGCGGAATCATGGCGCCAATTTTCTGCTGATACCATGAGTCGGTACCGTAGTTCGGATCGGAGCGCGGGTCTGGATTCGGAGACACGACTGGCGCTGGCGAGGGAATCGCAGTCCCGGAAGGCGGAGGCGGTATCGCCCCGGACGTTGATTGCACCGCAACGATCGAGCCAGAAGGCGGCGCCGGTATATCACCGGAAGACACGGCGACGATCGAGCCCGAAGGCGGCGCCGGGATTGCGGTTCCGCTCGGCGGAGGCGGGATGCTCTGGGTGTCTGTCATTTGCCCGTCGCTACCCAGGTCACGCCGTTCCATCCCCATTTTCCATCGCTACTGACATGCGAAAATGGCTGCTGTGGGCCTGGGGTATTGGGACTCGCGGAGCCGCCGAATACGCGAGACCGTGCCGCGCCCATCCTTGTTGACAGTGACGTTGCGCTCTGCTGCGCACTTGCGACNNCCGGCATATTCTGGATCGCTTTTTAGTTGACGTTGCTGCGCAGCGCTCAGTCCTGCACCTGGAGCGTGAAGCGCCGCGATGGCCGCATGAATCCCGGTCGCGAGTTGGAGATGATCTGCGTTCATAGCTCGAATTGCAGCGCCAGGGTCGCCATTGTGGGCATCTAAATAAAGTTGGGCCGTGTTGGTGTTTTTGTCGGTTGGATTCTTAACTCCAAGCGCCGTCAAGATTTGCATTGGCGTTCCACCGGCAGACTGTACAGCCGCGACCGTGCCGGCGAGTTTGCCACTTTGCTTCTGTTGGGCAGTATCCGAGACGCTTGCGCCGGACTGAATGACATTGCCGTCTTTATCGACCAAAGTATCGCCGGCTTTCAAATTGTGCTCACCAACCGCTTCCCCGCGATTGTCGTACCAAGTCGTTTGTGCCCGTTTCAGGGCGAGCTCCGTTTGGGCCTGCAGCGGCAACGCCGCAATTTGCGCTCTTTCCTTTTGCTGCTCCAGTTGTTGTTGAGCGAGCGTGTTCTGCTGCTCCTTGAGCGCGGGGATGGTTGAGAATCCTGCTTCGATCGACGGGCCAAGGCCAGGCGAAATATGCGGATTGGTCGGGACTGCCGCCGCTGCTCCGCGTGCCGC
>PKXU01000071.1 GCA_003132445.1 Acidobacteriaceae bacterium | reverse complement strand
AAAACTGATTCTTGTCATAAGCCGACCTTTTCCGTCGCTAGGATGTGAGTAGTACACAAGCGAGCAACCGTTAAATTCCTCATCGCGGGAATTTTAGGCTTCAGATTAGATTTGCTCCATCCGGTTCAACCTGTAAATGAATCCAGGCTGGGCCGCAAAAGTCTACAGTCTCGACGGTATCCGCCGTTGGCTCACAACGCACAAAAAAGGCGATTGTTTCAATGCAAAAGCTATCCGGACCAGCGGCTTGAAACAATACCGCTAAACCTGTGGCTGACCGAAAACCAATCGAATGGTTTGGCTGCCAGACACTGCACGCCAGCCCCGCGCTTCTCCGGAAACGAAGGCAGACTCCACCGGAGAATCATCGTCTTCCGATGTGACCTCTACCCCGGCTGCGCTCTCTACGTCCAGCCAGCCTTCGCCGCGAGACCGTACGGTCTCCGTCGTTGGAGTGATAAGCCGCTTACGCATATGACCCTAGTCTACCTTGGCACAACTCTGGTGAGCAGCGGATGAAGGTTGAAAATCGAGCATCAGGGCGCCGGAACCGGTCTGCCGCGTAAAGACGCTACCGGAATTGTTATGGCTAGTTCCACTGTTTCCGCGGCTTTGGAAGGACTTGTAAAAGTGCTGCAACTGCCTTGGACTCATCGCGGGTTTTCTCAATTTCATCATAGAGGTGTTGAAATTTTACATGGACTCGAGACGAATGTTCCGGATCGTTCATCAGCTTATCGCATTCCTTCAGCCACACGGGCATTGGCACGCGATGCGAACGCAGCACGGCCTTCAAAGCTATATTCTCAGAAAACAAGCACTCAACGGTTTGTAAGAACCTTAGCATCCGCTTCTGCTCGGCATCGGTCATGAAGGCTCCTTCGCATAAAGAACATGCATTTCTGAGTTCCGGATCCTCTTCCCTCCAAGGCGATCTAACGGAATCTGGGGCCTACGGGAAGCAGCTCATAAGTGTTGGGATCACGTCACCGATGGGACAAGGCCATTCAGGATGCAATCCGCCGGAGTCACCCGCGAACTAGTCCTTATCCTCAGTAGCTTCTGTCACGATCCCGGCAGCGACTTGGCTGAAATCCTCGCGCGGTGCGTTCTTGGCAGCCTTTGTCTTGCCGATCTGCTCAAACAGTTTCTTGGCTTTCTTGTCTTCGTGATTCGGCGGATGAGCGGGTTTTTCCATGCCGACAGTTTCCCACGGGTCGGACCGATTGACTACCCACTACCCGACCTGAAACCACCGAAAACGCACAGCCACACAGGGCGGCGAACGCACTCAAGATGGCTCTCAGGGCCAGCAGCCCTAGAAGACGCGAATGCTCGCGAGCAAACGCAAGCGGATGTAAAACTCACCGACGAACAGCGGCAGGCAGATCCGCAGTTCGGCAGCTGCCCCTTTTCGCCATTGTTCGCGCTTCGCAGGAAGCGACTGGGACAATTCCCAAAGTGGTTCGTTTTGACCAGTCTGCATTTCCCCTTTGGCTTAAGCTACCTGTGGCCGTCCAAAGGAGGCACTATGGGTGGTCAACCCCTCTCGGAGATATCTTGCATACTTTGTAGCAAGCCAGTCGATTTACGGACTGATTTGACTGCCGATGAAAACGGCAAGGCCGTTCATGAGGATTGCTATGTGCAGCGGATCACCAACCAACGCGACAATTCTCCTGCCACTCTGATTGCCAATTAAATTCAAACTGCACCAGTACCTAACTTCCTCTGGGAATCGTTCCACAAAATTTCCTGAGACGTTGAAAAGGGCGGTCGTGAGGGTCCGAATGTCAGCCGCCTTACGCTAACCCATGATCGCCCCGTGGTTCAGACGAACCTTATGATCGGTGGTAGGCTAGTCGGCAGGGCGATTTGAAACAATACAGTAGATACCCTTGTCGTTCGCCAAAACTCCATCCGAGCAGATCTCAACTTATGTAACATTGTTACATCCCTTCTCGAAACGCACGAAGCTTTCGAACTGCACGAAGCGACAGTTTTTCGGGAACGATGAATGTTCCCGATTAGAAAGGGCCTCGCTCTGGATGGAGTTTTGGCGAATCACAGCGTTCAAACGCCAGCGAAACTCGTTCAGAATCAGCGCGGTTTATTCTCACGGCTGATGAAGAAGAAAAAAAACCTTTGTTCGCGTCTCGGGCATCATAGCTCGGCGAGAATCGCGAATACGGGAGAAAAAAAGATGAAAACGATTGTTTCAGCCGTTTGCTGTGTCGCTCTGGGTTGCGTCCTAGTCTTTGCGCAAGGTTCAGCCCCCGCCATGACCGACCAACAGTTTGTGGATTTCGCCGCACAAACCGACATGCTGGAGGCCAATTTAGGACAGTTGGCCGCTACCCAGGCGTCTTCACAAGGCGTGAAGGATTACGCTCAGATGCTTGTCACTGATCACACCGACGATTACACACAGCTGGGCATGGTGGCCAGTAAGGACAATCTCGTGGTTCCGAAAGGCCTTGATGCAGCCCACGACAAGATGATTGCTCCGTTCAAAAACCTTAAAGGCCCAGCCTTCGATCACCGTTACATTCAGGAGATGATTGCAGGACACACCAAGGCTATACAGGTTTACACGAAAGAATCGGCGGATGCGCAAAGTGCTGATGTGAAGGCTTACGCGAACCAGACGCTGCCAACACTTCAGAAGCACCTCGATGGCGCTAAGAATCTTGCGAAGGCTAAGCCGTCTTCAAAAAGCATGTAGCGGGAGTGAAGAAGCTAACTAAAAACGCCAAACACTCGTAACTGTCAGAGCAAACACACGGTTGACAAATTGAATCCGAAGCCAGCCCGACTTCGCCGTCGCTTGACGAGTAAATTCTCAGGCGGTCAGTCTTCGATCCTTCGTTCGGGGCGAATTACTGCGGGTTAGCCCGTGATCCGCCCCGAATCAGAATCTAGCCAGTCCGGGTCATTGGCACTAAGCGGTTAACAACAATCACTTCCGACGGTTGCATTTCCCTTTGCATTACAAATTGTAAGATTCGTCTCCTTTACGGATGGCATTTGATTTCTATTCGAAGAAGGCTGGGATGGCCCTCGCGAAGAGTGGAGGTATTTTTAGGATTCCCCACGACCTCGATGGCGTGCATCGGCTCCGGCTTCATCCAATGCGCACTCCAAGTGCCGGGATGAGTTGGCTCTTCCGTGCTAGGGCTGTCCCTAACGCTTCCGTCGGGGCGGTGATGCGGCGTCCCGCCTCCGGTATCCCAGTCAAGAAAGAAACTCGGCCATCGGTGGTGGTGCATCGGTTCCGTCGTGCCCGGCGCTGGCATAGTAACTTCGAGCACGCGTACAAATTCATTTTCGAAAATCACTTTGTGACTATTCGGGGCTTGCACCGCATCGAAGCCATCGGGGAAACCCGATTTGTCCTGTCCGTAGGCGTAAAAATACCTGGCGGCCATCATCAGAGAAATCGCGGTAACGGAAGCGATCAATGCGAGCTTTCGGGCGTGGAGAAGTCTTTTGGATTGGTTCATGACGCTGAAATATATTAGCTCCCTGTTGATTCGGAAGAACTTTGTTTGGCGGCTCGATTAATTCCGTCCTCCGGTATCCTAAGAATCCCAACAATCCCTCCCAGAATAACTTCTAAAGCCGAGGGAAGGCGTTCCTTGAGGACCAGTCGAACTACTGGACCTCCTTTTGGGGGATGGCTTCCGTTCCCTCAACGCGGCACATCACTGAGCAACCCTCGAACCGTTGCCGGTGTCGCGCAAGAGAATCACATCGGAGACAGAACTAAAACGCAGCATGGCCAGAGACTTGCCGTCGGGGGACCAACGGAAATCCTGAATCTTTTCAGGATCGTTGAAGTGAGTCAGCCTTCTTCCCTTGGATACGTCCAAGGGTTGGATCCAGATATTATCTTGCCCTGCCTCGTCGATCACAAAGGCCAGCGATTTGCCGTCAGGCGAAAAGTGGAAGCCGGCGCTGTCGGGCGGTCCCTGAGAACGGAATACCGCCTTTAGGGTGGGATCGAGATCGAGGTTTCGCACGCCGGAGTCCAGGCTGGCGAGCACGATCCGGTTGAAGTAGGTCTTCGATTCAGGATTCAATACTTCGGTAAATATCGCCAGCGTCTTGCCGTCGGGAGAAAGTGTAGCCTGAGCCGTGAGCGAATTCGGAGGGTTCGCTCCCGGCACGAATTCGGGTTTGCCGCCGCCGGCAGCGACTCGCAATACACCATTCGTGACTTGCTCGGTATAGTACAGCCACTTCCCATCCGGCGAACATCCCCAGAAGCTCCCGAATTCCCCGGAGGTGAGCGGCACGAGATCGGACCCCTCTGGATTCGCGCGCCATATTCGGCTGGCGCTTCCTTGGCCGTGAACCATCCAGTTCAAAGCAATCCAGCGATCGCTATCGCACGATACAGGGGCGCTGATCCAGGCCGCCGGATCGCTCAGAAGGGTCACCGCGTGGGTGCCATCGGTGTGTTGCCGGACCAGGCGATCGCCATGCGAGATGAGCAGTTGTCCATCTCCGGTCCAGGAGAAACTCGGCAGGGTTTCACGGGCCGAGAGGCCGGGCACGAGCGTGAGGGGCCCGGCCCCGCTGGGCGGCATGAGAACGATCTGAGTCGAAGTCTCCTTCTGAACGGTTGCCAGCGTGTGGCCATCGGCTGAAAGCGATAGAGAGCTGTGGTCTGTAAGATCGTTGGTAATGGGACGAAACGCTCCGTCGGGGTAGGAGAACAGCCCGATCTGGGTTTGGACCGACAGATGCTCTCCGCGGGGCACATAGGCGACAAAGATTCCTCGTCCATCTGGCGCCCAGGCATTGCCCAAAATGATTTTGTCGGCGGGCGCGACGAAGGGTTCCACGCTCCCGCGCGCGAAATCAAAGAATCGAATCTGGCTGAGAGATTTGCTGTTCAAAGTCAACGTCGAAATCGCCACGCGTTTGCCATCGGGGGACCAGGAGAGCTCGGCGACTGGACCGCCTGGCGCGGGTTCGACATACAGCACTTTCTCGTTCGCGCCGTCGGCGTCGGCTTCCAGCAATCGCCACTTGTTCAATTCGGGGTCGTTGTAGCGGGCATACACGATACGCTTGCCGTCCGGCGAAAATACCGGGCCTCCGTCCACATCCTTGGCAAGCAACGCGGGTGAACCGCCGAGAAGCGGAGCGCGGAAGAGGTTAAACGCCGCTGAGCCGCCCGCGGTCTCTCGGAAATAAAAAGAGTTGCCGTCGGGTGAAAAAACGAGCGAGGCAAACGATTGTCCCGAAGCTGGGAGCACTTGCGTGTCGCTGCCGGTGGGAATGTTTCGCAACCACAGGCTTTCGTTGCCGTTATCGGATTGCACGCTGAGCAGAAACCTGCCGTCCGGAGAAATGGCGGCGTTCTCCACTTTGCCGGTATTGGTCAGCTGGGTGATGGAGAAGCTCTGAAAAGCAGTGGCGGCCGGGCGTCGCAAAAGGGTGTACACCCCGTAAACAGCGGCGGCCGCTATCAACAGTCCGGCGAGCAGAGCGGCCCCGGTGGCCGTCTTGTGCTTCCGGGCAGCGGCAACGGCAGAGGACGATGCGCTGGAGCGCGCTGCTGTGTCAACGGCGGAACTCGCTGCACCGGATAATTGCCCCGCGGATGCGCCGACCAGAGGGACTACCGGAGCTCCGGACGAAGCCGAAGATTCGCTGTTCGAGGCGAAGAGTCGCCCACTCGAATCCAGATCGCGCTTGATGCGCTGCAGGTCCGTCCCCATGTCGGCGGCTTGCTGGTAACGCAGATTTCGATCCTTTTCGAGTGCCTTGTTGATGACTTCTTCCAACCGGGGAGGCAGATCGGGGTTCAAGCGAACCGGCGCGACCGGGGATCTGTGGAGAATTGCGTCAAAGATCGCGGCCGAGGTCTCGCCGCGGAAGGGCAGCGTTCCTGTGGACATTTCATAGAGCACAGCGCCGAACGAAAAAAGATCGGTGCGATGGTCCAATTCTTTTCCCAGCGCCTGTTCGGGCGACATATACGCGACGGTGCCCAGCGTGGTGCCGGGACTGGTGAGGTGCTGGTCCGTGCCTTCCGCGGTGGCCTGCAGCCCCGCGAGTTGAGAAGAATTGACTTGATCCGCCTTCACCTTGGCCAAGCCGAAGTCGAGCACCTTGGCATGACCTCGCTTGGTGACAAAGATGTTGGCGGGCTTGATATCGCGGTGCACGATTCCGGCGGCATGCGCGGCATCGAGCGCCTCCGCAATTTCGATACCCAAGCGCAAAATCTCGTCAATCTCTATCGCACGCCCGCCGATCCTGTGTTTCAGGGTCACGCCCTCGAGAAACTCCATCGCGATAAAGGCATGGCCATTCTCTTCGCCAATGTCGTGGATCGTGCAGATGTTCGGATGATTGAGAGCGGAGGCGGCCTGGGCCTCACGCCTAAATCGTGCTAGCGACTGGGAATCTCCGGCCACTTCGTCCGGCAAAAACTTGAGCGCGACGAAGCGGCGCAGGCGCGTGTCCTCGGCTTTATAGACCACGCCCATGCCGCCGCCGCCCAGTTTTTCGAGAACACGGTAGTGCGAGATGGTTTGGCCAATCACTAGGAGATCCCACGCCTTCAGGTTGACTTATCTTACGGATGGGGCTTTTGTCGGTCAACGGCACGCGTACAAATTCATTTTCGAAAATCACTCTGTGACAATTCGGGGCGGCCCGCCTAACCGCCCAACAGATAGGGTTGTGCGGCGAGACGTAACTCCGACAAGTCAGCGCTGCAACGGTAATAGGTACGCGGGATTGCTCCCGAGAACGCCGCCGAAGAATTGGCGGTCTGCCTCGCGCATGTCCCAAGCGATAACCGAGGCCGGTGCGATCCGGATTGTGACATCGTCCCAGGCGGCGAACACCGGACCCACTCTTGCGTCCGCAAGCGCCGCTTCGCTCAGATACCTGCGATGAATCTGCGTGTTGCTGTTCCGCGACATCTCGCCAGTCAGGATCTGCGCGGTTCCCGCTATGGTGATTCCGTAGGATGCTGCAGGGTCGCGAGCGTCGATCATTAACGAGACCTTTGGGCTGGATTGCAGGTTTCGTGCTTTTCGACTACGCGAGGACGTGGCCACATAAACATGTGTACCGTCGAACCAGTACCATACCGCAACCATGTGAATGGAGCCGTCCGGATTCTCGGTTGCAAGCGACGCGATATGATAACCACGTCCTTGAAGACTCCCGCGATGGAAGTTCCCGCCAGACTGCTGAGCTCAAAGCTATGGCGGTGAAGATGTATGGGATGAATGTCGTCACTGGCGTTCCGCATGTGGATTCGATAACGTTGGCCTTTTTTTAAATGAAATGTGGCGGGAGTCATTTCGCTGCTCATCGGATAAGCCACTCCATTGATCGTCCATCGATTGAAGCCTTCTTCGCCGGCATTGTCCTTGGCAAAGATCATCTCAATAGTTTGGTCTGGTAGCTCCGGACTTGTACCGGTCTTTGCGAAGACCCCGTAGTTCCAGCGATGCCGCGGAGGCGCAATCCATTGTGCTTTGCCCTTAGCTGTCGCGTATTCAACGACGATTCCCATGCCATGACGGCGATCGTCATCGGCTAGATCGCCCATGATCCAGACCCCCGGATGTGTCATTTCGACGATGGCAGAGACCCGCTCCGCGGTACCAAGCCAGAGCACCGGAACCGTGGCCGGGTTGGGCACAGGATTCCCGTCCAACGCAATCACAGAGAAGGAATGACCTGGCAGGGCAAGACTACGAATTTCGGTGGCGCTTCCGTTTAGTAGGTGAAACAGAACACGCTCGCCCTGCTTGACGCGGATCGGTTCTCCGTGGTGCAGGATCCTGCCATTGATCGTAAAGGAACCGTAACCGACTTCGTATCCATGCGGCATACCTCTTGCAAGGGAAGCCTTCATACCTGACTCGCCTTGCTCTTCGAGCGCCTTGACTTTGGTGGCGGGAGAAAGGAAATCCATTGCCATATCTCCACCGCGGCTAAAAGTCGGCTCGAACTCCTTCAGTACGAGGAAGACTTCGCGGTCATAATTACCTGCCTCATGCTTCGGCTCGATGTACACAGGACCAACCTCGCCACTGTACAGTCCGGCGTGGAGATCCACTCCTGCTCGATTGTGCGTGTGATAGAAACGAAAGCCGGCGGGGCGCGGAGTGAAGACGATCCTGCGCATCCCATGGGCAGGAATAAAGGGTGTACCCTCTTCCGCGGCTCCATCTACATCCGCCGGCACCATCTGGCCGTGCCAATGCAGTTGTTCTGGCACATCGGTGTCGTTGAACACGTCTACCAAGACCTGCTGGCCTTCCTTAAAGCGAAGCAGTGGCCCCGGAAATTGCCCGTTGTAGGTGGTCGCCGAGATGATCCGGTCGGGCGCGATCTCAATAGGTGAGGTTTTGATGTGCAATGTATAGTCTGCAGATCCGGACTCGGCATCAGCGGGCGACTCTTTGGTCTGCGGTGATGCGCCGAATTCGGCGACAACACCGCCGGAGGTAAGCAAGACCGCTCCGGTCGTCAAGCACGCCGATCTTAGAAACTTGCGTCTGGATTCGGACAATTCCTTCATTGACCTCCGTGTCGCTGAGTCCGCCTTGACACACTGATCGTTGTGTCGGATGGAGCACATGGAACCTAATTCCTGCCGTCACACGAACTATTTGCTGACCAGGAGGTATCAATGCACAGAGAGGTACATATCGTCGAAATCTAGTGTAAATGCTGAGAATTCCTGTACCGCATCCAGGCCGAGATTACCACAGAAGTCGTCGTAATTCTTTCCCACTCGCTCAGTCAGAACTGGGACGTCGTGCAGTGTCGTACTGCGGCCGCCGACTTCGGCTGGAACAGATTCCAGAACGTAAGTAGAAATCGAGCGAGTGCCCCCAACGCCAGCCAGAGGTTGATCAATCGCCCTTTTCATCACAAAGTCTGATGTGTGCTCCCGATAGTAGCGCGCCGTGAGAATACTCCTCCGAATACCGGTATCAAACATAAACAGGCAACTTGTGCTACCGATTCGAGCAGCTGCTAGTGGCGTCTCCTTTTCGACAAACAGGTTGTGATCTTTATGCAGGAACGGCTTGGCGCCTACACCCACCCCAAACATACCGCTACGGTAAAACGTAATTCTGGCGAGAGCAGCCAGGACCGGATAGCCAATGATTCCGTCGATCTGATAATGCAGTTGCCTCACTAGCAAGTCCTGGTCGTCTAGGAGGACAAAGACCACGTTACGCAGCCTGGCTTTTCCAATGCGCAGCTCGGGAGCGACTGCGACGTGAATCGGCACCAGATTACCGCTTACTCCTTTCAGTGCGGCAGAGCCCTCTAGAGGCTGGAGCCCTAGACGGCGCGCTTCGCTTCTTGATATTGCAGAAATGTTCGCACCGGTATCCACAACCCAGTACCGCGTTTCGCCGCGAATTTCGACGGGCGCTTCGAGAACACCTAACAGGTTACGCTTTGTCGCTACCGTGAATGCTGCGCTGACAGAGACGCTCTGTGGCGGCACGTGTCGGAGTAGCCCCCATTGCAGAGCCGCGTACTCAACGTTAGACCTTTCTTCCGCGCTCATCTGACTGCCAAAACGCTTTTCCAGTATCGCGTAGGTATCGGCGGCTTCCGAGTAGCGATACAGCCTCGAATATCCGTCTGCCAGCGTTTCCAGAGCAACTTGCTCGCGATCACGCGCGCCCTGTTTCTGAAGCATCGGGAGTGCTTGCTTCAGCAGCCGGATGGAAGTGCTTAGGTGGTTAGTGCGATTGGCCAGCACTCCCGCGAAGAATGCATAATCCTGCGTCTTTAGCCCAGATGGATTGTTGAGCGCTGTCAAAAGCTCCGGGTACTTCTTCTCTTTGATAAGCGCATCTAGCTGCTCCGATCCGCTCGACGTACCTGTGGGCGGTCTTTCCGACGCAACGCTGGTGGTGATCACTAGTGTACACACCAACGCCGCCCCAGTCACAAACCGGATCCAGTGATGTGCAACTATGGCCGCGTCGCGAGGAGCAATAGAGCAGTCGGTGCACATCTCCGCATTAAGCGTATGATGCGGAGCGCTCGGTTGGGGGGCAACGCGCATATCGCAGACGACACTCATCCCTGAATTCTGGCTACTCAATTGTGTCATTAAAGTATATGGCTCGATTTCGTTCCTCGAAAGTTGAAGGAACTAGACATGGTTGATGAAAACTGCTGGATCTCAAGGGTACGCCCTTGCACCAGCGATAGATGCCGCAAAACATCAGACGAGAGGTTTCCGAAACACCCGGCCATTCGCTGAGCCGTTTTCCACCTTGGCGCAGACATAGTGATACCAGTCGGTCACAAATGAGCGATTGGTGCGAGGGGCAAGATGTTCAGGACGCAGCGCTCGCTTTCTTTCGCGTCATGAAGTAGTAGATGGTTGGAGTAACAAACAACGAAAGCACCATTGCAATCAGCAACCCACCGATGACCGCAACGGCTAACGGCTGCAACATCTCAGAACCTGCGCCTATGCCCAGCGCCAGCGGGATCATACCCGCGACCGCAGCGATGGCGGTCATCACAATCGGCCGCAGCCTTCTGCGGCCCGCTTGGAAGATCGACTCTTCCTTGGAGTAGCCCGCACTGAGGAACTTCTCATCCGCATCGAGCAGCAGAATTCCATTCTTGGCTACGATACCTATCACCATAATGAGTCCCATGAAGGAAGACAGGTTGAACGTGATCCCGGTAATCAGCAGGGCGACGAAAACCCCAGCCGTCGACAAGATTGCAGAAACCAGAATCGAAATTGGGGCCGAAAAATTCCGGAATTCGAACAGAAGAACTAGAAACACGAAGACAATCGCCATGCACAGGACCATCGTCAAATCGCGGAAGGACTGCTGCTGCGTTTGATACAAGCCGCCGTATTCGATTCGGATGGACGCTGGTAGATGCATTTCAGCAATTATTTTCTTCACCTCCGCGATGCCGTGCCCCATGTCGAGGCCCTCAAGCCGCGCGGTTACCGCGACGTAACGTTGCTGGTTGTCTTGCAAAATCTCGGTCTGGCCGGGCATTTCCGCCATAGTTGTCAGCGAACCCAGGTTCGCGACCTGACCGCCCGGGCCCACCAGCATTGTGTTGTTCATGGCGTCAACCGAAGAGCGAATGGCCGCGGGATAGCGGATGCGCACCGGATACGGACGATCGTCAATCACAACCGGTTGCAGCGCCTGGACGCCATCGAGCATCGCCTGCGTCTCGTCGGCCAAGGCTTGCGGGGTGAAACCAACATGCGCGGCTTTCGCCATATTCACTTGATAGGAGACCGCGGGCCCACTTGTGGTCGACTCGATTCCGTTATCGATATCGACAACCGGGCGGCGTCCACCCGCCTGGATCTTTCCGATGGCGTCGGCGACTTGGGGCGCCCAGTCATCGAGCAGCTTGGCATCAGGGGAAAACATCATGATGTTGATCGGCTGCGGTGCGTTGGTCAGGTCTCCAATCATGTCTTGCAGCTTTTGAGTGAACTCCACTTCAACGGCCGGCTCCGCCTGAGCGACCTTCCCCCGGAGTTCGTCCATGATCTCCCAGATATCGCGGTGACGGTCGGTTTTCAAATCCACGGAAATATCTCCCGTGTTCGCTTCGGTCACGGCAGCCAATCCCAATTGGAGACCGGTACGCCGAGACGTGCTTGCCACCTCGGGAACCGATTGCACGATTTGCACAACATGCGAGATCATCCGATCGGTTTCCGCGAGCGAGCTTCCCGGCGGTGTTACATAGTCGACGATGAAGCTGCCTTCGTCCATCTTCGGCAACAGATCGGATCCGATGTGCTGGTAGCAGACGTAAGAAACCACGATCAGAGCAACCGTAAGAACTGGAACCCAAACCGGACGCTTGAGACTTCGCCGGAACCATGCTTCGTAGAAGCGAATCACGTGTCCGAAGAATCCCTTCATCAAGTGTTCTTCTTCGGCTTGCAGCAATCGATTTACCTCGATCTGTTTAACACCTTCGTCCGAGTCGCTGAAACCTTCCGGGAACGAGGCGGCCACCGCCGCGTGCTGCTCATCTGCTGCGGGATGCTCTTTGCCGGCCGGCTTCTTCAGCAGGTAGATACAGAGCGTCGGCGTCCAGGTGAGCGCTAGCGCGAGCGACGTTAGCAAGGCGGCTCCGATCGTAACTGCCATCGCACGGAAGAAAACGCCGGTGACTCCAGTGATTGCCACCAAAGGCAGAAAGACCACGATCGGCGTCAGCGTGGAACCGACGAGTGGCAGGGAAAGCTCGCGAAGCGTCATCGCCACTGCCTCATATCTCCCCTCTCCCGCTTCACGGTGCAGCGTCACATTTTCCAGAACAACGATCGCGTCATCGATAATCAGGCCGACAGCGGCCGCCATTCCGCCCAGCGTCATCAGGTCGAAACTCTCACCGAGGAGTTTCAAAACGATGAATGTAACCAGCAAACTAATTGGAATAACCATTCCGGCGATGAACGAAGTGCCCCAATCACGCAGAAAGAGCACCAGGACGGCTGATGCCAGCAACAAGCCGATCACAATTGCATCACGGACGCTTTTGATGGATTGACCCACAATCCACGATTGATCGTAGAAAGTGCTGACGTGCACGCCCGGGGGCAAAGACTTTTCAATCTGGCTCATCTCTGTTTGGACCGCGTCAGCCACCTGCAGAGTGTTGCTTCCGCGTTGCCGATTGATGTTGATCAGTACAGCAGGCTTTCCATTCGCGGTGACGATCGTGAAAGTTGGCGCAAACGAAGGCGTGACCTGGGAGACATCACCGACGTAGACCGGGCTGCCGCCGGGCGAATTCTTCACGAAAATATTGGAGATATCGTATGCGTTGTGCGCCTGCCCCGAAATCAAGCCGAGATACAGCTTGTGGTTCTGCTCAAAGAGTCCGGGAGACTCGATGATGTTCGAGCGATCCACCGCCGCCAGAATATCCGACACATTCACCGAGGCAGCGCGCAACTTGGCCGGGTCGGGAACGATGTGAAACTCCGGCGCCTCGCCGCCCTGGATCACGATAGTTCCAACACCTGACAGGCTTGCTAGCCGCGGTTTGATGTCATACGTCGCAATCCCCCAGAGCTGTCGCTGCGACACCGTATCTGAGGTCAGCCCATATCCCATGATCGGGAAAGTGGAAAATTCCAGTCTTTGGGTCGAAATCTTGGCCGTAGCCGGCAAAGTCCCGGCCAAACGTGCCAACGAGGCATTGATGCGCTCCAGCGTGCGAAACATGTCCACTCGCCAACTGAAGTACAAATCAATGCCCGCAGACCCGCGGCTGGTGACCGACTTCACAGCCTGGATGCCTTCCACTCCGCTCAGGGCTTCTTCGATGGGACGGGTAATCGTGACCAGCATCTGATCGATCGGCATGACTCCGTTATCGACGGAAATCATGACCCGAGGAAAATCTGTGGTAGGAAATACCGCGATCGGAATGCTGAAGAGCAGGTACCCGCCGATCAGCGCGAGCGTGACGATGAGAAAAATGATGGACTTATGCTCACGCGCAAACCAGTATTTGTCGGCTTCGGACTTCCGTACTTGCGCAACCCTGGAATTTCTATCGTTCGAGTTCGCCATAGGTCGAGTTGGGCCTCAGTCTTTATCCTGTGGCTCGGCAGCTGGAGTTGAGATCGTCACCTTCGCGCCGTCGGTCAAACCGTAGGCGCCTTGAGTCACGACCTGATCGCCTGCCTTCAGGCCGTTCAGGATCTGCACTTCGCCCTCCTGACGAATTCCTATCTTGACGCTCGTCCGATGGGCGGCCAGATCCTGACCGATTGCCATCACGGAAGTCGCTCCGTCCGATGCGGTGAGAATCGCTTCAGCCGGCACGACAAGTGCATCTTTCACTGTGCTGGCAACGATCTTCAACCCGACTGTGGAGCCGGGCTTCAGCCGCCCACCGGGATTCACAGCCTCAACCCAGACTTGAACCGTCGTGCTGTTGGGATCAAACGCCGGGCTTACCACCGTGACTTTGCCCTCGATCTCCGTGCCGCCGTTCCCGGGAACGAGTGCTGCCGCGTCGCCGACGTGCAACTGCGCCGCCTGCGCCGCGCTCAAGTACGAGCGAGCCACGACTTTCGATAGATCCATTACGGTGAGAATCGGAGCTCCAGCGGGAGGTGTTTCCCCAGCAAAGAAGGGACGATCCGTGACCACGCCATCGATCGGGCTCACGATCGTGCCGTAATCCACCTGCGCTTGTGCAGCGGCCAGCTTGCCCTTGGCTGAGGTCAGCTGCCCCTCGGCCGACTTCAGGGTGTATTGCTTTTGGGCAAGACCGAATTGATTGCTGCTCTGCGAGAGCACAATTTGAGCATCCTGGACATCTTTTTGCGATGCTGCCCCTTGCTTGTAAAGACTCACGCGGCTGTCGTACACGGATTGGGCCGCCTCGAATTGTTCTTTGGCGATCTTCAAGTCGTGCTCCGCGGACTGCAAAGCGCTGTTATAAGTCGCCTCCGCCTGTTGATACGCGCCTTGACTTTCGGTAAGAGCGCCCTTCAGATCCGATTCCTCGATCGTCGCCAGAACTTCTCCGGCATGAACTCGGCTGCCGCGTGTGACGTATAACTTCTTGATGGGAGCGGTCACCTTCGGCACGATGGCCGCCTGATCGTGTGGATACAGAATTGCGTCGGTCGAAATTTCATTTTCAATGGTTTGGATCTTGACGGCAGCGGCCTGCACCGTAACCAGCGGTACGGGCTCCTTTTCCTGGCTGGACGAACAACCCATAGCGAGCAGCATCGGGCTGAGAACAAAGGCCGCGAAGACAAAACGCCTGCACACCACACGGCTCGAAGCCGTGTGCGCTGACGAAGACGAAATGTGTCCGTGATTAAGGAACGGCATATCTTTTCTTCTTAAAAGCTCCCGGTTACCGCTTGCAAGGTCGCCACAGCTACGCGGTAGCGAACCTTCGCGTCACTGAACGCGTTACGCGCCTGACTCAAAGTATTTTGAGCAACCACCACATCCAGCGCAGTTGACGTTCCGGCTTTGTAGCGAAGGTCGGTCAAGCGGAGGCTCTCCGCCGCGAGATCCGCAGTCTGGCGCGTTTCGTCTACGGCGGCACGAGCGACGGTAGCCTCGTTATACGAGCTGTACAAAGCATTCAGCATTTCGCGCTGCGTCTGGCTCATTTCCGCTTTCGCCTGTTCGCGCTTGAATCCTGCCTGATGTAATTTGCTTCGCAGCGTGCCCCAATCCCACACCGGTACGTTCACTCCGACGGTAATAAAATAGCCCAGGTTCGGCAGAACTCCCACTCGTGGCTCTTCGACATTCGTGCTATGCAGCGCGAAGGCGTTCGCTTCAATCCCGTAGTCCGCATCCACGAAGAACGATGGCAGGAACGCACCTCTGGCGGCGATGATGCCCAGGTTGGCTTGATGCAGCGCCTCCATCGCCGCGCGCAGATCCGGATTCTTGTTCCCTGCCATGCGCTGCGCCTTCGGAAACGACGGCAACGCGACGGCCGAATCCATATCATCTACAATGCTGAAATTCTCACTCAGCGTCGGAAATAACAAGACCGCCAGATCAAGCCGGGACGACTCCATTTGGAGCTTGGCGTCTTCGAATACCTGTTCCTGTTGGCGGTATTGAATCTCAGCCTGCAGAACATCGCTATGTGCCACCTGGCCTACAGCTTCTTGATCTTGAGTGATCTGGTAAAAGTGCCTGCCAGCTTCCGCCGCGGCTTGTGCCGTGGCATATTTTCGCTGCGCGATGGCCAGCCCGTAGTAAAGCTTGGTCACCGTGACGGTCAAACCGCGCTTTGCAATCTCGGCTTTCGCACTGGCCATGGCCGCTGTAGCTCTCGCTTCGCGATATGTCGTGCCCAGATAGTTGCCGGGCGAAAGATCCTCGTGAACAACGCCCCACGACCGATAAACATGCACACCGTCATTGGTGACGAATCGTCCAATGGTCGTGCGCCCTCCATTGCCTTGGGTGAGCAACGCTTGCGAGGTGTAACTCACAGTCGGCAGGATCGCATTCCTCGCTTGCGTTCGATCCTCATGGGCGAGTTTCGCATCTGTCAGCGCACTCTGGAAATGGGCATCGACCTTGCGAGCCTGCTCAATCGCATCTGCGAGCGTGATGACGACAGGCGGCTTTGAGGGATCGGGGTTCGGTAGCTCGGCAAGTTCTACCGTGGCAGTTTTTTCCTGCGCCGGGGCCGGACTCATCTGGAAGAAAACATAGAGCACTACAGCGACAGTAAAAGTAAGCGGATTCTGGCGTAGGATTCTCAAAGGCCAACTCCCTTCTCCAGAGAAGAACAGTACCTGGCGGTTACCATTCTCATTCTGGTCCGACACTTCAGGCGAACTGCTTCGAAAGCATATTGCTCTCGGAAAGATAAACAGAGCATAAATACGCCAACCCATACCGATCAGGATTAATGCGGGTCGCATTGCTCGTTTGGCTGCCCTCGGGATTATGATCTTGCCATGCGGGTGCTGCTGGTGGAGGACGAGGCTCGAATCGCCCATTTCGTGGCCAAAGGGCTGCGGGAACAGTCCTACGCTGTCGACGTTGTCAGTTCGGGCGAACAGGCGCTGTACCAAGCGGCCATTTCTGCATACGACCTGGTCATTCTCGACGTAATGATTCCCCCTCCAGATGGATTTCAGGTTTGCAGGGAACTCCGCGACTCCGGGCAGACAGTGCCGATACTTATGCTCACCGCCCGCGATGCAGTCGACGATCGCATCAAGGGATTGGATCGGGGAGCCGACGATTACCTTACAAAGCCATTCGAGTTTGGGGAACTGCTGGCTCGCTTGCGAGCTCTGCTGCGGCGGTCCAAAACCTTGCAACCGACGCGGCTGGTAGTCGCCGACCTGGTCGTTAATACGGCGGCACAAACCGTCGAGCGCGGCGGCAAGGCCATTCCTATGACCGCAAAAGAATACGCATTGGTGGAATTCCTGGCGCGCGAGGCCGGCCGGGTCGTAGGCCGTGCGGAAATTTCTGAGCACGTCTGGGACGAGGAATTTGATCCCTTCTCGAATTTGATCGAAGTGTATATCAACCGGATTCGGCGGAAAATCGACGTCGGCTTTGCTAAACCGTTGCTGCACACGCGACGCGGTGCAGGCTACATTCTTTCCTTAAGTGGAGAGACCCCGGAGCCGAAACAAACCGCCGTGCGGAGCCGCGACGATGTTTAGCTCCGTGCGCATTCGTCTGACCCTGTGGTACACCCTGTCGATGACGATCGTGCTGGTCGCGCTGGCGGCGGGGATCTATTTCGTTCTTGGCCAGAATGTCATTCGACGGGCCGATGCCAACGCGATCGAACTGGCCGACTCGTTTCTCTCAACCGTCAAAGCCGAACTGAGCGATGCAACTAATCCCGCCGGCGTGAGCGATGGAATCGCGGCAGCCATCTCAGAACACCGTTTTCGCGATGTATCGTTCGTGGTCTACGATGCGAACGGTAATCTGCTGGGCGCTTCTGAAGGCTATAGCGAGCCCGAAGAATTCTCGAGTCCGAGTCGCGAAATGCTCGCCTCATCCTTGCGCCCGCTTGCCTCTTCTTCCGAAACATTCCGTTCGCTCCACCTAAGCCGGCATCAATATCGGAGCTATGTACGACATTTCTTAGTCAAGCAACAGCCGGCCACTCTGATCGTTCTGCAGTCTCTTCGCCGGCAGAGAGAGTTCCTTGCGACCTTGGTGGATACTTTCTGGATTGTCATTCCCTTGGCCATTCTCTTCGCTGGTGCTGGCGGATATCTCCTTGCGCGACGAAGTCTTGCTCCCGTGGTGGCCATGAGTTCGCAGGCCAGCCGCATGGGCGCCGAGAACCTCTACCAGAGACTCAAAGTTGAAAATCCGCGCGACGAGCTCGGGCACCTGGCAGGTTCATTCAATGAATTGCTCGATCGGCTCAGTCAGTCATTCGAGCGGCAACGCCGATTTGTTGCCGACGCTTCCCACGAACTGCGTACACCGGTTGCCATTTTGTGCGGCGAGGCGGAGGTCGCGCTAGCTCAACAGCAGCGCACTCCGCGAGAATACCGGGAGTCGCTGGAAATCCTGCGGCAGGAAGCGAAGCGGCTCAAACATATCGTTGAGGATCTGTTCACGCTGGCGCGGGCGGATGCGGGCCAATATCCTCTGGCGCTCACTGACTTTTATCTGGATGAGCTGGTGGAGGAATGTTCGAGGAATGTGCGGACGCTTGCGGCTGCCCGGAAAATTGCGCTTACATGTGAAGCCCAAACGGAGTTACCCATCCGTGCGGACGAGTCTCTTCTCCGTCGAATGCTGTTGAATCTGCTGGATAACGCCATCAAGTACACTCCCGAAGGCGGATCAATCTCTTTGCGCTGTAGCGAGGAAGACGGACAGTACCGTTTGACGGTCCAGGACTCCGGACCGGGCATTGCCGCCGAGCTACAAGGCCGGATTTTCGAACGATTCTTCCGGGCGGACAAAGCGCGCTCTCGCAGCTACAACAACGGAAGCGGTGGGGCCGGTCTCGGTTTGGCGATTGGGTTGTGGATTGCCGAAGCGCACGGAGGGAGATTGGAACTCACTTCTTCCAGTCCACAAGGTAGCGTGTTCACGGCTGTGCTGCCCAAGAGCGCCCTCTGAGTATCCGTGGCTGCCATTGCGGCACTTTCTGCCAATTCCTCCGCTCAGACCCGCCGTTTGGGCACTGTTGTAGAAGTCAGTTTGTCTGCGGCCAACCTTCAGAATCGCCGTGGTTGCAAATCCCTCCACGCCAGAACCACGGTAGATTTCGTGTCTGAATGCCGGGCGAGCCATGCGGCGGGAGTAAGGTTTGGGAGGCACCTGATCGGGAGATCGGCCAACCCCGGGAGAACTGCGGCCAAATAGTCACGAACAGGCAGTTTCAACCTTCGGCAGCTTTCCACGACCGAGAGAATCGCCGCCACCTTCGGTCCCGATTGTGGGCTGCCGATATGCAACCAATTCTTTCGACCAAGAGCTACCGGACGCATGGAGTTTTCCGCCAGGTTCGTACTTAGCTCCAATTCGGGATATTCCATGAAGCGGATGAGCTTCTTCCAAAGCCCGAGCGCGTACTGGCAAGCCTTGCTGAGTGCGCTGGAAGGCAAAGCTACGGACTGCGCTGCGTCGATCTTGCTTCGAATATCATCGAGAAGAGGCTTGGCTGTTTCCTGACGCCGGAAATGGCGGCCCGCAGTAGTCAGCACTTTGCAGCGAGCGTCTGCATCGACGGCAAACAGTTCGTCCATCCGCGCCACAATCGGAGTTGCAACTGGGTCTCGGGGATTTAGCTGCACTGCCTCGAAAAACTGCCTTCTTGCATGAGACCAACAAGCCGCATGTACCATTTTCGGCCCGCCGATTTGGTCATAAGCCGCGTATCCGTCAGTTTGCAGAATGCCTTCGAACTGCCCCAGGAACCACTTCGGTCCTTCCCGTCCACGACCTAGACGGAAGTCGAACACCGCAGTTCCTCCGGGGCGACTGTATTGCCACAGGTACGCTTGGCGGTTCTTACCTCGGCCCTCGCGGGTCTGCACATCAACTGGAGTTTCATCCGCCTGGATATAACTTCCGCTAATCAACTCTCGCCTCATCGCGGCTACCATCGGGATCAACAACTCGCCGACTTTTAGAACCCAGCCGTCCAGCGTCGCGCGGCTGATTTCCAAGCCGAGGTCCCTTTCGAGAATCACGCTCTGTCGATGAAGGGGTGTGTGATTGCAATATTTGCTGACGACCGTGTCGATGATGATGCGGTCACTCGCCAGGCACTTCTCGATGATCCGTGGCGGCAGGGGTGCCGAAACAACTCCGAGTTCCTCACACGACCGGCAAGCCCGCTTCTCTCGTTTCGTGACCAGTACGAAGTACTTCGCCGGTTCCACGTCCAGTTGCGAACTCTCCTCGTAGCCGATCACCACCGTTTCTCTGCCGCAGCGTTTGCACACGCGCTGATCTAATGCGCAGGGCAGAATCCGCTCGACGCGAGGAAGATTCGCAGGCAACTCCTGGCGGCCCGGATGCTTGACGGATTTCTTGGTCGAGCGATGCGCTGGCGCGTGCTCACTCTCCGCCTGCTCGGTCATTTCACTGATGACAGGCTCAAGCTCGAACAATTGCATTTGCGCCTGCGAGAGCTTTTCTCCGCCTGCTCCGTACTTCTCAATCCGCATCAGCCGCAGACGCTCTTCCAGTACGCGAATCCGCAGCTCCGCGTATTGTAACTGGCTCTTCGGTCGTGCGATGAGTTCCAGATCGGCTGGCGATGAAGAAATGGGAGCTACGCTCACAATGGGTTAATGATTTACCAGAGTCGATCGAAACGATCAAACGACCAAGCAACTTATGCGGCAGCGTGTCCCTCGGGCGAAGCCTTCCGGTACCACCGCTTGTGCTNNAGCGAAAGCTCTTCGTGACTCAGGATGACCTTGCCCTGCGCATCACCGGATTGCGGCCAGGTGAATCGCCCTTTCTCTAACCTCTTGGAACAAACCCAGAGTCCGCTTCCGTCCCAGACGAGGACCTTCAGCCGATTGCGCTGGCCGTTGCAGAACAAGAACAGGTGCCCGCTCAGAGGCTCACACGACAATCGATCCCGAACCAGACCGTACAGTCCTTCGAACCCCTTGCGCATGTCGGTGACCCCGGCGGCCAGATATATCCGTGTAGCTGGACCCAGTCCAAACACGGCCTACACCCGCTCCAGTGCACTCACGAGGCGCTCGAACGTACTTGTATCAAAATCAGGATGTACCTCGATCCGGCGCCCGCCCGGCAGCACCACGGCCAGCCCACAACTCG
>PKXU01000027.1:23057-25109 GCA_003132445.1 Acidobacteriaceae bacterium | reverse complement strand
GACGGCCTTCGGCGCGCAGCAGGCGGTTTTCGGCCTCGAGTCGAGCCGCGCGTTGCAGAGCACGATGCAGTTCAACCTGAGTGCGGAGAATCGAGAGCAAGCGTTCATTCTCCCATGGCTTCTGAACGAAATCTCTCGCTCCACGACGCATCGCCTCCACCGCCAGTTCGACATTGGCCCACGCAGTCATCACGATCACGGGTACGGTGGAGTCAAGAGAGACGATCTGCGAGAGCAGATCAAGACCTTCTTGTCCCGACGTTGTATCGCGCGTGTAGTTGAGGTCGATCAGAACCGCATCGTACGAATTGCTGCCGAGGGCTTCGCGAACCAAAGCCGGTGAACGAACTTTATCGACTTTGTAGCCTTGCGGACGGAGCAACAGCTCCAGCGCTTCCAGAATATGCTCCTGGTCATCTGCAGCGAGAACGCGGGCGGGTGCACCCGACTCATGCTTGAGCGCCGATAACTCCAGTTCTGCGGATTTGGTGGAACTCGGCATATCGATTACGGCGAACGGCGAGACACCACGCCGGTTATTGCATCCTGCAACAGTATGCCATTATGTTCCAAGGTTGCGCCCGTGGTGCGGTCCAGTTCGACCTTGGCTTTTTCATACGTAGTCTGCGCATTTACCAGATCGAGTTCTGCCAAGGCGAGATCGTGCTGGGCTGAGAGAGTTTGATAGCTCGATCCCGAGCCTAGATCCTGTTCCTTTTTCGTGATTTCGAAAGTGCGCTGTGCCAGATCGCGCGCCTTGCGCGCTGCCTCTACTCGCGCGCCGGTTTGGTCCAGCGCGTACTGAGCATTGCGTACTTCGATGCGAACCTGTTTTTTCAGCTGCTCCATACGCAACTGCGCCTGGCGGTATTCCAGTTCGGACCGATATTGGTCCGCTTTGGCAACTCGGTTTCTGAAAGGAATATTTAGATTCAGTCCCAGATAATAATCCGGGGAGCTATTGTTGAAAGCGTTTTGCAAGGCGCCGTTGAAGTCGCCCGGAACCACCGATGAATTTGTGCCGAGATTGTAAATAGGATTCAGCGGTCCACCCAGACCTGAGCCTCCGTAGAAACCAACCAAAGTGAGCTGCGGCAAGAGAGCATTGCGGGCCGCGCGGCGGCTGATTTGGCGGTTTACTAGGTCAATGTCGGACTCGGCAAGTTCAGGCCGGGTGTGGAGCGCGGTGGAGATCAGATCGCCGATGGGGATAGCCGCTTCCGCCTCAACGGTCTGCATTGTGTCGGTGGGAATCACTCGCATCGCTTCCAGGACCGGATCGTCCAGACTCTTCGT
The DNA here is from genome assembly GCA_003132445.1 of Acidobacteriaceae bacterium. GTDB lineage: Bacteria > Acidobacteriota > Terriglobia > Terriglobales > Acidobacteriaceae > Sulfotelmatobacter. The sequence goes on along the minus strand of PKXU01000027.1, from coordinate 23,813 downwards.
GACCGCGTTCTTCATCAGAGTCTCCTGCAGCTGCAGACTCGTGCGGGCTACCGTCAAATCCTGGTCACGGCGCGACACCTCTGCCTCGGCGCGCATTACATCCATGGCGGGAGCGCTTTCCAACTGCAATTGCTTTTTTGTGTTCTCGAGAGTTTGCTGGGCGAAAGCAAATGATTGTTCGTTGACCTGGGTCTGCTCATACGCGCTGACCAGGTCCCAATAAATATTCTCGATCTGGGTGACCGTCGCGACAACCTGATCTTTAAAAGCGATATCAGAGATTCTTTTGTTGTTCTGCGCAATCCGCAAATAACGCAGGTTCGGACCAAAGCCGAAGCCGGCTAGCAGCTGTTGCTGAAACTCAAAACGGAACGTGGAGCTCAACGTCGGAGACAAGTTGAAATACGGACTGTTGGTCGTTTGCCGGGAGTTGATGAATGCAAAACTCACGCTGGTTCCGGTGGCAAACGCTTGGGTGAAGAGTGCGCTTACCTGTCCCGTGTTGAGTTGCAGCAAGGGCACGCCATAAATCTGAAAGTTGGCGACGGGCGACGTTTGATGTTCCTCGCCACCGCTGAGGCTGAGGAATGGATCGTAGGACGAAACGGCTGTGCCTGTGCCCAACGTAGATTGAACCAGGCCTGAAGCGCCAGCTCCTGCGCCGCCAGCGCCGCTGGTAGTTCCGCCGGCGCCTGCGCCAGGAGCGCCCGTGCCGAACCCTCCAATGCCTCCGCCCGGAGTTCCCTGCACCACGCC
>PKXU01000027.1:0-23008 GCA_003132445.1 Acidobacteriaceae bacterium | reverse complement strand
ACGGGCTCTGGAACGCGCTCACTTTCATACGCGTTCAGCGGATTGAGGGACTTGGGCATCTCATAAGGTACGGGAACGGAGGGAACTTCCGTAATCGCAGCGTTAGTTCCGTTCGTCGTGGTGGATGGGTTTGCACTTTGTGCGGCAAGGCCTGCTATGAGGCCGCCGCACGCGCCGATGATCGCAAGTTGCCGTCTGAGGAATCCTGAAGCGAATAAGCTCACGACGCGCTGACCTCCGCCGGTTGAGTCAGTGCGGGATTCGCCGTGTCTCCAACCAGCCATCCGTCGCGCAATTGGATTGTCCGGCTTCCGTAACCCGCATTTGTCTCTGAATGCGTGACCTGCACGATGGTCGTTCCTTGTTGATTGAGTCCCCGAAACAGTTCCATAATCTCCTTGGCCTGGCCTGAGTGGAGGTTTCCTGTTGGCTCGTCCGCTAGCAACAGCGGCGGCTTGTGAATCACGGCGCGGGCAATTCCCACCAACTGCTGCTGGCCCCCTGAAAGCTGGTTGGGATATAGATCTTTTTTCGCAACGATCTGAAAACGATCCAGCGTGTCAGCCACAAGACTTTGCCGCTCGCGGCGCGGGATGTCCTTGTACGAAAGTGGAAGATCGATATTTTCCTGAACCGTGAGATCGTCGAGCAGGTGATAGCTCTGAAAAACCATTCCAATATTCCGCTTGGCCAATTCGGCACGTTGCTTGCGCTTCATCTCGTGGACTGCCTCGTCGCGAAACCAATACTCTCCTTGCCAGGCGTCGTCGAGTAGCGCCAGAACATTTAATAACGAGGATTTCCCGGCGCCCGACGGGCCCATGATGGTGATAAATTCACCTTCTCGAATTTCAAGATTCACGCGGCGCAGCACCCACGTTTGCCCTGCGCCGGCTTTGTAGCTGCGTTCGATATTTTTCAGCTGAATCATCTAGCCCTCAGTTTCTGGAATATTCGTTATTCGGAACGCAACGCCATCATGGGATCTACCTTGGCCGCACGCCGCGCGAGAACCCACGCGCCGATCAGCGCTGCGGCCAGAAGCAATACGGCGGCTTCGGTCAACGTCGCTGGGTCGGTCGCGCGAATGCCAAACAGCAATGAATCGATCCAGCGGGCAGCAAGCAGCGACGCGAAAATCCCCGCAGCTGATCCCAAACCGATCCACAAGGACGCTTGCCATACCATCAGTGTGACGAGACCGGTTCGAGTCGCACCCAGCGCCATACGGATACCGATTTCCTGGATACGCTGACTCACCGACAAAGAGACAACACCGTAGATGCCAACCGTCGTCAGGAGCACACCCATGACGGCAAACAGGGAGAGCAATGCGGCGCTGAGACGCGGACGCTGAGCAAGTTCGGCGACACTCTGACTCAAGGTGGTTACTTCAACGGGCAAGGTCGGGTCCAGTGTAGTAACGGTTTCGCGCAATTCCTGAGCGACGGCCTGCGGCCCCACAGCACTTCGAGCCAGAATGCTAATGTGCTGCGAATCGGGATAGCGAAAGATAGGGTCGTCCACTCCATGCCGGCGGACCAGGTAATATTCGGGGCCGACGCGGCCACCAAGACCTTGGTTTTGCGCGTTGCCAGCCACGCCGATAACCGTGAATACAGCACCAGCGATGCCTTCCCCCTGCGGAAGGCGCAGGATCCGGCCCAATGGATCGTCGCCGGGAAAAAGGCGCCGCGCCAAAGCTTGGTTGACAATGACCCCGTTGGAACCTGGCCTGCGATCGGCTTCATTGAAAGCTCGCCCGCGGAGCAGCGGGATATTTAGAACCGAGAAATAATTCGGCGTAACCGATCTCCATCCTACGACGCCCCCAATACCTTGCTCCACGCCGAGAGGCGGCCGTCCCTCGACCTGCAACGCCATAAAAGGGACGGTGCGAGCCGTCGTACTTGGCGGAAGCGAATCGCTCAGGGCCACGGCGCGAACTCCGGGAAGTTCTTTCAACTTTCCTTCGAGTTGTTCAAAAAACGCAAGCCGCTCATTCGCTTCAGAGTATTTTGACTGCCCCAGCGTGATCTGCGCGGTTACCACATTTTCCGTATTTATTCCCAGAGAATCCGTTTGCAGCTTCAGCAGGCTACGCACGAACAATAGTGCTCCTGCCAGTAGAACTACAGCCATCCACGCTTGGGCGACGAGAAAGATTTGCCGCAATCGCCCACGCCGAATCCCTGAAGGGGTCTTTACCACCAGCATCTGCATTGTCGGCACCTCCAGCGCGGGAATAGCTCCGAAAAATATTCCCGAAGCAACCGACACGATGATCGCGAACAGCAGCACCCGCCCGTCTACCGTAGCCTCAGATAGGTGCGGAATCCCAGTAGGAGCGAGGACGGCAAACGCATGAACGACAGCGTAGGCGAGCGCTGTTCCGGCAACGCCTGCTAGGACGGCGAGCAATATGCTTTCGCTGAGCCGTTGCTGAAACAGACGCACACGCCCCGCCCCGACGGCGGATCGAACTGCAAATTCGTGTTGCCTTCCGGCACTGCGAGCCAGCACCAGGTTGGCGGCGTTGGCGCAGGCAATCAACAAAACCGCCAGCGCTGACATTAGAAGAAGCCAAGCCGCCCGCCGCGAGTCATGGAACTGCAGGTCCCGAATGGGGCGCACCGCTAGTTGCAGCTCCTTGCGAAATGGCGGTGGCGCGGACTCGACAAATGAGTGAAAAAGCGGCTGAAGCTGCAACTTGGCTTGCTCAATGCTAATTCCCGGTTTCATCCGCCCGAATACCCGGACCACTGGTCCCAGTAGATTGCGCTGCACAAGCGACTCGTCCAGCGCCTGCGGCACCAGTATGCTGGTGTGCGCCAGAGTTGGGAATTCGAAATCGCGTGGAAGCACTCCCAGTACTTCCGTCGGTTGCCCATCCAGGGAAATGGTGCGTCCTACAACATTGCGGTCTCCGCCGAAGCGATCCTGCCAAAGTCCGTAGGCCAGCAACGCCACCTTGGGCGCATTAGGGCGATCTTCTTCGAGCGTAAAATTCCGGCCGAGCACCGGCTGAATCCCGAACGTTGGCAAGAATGTCGAGGCGACGGCCGCGCAGGCCACGCGCACTGGACGTTCGTCGGTGAGATCGCAATCACTCACACCAGTGGACGAAGTGAAATCAGTGAACGGAGTCTGATGCTCCCTCCAAGCAATGTAATTCGATGAAAAGAGAAACTCGCCGTCGATGATGGGCGCGACGATGCCGACTGAAACCAGTTCCTTATCATGCGGATAAGGCAGGCTGCGAAACAAGATGCGGTCGACCAGGCTGAACATCGCGGTCGTCGCTCCAATGCCAAGTGCCAGCGTGAGCACGGCCACCGCCGTGAACCCGGGGCTCTTGCGAGTTTGGCGAAGAGCGTAGCGCAAATCCTGGAGCATTCCATTCATATATTTTCTTATTCGTACCTCAGCGCCACCATGGGATTGATCCTGGCCGCACGCCGTGCGGGAATAAATCCAGCAATCGCTGCAACCAATCCCAACAGCAAAATCACTGCGATTAAAGAGAACGGGTCAGTACTCTTCAAGCCGAATAAAAAGCTGTGCAAAAGGCGAGCGCTAGCAAGCGCTAATGGGATTCCAGTCACGAGGCCGATCGTCACCAGCAGCATGCTCTCGCGAAGCACCAATCCCATCACGTCGATACGCCGGGCTCCGAGCGCCATGCGCACGCCGATTTCGCGCGTTCGGCCGGCGACGGTGTAAGAGATCACGCCGTAAAGTCCAACGCACGCGAGCAGCAACGCCAGTCCGGCGAAAAATGTCGAAAGTTTCGCAAGTGCGATCTGGTCGCCGGCGCTGTCCCTGACCAGGATGTCGAGCGCCTCAACGAAAGAGATAGGCAGACGAGGATCGGCCCCCTTGATCTGTGCTTGCACGTTCGCAATAGCCCCCGATGGCGGGCCGCTCGCTTGAGCCTCGATGACAATTTGGTCTGGCTCCGGCACCTGCTGAAAAGCCATATAAAAACGCGGCTTAACCTCTTCGCGCATACCGCTGCTGTGATCCTTGGCATCGCGGGAAATTCCGACGATCGTAATCGGTTTGTTGAGCCAATCCGGATCGTCGATCATGAACTGGCGGCCAATTGGATCTTGCCCTGCAAAGTAATGCTTGGCCATCGCCTCGTTCACGACGGCAACCCGATTTGAAGTGGGGGTATCCTGCGCCCTAATGTCTCGCCCGGTGAGAATGGGAATGCCGACGACTCCGAAGTAATCCGGTCCGACATAGTCTTCCAGCGCGCTTCGCTCGCTGGGACTACTCGCACTGAAACCCGGCACGATAATCGCATCGCTGGATTCCGATCCGGCGAACAATCCGTTGGTGGAGTACGTAACTGCGCGAACTCCGGGTGCGCTTGTGAGGCGAACGACTAACTCCTGCGCTAGCAACTTCATCGTTTCGTTACTGTAACCCGCACTGGTCGGATCAAGGCGCGCAATCACGAGATGATCGCGGGAGTAGCCAAAACTCTGCGTCATCAATTTTTGCAGGCTGCGCACGAGCAAGCCTGCCGAAAACAAAACCAGCAGCGACACTGCGACCTGTCCCGCAATCAATCCTTTGCTCCAGCTGAATTTTGCGCCTGGTTCCGCGGCGGCTCGCGTGGCATTTCTTAAGGCCGGAGTGACGCGTACTTTCAGTGTCTGCAGGGCAGGCATCAGGCCAAAGATCAGTCCGGTGAGCAAAGAGATTGTGATCGTAAACGCAAGCACGCGCCAGTCGGGAACCAGCGGAAGAGTTGCATGTGAGCCGAGGAGTTCGACCAGAAGCCTTACGCCCCAAATTGCGAGGAGCGAGCCAGTCACTCCTCCGAGAACGCCGAGGAGCACGCTCTCGGTAAGAAGCTGTTGCAGCAATCGCCCCTGCGTGGCGCCTAGGGCCAACCGGAGCGCAATCTCGCGATCGCGGCTCGAGGCACGGGCAAGCAGCAGGTTGGCAACATTGACACAGGCAATCAGCAGTACTAAACCGATAATGCCCATGAGCAGAAGCAACGGAATCCGGTAATCACCGCGCAGATCCGAGAGCCCGTTTCCGCCGCTAGCTACGCTTATATGTAAGTCATGAACCGCTTTTCGGTCATCGGATGAAAGCGTCGCTCCGTAATCTCCTTTCACCGCCTGCTGAAACACGATATTCAGATTGGCCCCCGCCTGGGCAGGGGTAACGTTCGACTTTAAGCGGCCGAGCAGCGATAGCCAGGAATTATTTGGCGCATTGCGCCAGTGGCGTCCGCGAACAATCTGCGGTTGCATGCTCAAGGGAACAAACAGGGCCATGCGTTCGCCGACCACATCGCCGTCAAATCCTGCGGGCGCTACTCCGACCACCGTGAAAGGATAGCCATTCAAGCGAATATCTTTCCCGATAACCGCTGAAGAGAGCGCGAATTTCCGTTTCCAGTACTCGTAACCCAGCACCACAACCGGATTCGCACTTTCCGTTGTATCGTCCGCGTCGGAGAATAAACGCCCCGCGGCTGGCTCAAGACCGAGTACGGGAAAGTAGTTTCCGCTCACCATACGTCCATTAAGTTTTTCGCCAGCAGATTGACCTTGGTCGGCATCCACTTCGATGCGATGGTCGGTAGCGCCCGCGCAAAGTCCGGTGAAAACCGCGTTCCGGTCCCGAAGTTCTTTATAAAGCGGATAAGAGAAAACGTCCGTACGCGGGGTTCCGCTGGAGCGGGAGTTGGCGCGCGTTGGGTCGCCGACCACGACCAATTGCTGCGGATCTTTGACGGGAAGCATCTTAAGCAACAAGCCATTTACCACCGTGAAAATGGCAGTATTCGCCCCAATGCCAAGCGCCAGAGTGATGACGGCTACGACCGTGAAGCCCGGGCTCTTGCGCAACTGGCGTATCCCATAACGAAAATCTTGCAACAGGCCGGTCATGATTTCTCTCCTCTTACTCGTACCGCAAAGCCATAGTGGGATTGAGTTTCGCAGCGCGCCGCGCGGGCACGTATACCGCCGCCACCGCCACCAGCGTGAGCAACGCTGCGACTCCAGCAAAAGTAAGCGGATCGCTCGCGTTCACTCCATAGAGCAGACCTGCCATGAGCCGGGTGAGGCCAAGAGCGGCACCGATTCCGAGCGCAACTCCAACTCCGACGAGCCATCCTCCGTCGCGCAGTACCAGACGCAAAATATCCCGCCGTTGCGCTCCCAGAGCCATGCGAATGCCGATCTCATGTCCACGCTGGCCTACCACGTAAGAAATGACACCGTAGATTCCCACTGCCGCGAGCAAAAGCGCCAGAACCGCGAAGACCATCAGCAGGATCATCGAGAAACGCTGTGAGGCCACGGAATCGGAGATGACAGAGTCCATCGTTTGCGCTCCAAAGATGACCTGCTGGTTACTCATCTGCGCACTGACGTGACGGATGGAATCTAGAAGCCCGGCCGAAGCATCCTGAGCCCGCACTATCACAGCCGAACCTGAGGGAGTCATGGCCACGAAATCCTTCGGCATCTGCGCGCATGGAATGTACAGGTCCGACCGCAGCGACTGCTGATCGTCGCTTCCCAAACCCCATTGCCTGACGTGGCCAACAACGCCCACAATTTCCGCGATCTGATCGGATAGTTTCAAATGGATTCGCTTGCCGACCGGATTCTGGTCGGGAAAATATTTCTGGGCAAAGACTTCATCGACCACAACCACGAGCGGAGAATGCTCGTTGTCCTGGGCAGTAAAGAACCGGCCTTGCAGCAACGGAATTCCCATCGCCTTCAGATAATCCGGTTCAACGATGTAGTCGATGGCCCAGTTCATTTCGTTTTCGTTGGTCGGTTTTGGTTGTCCCTCAAGCCAAAAGAGTTGTTCGTCATCGCTGTTCAGCGGAATCGCTCCCCAGGTCTGCGAAACCGCCTGTACTCCTGGCATGGCGGCGAGTTTGTCGTCAAAGTCGTGGAAAGCGGCACGGATCGCGTCTGGATTTGCACCCATCATCGAGGGCGGCAACGAAACCCCGACGGTGAGCACATTATGCGGATTGAATCCCGGATCAACGCTCCATAGCTTCATCAGACTGCGGACGGTCAATCCCGCTCCAACCAGCAGGACGAGCGCCAGCGCCATCTCAACAACTACGAAGACGCTCTGCGCGCGATGTCGAGTTCCGCTCGCGCCTCGCCCTCCCTCTTTTAGGGTCTCGTGCAAGTCCGGCTGAGAGGTCTTCAGTGCTGGCGTTAAGCCGCAAAGGATCCCGACGAGCAACGAAATGCCCACGGTGAAGAAAAGCACGTAAAGATTAAGTCCGATCTCCTCGGCGCGCGGCAAAGCCGCAGGCAAGATTCCGAGTGCCGCTTGCGTTCCCCAAACCGCTAGAAGCAGGCCAAGTCCGCCGCCCAGTAGACTGAGCAGAACGCTTTCCGTGAGCAGTTGCCGAAAGACGCGTCGCTGGCTCGCTCCCAATGCTGCTCGAACCGCGAATTCCCGTGTGCGTGTGGCCGACCGTGCCAATAGCAGGTTAGCGACATTCACGCATGCGATCAGAAGCACGAAGCCGACCGCGGCCAGCAGCACAAGCAATAGAGGCCGGACATCTCCGACCATCTGCTGCTTCAGCGGAGCGAGCTTGGCGCTGATGCCTTTGTCGGCATCGGGAAATGCATTCGCCAGATCGCGCGTAACTCCTGCCATGTCGGCCCGAGCTTGTTCAATCGTGACCCCAGGCTTAAGCCGGCCGATGCCGTGAAATCCCAGACCGGCGCCGCGCTGCAGCAGCAGCGGATTGCTCCATTGCCCAATGGGTGCATAGACGTCACCCTCGCGGAAGCCCGGAATCAGCAGGTGAAAACTCGCGGGAATTACTCCGACGATGGTGTAGCTCCTGCCATCCAGAGTGATGCTCTTTCCTAAAATGTCCGCTGCGGAACTGAACTTGCGCTGCCATAAGCCCGCGCTGATCAGCGCGACTGGGCCGGCGCCGACCTGCTCCTCATCCTGCGCAAAGGTGCGGCCGATCACTGGCTGCACACCCAACACGGAAAAGAAATCCGAGGAAACAAATCCACCGTTCACCTGTTCGGCTTCGCCGATGCCGGTCAGACTAAAGGCATAGGTGCGCGATAAGGCTAGCGCCGAGAATGTGTGGTTATCTTTCTGCCAGTCGCGGAAATTCGGATAGGAAATAGATCCGCCCTCGAAATTAGGCTTGTTTTCATGCAGTGCCACCAGTCGATCTGCTTCGGGAAAAGGGAGCGGACTCAGCAATACGCCATTGATTACCGAGAAAAGTGCACTATTGGCTCCGATTCCCAATGCTAGGGTCACAATCGCCAGTAGGGTGAAGCCGCGACTCTTCACCAGAGTGCGAAAGCCGTAGCGCAGATCCTGAAGTAGAGTTTCCATATTCATCTCTCGAGACTTCACTCATAGAGGAATGCTGCCACGAGTTCTTTCAAGACTCGTCGCCCACCACTAGCGACCGTGCTTCCGACAAAAAATCAAAAGTACAGTCTTGTGAGCTCGTTATTCTCGGGAAAGTGCCGTACGTTCATACTTGCGCGTCCTGCATCAACTTATGGAGTTCTTCTTCAGCGACCACCTTGCCGTCAAAAAGATGAACCTCGCGCTGCGCATGCTTGGCGAAACGAGGATCGTGGGTCACCATACAAATGGTTGCGCCCTCGCGATGCAGGTCCGCCAGAAGTTCCATCACCGCTTCGCCGTTGCGTGAATCCAAGTTTCCCGTGGGCTCATCGGCCAGCAGAATCGACGGTTTTCCTGCCAGGGCGCGCGCAACTGCCACGCGCTGTTGCTGACCACCTGAGAGTTGCGACGGATAGTGCCGCAGGCGATGCGCCATGCCCACGCGTTCCAGCGCTTCCATGACTCGCTTCTTGCGCTCAGCGGAGGGCATTCTTTGCCGGTAGGTCAGCGGCAATTCCACGTTTTCGTACACGGTGAGATCGCCAATCAGATTGAAACTTTGAAAGATGAAACCAATTTCCTGATTGCGAATTCGCGCGCGCTCCGCGAAGTCGAGGTTTTCGACTGGCTTTTCATTCAGTTGGTAACACCCCGCTGTAGGGGTGTCGAGCAATCCGATAATGGAGAGCAGGGTAGACTTCCCGCAACCCGATGGGCCCGACATGGCTACGTACTCGCCCTTGGCTATGGAAAGATGTACGCCGGAGAGCGCGTGAGTTTCAATCTCCTCGGTGTAGAAAACCTTGGTGAGATCCGAGATTTGGATCAGAGGTTGATTCGCTTCCATCATGGTGCCTCGCCTCGATTTCTGGAGTGTTTTTAGTCTTGCAGCCGAATGCGGTCCGTGTTGTCCCAACGGGACATATCAGAAAGAATGACTGTGTCACCTTCACGCAATCCGTCGAGAACCTGGATGTAATTCACCGAGGCCCGCCCGACTTTTACTGGAACTCTGGTGGCTTCATGCCCGTCAGGGCCTACCTTGAAAAGACTGATCGTACTGTTCTCCTGACCGAAAGCCGGTCGGCCTACATACAAGACGTTGTCGAGCCGCTCCAGGTCAACCGTACCGTCTACACTCAGATCGGGTCGCGCACCCTTGGGCAGTTCGCCTGTTAGTTTGACGTCGACCGTGACCGTTCCGTTTTGTACTGCAGGATCAACCCGCATGACCTCACCGGAAATGACACCGTTATGAGTATCGACCGAGGCCGGCTCGCCGATTTGCACATCGCGCGCCTGCGTCTCTGCAACTTTTAACTCCGCCATCAGGTGATTTGGCTGCACAACTTTGGCTAACATCGTCCCTGGCGAAACATGTTCTCCCACATGGAGAGGTAATTCCACCAGCACGCCGTCGATTCCAGCTCGAACTTTCAGGGCTTCCAGTTGTTTTTTCTTTAACTGAGCCAGAACCCGCGTCTGCTCCACCTTGGACTGCTGTTCGGCAAGTTGCGAATCGATAGACTTTTGCGTGCTTGCCAGTCTTTCCCCTTCGAGCCCATTGCGGGTCGTGAGTTCATCAGACTTACCCTTCGACGCTTTATAGGCAAGGCCGGAGATTACGCCCAGATCGTAGAGCGCTTTATCCGTCTGCGCCTGCAATTGCGCTTGCGAATAGTCGGCCTGGACAGTCGCGGCGCCGGCCTTCTCATTCATTAAATCGCTCTCCAATTTCATGCGCTGACTCTGGTACTCGGCTTCCGCTTCCTTCAGTTGAAGATCTGCGTCAATGGAAGTCTGTTCGACTGCCGGATTGCTCATCTCCAGCAGAACGGTGTCGGCTTTGACCAGCGAACCCGGGAGCATGCGAATTCGCACCACCGTAGCTTCTGTCTCGGCAGGAATCTGCAGAACGGCTTCCTGAGAAGGAACCAGCGAACCGACTCCCCGCACCTGTCGCAGCATGGAACCGCGCTTCACAGTGTCGGGCCAAACCGTCCCGCGTTCCACGCTGGGCGCAGCTGGCCGAAGGCGGTAGACCGCAACCGTCACTGCCGCGATCACCAGAATGCCTACAATCGACGCGGCGATCTGGCGCTTACGTTTCTGTTGTTTGAACTCGGGACGGGCGATATCCATCGCGGAGAGTTAGTGGCAACTGCTGCGCCACTCCGGTGTGGGGTCCAAGTCATTGAAATGGAAGATGCTTGGACGACAGCCAGCGCTCCAGCGGATGCCAGGAATGTCCAGATGAGGATTCAACTGTCCATGATCGGACAGTTCAGAACACTTGAAGATCCGACAGTCGAAATGCTTCTTCGCTGCCTGCAATCACTTGACGGGGTTGCCATCGGCATCGATTTTGTGAACTTCGCCCACATTCAGTTCACGAATGCCCGACTCGACCTTACTCATATCCCCCACGACCACCCAGATGAGATGGTCCGGCAAAACATATTTCCTGGCTATCTGATTCGCGCTTTCGGGTGTCACTGCCAGCGCCTTTTCCGTGAAGGTATTGTAGTAATCCTCGGGCAGGCTGTACTGCAGAATCGTGCCGTAGCCGGTGCTGAGCTGCTGGTCGGTCTCAAAAGAGCCAGGGAGTGCCAGTGTGGCATTATCCTGCTCGTCTTTGAGTTCTTCGGGCGTGATCGGCTTTGAGCTCACGAAGTCCTTGTACTCTTTCACCAATTCGACCATGGACTCTTTTGTTTTATCGGTCTGCACGGGCGAGATGCTGATGTAAGGCCGCTGTCCGCGAGCCGCTGGTAAAAGGGAGCGCACGCCATACGACCAATGTTTGTCCTCGCGCAGGTTCATGTTGATTCGCGAGCTGAAGTTTCCGCCAAAGATGTCGTTCACAAGTTGCAGCGCGATGGCGTCCGGGTCTTTCTGCGGAGGCGCCAGTTGCGCGCCAATAATCACGCTCTGGCCCGACCCCGGACGGTCAATTAAATACACGACATCTTTTTCCGGGTCATCCACGTGCGGCACATTCTTCTGCGGGACCTCCCCGGCCTTCCAGGAGGCAAACAGGCTTTCGAGCTTGGGTTTAATTTCGGCAAGCGAGGTATCACCAACAACCAGCAATGTGGCATTGTTCGGCTTAAACCAGGTCTCGTGGAACTTGGACAGGTCCGCGCGCGTCATCTTGCTCACGGCGGATTCAGTTCCAGTTCCGGTAAAAGGCACTGCATAGGGATGCCCCTGGCCATACAGCAGCGTCGGCACTATCCGCAATGCGGAGGGCACGGGCGTGACCTTTTCCCGCTTAATGCCGGCCAGGCGTTCCTTTTGTAAACGCTGGAACTCCTTCTCCGGAAACGCCGGATGCAAAATCAGATCCGCATAAATATCGAGCGACTTACCCATCGTGCTCTTCAGAGTGTTGAGGTTGACCAGCGAATAGTCGAGATTCGCGATAGCGCTGAAGTTGGCGCTAAGCGACTCTAGTTCTTCGCCAATTTTTAGGGAATCCCGCGTCGGGGTTCCTTCTTCCAACATGCGCTGCTCAAAGCTATCCGTCCCGCTTGCCTCAGGCGGATCGGCGGAGAATCCACTGTCGACCAGCAGAGTGAAGTTCACCACCGGGGCGCTGTGGCGCTCGGCCAGCACAATCTTCAGTCCATTGCTCAGAGTGGATTTCTGTAATGAAGGAAGCTTGAGTGACATGGGCTCGCCCATGGCCGGCTCTTTTGTGCGGTCAAGCGTGGCTTCAGTTTTAAAAGTAGTCGGATAGGGATGAACTTCGAGCACGTAATCGCCGTCACTGAGCCAATCTACGGCGGCCTTCTTCACGCTCGCAGGCGTAGCAGCCTTCACCCACCTCAAATAATCCTTATAACAATCGGGATTACCTTTGTAGGTCTGGCAGCGGGCAAGTACATCACTGGTGCCACCGAAGCCCCCGATGCGTTCCACGATCCGCGCATAGCGCCCGAGAATCTGCGTTTTAGCCAATTGCAACTCGGCAGCAGTGGGACCGTTCTTGAGAAAATTCTGCAATTCCTCGTCCGCAGCTTTTTCCACCTTGCTCAAGTCTCCGCCTGGAGTAGCGGTGAGAGTGAAATCGAACTGACCGGCGATCTCATTGGTGTCGTTGTCTGCGGTGGCGCTGGTTGCAATCTGATCTTTGTAAACAAGGCGTTTGTAAAGTCTGGACGTTTTGCCCTGGCCCAGCACCTCGGCCGCGAGATCAAGCACGGCCTCTTCAGGCGAACCATATTCCGGCACATTCCATACACGATAGAGACGAGCCTGCGGCACGCGGTCCTGCACCCAGCCTCGGTGCGTTCCGGTACGCTTCGCGATCCACACTTCCTGCTTGGCGATGGGCGGTCCGGGAGGAATTTCGCCATAATACTTTTCAACTTTTTCCCGGACAACGTCTGGGGTCACGTCGCCGGCGACCACTACCGTGACGTTGTTCGGACCGTAGTAAGTCTTGAACCACTCCTGCACGTCCTTCAGCGATGCTGCGTCCAAATCTGCCATGGAACCAATGACGGTCCACGAGTAGGGATGGCCCACCGGATATGTGTTCTCTGTGAGGAGTTGTTCGGTAACTCCGTAAGGCTGGTTCTCGCCCTGTCGCTTTTCGTTCTGCACCACACCGCGTTGCAGGTCGAGCTTTTTCTGATCGAGCACGCCAAGCAGATGCCCCATGCGGTCGCTTTCGGCGAACAGCGCGTAGTCCAGCATGGAAGTGGGGACGTTCTCGAAATAGTTGGTGCGATCGTTGTTGGTGGTGCCGTTCAGATTGGTGGCACCGATTTTTTCCATGGCATTGATGTAGGTGTGATTAAAGTCATCACTGCCACTGAACATCAGGTGCTCGAACAGATGGGCAAAGCCGGTCTTCCCCGGCTTCTCATTCTTCGAGCCTACGTGGTACCAGGTATTCACGGCCACGATGGGCGCCTTGTGATCCTCGTGCACCAGAACGGTCAGCCCATTATTGAGAACAAACTTCGTGTAGCGAATGTCGGGGATGGGAATGTCTACCCCGGCAACTGCGGCTGTCGCTTTGTGAACCGGGGTGGTTTGCGCCTGCGCGACGGCAGCGATGGGGTCGTCGATGAGCAAGGTCACGACTGCGAGCAGGCTTATCGCACAGAATCTCAGTAGGTTTCTCAAATTGCCTCCACTTGATGCAAATCAGGGCTGGCGGTCCGCCCAACACTTTACACAAGAAAGATGCCCGTCGTCACGCGTGGCAAAAAGGGTCAGCCATAGCGGGCCTTTCTGGGCCATAAGTTTTTTGTAACGATTTAGAGGAACTCTGCACTATCCCAATAAGTGGAGGACATCGGCTTAGAAAGCGATGAGCCACAGTTCAGAAATTCAGCCTGGCAACCACCCGGTTGGATTCTCGTAAGTGCCGGAGCCGATCCGGGGGGAAGCGGCTCCGGTGCTTCTGAATTTTGGTTTCCGCGCAAACGGCGCAGGCCCTTTCCGTCTGATCCGAGGTTACAGGAGCTTATCTTGCCGCTGCACAGTACTCGGCCCACCGCACCCACCGTTTGCCGTCGGAGTATTCACTCCATTCTGAATCGTCCTGTCTCGTCTGCGCCAAACCCCGAAAACGGCAACGGTGGGCCACCTCCAGTGCTACACTTTCCGACACTTCCGAATCCACGGGGCAAGTGCTTGGAGTTTCAATCTTTTGACGAGTCCTATCTCAGCCGCTTACGGTCCGGAGACTTTCGCACGCAAGAAAATTTTTCTGCGTACTTCAGCGCGCTAATCAAAATCAAGTTGGGCTCTCGCCTGAAGTCGCCCGAGGCGACCGAGGATGTGCGCCAGGAAACCTTCGCGCGATTCTTCGTGGCCTTGCGCGACGGCAAGATTCACCATCCCGACCGGTTGGGACCATTCGTGAACTCGATTTGCAATAACGTCCTGCTGGAGCATTACAGATCGGCGGCCCGCAACACTTCCTTGGACGAAGAGGAAGAAAAGAATTTTCCGGCTTTGGATATCGATATGCTCGGGGCGCTCAGCGCCAAAGAACGAGAAAAGAAAGTGCGAGAAATTCTGGAAAAACTTTCCGAGAGGGATCGCCGACTGTTGCGCGAAGTTTTTCTGGAAGAACGCGACAAAGATGAGGTCTGCCGGGACTTCGGCGTCGACCGCGAATATTTGCGCGTGCTGTTACACCGTGCCAAGCAAGCATTCAAGTCAACTTATCTCAGGCATACGGGAAAGAATCCCCCAGATTTTGCTCCAGCCTGAGAACGTTCGAATGCTGCAAGGCGCTCACTTTTTATGAGGGGGTACAAAATCATGGACCACACAGCGGTGGTTCGAGAAAAGATGACCGAAAGGTATTTGCTCAACGAACTCGAGCCCGGAGTGCGGGATGAATTTGAGGAGCACTACTTTGACTGTCCCGATTGTGCGCAGGATATTAGCGTAGCTGCCCAGTTTGTGGTGCATACCAAGACAGTTCTGGCGGAAAACACAGAACCCGGCCCCTTTCGCGCGAAACCTGCAACCCGCGCAGTCGGCCGCTCATGGTTTGCCTGGCTTCGTCCCGCATTTGCCGGTCCGGTCCTGGCACTGCTTCTCGCGGTAGTTGGCTACCAGAATTTGGTTACCTATCCGAGATTGCACTCGGAACTCAATCGACCGCAGGTTTTACCGGCAGTGTCTGTGAACGTTGGAACATGGGGCGGGAGTGGGACGCCCACAGACGTGTCCGCGGGTAAGGGCCTGCTTCTTTTTCTGCGAATCCCGCCCAACTCCGCTTATGTCCGCTACACGGCCGATTTGCACGATCCGGCCGGAGATCTGAAGGGTTCATTCGCAATCACTCCGGCCACTGGGGAAGATCAGTGGCCGGTGCTGGTCCCGGGGATCCAGCGGCAAGCGGGGACTTATTCGTTGAAGGTCCATGGCATTACCCCGAATGGCGAAAACAAGGATGTTGGAAACTCATCGTTCGAGCTGGAAATTCAAAAGTGAAAATATCAGGGTAAAAAATATCACGCTGAAAAAATCCGGCTGAAAAAATCAATGATGAGTTCTAAGCCCGGCAGGGTACACTATGGCGATCATGACGGAGACTCCGGAAGATAACGGCGCAGTAAAACCCTCCCACAACTACCACGCCGAGGCGCATGCGCTCAGTGGGCACCTGCAGCGCCCGATCAATCAAAAGATCGAACCGCAAGCCGCCGTTGCCTTGAATGACCGCAGGGGCGGCCATCTCACGCGCTATGCCCAAGATGTCAGCATCGAGGGTTTGGTCTCGTTCACTCGCGGCGAGACCAGGGTATCGGGAGCACGCAGCCTGAAGAACAACGGATGGGTGACCCTGTCCACCTCGATCCTGAAAGGCCTGAATGTTTTCGAAATTATTACGGCGGATCGCATCGTTTCGCAGGTTTCTACCGATCATCCTTACAAGAATGGACATTTCCCGCATGTGACATTTCTGGGGACTCAATTCGATAATTTGCGCATCGCCGGTTTTCCGGCCGTGCTCACGCTGAATCTGGGCATCTGTGGCGATCGGCCAGCTGACGACAAATCCTATTTCCAGGACGCCAACTTCCTTCGTGGCGTACAGGCTCAGACTGAAAAAATTGCCCAGGCTCCAGGTCTTCCCAAGGAGTTAAAGGAACAGTACGATGGGAAGCTTGCCTACATCAAGAAGCTCATCGGCGCCGCCGGCTCCAGCGCTGAATCCGCTGGCGGTCAAGGCAGTCACGAGCCCATTACATGTTCCCTGGTCCAGAGCATAGGCGAGATTCCGATCCCCGGAGTGCAGATATTCGGCCACATTCTTGTGATTCCGGAGTTTGGCAGCGTAGCCCTGGGAGAAATCGAAGTGGGCGAAAAAATGTACGAACCTTCCGCAAGGCCCTGCGTTTATTTCACGCTTTCGGCGGTCAAAATAAAAATGGGCTGCCTTGGAGATGGTCCCTTAATAGGTGGAAGCAGCACGGCAAACGGACATACCGAGCCGTAGGCTTGTGTGGAATTCTACTGATTCTCCTTAATTCCTCTTGTCATCGCGATAATCCGCAGCATATGTACGACCGTGCTTACCGCTCGCTTCTACGTGGCGAACTTGAGCAGGCGCAAGCAGAAGCTGAATCAGGCTGCTCGCGCTTTCAGTCGAGTCCAACATGGAATTGGAAATTCAGAACCATTGAAGCCGAAGCGCTCTTGCGCCGCGGTATGAGCCAAAAGGCTCTAACTGTCCTCGAAGATCAGACCACAATCCCAGACGACAAAAGCTTGGTTATCGAGATTCTATCTGTCAAGGGAGTGGCCTACGCACGGCTGCATTCGTTTACCGAAGCAGACCGCAGCATCGATCAGGCTGAGGATCTCTGTCGGCTGCAGAATGAGCTAACCTGTGGAAGCCTAATTCGCGCGCAGGGTATTGTCGCCCTGGAGAGGGGGCAGTTGACTCTAGCGCGGACGTTCTTTGAACGGAGCCGGTCGTTCGCCCAAGTGAAGGGCGATCACTTTCTCGAAGCCTCAGCTCTTCTCAACCTAAGTGCGTATTCCCTTAAAGAGGAACACTTTGACGAGGCGGCCGACTTGTCCGATGCAGCCTATCAAAGTGCCACGGCGATAGACGCTAAGAGTATGGCGATCAAAGCGCTGGGCAACCTTGGCTGGTCCTACTACAGACTCGGCGACTCGGAAAGAGCCTTGCAGCTTTCCCTTGAAGCGGAGAAGGCGGCAGCAGAGCTAGGCGATATTTTCGATCAGGAGAACGAACTTACCAATATCGGCTACATCTACATGGACCAGCGTAAGTTTGATCCGGCGGCGCAATCCTTTCAGCAAGCATTGCAACTCGCGGAAAGTATTAAAGCGAAGCAAGACATCTATAACGCGCTCCGCGTGCTGGCTAGGCTCGGAATCCAAACCGGCGAACTGGATAAAGCGTCCGACTACGCCCAACAGGCTTTACAAATTGCCCACGAGAGCGGCAGCCACGCGGATGAACTCTATCCCACCCTAGTGCAAGGGCAAGTTGCGGCGCGGCGCGGCGATCAGGCCAAAGCCCAGCAGATTCTTGAATCGGTCCAAGGCGACCCAGCCTGCCCTGTCTCTCTCAAATGGGAAGCCGATCTTTCGCTGGCGCAACTGTACGCAAATCAAAACCACCCTGATGCAGCCGACCAACAATATCGCGCCGCCCTCACCGCATTTGAAATGGCGCGAGCCACCGTGCGCCACGAGGACTTTCAGCTTTCGTTCCTGACGAATGCCGCGCACATTTATGACGATTACGTCCACTTTCTCGTTGCACAGGGAAAAAGAAATGACGCACTTCGCTGGGCCGACTACAGCCGCGCTCGCACTCTCGCAGAGGGTCTGGGCCTACTGTCGAAAGACTCGCCAAAAGGAAACCAGCTTGCTCCTCCCGCATTGAATCCTGGAGACATTTCCCGTCGAGCTCGCGGCGCGATTCTTTTTTATTGGTTGGGTGATAAGCAATCGTATCTCTGGGCGATCACGCCGTCGAAGACCGATCTGTTTCCTCTTCCTCCGACTGCTGAGATTGATTCCTTAGTGCAGCGTTATCGGAAAGCGTTGAATGGTCCGCATGACGTTCTCGAATCCAGCGAAGAAGGACGCGCCCTCTATCGCACGCTGGTTGCACCGGTAAAGTCGCTCCTGGCCAAGAATGCGAAAGTGTTTATCATTCCCGATGGCAGTCTGAACAGTCTGAATTTCGAAACGTTGATCGTCGATGAACCAAAGCCGCACTATTGGATCGAAGATGTCGATGTTGCGAATGCCAGCTCGCTGCGCGTCCTGGCTGCTTCCTTCCACAGTCGGAATGCCCGCTTAAACCAAAACCAGCGCAGACTTCTTCTTATCGGCAACAGCGTTGCTCCCAGCAACGAATATCCGGAACTGCCTCAGGCCGGCGAACAGATGGCGAGTGTCGCTGGGCATTTTCCTACCCGTGAAGAACAAATCTACCAGCGCGATCGGGCAACTCCTGCGGCGTACCTGGCCAGCCATCCCGAGAAGTTTTCCCACATTCATTTCGTCGCGCACGGAACTGCCAGCCGGTTGAGCCCCCTCGATTCGGCGATTGTCCTCTCCAAAGACACAGTCGACACGGACTCGTTCAAGCTGTATGCGCGCGATATCGTTCAGCATCCGCTCAATGCTGACCTGGTCACGATCTCAGCGTGTTACGGGGCCGGCTCGCGCGCCTATTCCGGCGAAGGTCTCGTAGGACTTGCCTGGGCCTTCTTGCGCGCCGGAGCACACAATGTGATTGCGAGTCTTTGGGAAGTGACCGACGCTTCCACTGAGCTACTGATGAATCGCTTCTATGACGAACTCAATCAAGGCGCCAGTCCGGATGCCGCCTTGCGCTCCGCGAAACTCTCATTGCTGCGTGGCAGCGCTTTCCACAACCCGTTTTATTGGGCACCCTTTCAGCTCTACACTGGCTCATGAGCCCAATCTTCGACTGGGTATACCTGCGCGGTGTCCGTGCTAAACTTTTTCCTACGCTGAGGATCGGATTCCCGAGTCCGGCGATTTAAGCCTCGCCGATCGTTTGTGGGAGGCCAGTAACAAAAGCTGATGAGAATCCGAAAGTTTATTTTGTTTGTCCTCCCCTGGTTTTGTCTCTTTCCTGCCGCGAACTCCATCGCGCAAAGTTCAGACGGCCAAACATCTGATGCGACTGCAAAACTTTCAAAGCCGCGTCATTCCAAGCCCGATTTCAATCGGGAAATTTATTACAAGAACAGGCTGGAGTTCTCTCTTGAATCGGGATGGCTTCCAATCAATATTCCCTTTGTGTACGACGTTTTCGTTGGGGATGGCTATAACATGACGCCCCTGAAATATACCCTAGTGCCCATCCTTGCTTCTTTGCGATGGCATGTGAATGATATCGGCGGTCCGTGGATTTTGCGCGGCAACTTTGATTTCACGTTTAGCGGGCCGATCACGGCCATTCCCCGGGGCCCTGAAACCCGCTATTTTGTTTTCATCTTCGGGATCCGGCGAAATTTTGTCCACCGTAACTGGAGAATCGTGCCTTATTTCGACGAACGGGGCGGCATCGGAGACATAAATGCAAAGGAACCCCTAGGGGTTCAATTTGCGCAAGGACAAAACCTCACGTTTACTTACAACATGGGCTCCGGAGTGCGATACAACTTTAATCCCCGTTACTCCATTACAGCTGGCGTGAACTACATGCACATATCAAATGGTTACTTGTCCCAACCAACATACACGAACTACGGCATTAATGTTTATGGACCCATGTTTGGAATGGATATCCGCTTGGGCAAGCCCCCTCGCGACGCCTCACAATAGAGGCTGCGCCTCAAGTCTGTGAATTGTTCCGGGGAGGATGAAGTGTCCAGCGCAAACACTGATTTCATACGCTTCAATGCGAGATGCTCAGGCAAGACTTCCTGTCATGGATTCGGAAACGGACTGGCGGTGCTGCGGCGAGCGGCGTTGAGCGCAGCCGTCGCGGGATTAGCGACCTTTGGCTGCGGCACGCACGCAACGCTCACCATCACCGCTCCCTCCAGTGCAATAGCTGGTTCACCTTTCACGATCACGGTGACGGCGATGGTTGGCGAAGGCCGGGACACGATTATCAATAGCATCATTCAGTTCACCAGCTCCGATAGCGCCGCCGTCCTGCCTGGTTACTACAAATTCACCCCCAGTGATGCAGGTTCCCATACGTTTACGAACGGCGTTACTTTGATGACTCCCGGCAGCCAGAGCATAACCGCGACCATCATCGGGGCAACGGCGATTACCGGAACCGCGAATGTCACAGTCCCTGCCGCGACAGCGAAGCAATTCAACGGTGCGCCATCGACCGGGACTGCAGCTTCGGATTTCAGCGCGAAGGCCGTTCTGGAGACGCCAACAGAGATGCGGTGAGCGGCTAGGCTGCTTTACTTGCTCCGGCCAATTACACCGTCGTCAGAATCAACTTCTGGCGGACAGTCCCTCAGCTTCTCGTCACTTGGGAGTCCGCGCGATATCATTGAATTCCCGCTATTTTTGGCCGGTATTCTCCGCATACATAAATCTTGGTTTGTCTGAATCGAGTTGCGAGCGGTGCATCGCGTAAGGCGGATGGAAATCCAGCAATCTTCATCCGGAACAAATCAGTAAGCGTTTTTGCTCTTGAAGATTCGCAGTAAAGTCATGGTGATGATCTGGAGATCGAAAGTCAGGCTCCAGTTGCGAAGATAGTACAAATCGTACTCCACACGCTTCGCAATCGAAGTGTCCCCGCGCCAGCCATTTACTTGCGCCCAGCCGGTAATGCCGACCTTAAAGGTGTGGCGGAAATTATAACGATCGATTTCCTCGAGAAATCTCTCCACAAAATGGGCACGCTCTGGCCGCGGACCGACGATACTCATGTCGCCCCGCAACACATTCAAGAATTGGGGCAGCTCGTCAAGATTGGTCTTGCGCAACAGCACTCCCACTGCCGTCCGTCGTGGATCGTTGGTGGAGGTCCAACGCGTGTCGCCTTCTTCGCGGCTTCCTACGCGCATGGTACGAAACTTCAGCATTCGGAAAACCCGGCCGTTGAGGCCGACCCGCTCCTGAATGAAAAAAACTGGACCACGGCTGGATAGCTTAATAGCCAAGGCAATCAGCAGAGTAAGCGGCAGGGTGAGCAGCACGATGAACGCCGAAAGCGCGAAATCGAACGCACGCTTCTGGAAAAGGTAAGGACCGGTTTCCGACAGTGTTGGCCGCAGATCCAGCATATGAATTCCGCCCAGATCGATCAGGCGGTCACGGATGCCCACTCCATCTCCCAGGTCAATAACAACCCGCGTAGGTACGCACAATTTCTCTAGAGCAGGTGCAATTTTCTGAACGTCGCTCAGGCGAGCCGCAGGCAGCGCGATCACAACATCGTTGATCGAGTGCCCATTGGAGAAAATCGGAATCTGGTCCAGTTCATATACGGGCCCTTCGACCACAACTTCCTGATCTTGTAAACGGACGAAGCCCACAACTTTGCAGGGAAGCACCTCGCCGTGAAGCAACGTGGTTGCCACTCTGCGGGCGAACCGATCCGTACCAACCATTAGAATCTTAACTTCGTTTTTGCCATTCTTCCGTAGTAACTCAAGCAGAACTCGGGACAGGATGCGAGCGGTGGTGGCCAACACGAAAAGAGCGACAGCGCTGAGGCCAATTACGACGCGTGAATAGCTTGCCTGACGGTACAAAAAACCGGCCGCCATGACCACCGCGTACGTGAATGCCAGCGCCTCCAGCAGTCGCCGGCTTTTCCCTCCCGGCGCGTATAGCTGCTCCACGCTCCAAAGTCCCGACTCTTCGGCTGCGATCGCCCAAACAATAGTAGTCAACAACACAATGCCCCAGTAGGAGGGCAATCCCGCAGGCGCGGTCCTTAAAAAGAATAGGTTGAAGCCGAAGCGCACCTTCACAGCAATAAAGTAGGAGCAGGCGGGCAGCATCAATGTCAGGATTTTCAGGTGAAAACGGACATAGCTAAGGCGGCTGCGGATCATGACAAATGACTTCTCTTAAAATAAAACTGCTTTCATCTCGTTGACTGCCCACGGAATGACGCTCGCACTGAGAGACAAGCGTTCCTCCCGATACAAGAACAACAACACCAAGATAGATCTTATTATCACGACATTCATCGGTTGGGAAATCCGGGAAAAGACTGAGGCGTGAATTTTGTGACTACGAAGAAACAATCTTCTCAAGAGGATTGCTCCATCTGCGAGGACACAACCTTTGGGCCCAGCGCGTCCCCCGGATAACGCCATGCAATGAGGGAAGCAACGACATTTACCGGGCGGAAACCGAGCAGTCCGTTGGCGCCTTGGCATAACTCGTTGTGATTGTGCGGGTAGCGTAAACCCCTGCCGAGAGTCATGTCAACAGAAAACAAACATGTTGCGGTTATCCGCAGCGCTCGTACCCGGAATGAGGATCCGTCCTTCAATGGTCTTAATCCTCATCATCGACGATACCGAAGTCCAACGTTAGCGATTACGTGACGAAGTTTGCCAGGTTCATTGCCGTGCGTGGGGAGTTGGCCAAAAGCTGAATTGAAGGGATGCCGCGACATTGGACTGAGCCCCCGTTGCCAACAGAGGAATCTGCCAACGCTCATATTGTAGGATACCCTGAAAGCGAAATCCAGGTCCGGCGAAAATATCCGCGTTCACAGCGATGTCATTCTGGCTTCCACCCTGGGGAAGATAGCCAGGGTCCAGGGTTCGGTGCCTGAGTTCAACGCCGATCTTTTTCCGAGGGCTCAGCCAGTAGTTCGACCGTATCAATTCGCCCTGTGCCGCACGTCCCATCCAGGTGCCGATCAATCGGCCATCATTGTTATACCCGCTATTGTATTGCGCATTGGTATAAATACAAATACCGCAGAATGCAACCGGATTGGTGTATCCGCCTTCGAGTCTGAGATCCAACTTTGGAATTCCAGGAAATTTTGCAACGTAAACTCCTCCTTGAGAGGCATTTCTCCGCATGTAAGGGATCGGTGATGGCTCATCTTCGCTGAGGGTTTCGCCATAGACGCTGAGCCAATTCCGGAGGCCCG
>PKXU01000006.1 GCA_003132445.1 Acidobacteriaceae bacterium | reverse complement strand
AACGAGGATGATGAATACTTTGATCTCCTGCCTAACATCTGAGCGGCTCTACTCCACACTCCGCGTGACAGCTCTGACATTATCGCGCGCCGCAAGGGAGCTTCCCCCCTCGACGAACGGTCTCGCACTCCCGGCGGATATTTCTTTCGTCGTGATCGCGGGCTGGTCTTCATCCCTCTGCGTTCTCGCGTTATCCTGACGCAACGCGGCGTGCAAGGCGGGCAAAGCAAAACAGGAATGTCTGTCGGGTTCTTGCCTCAAGCTTCCGTATCGTCGTCCTCTACGTCCCCGTCCAGGACACGATCCTGTTCCAGGTAGTGTGCCACGGCATACTGCGCCAAGAGCACTGTCTCCAGGTGAATCGTGGCACCGATAGATTCACCGTGCGCGTGTGGCACACCAGCCGGATGTTTGCATGTCTCTCTGCTTCCGTGCTGAAACTCAACAAACGAACTGTCNNCGACCTCTTCAGAATCGAAGTGGCGGAGGTTGTGCCATACTTCCTCTCCTACGCTTCCCGAGATGTCGATTTTCAGTTTTACCGAAGGCATCGGCCGAAACTCCATTCCTCAAGCTGCGTGGCATGCGGTGGCTTCCCCACAGATCATCTCCAATATCCGCCCTGCCAACTGTTCGAACCCATGGTGAACGTCAATGCCGATTTCTGAGTCGTGATGCTCAAATTGCGCCCGCAATTCCTCCTGGTCACTTTCGCTCAGCAGCTTGTTAGTCATCGGGAAAAGGAGGTAGTCCTCTTTCCAGATGTGNNGCGGAGAGTACCGATCAGCGCCTCCTTGCCTGCGTGAGGAGCGCGTATATAGGTTTCGGACGTAAGCTTCAGATCTGCCAACAGACCTCGACCTTTCTCATGTTCATGAAGAAGAACTGCCAAGGGACAACCGCTCACGGGCACTCCCTTCTTCTCCAGGAGCTTAAACAGATAATCCTCTTCCTTCCCGTGGTGGCACTTATCGCCAAAGGTCTGCATGAATTCCGACAGATCTGTCAGCACGGCTGGGTCGATCTCCTTACCCGATTCCAGTTTCTCTATGATTATCGCCATTCCACCGACGACCTGTTGAATGATGCGGTGTTCGTGTTCCAGTTCCTCTGTTGCCTTTCTGTTCGTCATTGGAGTACTCCCTTTCTTGTCTCTGACGTCCCGGTCAGCGGTTGTAATGCTTCGCATTGATTTCGGTGTACTGTTTCCATTTCTCCGGCAGATCATCGAGGGCGAAGATCGCGGAAACAGGACAAACCGGTACACAAGCACCGCAGTCGATACACTCGACTGGATCGATGTACAGCTGAGTTTCCGTGGCAAAATCATCTTCGTTCTTCCGCGGATGAATGCAGTCGACAGGGCATGCATCCACGCAGGCAGTGTCTTTGGTTCCGATACAAGGTTCAGCAATCACATAAGCCATAAAAACGGCCCCCTGCTTCCAACCTACTTCCCCCACCGCGAGATGCAGTGACAAAAGTCACGAGGTCTGCTCACTCAGTCGCGTGCGTTCAAAACCTTGCAGAAGCGGTGCACGGTTGCGAGATTGCGGTATCGGTTCGACCATCAGCCCTCTAGCGGAGTCAAAGCTCAGGGTTGTGGTCAAACTGCACTTGTCACACAACCAGNNTGCTGCAAACCGTGTCCGGGACGTCCCGACAGGGTTCCGAGGGGATCTCACCTCAAATCGGAACACCTTGCCGCGTCCCAGCCGATGGAAAGGAACGGAACATGCAGGGTTCGCACATTTTGCAGTC
Source organism: Acidobacteriaceae bacterium (assembly GCA_003132445.1). Taxonomy (GTDB): domain Bacteria; phylum Acidobacteriota; class Terriglobia; order Terriglobales; family Acidobacteriaceae; genus Sulfotelmatobacter. The sequence goes on along the minus strand of PKXU01000006.1, from coordinate 6,748 downwards.
ATTGGTCGCCTTCGTTTGAGTCTGTATCTTTCATCTACTATTTCCGCACTCGGAATGGATTTCTCCAATGGTTCATTCGTACTCTGGGAGGAGATTTCTGTAACGGTCGGTCGGAGCCAATCGACTAGCGGTAAATGCGGAGCCAGCTTTGCCGGTGTGAAACTCACGACAGGAAGTTTGTTAGGTCGCAGCCTTTAAGCCGCCGATTTGCGACTGCTTGCTCTGTGTCTTCTGCCGGCCCTCATTTCCAGGTAATCCCGAAGAGCAACCGCATTGTTGTGCTCACTGTCGTGAGAACTGTAGACAAGCGTCACCGTGCCTCGGCGCGCCGCCGTCNNCCGGATGTCGATCCAGTTCGGCTTTGTAACGTTTCTGAAATTCACCCCATTTCCTCGGATCATGACTGAACCACTGGCGCAGTTGAGTACTGGGTGCAACGTCCTTCAGCCAGCCATCGAGATCCAGGGAAGTCTTCTTTATCCCACGAGGCCAAAGTCTTTCTACAAGGAAACGTCGGCCGTCTTCTGGAGAAGCTGTTTCATATACGCGCTTCAGTTTGAGCATTCCAGTTTCCTCCTTTGAATAGGCTAGTCAGTCGTCTCTTGGCCACTCCGCCTGCGTACACTCCGGGCACTCGCTCTCAATGTAGGCAAGCCACGAGAGCACTTCCGAGACGCCAGGAAGGTTGTCTCCTTGTGCAGTGCGCCACGTCGCGTACACCTCTAGGAAACGGTCAGTCACGTAAACCGCGGAAGCAGGAACTGCGTGGACGTCGACTGCCCCAACCGATTTGTGGATTTGCATGTCTTGGTCAGCCAGAACGGGAAACGGCAGTTGCACCTGGTGCTTGGCCCGTTCCGCTTGCTCCCGGGAACAGGCCAGGACAACCAATATCTCCGAGTCTTGACCTCGAATTTGGGCGTAGCGCTGCACGAGGGTCCGGAGAAATCCGTTCTCTCTCAGGTCGGCAGCGTCTCCTGCGAAGAACAACACCAGATTGGCGTGGCCACGGTAGTCATAAAGACTGACTTGCCCGCCCTCTGCTGATGGCAGCGTGAAGTCGCACATCAACCGTCCACGAGCTGGGAAACTGTGCGCCCGATTGAGTTTTGCGCTGCCGACTTCTGACTGCAGCATGAATAAACCTTATATATCGTTACACGATATACTATCACTATCGATGAAATGTGATAGCCGCCCATGTTCCGCACCTCGGGAAAGGACGGAGGCGGCGTCACTATCACGTCTGGGTCGTAACCCAAACAGGGGAGATCCACTCTCTTTGTCAGGAGGGTCCTATGCCTGCCGATATTTCCGCCACCTACATGGTCAAGCTGACGAGTCGAGAATCTATTGCAGAAGGCACCATGGCCTTTCGTTTCGAGAAACCAAAGGAGTTCCACTTCACCCCCGGCCAATACGTCGATGTCACCCTACTGAATCCGCCAGACACAGATGCAGAAGGAAACATCCGTTCATTTTCGATCGCCAGCGCTCCTTTTGAGGACCACCTCACGCTCGTTACCCGCATGCGTGACACTGCGTTCAAGCGTGTGCTCAAGTCTGCTCCCCTCGGCGTGGAAGCCAAGCTGGACGGTCCCATGGGCTCCTTCACTCTGCACAAAAACGCATCGAAAGCAGCAGTCTTCCTCGCCGGCGGAATCGGGATCACACCGTTCTTCAGCATCCTCCGCAACGCGGCACATGGAAAACTGCCCCACAGGCTATATCTGTTCTACTCGAACCGGCGACCGGAGGATGCCACATTTCTGAGCGAACTGCGACAATTGGAGGAAAAGAACCAACATTTCCGCTTCGTTCCCACTATGACGGAAATGGCCAAGTCGCACCAGGATTGGAAGGGCCAGACTGGATTCATTGACCAGCAGATCGTCAGGAAGCTCCTACCGGACCTCCACGGCCCTATCTATTACATTGCCGGACCTCCAGCAATGGTGGCTGCGATGCGGCAAGTGTTAGTCAGTTCCGGTGTTGACGAAGATGATGTCCGGACTGAGGAATTCGCTGGCTATTGACCTTCGTGGATATTGGCACAAAAACAGGCCCTACGCTTAAGAGGCGCACTGCATTCTGTCTGGGATAACAGTCGCGTCCAAATGGCTGGCGCTACAACGGTGGCTTCATTTCTGGACAAGGTCCCCGATGGTCTGCTTCATGATTTGACCATAGACGTTCGAGATGGAGTTCGTCAGCGGGATGTTCTTCGGACAGATTCGAACACAGTTCTGCGCGTAGCTGCACTCGTGGATGCCACCGTCAGCCGTCATGGCTTCGAGCCGGTCCCGTTTCAACGATGCCCCCGTAGGGTGCTGGTTGAAGAGGCGTACTTGGTTGATGATTGCAGCACCCACAAAACCTGTTGCCACTGTGAACTGCGGACAGACCTCCATACAAAGACAGCAAGACATGCACCGGGACATGGGATACGCCTTCTCCTGTTCTTCGGGCGATATTCTTGGACCTGGTCCCAGATCGTACGTTCCATCGATCGGGACCCATGCTTTGACGCGCTTGAGATTCTCGAATAGCACGCTACGATCAACTGCCAGATCTCGAACAACCGGAAAGCGCGACAATGGTTCCAGGCGAACGGGATGCTTGAGTTTGTCCACAAGAGAAGAGCACGCCATGGCAGCCTTGCTGTTGATTCGCATGGCACAAGATCCGCACACTTCCTCCAGACAATTGGAGTCATAGGCAATGGGGGTTGTCGGTTTCCCGGTGCGGTCTACCGGATTCATGGCAATGTCCATCAGACCGCTGATGACGTTCATGCCAGGCCGCCATCTCAGGTCAAACTCTTCCCAGAAAGGCTCCGATTGCGGCGTGGCTTGCCGCCGAATGACGAAGCGCACGGTCTTGTCGGTCATAGTTGTTTTACTTCACTTTCATCCGTGGGGTGACTAACGCATCAGCACAAACGGGCCTGTTGGATGCCTTCTGTTTGGGCGTTAGTTGAAGAATGTCGGAGGCTCGAACTGCCAAATCGCTGGCTTGCTGTCGCAGGTCGGGGCGGTACCAAAAATCAGCGAGCCTCACGATCTCCTCGCACGACTTTCTCAGTTCCAGCCAGCCTGGCGGCAACTTATGAGCCCGGGCAAACACTTCCAGGGTCATTCCACCGCCTCGGTTCAGAAAGGGTTTCGTTGTCGCCAGCCTCTTCTTCATTTGGCAATCGAAGACGACTTTCCATTACGTCTCCCAAAACTCGGCAATATCGGCCCAGCGTGCCGGAAGAAAACAAGTCGTCGTGCGACGGAACGATTAAATGGTCATTCGCGACTCCAACGGGTAGTGACGGTTCATTGGACGCAGCAGCCTGTTTCGAACCGGAGAAATCAACATGGTCGAAGCGATAGGCGGGAACAAGCCGGCGGATCTCATCCAATATTGCGTTCGGGTCAAAGGGTCCCATCCGTGGTTCCAACTCCTGCCTTTCCATCCACACGGCCTGACGGTCCACCTCACCCGATTGAGCCCCTCGCGACTGGCCCGTGTCTGAGCGGACGCCTTCACCGCGCGTGACGAGTTTTCCTATCGGATAGCCCATGTACTGGGCGAGCCGGGCAATTATTTCCATATCACTCTTAGGGCCAACCACCTCAGCGGCCTTTCTCAACCTCTGGAGATCACCGCAGGTGTTCGTGAAAGTTCCCGATTTCTCGTAAGCGGATGTGGCAGGAAGCACGATTTCCGCGAGTTGAGCAGTCTCGGTAAGGAACAGGTCCTGAACTACTAAAAAGGTTCCCCGCAGGATAAATGGGTCGATGCGGTAGCGCGTTACAGGATTCGAACCAACGACGTATAGCGCTTTCAGGACTCCATCTTTCGCAGCCTCCATCATCTGCGGCAGATTGAGTCCCGACTGCGTGGGAAACTCCTCGTCCCAAACTTCGCGAAAAGTCGCACCCTGCGAGAGGGGCACATATCCAGGTAAGAGGTCTGGATAGAGTCCCATGTCGGCAGCACCCCGCGAGTTCGCATAGTCACCCAGGCAAACCCACTTGCAACCGGGGATCGCAGCACCAACCTGCACGAGCATAGCGATGTCTTCGCCACGCAACTCAGAGCCATAGACAATGATGAGATCGTTCTCGGTCCGTAGTTTGTCTCTCAGAGCGCTCAGTTTATCCCGACCAGATTCGTCCAGAGCGCAATGTTCGCGAGCATTATCGTCCCCAGCCAGGAAAGCTACCGCTTTGCCTTCAGCACCTCCAGCAACCTGTACGAAATGCGTTGCTTGCCGAGTCAGCTTGATCGGGCGCGCATTGATCAGGTAAAGCCGTGAGCGGTGCAGGCGTACATTGTTGCGGATCTGCCAGGCCAATAGCGGATGTTGATACGTGGGATCGCTTCCGATGAGTAGGATGGCGGGAGCGTCGAGGACATTTCTCATGCTAGCGGTAGCGTTTGATTTGTCCGCGAGTGCACGAAACAGGGCTGGGAAATCCGCTGTCCGATGATGATCAATGTTGTTGGTGTGGAGAACGACCCGTGCGACCTTCTGCAACAAGTAGCCTTCTTCATTGGTCGTACGCGTTGAACCAATCACCCCGATTGAGTTGCCACCAGAGCCATCTCGAACGTCGCGCAAGCGTCCAGCAACAATCGATAGGGCCTCTTCCCAGGAAGTGGGAATCAGTCGGCCATTCCGCCGAACCAAAGGTTGCTTGAGCCGTTCGGGGTGAGCGGTGAAATCGAAAGCATAACGCCCCTTGATGCACAGGAACTCGCCGTTGATGCCACTCTTGTCGCGGTTCGAGCCGCGGACGATCTCCATGCCAGTTTCGCAGGGGCGCACGCCCAGTATCGTCGTGCACCCGTCGCCGCAGTGCGTGCAGAGAGTCGCCACGTGCTTCATTTCCCATGGTCGAGTCTTATAGCGGTATGCACCAGAAGTCAGAGCACCGACGGGACAGATGTCGATGCACATGCCACACTCTTCGCATTCCAGGTAGTCGCCCTTGTTCGGAACAATCAGCTGAGCGGAGCTACGATTGGCGACCCCCAGAGCCCAGACATCCATGCCCTCGCCACAGACCCGCACGCAGCGGTAGCACATGATGCACCGGGGCCGGTCAAAGTAAACAACTGGAGACCATTGCTGCTCCTCTTTATGATTCTTGGGATCAATCAGCTTGGACTCTCCCGGCCCATAGCTGAGTGTCGCATCCTGAAGTTCGCATTGGCCGCCAGCGTCACAAACAGGGCAATCTAAGGGATGGTTCTGCAGTACAAACTCTAGCATCGCCTTGCGGGCCTGCTTGACGGTGTCGCTCTCCGTCGTCACCACCATTCCCTCGCTGATGAAAGTGGTGCAGGCAGTCTGTAACTTGGGCATCTTGGCGATTTCCACGAGGCACATCCGGCAGGCCCCTTGTAGCGATAGGCCTGGGTAGTAGCAGAAGGATGGAATCTCAATTCCTACACTCTTGCACGCCTCGATCAGCAGTGTCCCAGCCGGCTGGACGATCTTCTTCCCATCCACCGTTATGTTTACGTCGGCCATCGCCAATCTGTATCCGTCTCGTGCGCAGTCGTACAACTCAGCCCGCGTTGTGGCGCTCTTCCGTTGTGCCTTCCGGCCAGGAAATGGTAATCAAGAATGCGCTCTCCTCAACTGCCTCGACATCGTGGGGGATCCCATGGTCCAGTGCTATCAATTCCCCGGCCGGCAGTTCGACCTTCTGATCTGGTAGATGAACGCAGATCTTGCCTTGGAGCGAATGGATGGAAATTCTGGCATCGGCATGATGCTCCTTCATCTGCGTATTGGCCTTCATGAGCACCAGCACGATGCGGAAATCTGGGTACTTAGCGAGCGTCTTCGAACTGCGCCCGGTTTCGCGTTGCCATGAGTCCTCGTTGCGGAGCTGTCGGAGTTCATCCGAAAGATTGAACCGCAGCAGCGGGCTGGCTAGATAGGGCAACCTGCTTAAAGGCTTGCTACTTTCTGTCGGCTTGGGTGCCGCTGAGTGCCTCACCATTTTGTCCCTCCGCAAAACTGACATACGCAGTATATATCGTGTAACGATATACATGAAAGTACGCGTCAATCGGCAACCGCCGCCCCGTGACATATCGAGAATCGGCGCTTTTTCCTTCGGGAAGTGCCGGTGCAACACCAAACTCGATTTTCCGGGACCCAGCACAACAGCAGGGATACCCGATCTCTGGGCCTATGAACGGATCATGGTCAGCACCATTTTGAAGCGTGTGGTTGCTTTCACAGCGTGCGGCTTCTCGGCAGGTAAGAGAACTACCTCACCTGCTTTCACTCCTATAGGCCTGCCTGCGACCGTAATCTCTGCTTCTCCTTCAACTGCCTGCACGAGCGCGTCGAATGGAGCAGTGTGCTCACTCAAACCTTGTCCTTCATCGAACGCGAAGATTGTGACATTCCCCTTTTCCCGCTTCAGGACAACTCGGCTTACGATGGATCCCTCCTGATAATTGACCAGCCCCAGCAGGGGTAAAGCTTCTGCTCCGGCAATTTCTGGACGCGCTGTGCTTGTCGAGCTCATTTTGTGTCTCCTATCCTCATTCCGTTGAACCTCTTACTTTACCGCCTGATAACGAGCCACGTGACGCGGCTCACTGTGCTGGCAGCACGAATGGCGCAGTAAGCAATTTTGCGCGGCTCGTCGTCGCCACGTTCATGGTGCGCCACAACTCGATTCCCCACCACAGCAAGGCGGTCAATTCGATGAAACCGGTGAACCCAATC
>PKXU01000080.1 GCA_003132445.1 Acidobacteriaceae bacterium | reverse complement strand
TGCGCCGGTCGGAATTTGGATTCATCGACTTTCGAGATTCGCCGGCGGGCCGGCAAGCCTGCCTTCAAGGGAGCACGCTCGCCGTATGGGAGGTGATGCTACTCGTACGCAGCTACAAGAACGACGTGTCGGCCGTAGCGCGACATCTCCAGTGGCCAGAAGTGAAAGTCCAGGCAGCGGTCAATTATGCGGAGGCGTTTCCCGAAGAAATCGATGAAGCAATGGCTGAGAATGAGGCGACGGATTTTGAAGCGCTGAAGCGCATGTTGCCGCAGGCTGCCGAATTCGTTCCCAAGAAAACAGCGAAAAACTCAAATGCTCAAGCTTCTTCTCGATGAGCATATCTCGCCGGATGTAGCGAATGGTCTGCGCCGCCGCAATCGCGCGATAGAGGTTCGCTATATGGTGGAATGGGAAAATGGATATTTTCTGGGTCAGCAGGACTCCCCTTGTCTGCAGGAAGCCGCTGTCCAGGGATTAACGCTTGTTACTTACGACCGGAGGACGATTCCTCCCTTGCTCAAGACCTGGGCGGAAGAAGAGCGAACGCACGGCGGCGTGATTTTTGTGGACGAAAAAACAATTTCGCCAGCGGATATCGGTGGTTTGGTCTGGGCCTTGACCAGACTAATCGGAGAAACAGCGAATTGGGACTGGACGAATCGAGTCTATTTCTTGCGGCGCTGATCCCCGCCTCAATGTGATTGGACCTGCCGGACGAAGCCTGATCTTCTGACATTCCCTCGAAACTCAGCTGAAATTACGTTTGGGCAGCTCCCTACCCGGCATCATCCAGTTGTCGTCAAAGCTTTTGGGTAATGTTGGTTCTTGATCCAAAGGTCAACTGCCTTTGCGTGCCTTCTCAGCGCTGAGCTCGGTCATACAATCGAAGTGTGGGGGAGGGAAGAAAACAGAATCGCGATCGGTTCGTCTAGTGACACCAAATTCGGACCGATGGTTGGTCCGACGACACTCAGCGTTGTGGAAACGAGTTCTGATTCTGCAATTGCAAAATGAAGGCCCCCACTTCCTCTCCGCCAAGCGCTTTTCGATCCGGGCCAATCTCTTCTCGAGTCCGTTCCACATTGTAGGTGCCTCGTCGTCCAAATTTCTTGGCCCTGCTTTACACCGCGCGATCAATGTTATAGCCGGATATGTCCGGCGACGTGCTCGCGTTCCACGACAGATTAACCGTGTAGGTTGGCGCAGCCGTGCCGGTTCCCGTGAGTGTTTCCGTGGTGGTAGTGGGCTGAGCATTGCTGGTTGGCAGCGGCCAAAGCGCGTCCTTTACGGTGACCTTCAGCCCGCAGGAATCCGGAGAGCCCAGCGCTACACTCACCTTCACCATCCGCGGGAGTTGGGAAAAGGCAATCTCATTGACATGTGGATGACATGAAAGTATGCTCTTAACATGTCCAAGATGATTCAGCTTCGTAATGTACCCGATGCCCTACATCGTGGCCTGAAAGCTCGCGCTGCCATGGCGGGTATGTCGCTTTCGGACTATCTGTTAGCGGAGATCAAGGAAATCGCGGAGAGGCCAACGCTCGCAGAATTGCGCGAGCGGCTGCACAGACGTAAGCCGGTTTCAGCTCAGATCGATACCGCTCACCTAGTGCGAGAAGAGCGCGAGGCGCGATGATCGTCCTGGATGCGTCGGCCGCGGTTGACTGGCTTCTTCAGACATCAGCGGGGCAGCGCATCGAGAAGCGAATTTATTCGCGTAACGAAACGCTACACGCACCTCACCTCCTAGATCTCGAGGTCACGCAGGTACTAAGGCGTCTCGCATTGCAAGGAATGGTCCCGGTACGTCGTGCTGACGAGGCGGTCCGCGATCTGCTGGATCTTCGAATTACTCGGTATCCTCATGTTGTGTTCCTGCCACGAATTTGGCAACTGCGTCACAATCTTTCTGCTTACGATGCTGCCTACATTGTGCTTGCCGAAAAACTCGGAGCTGCACTCATTACACGGGATGGTCGACTCGCTTCTGCTTCGGGCCATGCCGTAGCCATCGAACTTTTCTAATCCGGGGCTGTGTTGCCTAATTTCTAGATGTAAGAGCTCCCAGGGGAGGGGTGCTGCTCAAGCTAGAGACGACTTCCCCGGAATGGATGGACCCTGGAACCGACTTTAGGAGTCCAGCCGGGTTTGGGTCCCCTTGCCGGCGAATGGGCGATCGATCGAGATCCCGGTCGGAGTCTGTTACAGATTTTCTGAGGACAACTGTGACTGATGCTGCGAATCCGATTATCCGTGAGAGCGAGGTTCTGACCCTCGCGGAGCGTTCCAGGAACATCTTTGTCGAAGCCCTCTTAAACCCCCCGAAACCGAATCGTGCGGCTATCGCCGCCGCAAGGCGGTTCAAACAAGAGGTTAGCTGATTGTCAGAAGAGTCTCCAGCTCAGTTCGCGATTGAGCCGTTCGATCGCAGGAGCAACTAAGCGAAAAACCCAGAACCCAAAATGCCAAGCATGCGCTTCGTTCGTCTTTATTCGGAGACTCCCGCCGCGCGTAGGGCATCGTTCCATTCCGCCTCGATCCTCAACTCCAAAATCCACTTCTCTAGATAAGCGCGATCCAGCGCATCCCATCGCATTCTTAATATGCCTGCAACGTCTTCAATATGCCTTTGGGACTGTGCTAGTTTCGCCCATTCGAGCTTCGAGATGACTACATCCTCAGCGCTCGCCAAAAAGAGAGGACCATCCTGCAGATTGACCAGTGTGCGCCGGCGAAATTCCTCTTCGCTGAAGGGACGGGACTTACGGATGATCAAGTCAATCTTCCAGCCCGTTGCCAGGTCAACCACGTTGAATAAGGATTGTTGCTTGCGAGCTTCGAGGGCCGCGTCCAAGTCCACGTAGTATTCATCCTGCGAGAGAAGTTGCACGAATGTTCGCAATTGCTCTACGGTGGCTTCGATTACGAGATCAATGTCTTGTGTTGTCCGTGGGGCGCCGTAGTACGCACTGGCAAACGATCCGGCGAGCATATAGGCAATGCCGGCCTCACCAAGAGCCGACGTGATCCGATGGAAAACATCCGCGACACTCATCGCAATCGCGCTGGTACTGGAGCGGGCAGGAAAATCAGCCGAACCAGTTCTCGTGAGACCTGCGCGTCCGACCATTCTGGGTACTCTCGCCGGATTCGTTCCTTTGCCAATTCTCGAGCAAACAAGCTCATTTCTAGCGACAGAAGTAGGCGCTGTTCTCCGGGCATCGCCCGTTGAATTTGGAGTTGGAGAGCTTGCGCGGCGGGACTTGTGTCGGTGATGGGCACGGCCAAAATGTTACCATGTCAGCACGGGCGAATGTCAAAGCTCCCAGCTGCTGCGGTAGTGTCCTATTAGCGTGTTGCTGGCTATGAGGCTAGCAGCTTATCAAATTCCTCTAACGCTAAAAGATGTTCCTTGGTGGTAAATGGAGCTTTGCTCCAGAAACGATTCTCTGTAAAGGGAGTTGCCACCTTTCGTTCGATCAGTAGGCCCGGTGGCTTGTAGGAAGTTGCCGACGTGTCAGGACCAAAGAGCATTCCAGTCATCTCGAACGGTCCAAGGTGATGTCTAGCAAAAATTCCGTTAAGGACTTCACAAAACCGAAGGATTTTCGGATTTATCTCGCTGAGCGCATGATCTAGCTCCAAGGTCAGTTCGCTAATATATGTCTTCGTTCGGATCATGTCTGGCCTATAGTTTAGGCCGTACTTGCTCGCTGCTGAACGTAGCAGTTCTTCAAGGAAGGCATCGCCATTTTCGGTGGATGACCACGTTTCAGCAACCACGCCATCGCCAAAGAAGGAGAAGTTTACGGCGATGGCGCCTTCAGGACTTTGGAATTCTCCCGTCTTGAATACGTATCCCTTTTTCTCTTGGTCTAAATCCGCAATCGACTTTGGGAACGTTTGGAATGAGTACTTCTCTCCAAGCCATACCATTAGGTCAGGGAAAATGCTCTTCCCTGTTGGGTTCAACTCATTGGTGTCGAATAACCATATCGACCTAGCGAGGCCCACTGTGATTTGTTTCATGGAATTTAAGCACTCTGTGCCGCACGTTGAGCCGGATTATCTTTGTCGTCGGCTTGTGCGTACTTGAATGCTGAATCGAATTCCCGTTCATCGCGGGTGGACTGTGGGCGCATTCGCTCAACGGGAACACTTGCCAGTTCAAACTCATCGCCAAAAGTTGGAATGTTATAGAAGTCGTCGGACAGGCCATTGTCGGTATATGGTGCCCCTGTTACCCATTTGAGAAATCGACCGAAGGGTATAAACCACACCACTAGCGCCACATCGCAAGCAGCAGCAATCTCCTTGAGAGTGGAAATGGACCACTTCCCATAATACGGATTTTCAAGCCTGGCAGACACGTTATTCGGATGTTTGATGCCGAGCTTGGCGGCAAACTCTGCTTGAGTCATTCCTTCCCCGTGCCGCAGGGAGCGTATTTGATACGCGATACTCTTATCGAGGTGGGACTCTACAAATTTAGCCCTAACAGCCCTACCCTTCTTGAAAATCTGAAACAGTGTTTGGAGTGAAATCAAACTTGTGGACTCGGGCCTCGCTTCGGACGATTTGCCCGACTCTTCGATTAGCCTCCGCTTTGCCCTCAAGATCATTTTTGACATCCTTGTCTGTCCCATGCAGGAACGTAAACGAGTTTTTATCTGGATAACCTCGCCACCCATAAATCCTGTAGGTAATATTTCCTGTTTCTCCGCGAACATCTTTAGGTCGCACCTCTGATATGACTTCCTCACCGTCAAGAGGATCGTAGTCAGGACGTTGCCATCGACCCATCGGGAGCCTTGATAAATGCAGAGCCATATTGAGGATTTCCAACTGTGCATCGAGATCGAGTGCGTAGAACCACTCTTGGATGACGCAGCCCTCGCCTCTTACGTCGATGCCGTAAAATTCATTCATCTGCACACTATCACAAAATTGATATATATCAAAATTAATTATTGTTTATGTATCAAAATTGATATATATTCATTGCGTGAAAAATAAAGGCCAACGAATTCAACCTGTTAGGGGAACCCGCTGGCCTATTTTGTTTGTGGGGCTAACGATGGCGTGGCGGTCCCTCCTGACAGAGATTCCCGCCGAGGGTTCAATTCCCTCTAGCTCCACCACCTACTCAATCTCCCCGCAAGCGGTTCCAGCCGCCTACGGGGAACGTCCTCGGGTATGAGCCAAGGACAGGGTTTGGTAACCCGCTGTCATTTTGGCTCTGTTGGCCCGACGAAAGCAAGGCCAAAATGACGTGCCACAATTGCCAAACTGAGTGCAAGCGTTTCGGAAAGACTCTGCAAGGTAATCAGCGTTTCCGTTGTCGTACCTGCTCTAAGACTTTCAGCGAAACTCCACAGCGCCCGCTCGGAGAGATGCGCCTGTCGCTGGATCGTGCGCTGCTCTGCCTTCAGTTAATCGTGGAAGGCAATTCGATTCGGAGCACAGAGCGCATCACTGGCGTGCATCGGGATACGATTCTCGCTCTGCTGGTAAAGGCTGGTGAACGCTGCGAAAAGCTGCTGGCCGACACAATCACTGGACTTCGCGTACGCGACGTACAGGCCGATGAAATGTGGGGATTCGTGGCGATGAAAGAAAAAGCCAAAGGGCGGGAGCGGCAGAGCATAGACACGCTCGGGGACGCATATACCTACGTCGCAATCGAGCGCAATTCAAAACTCATTCTGGCGTGGCATCTCGGTAGACGTAATCGCCAGAACACACTGCAATTCATCATAAAACTTCGCCGCGCTACGGAAGGGACATTTCAGCTAACGACGGATGGATGGCCCAGTTACCCTGAGTGTGTGGAGCGAGTGTTTGGTTCTGACATTCACTATGCCCAAATGGTGAAGGTTTACGCAGCCGCACGCGACGGTGAGCAACGCTATTCCCCGGCTGAAGTTGTTGATGTCGAAGTCATACCACGCGCCGGAATGCCTGATTATGAGCGGATTTGCACATCCCACATCGAGCGCCAGAATTTAACGATGAGGATGCAGATTCGCCGCCTAACCAGACTCACAAACGCCTTCAGTAAAAAGTGGGAGAACCTGAAAGCGGCAATTGCGTTACACTTCGCTTTCTACAACTTCTGCCGGATGCATAAGACGATCCGATGCACCCCGGCAATGGAGAGCGGATTAACCAGTCACGTCTGGTCGCTGGCCGAACTGCTGGGAGCAACACAGTGTTAGGA
>PKXU01000104.1 GCA_003132445.1 Acidobacteriaceae bacterium | reverse complement strand
CCCGCAATACAGAACGATGAACTTGTTTCGCGGCAAGGATTCCACTCGCTTCCGCAAGGACTGCAAGCCAGTCTCACTGGAGGCCGGACCAATGTATTCCGAGCCGGGAATGTGCGCCTGCGTATAAAGAACGTGGGAACCCACTTGAATCATTAGCGGCTTCTCACCCTTGGCTGACTGAATGATCTTGACCAGTTCATCGGGGTTAATCAGGCGCGAGGCCGGAATGAGGCTCGCCTGATAAGCGAGCACCCCAGATGTTAGTGCAATGGCGACGGTCCCAAGGGTAACGACAAGGAGTATCGGGCGAAATTTGATAGGAAAACTCATCGAAGTTCTCTCCGCATTATCAATTCCTGATCATACAGTCCGCAAGGAGAGCCGCCGAACACGAAAACTCCCGCAGTACCGCCGAATGTTTCCCTGGAACAAAATCCGCCGTCCTGCATTCATTCTTGGGCCCTACCTTACTGCACGGACTTCCGCAGCGAGCACGTGCGGGTCTTTGGTTCGGGCGTTACGGCCCTGTCTAAGAATGACAGCATCAGAGAATCCGGCTCCCCTGAACTCGCGCAGGAAGGCAACTCCTTCCCTCGCACCTGCAATTCACGCAAACCAATTCGATTCACTCGCTCGGGCTTCTGCAGGCAACGGGCGCGAGAGGATCAGCTCCGCAGCAAACACCCTACCGCCCCGCCTGACTACCCGTGCGAGCTCCTGGAAGATAGCTCCCCTGGAAGGGTTCAGATTGAAGATCCCGTTGACCATGGCAACATCGATCTCTTCGTCGGCAATCGGCAACTGCTCGGCATCTGCTTCGCGCAATTCGAGGTTACTTAGGCCAGACTCGGCGGCAGCTTGCCGAGCTCTGTTCAGCATCGGGGTACTAAAGTCGACAGCGATTACTTTCCCCTCCAAGCCAACCCTGCCCGCTGCGATGAGAGCGTCCAGGCCGGCGCCACAGCCTAAGTCAAGAATTGTCGCACCTGACGGAATCTCCGCAAATACAGACACATTCGAGACTCCTGCAAAAGCTTCAGATGCGACGGCGGGCAAACGATCCAGAAGATCCGCAGGATAGCCGAGGCTCTCGGCAAATCCACGGCCTACTGGGAACGCATGTTTTGTTTGCGGCATTTCAGCCGCCGCCGAGTAAGCGATTCGAACTCTGTCACGCAGGTCGGTTCGATCAGTTGGAATGGTCAAATTACCCCCATCTGGAACCGTCAGCCGGAAGACTCATCGAAAGTCTCCATATCATCAAATCCTAATCATACAGTCCGCAAGGAGAGGCAACGAGTTCGCCAGCCGTCGGATACCGAAAGTTTTCCTGTAACAAAACCCGTCCTCGTGCATTTATTCGTGTGCTTGGTCGACAGAACCAAGCAGGAGGCGATCATGATCACAGCCAAAGTTGAACTGACTCAACCACTTAAGCAGCAGCGCCAATTTGTGGTCCAGACCGGCAGCGGCCATCATCTGCTGTTGGACGATACAGCCGGAGGCACCGGATCGAAGCCGATTGAACTGGTAGCTGCCGGTTTGGCTGGGTGCACGGCGTTCGACATCGTCACCATCCTCCGCCAGAAGTATCACCAAAAAGTCACTGGTTACGAGGTGCGGGTCGAAGCCGATCAAGCGGAACGCCCGCCCCAGGTGTTCACGGCAGTGCGAATCCACCATGTGGTAACGGGCTTTGAACTTGACGTGGCGGCGCTGGAGGAGGCCATCCGTCTCTCCGAGGAAAAGTATTGCTCGGTGGGGGCCATGGTGCAGAAGACGGCGAGTTTTCATACAACTTACGAAATCGTTGAAGACAAGACCGAGTGGATGAAGCCAGCTCAGGCCGCGGGAGTGCAAGGTTGAAAACCTTGTTCAAAGTGGTTCTGAGCATCGCCCTTGCATGGCTGCCTTTGGGGGCAGCCTCAGCTCAACAAGAGGCGAAGCCTTCGTCCCTCACTCTGCAGCAGGCGGTAAATATCGCGCTGGAGAAGAATCCACTGCGTAAGATGGCGATGGCGGATACGAAGGTGGCCTCTGCGGGTGTTCGCGCCGCGCGTTCCTTCCTCATGCCGCGCTTGAGTTTTTCTGAAACGGCGACTCGGGGTGATGACCCCGTGTACGTGTTCGGCAGCAAGCTACGACAGCAGCGTTTTACCCAGGACGACTTCACATTGAACAAGCTGAATACGCCGTTGCCCTTCGGCAACTTTGCCACGCGGTTTGGGGGAACCTGGAACCTGTTTGATTCGTTCGCCACGTGGCATGGGGTGAATCAGGCCAAGCAGATGAACGAGGCTGTAGAACATCAATTGGACCGCACGGATCAAGAGATTGTCTTCCGGGTGGTCAGTGCCTACTACGACGTTCTGCTGGCGGCCAAGGAACTAGAAGTTGCCGAGCAGTCGGCCAAAACTGCCCAGTCGATCATGGACCGTAGCCGGGCGAGATTCGACAGCGGCCTGAATGTAGAGTCAGATCTGCTGACAGCGAAGGTTCGTATGGCAGCGCGACAGCAGGAAGTGATCCGGGCCAGGAATACTCTTGAAGTGTCGCGGGCACAGCTGAACACGGTGATGGGCGTGCCGCTTGATTCTCCATTCCAGCTTACCGAAGGGTTAGCTGAGCGCACGCTTTCGATCCCGGCCGTGCAGGATCTTGAAAAGCAGGCACTCACAAATCGACCGGACTTGAAGCGCATTGCCTCCGAGGAACAAGCGCAAAGGCAGAACGTTTCGATTGCCAAGTCTTCCTTCGGTCCGCGGGTGAACGCCTTTGCAGGTTGGGAAATGGATAACCCTACGTTCGTCGCCGGTGGCGGGGGCAACAACTGGCTGGGCGGGATCGAAGTGCAATTCGACATCTTTCAAGGCGGCGCCAAGCGGTCGGAACTCTCCCGGCAGCGAGCCCTCGAAGAAAAGGTTGTGGCGATGAAGCAGGCAGCTAGCGATGCCGTTCGCCTCGAAGTGAGGCGGGCTTACTACGAGACGGATGCCAATCGGCAGCAGATCGAAGTGGCCCGAGCGGCAATCGCCCAGGCACAGGAGAGTCTGCGCATCAACCAGGACCGCTACGACAGCGGACTGACCACGATTACCGATTTGTTGGGCGCTGAAGATGCGGCGCGCCGCAGCCAGACCGACTACTGGGAGGCCGTTTATCACTTCCAGACCAGCTACGCCAACCTGGAGTTGGCGAGCGGAAGCTTGAATCCGCAATCCCCGGTGGTGATGCCATGAATCGTAAGAATACCGGACCCATACTTTGGTTTCTGCTGCTGCTCGCGTTTGTTAGTCTCTCCGGCTGCTCTAACGAGCAAAGGGGCACGGCTCCATCGCCGGAAGCTGTACGGAACATTCCCGTGCTGGCGGTGCAGCAGGCTAACGTGCCCGATTTGCTCGAAGCGGTAGGGACGGTACGTGCCGCCCAAACCAGTGACGCCGCCAGCCAAATGATGGGTAACATCGTCGAGATCCGGGCTCACGAAGGAGACCACGTTCAGCGCGGTCAAATGCTCGCCGTAATCGACGACTCCCAGCCGCGAGCCGCTGTAGACCGCGCGACCGCAGCCGACCTTGCCGCCCAACAGCAACTGGTCGGAGCAGATTCCGATCTGGCCCTGGCGGAATCAACGCTGAAGCGTTACCAGAACCTCTACGAAAAGAAATCGGTGAGTCCGCAGGAGTTCGACGAGGTGAAAGCCCGTCAACAAGCGGCTCTCGCGCGTCGCGATATGGCAAAGGCAGGGCAGGCCCAGGCGCAGGCAGCATTGAGCCAGGCACGCACGTCCCTGGATTACACGCGGATTCGGGCGCCATTCGACGGCGTGGTGACGGAGAAGAAAGCCGATTCGGGCACGCTGGCTTCACCCGGTATGCCGATCTTCACCGTCGAGGACGTGCGCCGATATCGACTGGAGGCCACCGTCAACGAGAACGATCTCCAGTATGTACGAACAGGAGAGCAGGTTTCGGTCGTCATCGAGGCCCTCGACAACGCGGGTCTGAAAGGTAAGGTTGTGCAAATCGTCCCAGCCGCGGACGCCGCGAGTCGCACGTTCCTGGTGAAGATCGAGCTCCCCACAGACACACGGCTACGTTCGGGGCTCTTCGGGCGGGCCCAGTTTTCTCGCGGCGAGCGGCAGGCGCTGATGATTCCGCGCTCGGCGGTAGTCGAACGCGGCCAATTACAGGGCATTTATGTGCTGGACCAAAACAAGGTTGCGAGCTTGCGCTACATCACTTTGGGGAAACCTTCTGGGGCCGAGGTCGAAGTGCTGGCAGGCCTCCAGGACGGGGAGCGGCTCGTGGCCAAACCGGGTGCACTCGACCTGAACGGCAAACGCATTGAGGTCCAGTAATGGCTGATAGCAAATCCAAATCGGCGATGCCGCCCCCGAAAGGCTTGCGCCTGGCCGGTCGCATTGCCCACACTTTCATTGATTCGAAACTGACACCGCTGGTGATCGTCGCTGCGCTGCTTCTGGGTGCTTTCAGCATTCTCAAGACCCCACGGGAAGAAGAGCCCCAGATCGTGGTCCCCATGCTCGACGTTTTTGTTCAGATGCAGGGTGCGTCGGCTGACGAGGTGGCACAGCGCGTCAGCCTTCCTATGGAGAAGTTACTGCGCGAAGTGCCGGGCGTTGAGTACATCTACTCAATCAGTCATCCGGGCGTGAGCATGCTGGTCGTGCGTTTCTATGTTGGCACTAAAGAAGAAGATGCGATCGTACAGACCTACAACAAGCTCTACTCAAACTTTGATCGTATTCCCCTCGGCGTCTCACAACCGATCATC
>PKXU01000081.1 GCA_003132445.1 Acidobacteriaceae bacterium | reverse complement strand
GCTGGCTTTCTGCCCGAGGGTGAGTGTTCCGTGTCTGCCGCCAGAGTTATATCCGTTTTGCTTATGCCGAGCAGAATCAAGGTACCATGCTGGACAGTAATCTCGTTCGATTCTGATCTTGCATTCTGCTGTTTTGCAGGTGAACTCAGCATAAACAATAGAATGCTGACAAACGAACCCGACATTAGGAGCGATATTCGCACAAGTGAAAGGGGAAACAGCGATGAACGCGAGAAATAATGCCACGAGCGACTTGCATGAAGTCACGCTTCGCGGCTGGGCGTTTCGCCATGAGTCCATGATGCCACGGATGACGGGAGACGGGAAGCCCTGTGGAAATCATACTGACCCACTACCGAAAACGCGTGTCATGTCTTTCTTCGCCGTCGCTGTTTCAGCAATTCCTACGTCCTCAATCCTCGAAATGACAGCGGCGTGTAAGCCCTCCGTGGGAGGTTCAAACTCTTTCTGCTTAACGACAATACCCATCATGGAAGCGTAGTCGATTCAAAGCGGCCCCGCCTGTTATCATCTTCAGCCGAGGAGAAATTCATGGCAAATCTAGAGGGACTTGTTCGGATCGTGTCAGAGTTGAGAGCTGAAAGAACGAATTTGGCGACTCAGCTTCGACACGTTGATGCCGCTCTTTCAGTTCTTGGCAAATTGAATGGTGGGAGTTCCTACACGAAACCGAGTCGTACCCTGAGCGCCGCCGCGAGGAAAAAGATCAGTCTCGCGCAGAAAGCACGCTGGGCAAATCGCGCTGCAAACGGCCAAGCAACTAGCAAGACGAAACCCAAGCGAACAATATCACCAGCGACTCGTCGGAAGATCGCAGCCGCGCAACGCGCGCGCTGGGCGAAGGTCAAGGCACCGTCGAAGAAAGCCGCCTAAGCCATACTCTAGGCTCGATTCAAGCCGTGAAAATCACTTTGGAAGAAAGACGCAGCACTCGTGTTCCTCTAAAGGCGGGACACCTCCCCATTGCTGCTTGGAAGAAACCACAATTCGACCCCTTGAAGGGGGAGGAAGTGAGCGAGGTGCGCTTTGAAACTGCAACCCACTATTTCAGAGTCTACGGCTATTACGGGCCAACCGTCCTTGGGCGGCAGGTCTACACTTTACTTTTCGGGCATGACAAACAAACCAGAAACGACACATCAGGAAAACGAGAAGCAACAAAAAGAAAACGCTCAATTGAGCGCGGGGATGCAAAGACCCATAAATTTGAATTCTATCGAGCATCTTCTCAGCAGGATCGAAAGGAACCCCAAGGCACGCATTGATTTCGTGGCTTCCCATGTAGACAAGGGGATTGCCTATCAGATACGCGCACTCCGCGATAGGCAGGGACTGAGTCAAGAGAAGTTGGCGGACATGGTGGGAATGAATCAAAATGCCATTTCAAGGCTTGAATCCCCAGAACGGGGACGCCCTACGATAACTACGCTCAAGCGGTTGGCATCGACAATACGCTGAAAAATGAGAACGAGGACGATGTAAGCCTCAAACTTGGCGCATGTGTGGAAGTGACCGTCGAAGCGAAAGCAATGAAGAAAGCAAGGACGCTTTAGCTAGTCTCCCTATCACTGGCTGCGTTGAAGGCAATGAGGACGGCGGACACCGGTCGAGGCTGTAGATTCTACGGCCCGCCTGAATTCACTCTACAGGTTGAGCCGGATGGCGCGAATCTAATCTGAAACTTAAAGTTCCCGCGATGAGAAAATTCAACGGTTGCTCGGTTCGAACAAGGAGGTCCGCTTATGACAAGAATCAGTTTTCCATTCTCTAGGTGTCTTCTGGTGCTCGGTGCAAGTTGTCTACTACTGGTCGGAATGGGGTGGTCGCAGGACGAGAAGGAGCAGACGAGCATTCAAAAACGAATCGATGCGTCAGCCCACGTTCTCAATGAGATTATGGGCACGCCAGATAAAGCGATTCCTGACAAAGTGATGAAGGATGCGAAGTGCATTGCGGTGATTCCTTCGATGGTGAAAATTGCGATTGGTTTCGGAGGAAACCACGGGAAAGGTGTCGCTGTCTGCCGTCTAGAAAACGGTCGCTGGAGCGCTCCCGCGCCGATCACGATTACTGGTGGAAGCTGGGGATTACAACTGGGCGGCCAAGCTATCGACCTGGTATTGGTTGTGATGAATGATCAGGGAATGGAGCATCTGCTCTCAAGCAAGTTCAAGATCGGCGCTGAGGCTTCGGCGGCTGCAGGACCTGTTGGACGTGACGCGGGCGCGGACACAGACTGGAAAATGAAATCAGAAATGTTGACGTACTCCCGAGCGCGGGGACTTTTCGCCGGGGTAGACCTATCTGGCTCCGCTATCACGCAGGACAAAGATGAAACCCACCTTCTTTACGGAAAGTTTATACCGTTCGAGGTTATTTTGAAGGGCAAAGTCCGGCCGCCATCTGGGAGCGGGGCGTTCGAGGCAGCGGTAAGGAAGTATGCGAACCAGGCCGGGGACCACGGCGAGTTGAGAACAACGCCCAACGGCGCTGAGTCCGCCAGTCGTTAATCATTAGAGAGGAACTCGCTGGCCGCCAGCCTGGTGAGGCCCGAGAATCGTCGTGAATTGTGATGAGAACAGTAGTGAGGAGATTGTTTTAGCCATCGCCAAGCCGAGCGACGAATCGGAGCTAACGGCTCTAATCAATACGGAGATACAGGATGAAGGCGAGTTGACTATCGACCTGATAGAGGGCTGGGGCGTACCGAAAACGGCGATTAATGT
>PKXU01000143.1:3907-16363 GCA_003132445.1 Acidobacteriaceae bacterium | reverse complement strand
CTTGTGAAGCATGAGAGCTTGTCCCAACAGCCGGTGCGTAGCGTTTGGCCGCATTGTTTATTCGGTTGCGACGCGCTGTCTTCTGTGCAGATGGGATCTTAAAGCCACTCTTCCCGCGAGTGAGACAGCAATTTCGCCTAAGGCGGATAGCCACGCTTCGTCCTCGTCTTGATTGTGGTCCGTTTCGTTCACTTCCCGATATCTTCGTTCCACAAGTCCGCATGCGCAGCTATGAATTCGCGCATCATCGCAATGCACTCGCGATCGTCGAGAATTACGACTCTGGTTCCGCGCTGCTGAAATAATTCTTCCGCCCCTTTGAAGTTGCGATCCTCTCCGATGACGACATGGGGAATTCGAAAAAGTAAAGCTGTTCCTGTGCACATGATGCAGGGGCTAAGCGTGCTGACCAGAGTCAACTCCGCCCAGTCACGTCTGCGGCCGGCATTGCGAAGGCAAACAATTTCGGCATGCGCCGTCGGATCTCCGCTCTGCACCCGTAAGTTGTGACCTCGCGCCACGATTTGCCCGTGCCTGTCTCCCAGTACCGAACCAATGGGCAGGCCCCCTTCGCGCAGTCCTTTCTGTGCTTCTCGCAATGCCTCTTGCAGTAACATCTGTTCGTTCATGATCCTCGATTCAGCCGAGATACCACGGCACGTTGATGACGCTGATCCGCTGACTGCCCTGGAAATACAACAGCGTCTTCAGCGCAGACGACCGATGATTGTGCAACAGCAGGTGGTACCATTGCCGTTCCATCAGTTCCGGCAGCACAACCGCAATATGCTTGTCGGAATTTTCATTCTCGAAGTTCAAGATATATTCAACGATTGGCTTGACCACAAATCGAAAGGGCGACTTCAGTAGCACCAACTCAGGAATCGGAAGCTTCGCCTCTTTGGCGGGAGTCTCGACAAGCCGGGCCCAGTTCCTGCATAAACTCTCAGTCTCTTCTCCGCACTCGACATGAAGAATCTGGATTTGAGCCCCGAGTCCCCAGGCGAAGCGCAACGCTTTTTCCGAGACGACGCTCCAGCGATCCACGGGGATGAGCACAATGGGAGCGCACAGATCCTGGGTGTTGACTGGAGTATTCGTATCCGTCTGTTTCGCGACAGTGCCGTAGTGTCGCTTGACGCTGCTCATCATGAAAATCATCGAAGGGATTAAGACAACGGTGATCCACGCGCCCTCGGTGAATTTTGCAATCAACACGACGGCTAACGTAATTCCGGTAGCGATGGCGCCCAGTCCGTTCAGGAACATATTTCTGCGAGCGCCTCTGCCACCCACTCGCTTCCAATGCGCAACCATGCCCGCTTGCGACAAGGTGAAGGCCATGAACGCGCCCACTGCATAGAGTGGAATCAGCCGGTCGGTTACTCCGCCAAAAATGGTCAGCAGCAGGCCTGTCAGGATGGCGAGCGCGTAAACACCCTCGGCGAAGACAAGACGCCGCCCACGCAATGTCAAGGCATGCGGCAGAAATCCATTGAGGGCAATGGCGCGCGAAAGCCGCGGGAAGTCGGCGAAGGCGGTATTCGCCGATAAAGACAGCACAACGAGAATTGAGACGATGCTCGTCCAATAAAATGCCCCTTTTCCTGATACCGCGGCGAACAACTGCGAGAGCACACTTTGATAGCCCGTCGCACCAGGAACAGTGGCGGCGATGTTATAAGTTCGCACCAAATACGCGATTCCTAACAGCATGACCATCAGGACCCCGATGATGATGGTTAGAGTCAAGCGCGCATATTTGAAGGTCGGTTCCTTGAAAGCCATCACTCCATTGCTCACCGCTTCGACCCCGGTCATGGCCGTGCAGCCAGAAGCGAAGGCCCGCAGGAGAAGCCATGCTCCGACGCCTGCCGTCGCCTGCATCAGTTTTGGCGGAGCCACCACTGGCACAGGATGTCCTCCCGAGGCGATTGCTTTAAAAACGCCCACGATGATCATCCCCAGCATGCAGAGAATAAAAACGTAGGTGGGAATCAGAAAGGCTCCGCCGGTTTCGCGCGCACCGCGCAGATTGATCAGCGTAAGCACCGCCAAGATTCCGAGACATATGGCGAGCGTATGCTGCTGTAACGCTGGAACCGCCGAGACCAGTGCGCCTACTCCTGCCGAAATTCCAACCGCCGCCGTCAGGACATAATCGACCATGAGCGAGGCGGCTGCCAGCAATCCTGGCCAGACTCCAAGATTTTCACTGGCCACTGTATACGAGCCACCACCCTGCGGGTAGGCTTCTATCGTTTGGCGATACGACATGTAGACGATCGCCAACAGGACGACGATACTGATGCTGATTGGCCAGATATACGCCACGCCCGCCATTCCTAAAGGAATCAGCAGAGTCAAAGCGGCTTCGGGGCCATAGGCTGCCGAACTCAGCGCATCGAGGCCGAAGATTGGAATGCCCTTGGTGGGCCCGATTCTTTCCGCTTTTTCATCTTCGGTGGCGAGAGGGCGCCCCAGAACGAGGTCGGCAAGATTCATGGGCTCATTCTAGTGCACAAGCTCGATGTTCGATTACAGTCCCTCCTGTAACGAGATTCGAATTGTCATTCTGAAGTCCCGCAGCTTTGTGGTATCGGCGCCCTGAAGATCGTTGTGGCGGTGCTGCGCGGAAAATGAAAGATTAGAGCGGTTTCGATGAGTCGAGTCGGACCAGAAGCAGAAACCGCGTTGCTAAGAATGTGTTGATCGCGATAGAACCGGGGCTGAGATTCAGATGGCGTTCGGCGACGGCATTGCACTAGTAAATGCCTCGATCAAAAGATCGTTGCTTGCCATTGAATCCGACGCCATAAAAGTCGGACGAATGCGCAAAAACCTTAAAATGCTTAGCAACGGATTCCGCCATGGACTCCGGCGACTTGCTCCCTTTCCGATTGCTGACGGAGTAGGCCCACACTATTTTGGTTGAATCGGCCTCGATCAGCTGAACGGAAACATTGCCCGCCGGTTGAATCTCCTTGCAAGAGGAGAGAAGGCCACTGCGCAGTTTTCCCATCTCTGACTTGGGAGGTTATTTCCAACTTCACTGATTTCAAGATGTATTTCGCCCTGGCTTCGTCCGTAACTAAGTCGACCCGCACCCCTTCCTTAGTGAAGGCCGCGGCGATGTAGGTTTCGAATCCTTGCTGCGGCTCAACGAAAATCGTCGCTCTGCATAGCGAGCCCATGATGTGGAGGATGCCAGCACAAATAACAGGAATACGCTTTTCTTCATTGGAAGATTCCACGCCTCTCTTAGCAACTACCAATTCCGTCGTCAATGGGACGAAAATGACGTGCCGTTTTGTCGGAACACGCGATTGAAATAGGCTGCGATGCTGTTTTGGGAAGCGCTCCGACAAGGGAATCAAACAGTCCGGAGTTGCTGAAGGGATTCAGAAACTGGTGCGAAAGGGGGGACTCGAACCCCCNNCCGCCAGATCCTAAGTCTGGTGCGTCTGCCAATTCCGCCACTTTCGCAGGTTGGAGATATAGTTTACTTCGTTTTACAACCGCGGGAAAGACGCATCGGCATCAGTGCGTGAGTTCGGCGATCTGCACGCGATAGGGATCCAGTAGTTCGCGGGTGGCATGATCAACGCCGGCAACCGCGAGTTGATAGTTTACTTCCGCTTGCAGTAAGGCCAGCTGTGCGCTGGCCAACTCAGTCTGCGCTTCCAGCACAAAGAAAATTGTTTCTGAACCCAGATCGTACTTGCGTTGTTCCGCAGCTAAGGTTTTCTTTGCCAAATCCAATGCGTCTTTGCCGGCGGCGATGCTTAGTTTCGCCTGCTCCAGTTCGTGCACCGCATTGCTGACATCGAGCGTGACCTGCTCCCGAATTTGCCGTTCGGTGTACAAATCGGTGCGTCGCGAAACCAGGGCTGTGCCCATTTCCGCCTTGGCAGCCCGATTCTTGAGCGGCAAACTCAGCGACAGCTGCGCGTAATAAGTTGGGTAGTTGAAACCAAAAAGTTGATTCACCGAAGAACTCGTAATCTTCTGACCCAGGCCGTTGAACTGCGTACCTCCGAGGCCGTTGCTGCCGTAAGCGCCGGTCAAATCGAGTTCAGGAAGAAGATGGTTGTGAGCCAAACGAATGCGGGTTTGGTCATTCGCCAGAGCGGCGCGGGCTGCATCAAATTCCGGCCGTTTGGTCAGAGCCAGTTGCAATGCCGTCGAAGTATCGATCGTACGCAGTTCGCCTTCTGGATCCGGCTTCTCCGTAAGCTCAAGGTCGAGTGCTTCAAAATATGGATCCTGATCAGCACCAATGGTCAAGCGAAGCGCGTCCTCCGATTGTTTGAGTGCATATTCGTTCTGAATGACCTGCACGCGGCGCGAAGCCACCTGTGACTCCGAGCGGTAAATGTCCAGTGGCGGCAGAGCGCCGAGTTCCAAAGCCCGTTTATCCCTCTTGTAAGTGACTTCGGCGGCGTCCATGGTGCTCCGCGCCACATCCAGATTTCCGCGCGCTTCCACCACGGTCCAATACTGGGCCACAGCCTGCAGCACGTTATTGTTTACTTCAGCGACGAAGTTCGCCTGCGACTGCTGCAGATTGCGGCGCGCGATCATCAATGGCGCACGGTTTGCGAAAAACCATCCATTTCTAAGTAACGGCTGGATCACCTGGAAATTCAGCAGGAAAGCGACATAAGGGTTGTAAAGGAAGAAAGAATTGTTTGTGTAGTTGTTGTTGGTGCCCAATCCGGCCTGTACGTTGGTTCCGGTCTCAAAGGTTTGCGTGTAATTAAACTGGGCGTTTTGCGTTGTAGAGATGAACGTGGGCGCGGCGCCGGTTCCCTGCAACTGGCTGAAAGGCGCGGAAGAAGAACTTTTACGTTGTAATACGCGGTCAGCAAGGGATCGAAAGGAGCATGCGCGCCCAGCAATGCAAATTTTGAAGTTTCGATTTGCGTTTCTTGAATCCTCACGCCACTGTTATTTTCCAGCGTGAGCACCACTGCATCACGCAGGCTTAATGTCAGCTTTCCATCCACCACGTAATTTCACAAATGCTCGGGCGTGCCCAGGGTATCCGAACGAACCTGAGGCGTGAGCAGATCGTGATACGTCTCGCCCTTTTGACCGACGCCCTTTTGACCCCAGCAGTGCGCGTCAAACGCCAAAATCGAAAGCAGCAGAAGACAAGTGGAGATCCCCAGGCGAGAATAGGTCATTCCTCAACTCCTCCAAATTGTATTTGTTCGTGCGGTGAAACGACTGCCGTGCCGTCTACTCCCAGCGAATTGCTTCGACGGGATCGAGGCGTGCAGCTTTGACTGCGGGGTAAATTCCAAAAACGAGTCCGACCGTTATCGAGACGATGAATGCCAGAAGGATGGAACTGAGGGTCACGATCGTCGACCATCCTGCCAGCCACGCGATCAGGCGCGACATCACGAAGCCGAACATAATGCCGAAGCTTCCGCCGACAAACGAAATCAGCATGGCCTCCACCATGAACTGGCGAATAATGTCGGACTGCCGGGCCCCCACCGCGCGTCGAACTCCAATTTCACGCGTCCGCTCGAGAATGCTGGCCAGCATAATGTTCATGATCCCAATCCCGCCCACCAGAAGAGAAATGGACGCGATGGCAACCATCACCGCATTGAACAAGCGTTCCGTGCGTTTCTGTTCGGCGAGCAGTTCGGCCGGAACGATTACGCTGAAATCTCCCGCGGAGTGGTGCGAAGAGTCCAAAATCGCCCGCACTACTTGCGCCACCGAAGCCATATCCGCGTTGTCGCGAATATTCAAATAAATTCCGTCAATCTCGTCGCGCACGTCGCTGTAGTTATCCTCTAGCCGCAGAATGGCCGAATTGAGAGGGACGTACATAATATTGTTGAGATCCTGCGTGGGCACGCCCGCCACTTCGGTCTGCGAACTCAGTTGCGGTGAAGCCACGCCGATGATGCGAAACCAGGTCTCATTCGCTTTCACATATTGGCCGATCGGATCCGCGGAACCGAACAGGCTCGACCGTGCAGCCGCGCCCAGCACTGTTACCGGGGCGCCCCGGGTTTCTTCGTCCTCACTGAAGAATCGTCCTTCCAGAACGTGTAGCCCGGCAACCTTCAAGTAGATCGGACGGACCCCGTACACGGTTGGCGGATCCTGCTGCGATTTTGGAATCGTTTTCGAGGGAGTCATCCGTTTACGCGGCGTCGCGGCCACGATATCGTTCACGTCATCGCGGATTACGCGATAATCCTGGAACGAAAGCCCGGGAGAAATCTTGCGAATCTTCTGATGCGCTTGCCACTCCGTGGTCTCCTTCGCTTCCACAATCAGGTTGTGAACTCCCATCTGCTCAATCAGCGCCATTACCTTCTGCCTCGCACCCGCTCCGATCGAAAGCATCGATACCACTGCCGCGACGCCAAAGATCATCCCCAGCATGGTCAGCAGCGAGCGCAGACGGTGCAACAGCAGATTCTGTAGCCCGAGTTGCATGTCGGGCAGCCACTGCCGATAGGCTTGCAATATGCGTGTGGGAGGAGTGGAAACTGTGGTCGCCATTTACGGTGCGCCTCCGCCCGTTGACTGGCTTCCTGAAGTCCCCGTCTTCCTGGGTATGGTGGGATCGACCAGAGCGATCACGGTGCCGGCACTAACGCCGTCAATGGCGTCGCGACTCTCGTTCTGGGCCTGAATCTTTACTTCACGAGCCTCAAAGTTATTGCCCTGACGCACGTATACCACGCGCTTGTTGTCTTTCAGGAACAGGGCCTGACGAGGCGCGAAGATTACATTCTTTCGTGGATCGCCCTCAATGGACACTCGTGCTGTCAGACCCGGTCGCATCCGTACGTCTGTTGTCCCCAGCGTGATGGAGACTTCGAATTTGCTGCTGGAGTCGTCGTCCCAGAATCTGCGGGCGTTGTTGCCTCCGACGGTCTTCACCGTTCCGTGGAACACACTTCCGGGCAGCGCGTCGAGTTCGATCTCTACCGTTTGTCCCTCCTTGATATTGCTGCGCTCGAGTTCTCCGACTTTGGCTACCAGTTCCATTGCTTTAGGATCGATCACCTGCCCCACAGTCCTGCCCGGTTCTACCTGATCTCCTTCGCGGTATTCGGGGAGTGACATTCCACTGAAAAAAATCCGCCGGCCGCGCCTTCGTTTTTCTCCAATGCGACCAGCCCGTCCATGGGCGCCACTACGCGCATCTTGTTGATGCTGTCCTGCGCCTGCTCCATTGCCAGCTTTGCCTTATTGCGCTTTTCCTGCGCGAGTGAAATCGTGGCCCGGCCAGACGCACTGCGTGACTTTACATCCTGTTCTAGTTCCGCCAGCACGCATTTTGCCTGCTCCAGTGCAAGATCATTTTTTCGTGCGTCGATCGTACTCACCAGTTCGTTCTTCTGCACGTCCAATTCCGCCCGCCTTACGTCGAATCGCGCCTTGAGCATCGCCACTTTGTCCTCTGCAGCTACAACCGCGGCATCAGCCAACGCTTTCGTGATCTCCTGATCGGCCTGCATCAACTCCGAGCGATTCTGGTCCAGTTTGTAGAGTTGTTCGGTGGGATCGAATTCCATCACCAAATCGCCCTTCTTTACAGCCGTGCCGGTGTGCAGCAAATGGGTGATTTGCAGCGCGCCTCCGCCAATGGGAGGCGCTGTCATCATCTCCGAATGGCTCGCCCGCAATTCTCCCGTCACATAAACTTTCATGTCGAGGTCGCCGCGTTTCACAAGTCCGGTAGGGATGTCGTCTTTTGAAACTGCAGGAGACGCTCGGCGCACGGCTGCCAGCACGCCGACCGCGGCGCAGAGAATAACCGCGACCACCGACCACAGAAGGGCACGTCGGCTTCTTCTCAACTCCGTCTACTCGCTCTCAGGCAACTACTCTTTCAAGGTAGGATCTTTTAGCGCCACTTGCTCTCCGGGACTTACGCCTTTCGCGACCAGAATCTTGTCGCCGCTTCTGCGTCCCACTTCGATCGCACGTTCTTCAAACTGATTACCCCGCCACACATACACCACATTTTCTCCGGATTTCTGAAACATCGCCTGCGTGGGAATCGTGATTGCATGGGGGACGCGGTCTACGATTACAGTCACCTGTCCTGTGATTCCGGGCTTGAAGCGCGGGTCCGTCTGGTCGAGAGCAATCTCCAGAATAAAGTTGCGAGTGATGGGCCAGCCGCTGGAAAAATCAAGGCTGGCAATCGCCCCAATCTGCTCGATGTGCCCGGTGAATTGCCGGTCTGGAATTGCATTCAACTGAACCGTGACCGGTTGCTTCGCCGCCAATCTTCCGCGTTCGGTTTCATCCACGCGCGCGGAAATGCGCAGAGTGGTCACATCCGGCAATTCCGCAATCGCGGCTCCCGGCCACGCTCGATCTCCGGGCCGGTATGAGGTCATATTGGACCCGGACCAATGTTGCAATAAACTGATGGTCCCAGCCGAGGGCGCGCGTAAAGTCATTTTGACCAAGAGCACGCTCCGCGCGTTCGACGTCATATTTCGCTTTCTTGCTGGCCTGTTCCTTGCTCTCGATCGTCGCCTTATTCAGAGTCAGGTCCGATCTCTGTTTTGTTTCCGCTTCGCGTAATTTCTGCTCGGCATCGGCCAACTTCAGTTTTGCCTCTTCGCCTTCAATCCTGGAAACGATCTCTTGTTTGCTGGCTTCGAGCTTCGCTCCCTCCACGTCATAGCCAGCCTTTAGCACAGCGGTTTTGTCTTCCTCTTCTGTGAGACGCGCCTGGGCGCGAGCCTGCGCGATTTCCGCTTCCGCCGATTTGAGAGTGGAACGATACTGCGCCAGATCCTGCTCTGTTTTTGTTTTATCGAACTCGACAACCACATCAGCGGGCTTCACCACAGTACCTTCCGGCGAGACCTTCACAATCTGCAGATCCCCCGCCTCCGAGGGCGCACTGATCGTGACCGACTTCAGAGCTTTGACCTCGCCACGAAATTCCGTGGAGTCGAGAAACTCCCCGCGCTTTACTTCAATCGTAGGGACGTTGGGTGACCTCTTGCCTAGGCGGGCAGTGCCCAGCAGGACGCCGCTTCCCGCAAAAAGCACGATTGCGATCACCACTCCCTTGCCGCGACCGGAGAGCCGTCGAAAGCGACGAATCATGACGAGCCCCTCGGTGCAGAGCTTTTTTCAGAACTTGCTCCCGCATTTGTTTGTGCGTTCTTTTCCGCGACATCAACATCGACCGCGGCGGAAAGGTCGGGCATTAACTTGGGATCATTTCCGTCGATTGCCACAATCACCACGAAGGAGCGGAGTTTATTGGAAAAGTCTCCGCTTTCGCCAATGGGAGCCAGTTGATCCAGTTTGGCTGCAAATACCATCTCCGGATAGGCGTCCAAACGCACCTTCGCCGTTTGTCCCACTCGCAAACTCGGAAAGTCCTGTTGATTCGCCATTACCCGCACTTGCATAGTGGCCGGATTGACGACTTGCATAAACGGCACACCGGGCCGCACCTGATCGCCTTCCTGCACTTCCCCCATCGTTCCCTGTTTCCAGATTGTATTCAGGACCACGACCCCGTCCAGTGGAGAGTGGATCTGCATGAGATCGGCATTCGCCTGAGCGTGTAACATGGTCTGCTGCGTACGATCGCGCTGAATTTCGAGGATGCGAATCGCCGCCTGTGCTGCTTTGCGCCTCAGGTCAAAGGTTTCGCGAAGCTGCTCGAAAGTTGCTTTAGCTTCGTCCAGATTCTCTTGATTTTTTTCCGCGTCAATGCGCGAGACGATTTCCGCTTTTTGGATTTCCAGTTCCGTCTTGCGGAGATTGTCCTCTGCGGCTTTTAGTTCACTCTCATCCTTGGCGCGCGCCGCATTTTCTTTGGCCTCTTCTTCCGCCACCTGATCGACGAGTTTTTCGTACTCCGCCTGTTTGTCGACGAAATCCCGCATTTGCGCCTGCCGGTCAAACTCGACTAACACGTCCCCTTTTTTCACGCGGGTCCCGGTCAGGGCGAGATGGATAATTGTGAGCGTAGGAACCTGTTCACCGGCAAGCCGGGGCGCGAGGATGGCACGCGATTGCACGGCTTCGGTTGTTCCCTTGAGGCGCAAAGCTTCGCCTGGACCGGCGAATGCCGCACGGGCAGAATTTCCGCTTGCGGGGGTTTTGTTGCGTGTCACCGTGAAAAGAACCGCGCCGAAAACAAGCCCAGCCGTCGCGATTACGATCCAGCGCCGCAACCGCTTGGGACGCCCGATCNNTGGAATACTCCCGCCGTAGGAATCTGGTTATTTAACAAAAGTTGCCTGCTGCTGGCCCGTATTAAGTGTCTGACGATTTCAGATTGTTCACGAGGCGTGATCCGCTGCCTGTAAATGGCCGCCAGAAATAGATCGCGAAACTTGCTTGCGGTTGCACAACAAATCTTCGGCAAGAGATGACGACGTGGAAAATGAAAGGACGCAGGGTAAACGAATAGACGATAAACGAACAGACGATAAGCGAACCGACGATAAGCGAACCGACGACAAACTGATACGAGCGAGATGGACAAAAGACAGCGCGCGGTTAGCCTGTGCGATTGCCCCCGAGCAAAACGTCACCGCCTTCGGCGCCAAGCTATACCTCACCTCTTTGGCGGTCAGGCACTTGGCCACACCTGGCGCCACAGTTGCAATCCGCCCGACCGGCACAACTCCAGGCAATACATTACTGAACTTCGTTCAGCTTTTGGTAAATGAGCATCGCAACCAGCAAAAGAAGGAAGACTCCGGAACCGATGCTGAACACCCAGACCGGCACAGTAAGCCGGTTGACTTTCGTCAACAGTTCCGTTTGCTCTTCCTGCATGTGCGAATTGTGATCATCCAGAAATAGTTGTTCATCCTCGTGCATAGTGAGGGTGCTCTTGTAAATGAGGAGAATGACCAGACCAACGGCGAAAATTCCGAAGACAACTGTGACGATCGTGAGACTCATAAGCCACCTCGGCAGTTTCCATCCCCAGTGAAACGGCTTCCACTTCCTGAAACGGGACGCGCAGAGAACCCGCATTCAGTCCGGGGGAATGCCCAACGGCATGATTATATCCCCACTGGCAAGCCTTGGCTGGAATAAATCCCTTTGTTCCGAAGCTGTTACAGAAACGCTGGAGTGCGACTTTCGAGCCAATCCGGCATCCAACTATTAGCAGCTCCGCAGAAGTAGAATGGTGAAATTTTTATCGCGGAATAACATCTGCTATAATCGAACAGCTTTAAAGCCAAGGAGATACAATGGCCACCACGACCGTTCCTGAAGTTACGAAGAAGGCCCCGCCTGTAACCCTTACCCCCAATGCTGTCGCCAAAGTGAAAGAGATTATGGGCCAGCAGAACCCCGTTCCCGCCGGTCTGCGCATTGGAGTGGTTGGGGGCGGATGCTCGGGATTCTCCTATTCCATGCAGTTTGAAAACGGTGCAGGAATGATGGACAAGACCTTCGATATGGAAGGACTCAAAGTGTTCGTCGATGCGACGTCGGTTATGTATCTGAATGGCTGCATCGTTGATTATGTCGAAACCCTCGAAGGCGCAGGTTTCAAGTTCGAAAATCCAAACGTTAAAAGCACCTGCGGCTGCGGATCTTCCTTCAGCGTGTAGCCTGCCATCGCAGGTCCGGCTCAGACTCCTCTGAGCATGAATACACGACAATTTCGAAAGACGAAACGGCCTTATCGATCGCGATAAGGCCGTTTAATTTTTTGCGCCCGTTATTTTATTGCTGCTGCGGCGAATTGCTCGGAGGATTCGGCATGCTGGAAGTTCCTGCAGCCGGTGCGTTTGGACTGTTCTGGAATCCGGATGGCGACGAGCCAAGGCTGTTGCCGGAGCCGAAACCAGTGCCAGTGGTCCCTGTCTGACCGTTGAGGTTGGGCGTGCCTTGCTGCCCGAAACCCTGCAGTTGCGGCTGATAAGGAGTCGTGATGATGCCGCCGCGGTCCATCGTTGGATCGTAAACGAACGCCCAGTCCTTATATTTAGTCTTGTGATTGAATTCACGGATCGTCGTATCTTTGCTGATGCTAGCAACTCCGACGATGGGTGCGCCGATGATTTGTCCCGATCCCAGTTGATTGGAGTTGCCGTTGCTTCCTGACGCATTCGTTCCGGTTGCGTCCGAGGTTTGGCCCGCCGTTGTGCCGGAAGCCGCCTGAGATGCCGATTGCGATGTGTCCGACCCGGTCGTGAGACCACCCGCTGCGGTCGGATTCTGACCGAACGATGAATTTGAAGATGAATTTGACGTTGATCCAAATCCGCTGTTCCCGCCAAAGGATGAAGACTGGGAGAGACCACCCGAGCTACTCAATCCACCGGATCCGCCACCGTTCATTGCGCTGACCGGGGTTGCGCCGGGAATGTTCGCTCCACCCATCGCGCTCAATGTCATTTGCACGTCGCCGAAGTGCAGCAGTTTGAAATCCTCACACTTCGAATTCTTACAATTGAGTGG
>PKXU01000143.1:0-3849 GCA_003132445.1 Acidobacteriaceae bacterium | reverse complement strand
TCTTCGCGATCGCGCTTGATTTCGAAAGTGATGGAAGGGACGATCGCCGCAGCGAAGATGACCATGAGTGCCATGGCCAGAAGCAGCGTCAGCAGGACCCATCCGCCCTCGCCGTGACGGCCGCTTCGTCGAGCTACGCTACGCCGCGCTGGAGAATGCAAAGCCATAAAATTAAGAAATTGAGTAATAGGGAAATTTCGCAATTTGGAAATGCCCTGAAGCCTTCAAATGTCCAGTTGCCCAATTACCAGATTACCGAATTCGTCTCTACCCCTGAGTCAGCGGAATAGTCTGCGGTGGACCGCTATTCACGACGTCTTGAATCTCCACTGAATTGGGCGAAATACGAATCACTTTATATCGCCGGTCTACAATTTCGCCTTCCCCCGCCACGAATACGTCCTCGCCCAGCTTTAGAAATATTTTCTTTGGCTCACCCGTTCGGCTCGCGAAACCATAAAACTTCAGCGGGATGGGCGCCGCCTGTGGAACTGTCGGAGGGTGCCACTGATCCGGCCCCTGCGAGGAGGTGGTGGAGATTCCTGGAGTTATGGGATGCGGAATGACGACTGCTTCCGCCTGCGATACAAAAATATTTCTTCCACTCCCTTCGTACTGTGTCTTTTCACTGGTGGCCAGCAAATCCAGCCGCAGCGTAGGATCCAGATTTTCTGCGCGAATCTTCTTCCCCGGCTTTTTTCCACCACGCGGCTTTTCAGGCGCGGGCACAGGAGCCGCTGCCTGTGCGCTCGACGCCTGATCGGTCGATCCCGTGAAAAACGGGATGAACTCGTAAGCCACGGCCAGAAGCGCCACCACGGCGAGCCCGACCGCCCACGTCGTCTTCTTCTTATTGTCCAATCCCAGTTCCACTACATTCCTGCCTTCAAATATGTCTCCAGCTTCATGTTCAACCGGACTGGACCCTGCGGCGAGCCGCCCAAGGTTACGCTGTTGATGATGAAAAACATTTCGTCCCGCTCCAGCGCATTGATGAACTTCGCCAGGGAAGTGTAGTTGCCCGCAAGATCCGCTTCAATTTCCACCGGTTGCAATCCGCCCTCGCCTGTTTCCTCGGGCTTGTAACGAACCTGCTCGATGGCAACGCCATTGCCGGAGGCGAGTTTATCGAACTCGGTCACAATTTGGGATTGCTGTACGGCAAAGCGCCGCTGGTAGAAATCGTTGATTTGATGACCGGCCAGCACCAGCTTCTGCGGCAGATCTTTGAGTGGCGCGACCTGGCGCGTTTTAGTAGTCAAATCGGCCTGAAGCAAGTTCATCTGCATCCGGCGCGATTCCGCCGAGCCGACCAGCGGTGAAAAATATACCAGTGCCGCCAGCAAATCCACGCCCGCCATAATTGCGAGTGCAGTCTTCAGCTTCTTCCGCGTTTGCCGCAAGTCGGGCATTAGGGCCTACTCCTTGGCGGAGCTGCTGGTTTTGTTTTCCTCTCTACCTTCAATGATTTCGCATCCGCCGACTTGTTTTCCGTTTTTGACGACGGCGCCGCCAGGGGCTCCGGAATGTACACGGCAACAATATCAAACTGCTCGGTATCGCCGCCGTTCATAGACTGCTTCGTGCTTTCTGAAATGATATTCGTTTGCGAGAAGCGGCGCGATTCCTCCATGCGATGCGCCAGTTCAATGGCTCGATCCCGGGAATCTCCTGCCACCGTCATCTTCAGCCCAAGCTGATTATCCTCGTCCAGCTGCGGATTGATCGCGATCAGATGCACGCGCGGTGGCATCACCTTCTCCAGATTTTCCAGCACCCGCGTCCACGAGAAAGCCTTACGCTCGATCAGTCCGTTCAAGAACTGCGATTGATCCCGCGTACTCCGGTTCTGCGGAAGATTGAGAATTTTTTCCGCGTTGGCACGCAATTGATCCCGATCAGCAATCATCGCGCGTTTCTGCGCAATCGTTTCCCGATCCCGCCGCGCGTTGATCCATCCGCTAATATCTAACGCGAGCAGCACTAATGTGAACAGCGCAACCGCGCCCACGGCCGTGCCCCAGCGCATCCAGAATTGGCGCGCATCTTCATACGGCTGGCTCGCGAGATTGATATCAAGACGCATAGTTCATTTTGTAGCTCCGCACGCACTCGTCTAGGTGCTCACATCTCCCGGCGGACGAATGCGTCCGCTACGCGATCAGGGCCCCCACCACTCCTGCCATCCGCCAGCGCGGCACGGCGCCGCCTGCGGTTGCTCCCAACTGCGATGAGGCCACTAACTCCTGCACTTCTGCTCCAGTCTGGG
This sequence comes from Acidobacteriaceae bacterium, assembly GCA_003132445.1. GTDB lineage: Bacteria > Acidobacteriota > Terriglobia > Terriglobales > Acidobacteriaceae > Sulfotelmatobacter. The sequence continues at coordinate 1,580 of PKXU01000143.1, read as the reverse complement.
CCCGCAGCGCAGGCGCCGCGCCGCCTGATTCCGGCAGCCCCGCAACATAGATGCGCTCAATGTTCAGGTGATACGTGTCCTGAAAAAAAACTACCGAGGGATAAACTTCTTCCGCCAGTTGCTCACCTGTGATGGTTACGCCGCGCGTATTTTCGAGTGTACGAAAAAGTTGCAGCTGGTTTTCATTCAAGATCGCAATACTAGTGGTATGCGCGTCCACCTTAATCACCAGGGTGGGTCGCCTGGCATCCGCCGCTCCCAGCGCGGCCAGCATAGACGGAAGTACAACTCCAGGATCGTATCCAGCCGTGCGGAACACGGTCTCGTAATCCTCGATTACACTCGCCATCGCCACCGCCGCCACCACGCGCACCTCATTGTTGACCTTCTGCGCATGATAGGAGACCGTCGCCTTCTCCACGTCGAAGGGAAGTGATTTTTTCAAACGAAATCGCACTACGGCGAGAGCCTCATTGTGATCGGAGGGAAGAGTGTCGAATTCGACGAGCATCACCCGCACGGCGGCATCGGGGACGATTGCAATCAGGTCTTTGGAGCGGCCGGCTACACTGCCCAAGACCGTTTCGATTCCTGCGCGCACCGCCTCGCGCTGGCGCAGATTGTTTTCCACTAAGTCGGGAATCACGCTTCCCGGCGCTAACTCTCGCGCGGCCGACGCCTCCAGCCCCTCGCCGCCGTCGCTAAGTCGCCCGGCCAGAACGCGGTCCGCTGCAATTTCGCAGGCCAGCTTAGGCTTCGATATGTTTGAAGTAGAACTCATTTTCCGAGCATGCCCTTTATCAATCAGAACTCGAATCGTCTATAAATTCAATAGCCGGAAGGGCACTGAAAGATGGTCGATCACGAAATCGCATCGTTCTGCCTGAGGTGCTGTTCATCTCGCGAGGAGCCTATCCTGAGCCTGCCGGGTGACCTGGGAGCGCCGCGATCGTTCGCGTCCTTGCGAAGACGGATTGTCGTTCGGCGCGAAACCTTACCGCATGGCCTCAATAAACGTGACCTTATTGATCTCTTTCAACGTTGTCATGCCTAGCCGAACCTTATCCAGTGCCGATTCGCGCAGGAAGCGCATTCCTTCGTCGCGAGCGGCGCGGCGAATCTCCGATGTCGGCTTCTTGGCCAGAATCATTTCGCGCACTCGATCGCTCAGATCCAGTAGTTCGTGAATCGCGGTTCGTCCGCGAAAACCCGTGCCGGCGCACTCAATGCATCCCGGGCCTTCGTAGAGCGGTACTTTTCCCCACTGCGCAGGATCGAGCCCGCTGGCTTCGAGAACGTCAGGCGCATAATGCACTTCGGTGCGGCACGATTCGCAAATCAAGCGCACCAGTCGCTGTGCCAGAATGCAGTTCAAAGCCGAAACGAAGTTGTAAGGTTCGACTCCCATGTTCAGGAATCGTCCAATCACGTCGACTACGTTGTTGGCGTGAACCGTGGTGAATACCAGGTGTCCAGTTAGTGCGGACTGAATGGCAATTTGCGCGGTCTCGGTGTCGCGAATTTCGCCGACCATGATTTTGTCGGGATCGTGGCGCAGAATCGAACGCAGTCCGCGAGCA
>PKXU01000100.1 GCA_003132445.1 Acidobacteriaceae bacterium | reverse complement strand
GTCTCGTGCCGTCAAGTCATCGTGTCTTGGCTCAGCGTGAAATGGAGAAGCGGCGTTCTCCGTTAGTGTAGATTCCGCCCCTGCGGGGCGGGGATTTTCAAGGCATGAGGGTCTATCGTGCGATGACTTCCTCCCGTCAGCGTGCAACGCGGGAGAAGGACCTCCCGCGAAGCTGAGCATCGGCTCGATGAGCCCTCCGGGTTATCCCTCAGCATGGTTGCGTCCCCGCAGTGCCCGCTTCCGTTTCACCCGGCAAGATCATTGTAGCTCCGCAACGGCCTGCGGTTTCTCAACATCCGGTTGGCCCGTCGTCAGTTGACCTGCGTCGCTTCGTAGATTTCACGAGCCTGAACTTTCATCTTCTTAAACTCTTCGGCTCTGTATGCGGCTACGAGGCATACGAGTGTGTCAGGGTTTGTTAGCCGACACCGATTTGAGTCAGGGCCTTCATCCGCCCCGAAATTCACCGGAAACTCGACGCTTCCCTTGTGGTCGAGTCGCATTTTCACGTTCAGCGGAGGCATCATGCCTATGGCATGCAGCGCGACCGAGTAGCCGTCCGCAATCATTACAAACTCGAATTTGCTGCCTCGCCTGATTCCAGAACAATTCAAGCTGTTTTCTGATGCGTCGTCCCACACGTCGCCGATTTCTACCCAAGTTCCTGTCATCTGGGGAGCGAGCGGAAGTTTTCCCTGCCGGAAGGATGCAACCAATTCTGCAAGTGATCTTGGCTGGTCCACACAAGGAGCGTTCTGAGGAACAGCGTTTTGGGGAACATCCGACGATGTTTCTACCGAGATAGGACTCTGCGACTGGGCGCAAGCTGGAAGAAGAAGGGCCAGCAAGACGATCAGCTTGGGAAATCGGGTCATAGCCATTCACCTAACGCCGATTATTGATGGTGAATCGTCACCATTTGAAGAGTACGAAAGTGCTCGTGGTGCCCTGAGTTGGTGAAACATCCATCTACAGTGGGTCAAAATAGCTTTCCTTGGTCTCCGACATCGCGGCGGCTGGCCACTTCGCTCTTCACACGGCTTCCCGGCGGTGACTCTGGCGCTGCTGTCTGGCGGCCTCCAGCTTGCGGTCGCGGTCCGCGTGGATCTCCTGCTGACGCCCCGCCAGCGCGTCCTTCGGGGTGATGTAGCCGGTGGCACTGTTCAGGCGGACGTTGTTGTAATGCTCCACGTAGCCCTCGACCAGACGCCGCGCATCTTCCAGCGACAGCGGCGTTCCCGGCCGAATGCACTCGCTTTTCAGTGACTTGTGCCAGCGCTCGATCTTGCCGTTTGACTGTGGATAGTAAGGGGAGGTTCGGACGTGCGTCATGCCAGAGATGCGAATGAACTCCTTGAAGTCGCGAGCAATGAACTGCGGGCCATTGTCGGAGATGATTCGTGAGGGAGCCAACATCAGCTTGCATCGACACCAGAAAACCTGTAGCCTCTTCCGAATCGGGTAGGCCGAGTCCCATGGGAGTCATTCATATTCGGAACCAGGGAGAGCACGAATGCTCACAACAGGAGTTCCTCATCGGCCGTTTTATCGTGCGACACGTTTAGTGCTGTTTCTCGCTAACCTTCTTTCGGTTTGTCTAGCCCAGTTAGCCCCTGGTCATCCGACACAAGCCCGTGACGAGTCCGCCCCTTACTCGTTGTTCGTCCAAACGAGTCACGGCGGTCATTATCTCCGCAAACTGGTGTTGGATCACAGAGGGCAGCAGCTCGCAAGTGTGGCCACCGACGGAGAAGTTAAAATTTGGAACCTAGCGGGCAGACAGGAGACGTGGTCATTCAGAAATGTCCTCGGAGTTACGAATACGTTCTGTTCTCCAATTGCTTTTAGTCCGGACGATGAGACCCTCGCTGTTGGGGCCGACCGAACAGTTCACCTCGTCTCTCTGACCACTGGGGAGGTTCACCATCTAGACGAAGATACCTTCTACCCTCCTACGAGTTTGGTATTTAGCCGTGACGGGAAGCAATTGGCGATCGGGCGTATGACAGGTCGTATCCCTCTGTGCATGAATGGGATAGGGCTGGAGACGCAAGAGCCGGGATACTGTCAGTTTAGTTCTATTATGGAACTATATTGACATGGCCTTGAAAGACGCCCATACTGCAAACATGCGCTCCCGCATTGACGAATTGCTCCCGCTGGCCGAGCAGAATGATGGCTTGGTGACGGCGACACAGGCCCGCAAACTCGGCATTACGGACTCGGTCTTGGCTCGGCTCACGCAGCGCGGGAAACTGGAACGGGTCGCGCGTGGGGTTTATCACATTCCTTACTTTCCTGCGGACCGTCTGTCGCAATACCGCGAGGCCGTCTTGTGGGCGCGCGCGAGCCAAGGCCCCGAGCAGGTCGTGCTTTCCCACGAAACTGCGTTGGGTGTGTATGGGATCTCAGATGCTAATCCGGCCCGCGTCCATCTCACCGTTCCCAAGAGTGCAAGATTGCGGCGCCAGAAACCGAAGTGGATCGTGATTCATCGTGGTGAATTGCCAGTACGTGATGTGACCACCCACCAAGGGCTGCCAGTCACGACCGTGGCGAAAAGCGTGATGGACGTGATGGAAACGACAGGGAGGTTGGGACTAGCCCGCCAAGCCATCAAGGATGCGCGCAAGGAAGGTTTCATCAGTGCGGCAGAATTGCAGCGGCTCACGCGCCAACTCAACCAGTACGCACACGGCGGTAGTCAGAAGGCACAGGCGACGGCGTGAGCGCACAACCGGCAGAACGTCTGGAGAAAACTCTGGCGCGTGTCGCGCGCGAACAAGGCCTCGATCAGGAACGCCTCCGGCGATGGGTCTCGTTTCTCGCGCTCTGCGGTGTGCTGGAGCAGGCGGTGCAGCAGGGCGTCATCGACACGTACTACCTCAAAGGTGGCGTGGCGATGGAACTGCGCTTTGCCCGCGTGGCTCGCACCACCAAGGATTTTGATTTAGGGTTGGCGGGCAACCGGGTGGAGCGTATCCGCAAACTGGAAGAAGTCTTGAAGCTGGGGTTTGACGCCTTCACTTTCCGTTTGAAGCCCGAGATCCACCAGATGGAACTGGCCGACACGGCGCGGGTCGAGGTGGCGGTGCAATACAAGACGCGGGCCTGGCAAACCGTGGACATCGACCTCGGACCGAGCGAGGCGCGCGAAGTGGACATGATCGCGCCGGCCATAGCGGGAGTTGCCGAGATGGGGCTGCCGGTGACGCCGCAGGTGCGCTGCATCAGTATCCACGAGCAGGTGGCACAAAAGCTGCACGCGTGTACGGGGCCGCAACGCGAAGATCGCGCGCGCGATGTGCTCGATATTCTGTTGCTGGACATGCTGGCCCAACTCGACTATCGGCGAGCGCAGGCGGCGGCGAAGCGGATTTTCGCAGAGCGTACCACGCACGCCTTCCCTCCCAGTGCGGCGCTTCCTGCGGAGTGGCAGCGGGAACTGGAAACCTTGGCGCAGGAACTGGGCTACCGGACCACGAATGCGGAAGGGATCGAAGCGGAATTCGCAGCCGTGCTCCGGGCGATTGTCACGGCTTAGCGGGGACTTGTCTTTTCTTCCAGCGGGTGTCAATCGTCAATCGATCGCTTCGGTCACCCACTTCACTTTTATGAAAATAACAACCCTTCTTCAACAGCGGGTTTCTTGCACAGAACAAGTATTTCTTTTGCATGATCGTCTTGCCGAGGTAATGGTGGTCGCGCTTACTTAATGTCAGCTTCCATGGTCTCACGTGCGGTGGGTATCTTCACTTCTGTGATGTGAATCAGATTCTTATCCGGGTAGACGTAAGCCTTCGCGTGCACGTAGTGTCCTTCATGACCCTCAAGGATTTCCGGATTGTCCACTTTCCAAGCTCTTTGTTCGGTGACAAACCTCAATTCGACGCTACCTTCCTCAACTGTGCCCATGATGGTTGTCAGCCGACCCCCCGCGGCCGCCTGAGTCTTCGGTGCCTGATTGGGCGCATCCTGTGAGAGAGAGACGACGACGGTTAGGCAAAAGCACAGAGAGAAAATGGCCAATAAAAGGGTTTTCATAAGAGGGAGTCCCCGGTCCAATACGATTAGTGCTCGGCGCTTTGTTAAAAGCGGAAAGGCGGAGTTAACCGCCTTCCCGTGCGACACAGTTACAGGCCTTTTACGCTGCTACAGCAACGTTATGGAAGGTCGAGGTGACGGACTCAAAGGTCTGAACCTTGGGTGTTCCATCGATCATTCTTGCGAAGGTCTTCAACACTTCTGGGTAAGTATTGGTGTTGTAAGCTTCTGCATTGGCTTTGTTCTCCCAAAGACTAATCGCAACCACATCTAGACTGCCGGGATTTGACAATGTGATTTCGTCCTTGAAGCCCTTCTGCTTGCGAAGTAAAGGAAGAACGTCGTTCTCAAAGGTACGGGTGTAATCAGAAAGCATATTGGATTTCAGATGGATAGAGATATTGCGTGCAAACATAGGCAACCTCCTAGGGTTGGAGTTGCTAAGAAAGACTACTTCAGATGGGCTGACTTAGTTCAGAGGACCTGAAAGAGTAAGGAGAGGTAGCTTGCTCATCTACAATGCTAGGCTTGTGCGCTACGGTTGTCAACTGCGGCTGGAACCGCTTTAAGTTGGCCGAGTTCCGGGGAGGGCTGTTCAACGAACGCCCAACGACTCCGAACCGGAGCCTGACTTGCTGCGTGAACCCGTTCGAAAAGTAGATGTGGCGCAGCGGGTGGATGAACTACTTTTCCTGTATACGAATATACGGCTGCGCCACCAGAGGAACAAAACGACCGTGGGCCGTATAGTTCCTTCACATCTGCTCACAGACTACAACGATGGCCTATTGGTGACTGCTCAAAATTGCTCAGGTGTCGGAATATAGGTGTCCGCACTCCGTTAGGTGCTTCAGCGCGACGGCGAGTGCTACGAGACTGCCTCGCGGATCGAGGACGAAAAGGAATGTAGCTATACGGAGGCGTGGCAGGTTACGGCAGAACGGGTGGAGGAGATCGCCCGCAAGTCGCTTGCAGGCGGGCATCTGGTGAGTGCGCGAGAGGCGTTCCTGCGGGCATCATCGTACTGGCGTGAGGTAGGTTTTTACCAAAGCACAACTGATCCCAAGTGTCGCTTGACTTGGGAGCGTCAACGGGAGTGCTTTACGCAAGCCGGAAAACTGATGGACGTGCCATTCGAGGTGGTCAGTATTCCGTATGAGAATGGGAAGTCGCCTCCCGGCTACTTCCTGAAGGCTGAGGCAACCGAAAAGCCGCGACCGACGTTGCTGAGCTTGGGTGGCGGCGACTCATTGGCGGAGGAACTCTATTTCTGGCGCGGCGGTGCGGCGGCGCTTCGCCGTGGATACAACGCGTTGCTGTTCGAGATTCCGGGGCAGCGTGGTGCGATGTATTCGAATCCCGATGCCGAACTGTTCTATCGGCCGGACACCGAAGGTCCACTGAAATACGTTTGCGACTGGGCACTCGGTCGTGCGGATGTTGATTCGAAGCGCCTTGCTCTAGTCGGCTGGAGTATGGGCGGGAACTTTGCACCACGGGCAGCCGCTTTTGAGAAGCGGATCAAAGCCTGCATTGCAAGCCCGACCAGCCCGAACCTACAAACTTCCATCCTCGAAATGCCCGGCGGCGGCCTGCAGCGTCTCGCTGTAGTCGAGCGAGATCGCATCCAGCAGCACGTCCGCCACGACCGGATGAGAGGATCGAATAAACGACTCACTGCAGCAGGTGCACTCCTGGAAATGCAGCCAGACGACGGGCGGGCGCGCCTTCTTCTCAAACGCCTGCGCAACCTACCTTGGCGAAGCCGGAAGACTCGATTCCGGCAATCATGGCCGCATAGCTGCAGAAGCGCAGAAAATCGCGCCGGTCGTAACCCTTTGCTTGCATGGATCCCCAAATGGTAGGAACGGATTGGCTCATACCTCCTCTCCTTTTCGCTGCCTGCCCGGATGTCGGGTCGAACCCCTGGACGACCTCGGGCCTGCAACCGAAAACTGGCCGATGGCTGCCGCGGCGAGCGCAAGACTCGCTAGAAAAACTAAGTGATGCCGCGCACATATATCATCGGTTCCACCGGTAGGATGTGTTCAGAATCACGAATGGACGTGCGTGAAGTCACGCCGCAACAGCTCGCGGCGGAAACCATTCCCGGCGTTAGGTCAATCGAAAGTTATTCGAGGCACTCGATCGCAGGCTATCGTCTCAATTGTGCGTCGTGACCACCGTCACAGCTTTCTGTGACCTCAATCATCGTTCCCGCGACAATTCCTAGGTATCCAAGAGCATCGGGCCCTGTTGCGCGAAACGCGCCCGGAGTAGGACGCACAACTTGTTCAAAGACATTGAACACCTGGTTCGGCTCGCGGCAGTCATGGCAATCGCACTGATTGCATTCGCCACGATGCGCGCCCTCGTCGTCCCGCGGAGCTTTGGAGAGTATGGGCATTATCGCGGCGACGCCATCGCTGAGATCGCGGCCCGCCCCGTGGCCTTCGCCGGCCACGATGTTTGCGAGGCCTGCCATATCGACGTGGTCGAGCAGAAAAAGCAGGGCAAGCATGTGGTGGTTCCTTGCGAAGCCTGCCACGGGGCGCAGGCCAAACACGCTGACGATCCAGCGTCTGTGAAGCCGGCGAAGCTCGACACCGCCGTCGTCTGCGCCCGCTGCCACGAAGCCAACAGCGCCAAGCCCAAAGGGTTCCCGCAGGTAGCCACAGCCGATCACGCGGGAGGTTTGGCCTGCGATATCTGCCACCAGCCTCACCGGCCCAAGATTGAAACCCCAGCTGCAACAAAACCGGCGACGGAGGGCAAGAAATAATGGACATCACCCGCCGTCGTCTACTTCTCTTGTTGCCGGCCGCTGCGGTCGCCTGGAAATATGTCCAGGCGGGCACGCCCGAAACCGCGCCCAACTACAAGATGACCGAGCACTGGTGGGCCATGCTGATCGACATCCCCAAGTGCATTGGGTGCGGCAGTTGTGTCCGCGCCTGCGCGGAAGAGAACGACGTCCCCGAAGGCTACTACCGCACCTGGATCGAGCGCTATCACGTTGCTGACTGGAGGATTGAACGGCCCGACGTGGAATCACCGGATGGCGGTAAGCAGGGCTTCCCACCCAGTGAAATTGGCGGCAAGAATTTCTTCGTTCCCAAGCTGTGCAACCACTGTGCCGAATCGCCTTGTACTCAGGTTTGCCCCGTCGGCGCAACTTTCGTCACGCCGGATGGAGTCGTGCTCGTCGACAAGAGCTACTGCCTGGGCTGTCGCTATTGCGTGCAGGCGTGTCCCTATGGTTGCCGCTTCATCAATCCCAAAACCAATACGGCGGAAAAATGCTCGCTCTGCTATCACCGCATCACGAAAGGCTTAACGACGGCCTGCTGCGAGGTTTGCCCGACGGGCGCGCGCCAGCTCGCCGACCTGAAGAATCCGAAAGACCCGATTCATGAATTCCTGAGAACGCATACGGTGCAGGTTCTGAAGCCGCACATGGCCACAGGGGCAAAGGTTTTTTACAACGGCATGGACGGCTCGGTGAGATAAGAACACGTGGCCCCGGACGCATTCGTCCGGGGGCGCTCGATAAGGAGGCTCGTGCAAATTCCCGTCGAAGGCTTCATGTATCCGAACGAAGTGGAGCTTCAGTGGAGCATCCTCATTGTTCTGTATCCCTTCATCACGGGACTGGTCGCCGGCGCGTTCATTCTCGCTTCCCTGGAACGCGTGTTCCGGGTGGAAGCCGTGAAGCCCACCTACCGCCTCGCCCTGCTCACGGCGCTGGCGTTTTTGCTAGTCGCTCCGCTGCCTCTGCAATTGCACCTGGGACATCCCGAGCGCTCCCTGGAAATGTATCTGACGCCGCACCGTTCCTCCGCCATGGCCATGTTTGGATTCGTCTATCTCTGGTACCTGATGGCCGTGCTGCTGCTGGAAATCTGGCTCGATTACCGCCGCGACATCGTCGTGAAATCCCAGACCACAACCGGGGTCACGCGCCTGATCTATCGCGTGCTCACGCTCGGCTCCAGCAACATCAGCGAACGCTCGCTGCACATTGACGAAAGACTGGGCTACTTCATCACTGTGATCGGAATCCCGTCCGCCTTTCTGCTGCATGGATATGTCGGCTTCATCTTCGGATCAGTGAAGGCCAACCCCTGGTGGTCCTCGCCGCTGATGCCGATCGTCTTCATCTTCTCGGCCATGGTCTCCGGCATCGCTGTTGTCATGCTGCTTTATATGATTTCCACGCGTCTGCGCCGACGCGAAATCGACATCTGCTGCCTCGACAAGATCGCGCAATATCTCTTTTATATTTTCGTCATCGACTTCAGCCTGGAGATGCTCGACCTGCTGCAGCGCATCTACGAAGCCGACGAGTCCTTCCGCAGCCTCGATTTCATGGTGCATACGCGACTGTGGACGTCGCAGGTCATCGTCCAGATTGTCTGCGGCACGGTGACCCCGATCGTGTTGCTGGGTCTGACTCAGATTCTTAGTCTGACCGACACGGTTCGCAAACGCATCTACGCGTTAGCCGGATGCTTGACCGTGATCGGCATTTTCGCCATGCGCTGGAATGTCGTTATCGGCGGCCAACTTTTTTCCAAGAGTTTCCTCGGGTACACGACTTATAAAATGGCCTTTGCCACGCGTGAAGGCCTGCTGACCGCGATCACGCTCCTCATACTTCCCTTCATCTTTCTGTTGGTTTTGGTAAAACTCCTCCCGCCGTGGCCGGACGCGGGCCCTGTTCCCGCCTCCGGTGCAAGTCCGGCGCACGGAACCAGCTAGCCCCGTCCAGCGGGGCAGATGCGGAGAAGTCGATGGCACAGGCTTTGGACGGGAGCGCCTCGGATGTTGAGCAGCTCACAGAACGGTTGCGCGACCTGGAACGCCGCGTCGCCGTACTCGAACACGAACCAGAAAAACCAACTCTCGCCCAACCTGAATTGGCAGCTACTGCACCCACCGCGCTAGAAAGACCACGGCCTCCCGCCACCTGGCGAGGATTTCCCGCGCCTGAGATGCCAACCGGAGCGGTGTCCGTACTCGGCAAGGCCGTCCTCGGAATCGCCGGAGCCTACCTGCTGCGCGCCATCGCCGAGTCCGGCGCTATTCCAAAATTACCCGTGTTCTTCGTAGCGGCCCTCTATGCGAGTTTCTGGATGGTTTGGGCCGTCCGAACTTACACAGCCAACCGCTTCGCCGGTGTTACCTACGCAGTCACCTCGGCATTGATCCTCTCTCCTTTGCTGTGGGAATCCACAGCGCGCTTCCAAGTTCTTTCGGCGGCTTCCACCTCGGTGGTACTGGCCGCTTTCGTTGTGCTGACGATGGCGCTGGCATGGCAGCACAACCTGCAGATGATTCCGTGGGTAGCGACCCTGGCGGCCGTAATCACGGCCTTGGCGCTGATTATTGCAACCCATGAACTTGTGCCGCTTACGACCGCTTTGTTGACCGTGGCTCTGGTCACTGAAGTCACCGCCTGCCTGGGACATCGGCTCAGCCTGCGAGCGGTGCCCGCAATCGCCGCAGATTTTGCGATTTGGCTGCTCATCGATGTGATGACTTCTTCCGAGGGTGTACCCGAGGGCTATCATGTCACAGGTCCGACCACGCTCACCCTACTATGTTTTGCTCTGCTAGCGATCTATGGCGGCAGCATTGGGATTCGCAGCTTCGGATTGCTGCATCGGGTCACCATCTTTGAAATCGGACAAGGCGTGCTGGCCTTCGTGCTTGCATCCTTCGGCGTCATGCGCGCAAGCCACGGCTCAGCTGCACCGGCGCTTGGCGTCTTGTGCCTGCTGCTGGCGGCCGTGTGTTACTGGGGAGCACTGTCGCGATTCGCAGACGAGGCTTGCGCGCGCAATCGTCGAGTTTGCGCCACTTGGGCAGTAGCACTTCTGTTGGCGGGCAGCTTCCTTCTTTTTTCTGCAAATCTCCGGGTGCCGTTCTTGTGCCTGGGCGCTGTGGCTGCGGTCTACGTGTATACCCACACTCGCAAGCTCAGCACGGCAATACACGCGTCCTTGTTCTTGGCGGCGGCGACGGTAGTCTCGGCTCTTCCGATGTATGCCGGAAACGCTTTGGCGGGGACACTGCCCAAGGCACCGGCTTGGGGCGTCTGGATTGTCCTGTTTTCGGCCGTGCTTTGCTACGCGATTGGCGCACGAGAGCCTGAAAATCAGAGCAGTCGGCGCCTGCTCTGGGTAGTTCCCGCCATACTGGTGGCTTTCACCGCAGCGGCCTTAGCCGTCGTTGCCGTCGTGTGGGTCGCCGCCGGTCTCCTGGAGATAGCAGCGCCGCATGTCTCAGTGGTTCGCACTATCGTGAACTGCCTCCTGGCTCTGGCACTGGCCTTCCTCGGCTCTCGCTGGAAGCGCCTCGAACTCGGCTGGATCGCCTACGCTGCTGTCGCCTTCGGCACTCTGAAACTTCTATTTGAGGACTTGCGATTCGGCAACGCCGCGTCGCTGGTGGTCTCGCTGCTGTTCTATGGATTGATTCTGATAGTGCTCCCACCACTGATGCGTCGCGGCCAGACCCAACCCTGATTCGTGCAAGAGGGCGCACCGATGAACAAGTCAGGGCGAGGGCAGTCCGATCCTTCTGGCCGAGTCGTCGCC
>PKXU01000119.1 GCA_003132445.1 Acidobacteriaceae bacterium | reverse complement strand
GGGATGTTTCGCCAACTGGCGAATGACGGTTAGGGGCTGACAGTTCACTCAGGTATGAACCTGCGTTACACCGCGATGTTGTGAGGATTTAAAGCGCCCATTCGCAAGAAAAGAGGCTTTGTCCGTTTCGGTACAAGCTGTTTTGAGTCCTTGGGTTTCTTCTCGCTGCGAATCTAAGATAGCCCACTTCTCGCAAAGGCGGCGAGAAGTGGGGCACCCGGATTCTTAGCCTCGTTTGCCTCCGGTTGCGTGGCCGCGCCCGTCCCGCACTTCATTTCCTTTGAAGTGGGCGACTTTATCGACGCGTTTTGAGGGCTCGGCTTTCTCTCCACGTTGTGGCGTTGGGCCGTTATAGCCGTGTTCGGGATGAAGGCGGTTATTTACGTGGCCCCGGAAATTATCGGAACCGTGAAACCACGGTCCGGCGCCAATGAAGACGCCACCTGTGAACCATTCCGAGCCGTAATAGCCGTAGGGGGCACATCCATAAGGAGCGGCGTCATAGTAGCCATAGGGACAATCAGGGGCGGCCCCGATCTCGACGCTGACTTGGGCATTTACTTTGGGTGCGGTGACCGTAAGGCACATTGCACCAATTGCAGCAAGGACCAGAGATGTGAATATCTTCATGATTCTCCTCGGTGTTGTAAGAATATTTGCCGACTACCCTGACACTATCCACAAGCTGGAACGAGCGCTGCCCTAAATTGCTCAATTCCCCGATTAATCGTTATGGCCGAGTTAGAGCGATTCTGGCGGGAGAGGAATAGCGGTAGAAAACCGGGGACAGGGAAAACCGGGTAAGACGGGGAGGCGGAAAGCTTGCTGGCTGAGTTTCACGGGTGCGCGTCCCAGTCGAATTGCGTCAGCGGAGGCGTTTACACTTACGTGACCCCTCGCCTGGAAGATGAGTGTGATGGCCGACAATCCCAACGAATGAGTGCCCGTGGCTTCGTTTGTGCCTGCTTGCCGCCAAAAGTACTCGATGGAACCCCCCGCTCTGCTTTCTGCTCAATCGGTTCAATAGGTTGCGTGTCGACTCGAGGGGCCACTCAAGTGCACCTGTTAAACCGAGTGAGCATCTTCTCCTCTTTCAGGTTCCCTGAAACTAAGTCAGCCATCTGAAGTTCTCTCCTCTTAGCGACTACAACCTTAGGAGGTTGATATGTTTGCACGCAATATCTCCATCCATCTGAAATCCAACATGCTCTCCGACTACACGCGCGTATTTGACAAAGATGTCCTCCCCTTGCTTCGTAAACAGAATGGGTTCAAGAATGAAATCACTCTCGCTGGCCCCGGCGGGGTTGATGTGACCACAATCAGTCTGTGGGAAAACAAGAAGGATGCTGATACCTACAACACCAATACTTACCCGACAGTGTTGAAGACCCTGGCAAGTTTCATCGAAGGAACGCCCCAGGTTCACACCTATGACGTTGTTAGCTCGACCTTCGAAATGCACGCCGTACTAGCATAGAGGACACTCTGAGCCACTCGGCACGAGGAGGCGGCTTCATCGCCGCCTTCTCGAATCGCCGTGCGGAGAAAGAACGCAACGCTTCGCCATGCCTAAAGTTCCTCATAGAGCTGGACCCTGCTTGGCGTGTGTGAATGTTGCAACCGCGAGTTCATGGCGGATCCTGTGACTATAGACCGACCTCAGCAGGGACACACCTTCATCCAAAAACAGTTCACAGGAATATTATTCTCTCGTTTCACGATTCTAAACTTGCGGACAGGCTGAATGTTCAGAGGCTTTCTTCTGGCGAGCACAAGGTAAATGCGTATCCAACATCTGGGGATGTTCGTTACAAGACGTATTCATCGTGGCAGGATTTCAGGTGCGCCTTTTGGAAATATATGGATGACCCTGAAAGCAAGCGCCTCAACGCGGCTCTCGACAAAACACCCTGCGGAATTGACGTTTTCGAAAGCCGGGCCTCCGTGAGTAGTGCGGTACTTGATAGTCTGGGGTTTGAAGGTACCTAAGTTTGCTAACAGCGATTACACCCATTGCTCACCGCATCGCGATCCCGCCGTCTACCGGGGTCGACCGAAGAACAAGACGTAGCCGTCAGGGTCGCAAATCTCGAAGCCGCGAAGACCATCGTGGGTATCTTTGAGCGGTACGCTGAAGGCTGCTTTACCATCGGCAACCCGAGGTTCGGAAAATCGGTCGGCAAATTCGACGGCGAGCGCATCCGGATCTGGGGCACAGACGAAGGCATCCCACCTCATGGAGGGATTACGTTTTGAGTTCGGCAGCGGCGCCGTGTCTTTATCGGACTTGATGAAGATCTGCGCTCCGTCGCGGCCGATGATGGCGAAAAATGGGTTTCGATCCGGCTGCTGGAATCTTGTCTCAAAGCCAAGCTTGTCGCGGTAAAAAGCGATGGTTTGGTCGACGTTGCTGACGATGAAGAACGGTGAAATTGCCGGCGTCGTTGGTCGTGTCATAAGCGTGGAGCTCTTGCGGTGGCATCATACGATTACGGGGGCATTTTCGAAAACGCGATCCTCCTGTTCAGTGCTCCCCGATGAATCTATAACTGTTGCAGTCGGGCGGGATAAGAAGGCTGGTCTGCGAGGGGTCCTATAGGCTCCCACAGGTGTCGCCGTGGCCGCGTGCTCCCAAACCGCCGAACTTGTCAGAGTGGAATTCCGTCGGTTAGCAGGGTCAGGCAACCGTTTTCAGATACACGCATCTGAGTAAATCCGAATACGAAATTCCACAGAAACATCCATAAATACATAGTTGCTGTTCTAAAATTCATCTATAATTTTGGAACTTTATTTTTTTGCGGGACTTAGCCGTCCCAGAACGGGACCCGACGTGGCAGCGAAGTTGCTCATTCAGCGTCAGTGGGACGACCTGCCCACGCCCGCACAGCCTCCTAAAGGTCCGGGGCCAGCACGCAAAACCATGAATCGGGAAAGCCAAGCTCGATTTGTCGCCGTTCTACTGTTCCTGCTGACCGTGGCGGCGGTGGTCTTTGCTGGCTTTAATTTTCAGAAAGAACGCGACTCGGCCGTCCCCGATGACGGCGTGTGGTGGGTGGAACATAATGGCCGCCTGGTGGCGGACCGGGTCGATCCTGCTGGACCGGGGGCTAAGGCCGGCATTAAGGCCGGGGACCAGTTATTTTCTATCAATGGGCAGGAGATAAAAAGCACACCGGGACTGGTTCGGCAACTCTACAACACCGGTGTGTGGTCGAAGGCGACGTATTCGCTGGTCCGCCGGTCGGTCACTCTCGATTCCAGCGTAATTCTGGTTCCCGCCGACCGCTCGTTGAATAATTCCCTGCGGCTGATTGCGCTAATTTATCTGGGCATCGGCATCTACGTTTTGCTGCGCCGGTGGACTGCGCCAGGTTCCACGCACTTTTACGTTTTCTGCCTGGTTTCGTTTATCGCGTATTCCTTCAAGTACACGGGCAAGCTGAACGATTTCGATTGGATCATTTACTGGAGCAATATTATTGCCTGGGTCTTGCAGCCGGCGCTGTTCCTGCACTTTGTCCTGACCTTTCCCGAGAAGCATAAGTTTGTGCGGCAGCGTGCCTGGATATTAGTGCTGGCTTACCTGCCTGGCGCCGCGCTTCTGGTAAGGCACGTCATGGCTTTGCGGCTGGCGCAGGCCAGCGGCTATCTGCGCTGGGACATGGACCGGCAGGAGATGGCCTATGGCGCATTTCTGTTCGTTGTCGCGGCCGCAGTTCTTTGGCACAGCTATCGCCTGGCGAGCACGACGATTCTTCGCCAGCAATTGAAGTGGGTCACACGCGGAACCATCCTCGCGATAGTTCCCTACACTTTGTTCTATGTGGTTCCTTACCTGATGGGCTCGCTCCCTGGAACGGGGATGAAGCTTTCGGTGTTGTCCCTGGGATTGTTGCCGCTCACCTTCGGTTACGCCATCTTCCGCTACCGCCTGATGGACGTTGATCTGATCTTCAAGCGCGGTGTGGTTTACACCCTGGCTGCGGCGGCGGTAGTGGGGATGTATTTTGCGCTGGTCGCGGGCGTGGCCGCGCTGGTGCAGATGCGGCAGCCCGGACGAGGGCCGATGGGATGGATTCTGGCGGTGGTGGTAACCGCACTGCTATTTGATCCGGTGCGCAAGTGGATTCAGGATCGTGTGGATCAGGCCTTCTATCGGACGGTGTATGACTACCGGCGAACGCTGATTGAATTTGGCCGCGAGCTGGGTTCGGAGACGGATTTGAATGCGTTGCTATCGGCCGTGCTCGACCGCTTGTCGCGCACTCTGGCGGTGGACCGCATCGCTATTTTTCTGCGATCCAGCTCCAACGCCAGCGAAGAGGCGGAACAGTTTGTGCTCACGAAGTCGATTGGCATGAGTCCTGTGGGCAAACTCGATCTCACTTTCCTGAGCGCGCCGCGGCCGGAGCCTGCCGGACACATGTTCTTTGAGAACACGCACCAGGTGCCGCGCGAGAGCGCAGGATCGCAGGACGCGATTGCCCGCCTCGATTTGAACTATTACATTCCGTGCCATGCGCAACAGAAGACCGTGGCCGTGTTGGGCTTGGCGAAAACCACCAAGGGAGACTACCTCTCCAGCGAAGACATGGAGTTGCTCGAAACTCTGGGCGGTTATCTTGGCATCGCCATTCAGAATGGCCGGCTCTACGCGTCGTTGCAGCAGAAGGTAGCGGAATACGAGCGCCTCAAGGACTTCAACGAAAACATCGTTGAGTCGATTAACGTTGGCATCATGGCGCTCGACATGGAAGACCGGATCGAGAGCTGGAATGCACAGATGGAAGTGATGTACGCACTGCCGCGCTGGCAGGCACTGACTCAACCCGTGCAGAAAATCTTTCCCCAGGAATTTGTGGAGGAATTTTACCGCGTGCGGCAAAATTCCGGCATTAACAATCTGTACAAGTTTCGGTTGCAGACTCCCGCCGGCGAGACGCGCACGGTGAATGTGGCCATTGCGCCGCTGGTGACGCGCACCTTCCAAGTAATTGGACGCCTGGTGATCATGGATGACATTACCGAGCGCGTGGAACTGGAAGGCCAGCTTTCACAAGCGGACAAACTCTCGTCCATCGGTCTGCTCGCGGCCGGTGTGGCCCACGAGGTAAATACGCCTCTGGCAGTGATCTCTTCTTACACCCAAATGCTCTCCAAGCAATTGCAGGGCGATCCGCAGAAGTCGGGATTGTTGGAGAAGATCACGCGGCAAACCTTCCGCGCTTCGGAAATTGTCAGCAACTTGCTCAACTTCTCCCGCACCAGCGGCACGGAGTTCGCCGATGTTGACATCAACAAGATCATCACCGACACGCTGGCGCTGCTGGAGCATCAATTCAAGATCGCAAAGATTCAGGTTCAGTCCGAACTGACCAAGGGAATTTCCGCCATTCAGGGAAATCCGGGAAGACTGCAGCAGGTCTTCCTGAACTTGTTCCTCAACGCCAAGGATGCTATGCCCGGCGGCGGGCTGCTGAACGTGGCGACGACGAATGGTGACATGGTCAGCGTAAAAGTTTCGGATACCGGATCGGGCATCGCGCCCGAACATATCCAACGAATTTACGATCCATTTTTCACGACCAAGACCGCAGCCAAAGAGGGTCAGAAGCGTGGAACTGGTTTGGGACTCTCTGTGACGTACGGCATTATTCAGGAGCATGCCGGCAAGATTCGCGTAGAAAGCAATCCAGGATCAGGAACCACGTTTGCCCTGGACTTTCCCCTGAGCAGGAAGGCAGTGCATGTCTGAAGCAGCAGTCATTACCGGCGGCACAATGCACGGCGGTGCGTCGCCGATCGGGTCGGTGCTGATCATCGATGACGAGTCGGAGATTCGCGAATCATTGCAGACTCTGCTCGAAATCGAAGGATTTTCGGTGGATACAGCCGTATCGGGAGAAGACGGCCTCGCGCAAATGGCGGACCATCCGTTTGACCTGGTGTTGCTCGATCTGACGCTGCCCGGCCGCGATGGGATGGACATTCTTTCCGAAATTCGCTCGCACGATTCGCGCCTGCCCGTCATTATGATTACCGCGTACGGCACGGTGGAAAATGCGGTGCGCGCCATGCAGTCGGGCGCGGCGAATTTTGTGCAGAAGCCGTGGGACAACGAAAAACTTCTTGCCGATGTGCGCGCCGCCGTGGGCTGGCGGCGCGCGGAAGAAGAAAACGTTCAGCTTAAGCGCGCGCTCAAGCAGCGCTACAACTTCGAAAATATTGTGGGCAAAAGCGAGCCCATGCTCAAGATTTTCGACCTGGTCGCGCAAGTGGCGAACAGCCGGTCGACCGTGCTGTTGCAAGGCGAGAGCGGCACTGGCAAAGAAGTGATCGCGAAGGCGATTCACTTGAATTCGCCGCGCCGCGATAAACCATTTGTTCCGGTGAATACCGGCTCCATGCCGACCGACTTGCTCGAATCCACACTGTTTGGGCACGTCAAAGGAGCATTTACCAGCGCCATCGCTTCGAAGAAAGGTTTATTCGAGGTAGCGGATAAAGGCACGCTGTTCCTGGACGAAATCGCGACCATGGGTCTAGAAACCCAGGCCAAGATTCTGCGCGTGCTGCAGGATCGGCGTTTCATGCATCTGGGCGGAATTTCCGAGATTCAAGTGGACGTGCGTATTATTGCCGCCACGAATATCGATTTGCGGCATATGGTGCGGGAAGGCCGCTTCCGCGAAGATCTCTTCTATCGCCTCAACGTGATTACCGTGGAACTTCCGCCGCTGCGCCAGCGCAAAGAAGATATTCCGCTGCTGGTGGAATTTTTCCTGAAAAAATATGCGGAAGAAAATGGCCGCCCGGCTCCGCGCATCACGCCGGAAGCGCTGCGTCCGCTGATGGCCTACTCCTGGCCGGGGAACGTCCGCGAACTGGAAAATGTAATCGAACGCGCCGTCGTGCTCTCGTCTGGTCCGGAGATCAGCATGGACCTGCTGCCCGACTCGATGATGGGGCGTGGCTCTTCGCTCACGCTGCACGATCCGCCGTCGGACGCATCGTTGTTTGAAATTGTCGAAGACGTTGAACGCCGCGTGATCACCGACATGCTGGAGCGCTGCAACTGGAACCAAACCGAAGCGGCCGAGCGCTTCCACGTGCCGCTATCCACTCTGAATCAGAAAATCCGGCGGTTGAATATTGAGATAAAAAAGAAGGGGCGAGGGTAGAGCAAGTCTCAACCCCTCAGCAGGATTTTCGCGAGCCGCTCAATGAATGAAATACCGATGTTACGCCAGTTGTTACAGGCACACGGGTAGTGGCTCAGTTTCAGTTTATTCCCCCACGAGGCCGTCATCCCCCGAACGCGGCGTACTTCAGCCGCGTGAGGGATCTCCCATAGATACAACCAGTGGGAGATCCTTCGTTCCGCCTGAAAAACGGCTGCACTCAGGATGACTCCGAACTATGGACCGAAAAATTCAAATTGAGCCATTACAGGCACAGGACTCGATTTGACTTGTGTGTGGCCATCGTCTCATTCCTTTCTGCTCTAGCTTTCAGAATCAAGGTGCATAACGAGTAAAGACAAGGTCGGTCGCTTTGGCCTTCTCGTGGCAGGGGAAGCAGCTTTTCATAAATGCCGCGTCGCCAGGTTTGCCGTCTGCGAAGTGAGCGAACCCCCAGCCGCCGGTTGCGGCGTACTTGGTGGAGTCCTTGACCATAAACTGAATGTTCGTGGGGGCGCCGGGAACGAAAGATTGGGCTTGGCCAAAGACTTTGTTGTTTTCGTCCGACGGGACGTAACGGTAATGCAAAGCAGCAATGATTGTGCCGTCCGGGAACGGAAGCTTTCCCTCCCGGTAGGCATTGATCGCTACATCGTTGCCCAGGACGGCGCCTAAACTGTTGAGGTTGCCTGCTTCATGGGCCGAGGAGATCCACCTCCAGTCGCGGTACCCGTGAGGAATTTCGGTAACGAAGATCGGGGCGGGTTCCCCATCTGCGTGTCCTGGTGCAGGGGCAATGAGGGCGACGAGCCCGGCAATTGTTGCAACCGCAACCAAGAAGAATGTGAAGTGTTTCATATGTTCCTCCATTCAATGTGCCTGGGCAAAACTGAAAACAGTCCTAACAGTGTTCGAAGCTTGCGAAGTTCTTCTCTCCCAACGTTTGTTCAAATCGCTCTGACCACGTAGTCACGTTTTCCGCATAGCTACTTTCCAGGGTGCGGGCTTCTGATTGACAGGACTCGGACGCGACGTTGGGTTGACCGTCGTAGACCTCCTCCATCGTGCCAGCGCCTTCAAACAGTGTCGCGCCCTGGGATTCGAAAGAAACTTTAAGTCTGTATGGAACAGCAATACTATGCAGGTCAAGATTCTTTCGGGGGCGAGCCAGGAGATCGAAAGCATCGGCGCGATCGGTGGGGCTGGAGAGAACGTGCGGTTGGCGCTTCACCATCTCGTGGGGATCGGGCGGGGGAGGATCGGTTTGAGCGAGAACAGCGGGAAGGCAGCGGAGAGAAACAACAAAGAATCCAAAGAAGCGAGGCGTTGTTCGCATGAGGGCCCCCTCAAGTCGAAATGTCAGCCCAGAAGTCCGACGATTCTAAGAGAAAAATGCGGCCAGGGCAATCGGTTTGCTGGCTTGTTTTTATTTTGCTGCCGCGGAATGCGGCGGCTTTCTCCTCAGCCTTATTAGCGTGAGCTTCGATCTCCAACTACTCGCCAAGAATAGAAACCGGGCGGTTAAGGGATTACACTTGACGGTAATAAGTCAGCGCCGTTCGCGCAGAGTGTTAGGAGGGTGAGCACATGTCGCCCTTGGTTCGCCGCTCGATTCTCAAGACGTTCCTCATTGTCGTTTCCTGCACGCTTGCCGTTGTTGTATACGGTCCTTTGGCTTGGGCACAGCGCGCTGCCGGAGGAGGGGTTCAGATCGCTGCTCCACCGATGCGCCACGTTCCGATTTCTTCCGCGCCGAGTATCCACGCACCGCTTTATCACCCACCGATTTCCAGTTCTCGAAGCGGGTTCGCTCCGTCTACGGGCGGACTGCGCACGGGTGGTTTTCGCCCTCCTCGACGTCCGATTCGGCCGTTTCCGTCGGTGTTGATTGTTTACGAATCTCCCTTTCTTTTTGGTCAACCATTCTGGGGATTGAATTCCTGTTGGGCGACCTGTGATCTTTTGTTGCCTTGGACGCTTGGTTACAACACTGTGTCTTCCCCTGGTCCGACAAACTATGTTGCCGAGGCGTATGCGGCTCCGGAGTATGACTACGGCGAAGAAAGGCCGGAGCTGCCGCAGCTCTTTTTGAAAGATGGCACGATTCTTAACGTGACCGATTACTGGCTCGTCGACGACCAGCTTCACTTCACGATGATCGAACAAGATGGCGCGAAACCAGTGGAACACCTGATTCCTTTCGACGCTCTGGATTTGCAAACGACCGTGGATGCAAATACGCGGAGAGGATTCCACTTTATGCTGCGCAATGAACCAGTCGAGCAGTATTTGCGTGATCACCCTGAGGGCGCGCCAGCCGGCGTAAGTCCTCGGCAATAGAGTTTGAGAGGAGTTTGTCATGCGTGAACGAATCGCGTTTCTGCTCATTGTGCTGTCTCTAAGTGTGTACGCGGGCGGCCAGGAAGGAACTGTCGTCAAACGTGCCCGCGTAGCAGGTTGAGACCTTCCCTTGGTCAGTCTCGGAATGAAACCAGAGAGGAAGCTTTGTTTTATGGGAGTGTTCTGCCTGCCTTCGCGCGTAGCGCGAGAAGCTCCAACACTACCTTGTTCTCCGCCTCAGCAAGCTGCTCGACCGATTGGCCGTTTGCTTCCTTCAGCACGCCATCGATAACCGTCTGCATCAATTCCGGCGTGACGTCAGGCATTTCGAGTTTCTTCATTTGGCCCACGAAGCCATTCATGAAGTGCTCCACAAAGTGCTGGATTCCACCGGGTCCACCACCCAAATGCCACTGTAGGCTAGGACCCATCACACCCCACCGAAGCCCAGGCCCATAGCACACGGCGGTGTCTGCATCCTCCACACTGACGACGCCTTGCTGGATCAGATAGAGGACCTCTCGGTAGAGCGCCAGTTGAAGCCGGTTCCCGACATGGCCCGGGAGAGCCTTGCGCAGCCGGATTGGCTTCTTGCCTACAGACGCGTAGAACGTCATGGCTCGTTCGATCACCGCCTCAGACGTCTTGGCCCCGCCCGCTACTTCAACCAGGGGAATGACGTGAGGAGGATTAAAGGGATGTCCTAGCA
>PKXU01000013.1 GCA_003132445.1 Acidobacteriaceae bacterium | reverse complement strand
GATCTGCAGGCTCGCGGCCACCGCTATCGGACTCAGAGCGACACCGAAACGATTGTTCATCTCTACGAAGAATATGGCCGGGACTGCGTCCAACACCTGCGGGGAATGTTCGCCTTCGCCATCTGGGATCGCACCAAGAAATGTTTATTGCTGGCTCGTGATCGCCTGGGAATCAAGCCTCTTTATTATCGCTACGAATCCGGCACCTTGCTGTTTGGCTCGGAGATCAAGACGATCCTCGCTTATCCGGGCGTGAAGCCGGAATTCAACCACGCGACGTTGGCCGAATACCTTTCCTTCGGCTACATCGCGGGCGAGGAGACCATGTATGCCGGGATTCGAAAATTGCTGCCCGGCTACATCCTCACGCTCAATTCTTCCGGGCAGCTGACGACCACATCGTATTGGGACTTGGAAGTCAAAGCCGACGACGGGAGTCAGCCGAGGGATTACTACGTCCGTCATTATCGGGAGCAACTGGAAGAGTGCGTTTCCAGCCATCTGATGAGCGACGTTCCCCTGGGAGTTTTCCTGAGCGGCGGTCTGGATTCAAGCGCGATTGCCGCACTCACCACCAAAATCCGCAAGGAGCCGATCGAGACTTTCTCCGTCGGTTACGGCGAAGAAGCCTACAGCGAATTGCCATACGCTCGTACCATCGCCGAGCATTTGAAATCGAAACACCACGAAGTTTACCTGAGCCGCGATGAGTTTTTTCAGGCTTTGCCGCGATTGACCTGGCATGAGGATGAACCGATCGTATGGCCATCGAGCGTGGCGCTTTATTTTGTCGCCCGGCTGGCCAAAGAACGCGTCACGGTTGTGCTCACAGGCGAAGGAAGCGACGAAACGCTTGCCGGCTACACGCGCTATCCCTGGACCTTGCTCAATTCACGTTTAGACACCGCCTATCGCAAGCTGACCCCATCGGCTCTGCGCGACATGCTGCGGAGCGCGATCCATGCCTCTCCAATCCCTGCGGCTGCAAGAAGAAAGCTGGAACACACATTTTTAATGCGGGATGGGACATCCTGGCCCGCTTTCTATTTTGACAATTTCTATTCCGCATTTTCCGCCGCCGAGCAAGATGAGTTGTTAACTCCCGAGGCAAAGAGAATGGCCGGCAATGCCTATGCCGGATCCATGAATTATTGGAGCCATTCATCAGGCGATTTTCTGCACCGGCTGCTGTACTGTGATATTAAGACTTACCTTGTGGAACTGCTGATGAAGCAAGATCAGATGAGTATGGCCGCTTCCGTCGAAAGCCGCGTACCGTTTCTCGATCATCGCCTGGTCGAATTCACCGCGACCATACCTGCGAAATATGAGACTCACGGCATGGCAGGCAAGTTCATCCTCAAGGCGGCCGTGGAAGACCTGTTACCGAAGTCAATTGTCTATCGGCAAAAAATGGGTTTTCCTACTCCTTGGGCCTACTGGTTGGCGGGGCCATTTCTCGATAGCTTGCAGCGTTTGCTGCTGGAACCAAGAACTTTGGGCCGCGGACTGTTTCGTGCTGACGCTCTTAGAAAGATGTTCGCCGAACACATAGCAGGCCGCCGCGACCATGGCAATCGCATCTGGCGCCTGCTGAATCTCGAACTCTGGTTTAGAGTTTGCGTGGAGCGGGAGCCAGTAGCCGATTTGGTTCAAGCACAGAGTAGCGTCCTATAAATGAATAAACTGGAGAGGGAAAGATGTTCGCCTGTTGAAGTTTGCCATTGTTGCCGATGTAGCCAGTACAAACTACGAACAGGTTGCGCGCCAATCAGTTTCCACAGAGAATTCCAGGCTTATTAAATAGCGAACAACCAGAATCGAGACTCGGATCATCAATTCCGAGAAGTTTACGAATGATGGGTTCGCTAGAACGGATCGACTAGAACATGCTAAAAGGGGCCTTGCAGAGAATGGCGCGCTCGCTCGAGCGGCTTTCCTTTACTGACGAAGGTGTTTTTTTTCGCAGCTATCGGCTCGGCCAACATGTGGCCGGACTTCCGAAAAGGTATCCGGCACTCTTCCTGAGAGAAATCGAGCTGGGAAAACTGCTCATGGGTGGAGAGGCCCAATACTCCAGCGCCAGTTATGCGCGAGTGACCGGCGATCTCCTTCGGCCATCGCGTCCCATCACGCAATCCCCGCATGTTGAGCTGCTCAAGGCCTATCGCGAGAGCGGCGAAAGTTTGTTCTTGCCCGGGCGGCTGGAGGCGACTTCTTATTATAAGAATGCGGCCAAGTGCATCGAACTTTACGGAAGTCATTTCGGCGCCAAAGATCCAAAAGATATCGTTCATAAGGCTAGAAGCTTCTGCAACCTGCTCGATCGCGAGCAATCGAACGGCAACGGCAATCATGCAGAAACAAATGGAAGCGACCCCCAAGTCGTAGTCCGGCGCATTGCCTTCTCCGACTGTTATGAAATTCTCGAAGGCGAGCATGAACTGGCATTGGCGTTCGTTCAAGGGACCAGGGAATACGAATGTCTCGTGCAGCCCTCCGCGCCGGTCCTCACCCCAATTCAGCAAATGATTGTCGATTCCAATTGGACGATGGGCCGGCCTGAAGTTTACCAGCCGATTGCCGCTCCCGAGCTGGCGACTTGGCCCGCGGTTCGCCAGTGCAGCGACCGGCTGGAAATGATGATGTCTTGGTTGGCGGCAAGAAATATTAGCTCTGGTTCTTATCTCGACATTTGCTGCAGTTACGGCTGGTTTGTTGCCGAGATGAAACGCCGCGGCTTTCAGGCTTTCGGCGTCGACCGCGATACGGCGGCGGTTTCGGTGGGGCGGTTGGCTTATGGCCTCGACCCTACCGCCAATAAAATTACCGAGGTTATTACCTTCCTCGATAAAAAAGAGAAGCTCTTCGATATTGTCTCCTGCTTCAGTATTCTGCATCATTTTGTTCGCGGACACATGCGCTGCTCTGCCGCGGACTTCATTCGCAAAGTCGATGCTGTCACCGGCACAGTGCTCTTTCTCGATACCGGCGAATCTCACGAAGATTGGTTTAAGGAAAGCCTCGCAGAATGGGACGCTGAATTTATCAAGAAGTGGCTCAAGGACAATACCTCGTTTTCGAGCGTCGAGATTTTGGGCATCGATTCCGATAATGTCTTTCCTTATGAAAAGCAATACCGGCGGCACTTGTTTGCCTGCTCTCGAGAGGAATAGCCTGTCAACGGCTGGCGCTTCCAACCATGCCTGTTCCCATCTGGACTGAGGTTCGCCGCTGATGACCGTAGTCGACAGCCGTGAGGAAGCTCACGGGTCATCGTCATCCATGGTAGCGGCTGCTCATCGCGGCGGCCAGGAAGTCATCGAGCGCTGGGCGGATGCATGGCGTGTCTTGTGCGATGAGGCGGTTGACGGTCAACCTTTTTATCGCCCTGAATGGATCGCCGCGCACATCCGTGCTTTCACCCCGCATGCCAAAGTTGTTCTGCTCACGGTTACTTCTGCAGGAAAGCTGCTCTTCATTCTTCCTTTGTTAGAAGAGATGGCATTTTTCAGTGGCGTTCCTGTGCGCAAGCTGCGAGCTCCGGTCAACGGTCACTCCTGCCGCTTCGATGCCGTTCGGCATTCGAGCGCTCAAGGAGAGGCTGCGGTAGCCGCAGCGTGGGACTACCTGCAGGGTCTTCGGGGCTGGGATCTGCTTGAGATTCAGGACGTGCTCGAAGGCGGAACTATCTCCGCTCTGGCCCTTGCCGCCCGGAAGAATAAGTTTCATGCGGTTCAGGTTCCGAACCTCACCAATCCTTATGTTCCAATCCCGTCGGACCCGGCGGGCCTGAAGAAGCTGCCCGTGAACGCCCGGCTGCGTGGAAAGTTGCGATCCATACGCCGCGAAGTCGAAAGCCATGGCGGATTAAAATTTCTTCGCGTGGAAAATGCCGATCAGCCTGTTCTGGATCGCTTTTACGATTTGGAAGCTGCGGGATGGAAGGGCAGGGAAGGCAGCGCAATCGCATGCAGTCCGAATATCCGGCAGTTCTACGACGAAATCTCCAGGCATGCCGAGCGCTATGGATATTTATGTATGTACACCCTGGAGTTCAACGGAGAGTTGCTGGCTGCGCATCTCGGTTTATCCCACCGAGGCCGCTACTTCTCTCCCAAAGTTGCTTACAATGAAAAATTGCCGCAATATGCTGGAGGGCACCTCATCGTAAGTGAAATTCTGCAGGATTGCGCCTCGCGCGGCATCGCGGAATACGATATTACCGGTGTCAGCGATGAGTGGAAGATGAAATGGACGGCCGAAGCCCGGCCCAAGTTCAACTATTATATTTTCCGTCCCGGGCTCGCGGGCAGCTTGGCGCATACTCTCCGCTTTCGCATTAGACCGGCGTTGAAGAAACTTTTGCAACGAGCGCGCCCTGCGCGTGAGCTTGAACCCGGAACACAATGAAACGGCCAGTTCTGATTCTCGGTTCTGTGCCGCGTATTACGGTTCCAATCGCGCGCTCCTTGCACGCCCACGGTGTGCCGGTTGAAGTCGCGTCCTTTTCAGCAGTCGAAGTTCCGCCCTGGTCCCGTGCTGTCTCCGATTTCATCCGCCTGCCAGGGTCAGGTGAAGACCATCTGCCTTCGATCGTCGAAGCTCTGACGCGCCTGATTTCCAAACGCGGCTACGACATGCTAATTCCGGCGAACGACACGGCATTGGGCTTCGTTGCAGAGCATGAAGCCGCTCTGCGCGATTTGCTCTACCTCGCCTGTCCACCTGCTCGAGTAGTGCAAAAAGTTCTCGACAAATCTCTTACGCTCGAAGCTGCCCGCGAAGCCGGCGTTCGCACGCCATTAAGTTACCGCGTCGCAAATACCGCAGAATTGGAAGCGTTCGCCGCTGATCTTCAATTTCCATTAGTCGCAAAGCCCCTCGACAAGGGCGACCAAAGCAGCTTCAAGGTTCGTTATTACGAAACCTATGAATCCATTCATCAGGCGCTGTCCGCCGTGAATCGCAGGACGGACGACCAACTCGGCGGCAAACTCTTGCTGCAGGAATTCGTTCAGGGGGAAGGCGTCGGCGTCGAGCTTCTCATGCATAACGCCGAACCGGTTGCGATCTTCCAGCACCGCCGCTTGAAAGAGTTTCCCGCCAGCGGAGGGGTTGCCGCCGTGGCTGTTGCCGAGGCTCCGGAGCCGCTGCTCGTCGACCAGGCACTTGCTTTGCTGCGTGCTTTAGAATGGGACGGCGTTGCCATGGTTGAATTTCGCTATGATCGCGCACGGCGCCACAGTTCGTTGTTGGAAGTGAATGGCCGTTACTGGGGGACGTTGGCGCTTGCCATCCACGCCGGCCTGGATTTTCCCTGGTACCAATGGCAAATCGCTCATGGCGAAAAGCCGGACGTGCCACTGCGTTATTCGGTTGGGATGCGCTGGCGTTGGAGCGCGGGCTACCTCAGCCGCTGGCATGATCTGGCGAAGGATTCGGCAGCGAATTTGTTTAAGGCTTCGGCTGGTATAAAAGAATCCGGCGTAAAGCCAGGCGGCGCCAAGAAATTCGGCATGAAAGAATTCGTCCCTTCCTGGGCGGATATCGATGCAGTGGACGCCCTATGGAACGGCAACGATCCCATGCCGGCAATCGGTGAACTGTTGCGAACGCTAAAGGATTTGGCCGCGTCAGATGTAAAAAGGATCACGCGAAAGTTTTCGCCCGTGCCTTCCCGAACGCATTCTTAGACTGCCGATCGTTTCCTGATTAATGCCTCCTGATGACTGCCGACAGCCTGAAGATTCGAACCTACCGCAGCCTTGAAGAACTGGAAACCCTCCGTTCGAGTTGGCACGAGCTTCTGACCCACTATCCTCTTGCCACTACATTCTGCACGCCCGAATGGTTGATTCCCTGGTGGCGCAGTTTCGGAAAAAATCAACAATTGCTGGCCGCTGGCTTCTTCGGCGAAACATCGCGGCTAGTCGCGCTCGCGCCTTTATCGTTGACTCGAATTCAGGTCGCTCCCGCCATTTCATTGCGCCTCCTGCGTCTGATGGGCGACGGAAGCCACGATTCCGACAATCTCGACCTGCCGGTAATGGCGGGCTTTGAAAGTAGATTTGCGGCCTCTCTTCTGCGCTATCTGAAAGACCAGCACGCGATCTGGGATTTCTGCGAGCTGAACACCCTGCCTCCGCAATCGCCCGGAGCCGATGCCTTCCGACAAGTGCTCGCTCAAGAAAAGTGGGTCGTATCAGAAAACGATAGACCGGCGTCGGCCATTCCGCTCCCGGCCACCTGGGAAGAATATTTGAAGCAACTATCCTCCAAGGAACGCGGCAAAATTGGACTGCGAACCCGGAAGTTGGAGAAAAAGTATAAAGTTCGCATTCGCAAATGCAAGGAAGAAAGTGAGATCGATCCTCTTCTTCAAGCGCTCTTCGAACTGCACGGCAAGCATTGGCAATTGAGAGGCTTGCCGGGAACGCTGCAATCCTCCGCACGCCGCCAATTTTATGGAGAGCTCGCCAGGATGCCGCTGGCATGCAACCGGCTGGATTTGTGGGTGCTCGAACTTAACGAGAAAATCGTAGCCGCGCAGTTTGGATTGCGGCATGGCTCTACAGTTTTTTCGCTGCAGGAGGGATTCGATCCGGATTATTCCGCAGATAGCGTTGGCTACGTTTTGCGGAGCCAGGTGTTAAAGAATCTCATTGCCGACGGCATTCGCCGCTATGACTTTCTGGGCGGCGCCGACGAATCGAAGCTGCGATGGGGCGCCGAGACTGGACATTACTTGGATCTGCGATTTGCCCGTCCCTTGAGCATTGGAGCGGCCTATCTCCGAACACGGGACTACGCCGCGGAAACGAAATCGTGGCTGCGTCGCAATCTTCCGGAAAGCGTCTGGCAGATGTTGCATAAGACGAATGTCGGGATGAAAGCAATCGACCGGAAAACAGCGTCAGAAAAACCAGCAAAGAAACAGGATTGAGCGAAACACGACTGAACGAACTAGCGACTTTGTTCGGTCACTTGAATGTGAGGGTCAACCAGCGCGAGCAATGGGTTCTTCAATAGAGGGCCGCTGGCCAGCAGGCCCGAGAGCAGCGGATCGCGGCGGTTGGCGGTCAGTTCAGTTTTCTCCAGTGTGCTCACGAAACCGCCCGCGCTCTTTACCAACGCCGCTCCGGCCACAACGTCCCACTCGTTCTTCGGCGTCAAAGTGAAAGTGATGTCCGCCAGTCCGGCTGATACCAGCGCCAGTTTGTACGCCACGGAACCCATCGCCTGCACTTTGAATGGTCCGTTCTCGAAAGCTTTCCACTCGCTGCGCTTCACTTCGCTGCGGCTTGCGAGGATGAGGGCTCCGTCGAGAGTGGAACGCTGGCTGCAACGGACTGGCCTCCCGTTGTAAAGTACGCCGCTATCCACTGCGCCCAGGAATGTTTCCTCGCTGGCGGGATTGTAAATTCCTCCAGCCACGGGCACGCCGTTTTCGACAAACCCAATCGAGACGCAAAACTCCGGCAGGCCTTTCACAAATTCGCGCGTCCCATCGAGCGGATCCACAATCCATACTCGCTCTCGCTCCAGGCGTGAAGGATTATCGACGGTTTCTTCTGAAAGCCAGCCTTCGCCGTCGCGCAATAAGTTCTGCCGTAGCAGCGCATCCACCGCGCGATCCGCTTCCGTTACCGGATCGTGCCCGATCTTGTATTCAGTTTGAATCGCACCCGGCGTGAAGCGCGCAAATACGGCGCGAGTCGCCGTCATCGCAGCCTCGATGCGCTCCAAAATATCAGAGTAAGCAGAAGTCATTTTTTCCAGGGCCATCTTGAAAAGGATTATCTTTGGAAAGAGTCATGTTTGGAAGGAATCATTTTTGAAGATTCGTTGCCGTTGCAATCACGCCCATAGCATGCGGGCTCCCGTAATCAACAACAAGGCGCAGAGAAGCCGTCGTA
>PKXU01000093.1 GCA_003132445.1 Acidobacteriaceae bacterium | reverse complement strand
ACCACCAGCCCGGTTTCGCTGGGAACAAAGATCTCGCGGCGCGATCCTACGGATGATAAGCGCCGAACGAGAATGGTCCCTTCCGAAAACGGTTCCACAGCGCTCATTGGATTAGGTTTGTCTTCGGCAAAATACCCGTCGCCAGAATGGCGTCGACCAATTTGTCCTGTGCTAAACGGTTGGTCTTCGATGTTGCCTGCAGATACTTGTTCGTGACATGAAGGTTGCTGTGCCGCAAGTAGTCGCGGATCGTAAGCCCGCCTCAATTAAGCGCGCGCGTCAATTCATCGTTAGCCATGACGAACACCTTGGGAGCGGCTGCGATTGTCATTCACGGCCGTCCATTTTGGTGGGGAGAGTGAAGGCAAAGCATGCGCCACGGGGAAAGTTGGGGGCACCCCACAAGCGCCCACCATGCGATTCGACGATGGAGCGGCTGATCCGTAGTCCCATGCCGGTGCCATGAGGTTTGGTTGTAAAGAACGCATTGAAGATCTGGTCCGCCCGCTGCGAGGGAAGTCCTATGCCGGTATCGCTGACGGACACCTGAAGTTGCTCGTTTTCCGCCCGCTGAGAAGTGATGGCTATCTCGCGTGTTCCTTCCACATCCTTCATCGCATCGATGCTGTTAATGATCAGGTTCATGGTGACCTGCTGCAATTGCACGCGATCTCCCACGATCTGGGGAAGGTCTCCCGGCAGTTCTGTGCGCACTGAGATGGAGTATCGGGTAGCCTCGCCACGCAACAACTCGACCATTCCTCGAATAATCTCGTTTACATCAACCGACTCTCGTTGCAAAATTTCCTTCTTGAAGAGTGAGCGGATTCGGCCATGATCTCGCCGGCTCGGGCGGCATCCTTGACTACTCTTGATGCAGCCGCACGTGCTTCTTCCAGGTCGGGCTGATCGCGCGCCAGCCAGCGCAAGCAAGTATTGGCGTCGGTAGCGGCGGCGGCAATCGGTTGATTCACCTCGTGTGCGAGGGAGGCGGTTAGCTCTCCCATCGTGGTCACCCTATTTATGCGTGCGAGATCCGCCTGCGCCTGGCGCAAAGCTTCTTCGGCCTGTCTGCGCTCGGTGATATCCATCACGCTCCCAACGAATTCAACGAGATCGCCGGTCGGGTTGAAAACGGGGTGAGCTACGACGTGGACATCTCGGATTTCGCCAGCAGGATGGACGATTCGGTAATCCAGTTCGTATTCGACCTTCTCGCGGCCTGCTCTCTCCGTTATTTCCCTGACTTTGGCTTGATCATCCGGATGGACGCGCTGCAAGAATGTTTCGAATCGCGGCGGCCCGCCGAGCGGTTCAAAACCCAACACCCGGTAGCATTCTTCGGAAAAGTATCTCGTCTCGCCAGTGGCGTAGATCCGCGCCCAGCTGCCTGTATGGCTGAGCCTCTGCGCTTCCGCCAAATATGCTTCGCTCTCTCGAAGCGTTTGTTCCGCCAGCTTTGCAGCGGTGACGTCCATCACAGTGCCCACAAACTCGCCCGTTTCGCCGGACGGTTTGGCGAGAGGGTGACCGGTTCCATACATGTATCTCGTGGTCCCTTCCGGCAAAACGACTCGGAAATGGGCCTCGATATCAGTTCCTGCGGTCATTGCTCTCTCGAGATCTCGGACGGTCGGGCCTTGATCGTCCGGATGAATACGCTGATAAAACTCTTCGAATGGAGGTATCCCGACCCTCTCCGGAACAAGGCCAAACAAGTGCCGGTGTTCCTCGGACGAATGGATCATCTCTCGAGTGGCAAGATTGCATGCCCAAGTGCCGGTGTGGCTTAGCTTCTGCCCTTCCGCTAAATACGCTTCGCCGCGAAGCAGAGCCTCCGCGGCGCGTTTGCGCTCGGTGACGTCCATCACCGCTCCCACAAACTCTACAGCGCCTAATTCATTGTTTAAGGCACGAGCCACAACATGGAGATGCTTGAGGGAACCGTCTGGCATCATCAAGCGATACTCATGGTCAAAATCCTTTTCATCCTGCGTCGCGCGTTCGACTGTCTGTTGCACGAGCGCCGCGTCTTCCGGATGAACCCGCTGGAGGACACGTTCCACGGTAGGTGTCGTGTTCCGGTCGTATTGGAAAATTCGAAAAGTTTCCTCTGACCATATGAGTTGGCCGGTCGAGGGTTTCCAGCCGAGGCTGCCGGTGTGGCTCAGACGCTGCGCCTCGGCCAGGTAGTCCTCACTCCGCCTTAGGGCATCCTCGGCTCGGTGGCGTTCCTCGATGTCGATTGAGGTTGCGTACCACTTAACAATGTTCCCTCGTTCATCGCGCAGTGGCACGTTGCGGATCAGCAACCAGCGATACTCCCCGTCCATCCGCCGCACCCGTGCTTCACTCTCCATGGGTTCCCCAGTTACTATGGCTGCCTGCCATTCGCCGACGTACCTCATGAGGTCATTGGAATGAAGTAAGGAGCGCCAATCCCAGCCTGGTATGTCGGCCACAGATCGACCCGTAAATTCCAGGAAACGCTGATTGATGAAATCAACGGAGCCGTCAGGCCGCGTGCTCCAGACATGCGCAGGAATAGTGTCGATGACGAGCCGGAGGCGATCTTCGCTCTGCTGGAGGGTCGCGTAGAGATCTTGCAGGCGCCTGGCGGTGTCGTTGAATACCCGCCCAAGGTCAGCAAGTTCGTCGCTTCCGGTAACAGGGACTGTATGTTGAAAGTCACCCCGTGCTAATGCTTTGGAGCCTTCGACTAAACGCGCCAGCGGCTGCGTGATGCTGCGGGTAACTGCCAGACCAAAGGTACCGGCGATCAGCAACGTGAAGAAACCGGTCAGTGGTACCACCAGGAAAACCAGACGTTGCACGCGCTTAATTTCACGCGCGGTCCGGGCCTGCTCCTCGCCGACCGCTGCCGCCGATATTTCCCTGACCTTGGCTTGTGTTATTTCCGCATCTCAAACATCACTTTCGGCCTAGTCCGTGTCCGCCTGCGTCAGGGTTCGAGGCTCCACAGTTTGATCGATCCAGCCCCAGAAGCGATCGATCCAACTATTCAGAAAGTTCTTAGTGCTTTCGCTACTTATGTTGTTGGCTTCGTCGAACAGTTCCGGTTTATAGCTGAAGTAAACCTCTGGTTGGCCCATGAGAACCATGTCGCACACTGTTACCACTGTCTTAGCGCGTTCTGTCCGACAGCGGCGCCAATTGTGCCCGGCGAGGCTCCAATGATCGCCGCCGGTTTTGCCTCCCACGAATTTTGTCCCTTTGGCCGGCTTGCCCGATCAATTGCGTTCTTGATGGCTGGCGAAAAGGAGCGGTTATATTCAGGCGTGACAAATACGATGCCATCCGCCGCCTCGATCTCTCGTTTCAGACGCAGAACGGATTGCGGAGGACTCTCCCATAGATCGTCGTTATAAAGAGGCAAGTCGCCGATCTCTATGAAATGAAAACGTAATCGGTCAGCCGCCAGCTTACCGATACTTTCCGCGAACTTCCGGTTGATGGACCCGCGCCGGAGCGAACCGACGACCACAGCTACGTTCTTGATCGAGTTACCTGGCGTATTCATTTTTCGCCCGTTGAAAGAACCGGTCCCGGACCAAATTCCGAAAAGTCGATGCGCGTTGCGTCGAGGCCATCGGCGTGGGATCCGCCTGCGTTTGAGATAACGCAAGGGAAGTGCCAGGAAATCATGGCCAGCGATTTCTGCAGTAAAGTGCTTCGCCGAGTGCAGGTTGCGAGATATGAAGTAGAGGACAGCCCCTCTGCAAGGGCTTGTCTAGCGTCGACAAGCTGCCACGGCTGACCAGATATCGACACTACGGTCGCCAACTACGCACGCATGCAAAGGCTGGGGATTTTCAGGGCCCATCAAATTGTCAAAAGCACGATTCTAAGTGCGCGCCGCTCGCGCCGCTCGCGCCGCTAAGAGCGTGTCGAATGCTGGACGCGGCGTCCGTCCGCAGACACTTCTCTTTGATTCGCAGCCGACTGAAGCTCGGGATGATTAAAAGTTGCCTGTATTCAAGTACTTCGCCGAGCGGCGGCGCATCGCGACGTGGCAACGAAGGTGCGAATGCGTAGAAGACGTGGTTTGGGCGATCGCGCTCAGCCGGCACCGGAGCGATCTGCAACTGCAGGGTTGGAGACCGAATTAGCGCTCTGTGTGGGAGCGGGCCTCACCGCGCTGCCAGGGAGACAAGATCATGGAACTAGGCATTTACAGCTTTGCGGATGTCCAACGGGATTCGAATAGCGGCGCCCTCGGATCGACGGCCGACGCTATGCGCAATCTGCGCGAGGCCATCGCCCTGGCCGATGCCGTGGGGCTCGACTACTTCGGTGTTGGCGAACACCACACGTATGAGATGCCGGCCTCCGCGGGCGCG
Organism: Acidobacteriaceae bacterium; assembly: GCA_003132445.1. Lineage (GTDB taxonomy): Bacteria > Acidobacteriota > Terriglobia > Terriglobales > Acidobacteriaceae > Sulfotelmatobacter. The sequence goes on along the minus strand of PKXU01000093.1, from coordinate 27,734 downwards.
GTGATTCTCGCGTCTGCCGCGTCGATTACGAAGCGGATCAAGCTCGGCAGCGCGGTCACCGTGTTGAGCACGGACGACCCGGTGCGGGTCTATCAGCAGTTCGCGACTCTGGATGCGCTGTCCAACGGCCGTGCCGAGATCACCGCTGGTCGTGGCTCCTCGACCGAATCGTTCCCGCTCTTCGGGTACAGCCTTGCCGACTACGACGAGCTGTATGCCGAGAAGCTCGACCTCTTGCTGAAGATCAACGAGTCGAACCCCGTTACCTGGCACGGGAGGCATCGGCCGCCTCTCGATAACGCCTGGGTGGTTCCGCGGCCAGAACAGCGACACCTGCCGATCTGGTTGGGCACGGGCGGGAATCCCCACTCTTCGATGCGAGCGGGGTATCTGGGCTTACCGATTTCCTACGGCATCATCGGCGGCCAGACGAAGCGCTTCGCGCCGCTGGCGGAGCTCTATCGACGTGCGGCTCGTGAGGCGGGCATCCCCGAGGCCAACATCAAGGTATCGGTCGCGAGCCCCGGCTTCATCGGCGACGACGCCAAGGCCGCGAAAGATCTGTGGTCGCGTCATTGGACCGCACTGATGGCGAGCATTGGAGAGATTCGTGGATTTGTGCCGCCCAGCCGAGCCCAGTTCGATCACGATGCGAACCGCGATGGAGCGCTATTCGTGGGCGACCCTGAGGAGATCGCCGAGCGCGTCGTCGCGCTGCACAAGAGGCTCGGGCACATGCGGCAGTTCTTCCAGATGGATGTCGGACATCTTCCGCAGAAGGAGTTCCTGCACGCCATCGAACTGCTGGGCACAAAGCTGTTGCGTTCATTTATTTGCGAGGCTGGTATCGCCTTAGAAAGGTTCGTCAGAGTGAGGCAAACGTATGGCGTGCTTCGGCTTTTCTAGGTGGAGAACTGTTATTGGCCGCAGCCGTTGCTTCACCTCTCGCGCGTTTAGATCATCACTGGCTCACTGCCCATATGGTGCAGCATCTGGTGTTGATGACACTCGCTGCTCCATTGATCCTGTTGGGAGAGCCAGCCCTCATGTTCGCCAACAGCCTGCCCGAGCACTTTGATACCACTGCGCTGGATTCGCTTCTACGGTGTGTACCGATCCATGAAGTTGGGCGCGTTCTCGCCGATCCGGTTTTTTGCTGGCTCGCCGGTACCGTCTGCGTGATCGTATGGCACGTTCCTAGCGCCTTCGATCTATGCCTCCAATCCGAAGTTTGGCATGGGCTTCGAGCAGGCAAGCTTCTTCGTTGCTGGGCTTCTTTTCTGGTGGCCTGTCGTCCAACCGTGGCCAAGTATCGCGAGGTCGCATCGGTGGTTTGTTCCCCTGTATTTGTTCCTCGCCACCATACCGTGCGATGCGCTCTCGGCATTTCTCACTTTTTGCGGTCGCGTTGTCTTTCCCGCATATGCATCTGGACCTCAGCTCCTCAATAACTCAGCTCTGAGGGACCAGGAGCTTGCCGGCGCCATGATGTGGGTTTGGGTGACCTTCGCCTATCTCATTCCTGCTGTCGTCATCACCATGCAGATACTCTCTCCCGCTAACCCACACCCATACGCGAGGTGTGGCCCGTGCTTGAAATTGTCATGCCCGAGTCTTCGCTCGGCGAGAAGTTGCTCTTCTTCCGACTGCTGAAAGGCGCGGGTGCGGATCCATGGGAGTGAGGTAGCGCCAATGCTGCAGTCAAGTGGGCGCAATCACCGCGCCGGACTGGGAACCAGGATAGCGTTTTACATGAAGCGATGGTTTTGAACGTCCGTCTGGTGTTTTGGGTATAGGCGGCGGAAAAGCGCGTTCGGCTCACCTCTTCTTGTGATCCGCCTCACAGACCGGAACAGGTATCTCGCACTCTAATTTCTATTGGCGATCTTTCCAGTGACCATGCGCCGGTCGATCACGTGCTGCCGCAAACTTCGTCTGCAAGGAGAATCCCATGAGCACACTTGTTCTTGATAAGAAGGCCGATCTCGCCGGGCCAGGCATTGGCGACTACAAAGAACTGGAAAAGATTCTGCCGAAAGACTATCGTTCGCTGCTCTCCCCAAAAGAAACGCAGCAGGCCATTTTTCGGGTGAAGCGGTATATCGAAGACCAGCTATGCCAGGAACTCAACTTAATGATGGTGGAAGTACCGCTGATCGTTGACGTGGAAGGCGGCGTTAACGACATGCTGGATCGCGATGGATCACGCACCCCGGTTCAATTCCATATCGCGAATGATCGCAATCAGCACCCGATCGATGCGCAGTTGGTACAGGCGGCTACGAAGTGGAAACGCATCGCGCTGAAGCAGTTTGAGTGCGAAACCGGCGAGGGTATCTGCACTGATATGCGCGCAGTGCGCAAAGACTATTTTCTCGATCACGATCATTCTGCATACGTTGATCAATGGGACTGGGAACGCGCAATTACCGATGAGCAGCGCAATCTGGAGTTCCTGAAGTCAATCGTGCGCAAGATTTGGAAAGTTTTGGTGGGCGCCGAGAAGTTTGCGCAGACGATGTTTCCGCAGTTGAAAGATTTTCGTTATCCGGATTTGCCCGACGAACTAATCTTCTTACATGCGGAAGAAATTCTCGACATGTATCCGGACTTGCCGCGCAAGCAGCGGGAGACGGCGATTCTGCAGAAATATCCCGCGGTTTTCATCATCGGAATCGGCTGGCCGTTGAAGGATGGTTACCCGCATGAGATGCGCGCCGCCGACTACGACGACTGGATCACCGACACGCACGACGAGACGGGCAAAGACACGCACGGTCTGAACGGCGACATTCTGGTTTGGAACCATGTGACCCAACGGCGTCACGAGCTTAGTTCGATGGGAATTCGCGTCACCGCGCAGACCCTCAAGAAGCAGTTGAAAATAGCCGGCCAGTTGGACTTCCTCGATCTGCCGTATCACCGTGCGATTCTGGATGACGAGATTCCTCTCTCCATCGGCGGCGGCATTGGGCAGTCACGAACTTTGATGTTGTTGCTACGAAAGGCTCATCTTGGAGAAGTCAGCGTGACCGTGTGGCCGAAATTGCTGAAGGAAATGTGCACCCGAAGAAATATTTTTGTGCTGGAGTAAAACGGGCCTTCCAGCTGGAACCGTTGATTTGGGTTCGAGATTCTCACAGGAGGAAGCCATGCCGCTAGTCGACTCAGTAACCGGGAAAACCATTCGCAAGTATTCGACTGAGCAGTTGCTGGAGAACGCAAATCTGATGCGCGGCTATGACCTGGTTGCCCTGTGTGCGGCCGGGTCAGGGCATGCTGGCGGAACCCTTTCGATTATGGACATTGCGGCTGCACTTTATCTCAAAGTGGCGAATCATGATCCCGAGAATCCTGGCTGGGCGGAGAGAGATCGGATCATCTGGTCGGCGGGCCACAAAGCGCCAAGCTTGTACCTGGGCCTGGCGTTTGCAGGGTTCTGCAAGTTGGAAGATGTCATGACGCTGCGCAAGCTGGGCTCGCCATTTCAGGGGCATCCGCATTGGCTAAAAGTGCCGGGGGTCGAAGTGTCGTCAGGCTCGCTGGGCCAAGGATTAAGCATCGCGGTAGGGGTGGCGTTGGCCGGAAAGCTTAACCAGAAGAACTACCGCACATTCTGCATCATGGGCGATGGCGAACAGCAGGAAGGTCAGATTTGGGAAGCGGCAATGGAAGCGGCACACCACAAGCTAGACAACGTGATCGGCATCGTAGACTGCAATCGGCTACAGATTGATGGGCCAGTCGCCGAAGTCATGAACATCGATCCGCTGGATCAGAAATACAAGAGCTTCGGCTGGGATGTCGTGCAGATTGATGGGCACGACATGAATCAAGTTGTGAAAGCTTTGTCGGCCAGTAATGACGGTACGGGCAGGCCGCTGGTGATTCTGGCAAAAACGGTCAAGGGCAAGGGCGTCAGCTTCATGGAGAACGTTGCCGGTTGGCACGGAAAAGCTCCCAACCACGAGGAGATGATCAAGGGCTTGCGAGAACTCGGGCTGGCAGAAAAGATTCCTTATGCGAGCTTGTTAGAACGTGCCGAAAACTATCAGCACCAGGTGACTCATGCGCTCAACGAAAAGCTACCGCACTTCAGCCGCGATTACTGGTGGAACAGCCTGATTGTGATGAACGCACAGATGGAGCCGACGCGGAAGGGATTCGGCCAGGCGCTCGCACAACTTGGCGAAGACGAACGTGTGGTCTGCCTCGGCCTCGACATTTCAAGTTCGATCACACTCAGCGATTTTTACGCCGGCAAGCCGGAGCGCAAGAAACGCTGGATCAGCATGGGAATCGCCGAGCAATCGGCAACGGCGGCTGCGGCTGGGTTGGCCAAAGAAGGCAAGTTCCCGGTCCTCGGTACGTATGCAACGTTCGCAGCCGCAAGAAACCTGGATCAGATCCGGACCTCGATCTGCTACGGTAATTTCAACGTGCTGATTGCGGGGGCACATGGAGGCGTCTCAGTTGGGCAAGATGGCGCAACGCATCAGGCACTTGAGGATTTATTCGCAATGTGCGGCCTGCCCAACATGTCAGTGGTCGTGCCCTGTGATGCGATTGAAACGAGAAAGGCTACCAGCTATCTCCTCCTGCAACACTTCGGGCCCAAGTATATCCGCTTTGCGCGGGAAGCTACGCCAATCGTCACCAAGGAAGAAACCCCGTTTGTTTTCGGTAAAGCAAACGTGATTCGGCTGAGGCACATCACCGACAAGTTTGTGGAAGCCTTCGAAACCTGTCTGGCTGCGGACTACGATAACGAATCGGAGGATCTGACAATCATCGCTTGCGGGCCAATGGTCCCCGAAGCAATGCGGGCAGCTTACATATTGCAACAGGAATTCGGTTGGGAAACACGCGTCATCAACATGCATACGCTGAAACCAATGGACGAGGACGCTGTAATCCGGGCGGCAAAAGAGACAGGCATGATCATCACGGCTGAAGAACATCAGATAGGCGCGTTAGCATGGCGCGTCAGCGGAATCATCACCGGATCGCGAGAGCTCTACCGAGTGCCGGTAATCACTGGAGCCATCGGCGTACACGACCGGTTCGGTGAATCAGGCGCTCCATGGGAACTGATCAAAGCATTCGAAGTCAGCGCCGAACACATCGCACAGGAAGCTGTTAGGTTGGTAAACGTTCGGCAATCTTCAGTTTCAAGGCCCGCCATTCTGCGTAAGCGTACGACCGAGACCGCGTCGCCCGCTTAGAGGCCCCGATAGGGATCGTGACCGCTGTCGCGATGTTTCGCCAACTGAGATATCGTCGTGGCACCAACTCGTCCATCTTGCCTGCCGTTTGAGCAGCTCACGTCCGGTGCGTGCTGTCACAGAAGCGGAGAGTTGGGTCTGGTATGGGGCTGTCGGCACGTTTTACAGAAGGTAATCCATACAACAGGAATTTGCTCCTTTTCAGCAAGAGTACCTCGCAGAACTTGAGATTGCTGGAACACAACTTCTTGCGCTTGCCGGCGCTGTTCCCGATGAATCTTACGGTGTGACTGGCGGCACACAGCGCTCTTGGCCGTGGGTAAAGCGCCGGGATCTATTTCGCTAGACCGACAATCAGATCGCTGGGGCCGGGTAGCTTGATCCGGAAAATGTCCGCGAATCCCGCGTTTTTCATCCAGCTGGAATATTCTCTTTCGCTGTAACTCGCGCCGTGGTCGGTGGCGACGAGCATGTTCAGTGAAAATAGTGCGGTGTGTAGCGGACCTGTTTTATCGCTATTGAGGATGAAGTCTTGCACGACAAAGCGGCCGTTCGGTGCGAGTGCCTGGCGAGCGCGGCGAAAGAGTTGCTGGTTCTGCTCCTCGGAAAACATGTGGCAGATCGCGTTCAGCATGATGATGTCATAGCCCGAACCCAGATCGTCCGTGAGCATGTCTCCAGAGCGAAGGTTGACTTGGGCTGAAACGCGGGCTTTATTTACGTATTCAGTGGTCAACGGCACGACCTCTGGTACATCGAGGATCTCGCACCGCACATCAGACGACGCCTTTGCGAACGCGATAGAGTATGCGCCCGAGCCGCCGCCTAAATCGAGGATGCGGCGAACGCCGGCGGTGCCCAGAGCCTGGACTAAAAGCTGAGCACGAGCCTTGGCATTGCGATCCATGCCGGCGATGAAGTTGGCCGTCCATTCGGGCGTGCTGTCGCGGGCATTGTTGTGAGGATCGATGGGAATGCAAGTGCCGTGGCGCACTGCGTCGGTCAGCGTGCTCCAGCGATGCCAAATGTTCGCTGTGTGGAGCAGCCCGTTGCGATGATTGTCTTTCGACTCTTGGACAAAGAAGCGCGCGGACTCGGGCGTGTTGCTGTAGATGCCACCGCTCTTGGTGACGAGTCCGAGAGCAACCAGTGCATTCAGCAGCATCTCTGCGGCGCGAGCGTTGGCGTGGATCCTCGTCCCGATTTGTTCCGCATTGGCCCCTTCGCCGATGGCCGTAAAGATGTCGAGTTCCAGCGCGGTAAGAATGCACCGACTCGGCATGTACCCGCGGATCATTTGATCCAGGCGGTCGGGCAGCGTGCCTGCTTTTTCACGAGCCGCCATGGCAGCGCGGAACTTCTCTCCGTGTTCGATTGACATGGCTCTCATCGCCGGCGCGTCGTTCCAAACGAGACGATTGACGGGCTTATCGTGGAGCAGATGTGCATCGACAATTTCGCTTACGTCCGACGATTGAACGCGCCGGTACCACACTCCCTCCGGATAAACGACCATCACGGGGCCTTCATTGCACAGCCCCATGCAGCCGCACGTGGTGAGCTGTAAGTCAGGCCTGAGGCCGCGTTTTTGCACCTCCCGATCCAGGCCTTCGAGCACAGCCAACGACCCACTGGCGGGGCAGGAAGGGACACCTTCGGGCTTTTGTTGCGTGCAGATGAAGAGATGAAAGCGGAATGGTTCCATTGCGTCCTCTTCTCCAGATAACGTTAACGCCTTCTACTTCGCCGAAGGCTTGGAGGCTAACAACTGAATTCCTTTGTCCTTCCCCGGTCCGGGGGATTTCGGCATTCATTGTGACAGTTCGCAGGCCAAAGCACTGTGATCTGCGTCATTGATCGCCTGTTGAGCGTCTTCGACCATTGCCTGCGGAGCCGCAACTACGTCAAAATCGTTACTTGCGGAAAGCAGCCTCAGCTTCAATGGCTGAGCATGGACGCTCTCGAACATTTCTCGCTAGGAGCATCAACTTGGAAGTTTGCGACGAACGACGGAGGTGGAGAACCGGACGTCGTTTTGGCCTGCGCAGGCGACGTAACAACCATCGAAATCTGCGCCGCCCTCATGGCTTCTGCAGAAACATGTTCCCGGCATCTAGGGGCGGGTTGTCAATGTAGTGGACTTGAACATTTTGATGAGCCCGGATGATCACCCGCATGGCATGGACAACATGTCCTTCAACGCGGTCAGGCAACGGGGGGACGGTTATCCCAGCGTGGGTGGTCGAAGTTCTGGTAAAGCAACTCCTTTATTCCGCAGCATCGATGCTTTGCAACTGGTGTCAGTGCTGTCTTTAATACGGTGGGTGACCCATGTTTGAGCCGGCGTTGCAATCGCTCGCATTCGGGGGACGACAGGTGGTTATCGATTCTCAAGGAGGATGCCGTCCGTGCGAAATCGACCTTTCACGATGACAGACCTTGGCTAAGGCCTGCCATCGAGGAAACTTTCACGCCGTGGGGCATCCGGCGCTTCGGAAATTTCCGAATCCGAGAATTATTTCGGTAATCCAAACGCGTATACTTGGAACCCGCGCATGGACGTCTTCCTGTAAGAATGCTAAAAAGACCCGCAACGGTCGAGAGGTGACTCAGCATGGCAGACAAAACAGACTTCAATACAAGCGAAGGCGTGCCGAAGGCTGTCTCAAGGCGCAACTTCATTAAAGGGGTCATCACCAGCGGCGTGGCGGTGTCTTCGGCGAGTTATCTGTTTCGTGCCTCCACTCCATTGAATGGCCAGCAGTCGGCGGTGGGTGTAGGCGAGCGGCTGATTACGCTCAACGTCAATGGTCAGCAGAGGCGCGTCGACGCGATGAAGCAGGAGACCTTGGCGTCGACGCTGCGTTACAAGCTGGGCCTGACCGGCACCAAGCTGGGGTGCGACCGAGCGGAATGCGGATCATGCACGGTCCTCATCGACGATATTCCGTACTATGCGTGTTCCGTGCTCACCCATACGGTGCGCGGACGAAAGGTCTTGACCATCGAAGGCCTGGCCAATCGCGACGGAACCTTACATCCGGTTCAGCAGGGGGTGATCGACGAACAGGGGTTTCAGTGTGCGTTCTGCATGCCCGGTTTCATTATGGCTACCGTGGGATTTTTGAAAACCAAACCCAACCCCACTCGTCAGGAGTTAGCGCAGGGCATCTCAGGCAATCTATGCCGGTGCCAGGACTATGACAAGATTCTGACCTCGCTGATGCGCGGCGCCGAGAATCTGCGGAGGTCGAATCGTGGATAACAAGAATCTGGCGAACAAAACAGTTGCTGAGACTGCACAAGGTTCCGAACGTGAATACGGGGTCGGCTACAAGCTGATCGGCAAGAACTATGCGACGCCAGATCTATATGCAAAGGTTACCGGCCAGGCGAAATATGCCGAGGATTTTCGCGCGGAAGGGATGCTGTTCTGCAAGTTGTTGCTCAGTCCCATGCCGCATGCGCGGGTAAAGCGCATCCTTACGAAGGCGGCGCTCGCCATGCCCGGGGTAAAAGGCATTCTCACGGCGGACGATCTTCCCGCGCCGGCCGACACTCTTACCGACAATGGCACAGTGATCAAGGCCAGCAAGTGGGGCGAGCGCGGCCTTACGAATGAGCCGGTTTATCAAGGCGAGCCGATTCTTGCCGTAGCCGCCGTCGACGAACTTACGGCCGCCGAAGCCATCGAGAAAATTGAACTCGAGCTCGAACCGCTGCCGTTCGTGACTGATCCGCTCGACACGTTGCGGCCGGGCGGACCGAACCCGCGGACGGATGGCAACGTGTGGGTGCGCCCCTCGGGGCAAAATCCGGGTCCGCCGGTGGTTACGGAACTCAAATGGACGAAAGCTGATTTCGCGGAACTGGACAAAGGCCGCCTTCCCATGGGGAAGGCGCCCGATGAATGGATTTATGGCGATGTCGATTCCGGCTTCAAGAGTGCCGCGCTCGTTCTTGACGAGACTTTCGTGACACCCGACACCAGCCATCAGACCCTGGAGACCCGTAGTGCCATGGCTTACTGGCAGAACGGCAAGGTCTACATTNNTCGGCAGCAAGATCACCGGCGGTGTGTCGATGATTATCCCTGCGCTTCTGGCCAAGAAAACCAATGCTCCGGTGATGATGCGGATCAGCCGCGAGGAGGAGACCTTCATCGGACGTGCGCGTCCTGGTTTTCAAGGAAGGATGAAGGTCGGATTTTCGAAAGAAGGGCGTATCACGGCTCTCGACATGTTTGTGATTTGCGACAACGGTCCGTACGACGCAGTGGGTGACTCCGCTTCATCGGGCCGCATCGTCTCTCTCTTGTACCAGCCGCAGGCCATGCGCTGGCGCGGCGTGACGGTGCTGACGAATACACCGCCCCGCAGTGCGCAAAGTTCCCCGGGCGGCCTTCAGGGGATTGTCATCATCGAGCCCATCATCGCGAAAGCTGCGCGCAAACTGGGAGTTGACCAGGTGGCGATTCGCCGCGTCAACTGCCCGGAAGGCAAGGCGCCGTTCGGACCCGCGGTGCAGGGAAAACGGCAGTATGCGACCAGCGCGTTCCTTAAGGAAGCACTTGATCGCGGCGCGGAGCAGTTCAAGTGGAGCGAGCGGGTTGCACGCACTCCGAAAAGGATCGGCACGAAAGTTCGCGGCGTCGGCGTATCGCTGAGCTGTTACGTTGGCGGCACAATCGGATTCGATGGGCTTCTCGTCATCACTCCGGAAGGCCGGGTCATCTTTCAGTCTGGAATCGGCAATCTAGGAACGGAGTCGGTAATCGACGTTCACCGCGCGGGCGCGGAAGTTCTCGGTGTGCCGTGGGAGAAATGCGATGTGGTGTGGGGGAACACCACCAAGAACCTTCCCTTTACTTGCGTCTCCGGCGGCAGCCAGACCACCCATGCGATGACGAGAGCGGCTCATGCTGCGGCGATGGAAGCGAAGAAGAAGCTCCAGGAAATCGCCGCGAAAAAGCTTGGCGGCAAACCAGAGCAATATGAGGTTGGCAACGAGCGCGTCTTCCGCAAGGGCGGCGCAAGCATGACTTTGGCGCAGGCGGCGAAATACGCGATTCAACTGGGCGGCATTTACGATGGTCACGAGGTGCCCGCCGACGTGCACAAATTGACCAAGGCGTCGGTGGCGGCGCTGGCGGGCCAGGGCCTGGTGGCGGCAGCTAAAGATAACTATCCACGCGACGGGTCCACGTTTTCGTATGTGGCGAGCTTCGCAGAGGTTGAAGTCGATGTCGAAACCGGCAAGTACTACATCGTGGATTTTCTCGCTTCCGCTGATGTGGGAACGGTGATTCATCCCCGCGCGCTCGGTGGCCAGGTGCTCGGCCGTTCGACGCTCGGCATTGGCCATGCGATTGGCCAGAAGTGGGTGTTCGATCCGCATTACGGGCAGATGGTTTCCAAACGGTTCTACCAGAACAAACCGCCGACGATTCTCGATGTTCCCGTCGACATGCAATGGACCGCGTTGGATATTCCAGACCCGGAAACGCCCGTGGGCGCCCGGGGAGTGGGCGAGCCACCCGTTGCGGGAGGCTGCGCCTCTATTTTGAACGCGCTCTCGGATGCGCTCGGGGACGAGATTTTTCAGCGCGCTCCGGTGAACGCCGACACAATTCTGACGTCGCTCGAGGCGGGCCGGCCGATGCAGCATCCTCTCATGGCCCATATTTGAGACTGGAATGATATTGGAGGGAGACTTATGGCTGTCATACGAGATGTAATGGCTGCTTTCGAGCTGTATCAGCCAAGCTCGGTTGCCGATGCCCAGAAGCTTCTCGAACAGCACGGAAGCGACGCCTGGGTTCTGGCCGGAGGGCTCGACAGCTTTGACTGGCTCAAGGATCGAATTAAAAAGCCCAAGGTGGTGGTCGATCTGAGCGGAATTGAGGAATTGCGCGGAGTGCGCACGACCACCGATGGCATCGAGATCGGCGCGATGACCACGCTCACGGAAGTAGCGAATCATCCCATTATCAAGCAGAAGTATGATCTGCTGGCACAAGCCGCGGAACTGGTGGCGTCGCCGCAAATCCGGAACCAGGGAACCATTGGCGGCAATGTTTCGCAGGACACGCGCTGCTGGTATTACCGCGGCGGTTGGCCCTGTTACCGTGCCGGCGGCAACATTTGCTACGCGGATACGCCGGAGGGCCGCAACCGCGAGCACGCGATTCTGCACGCGGAGCGCTGTGTCGCGGTGAACCCCTCCGATACAGCCCCGGCCCTGATTGCGCTGGACGCCAAGTTCGTCTTGCGCACGCGCAAGGGTGAGCGCGTGGTGGATGCGGAGGATTACTTTATCGGTCCTGACATCGACATTACCCGTCTGCACATCTTGCAGCCCGGGGATCTGCTAACCGCCATTCGTATTCCTTCGACGTGGGCCGGCGCGCAATTCTATTTTGAGAAAATACGCGACCGCAATGTTTGGGACTTCCCGCTTATGAACGTCGCCTCAGCCATGGTCACGTCAGATGATCGCATCGAGCGCATCCGAATCGCCGTGAACGGCGCCGCTGCGCGTCCGTTACGATTGAAGGCAGTCGAGGATGCCGTTCGCGGCAGGCCGCGCAACGCGGCGACTGGAGAGATGGCGGGAAAGCTGGCTGTGCAGGGAGCGGTTCCATTGCAATTCAACGCCTACAAAATCCCGTTGATGAGAAATCTTGTGAAGCGCGCCATCAGCGGAGTGCAGGAGGCAACATGGGCATCCTAGAGTGGGCGACGAATCCGTGGGGGCAGAACGTTCCGATCCATATTGCATGGTTTTTAATCTGGGTTTCGATCATCGCGGGATTGTTGTTCTTGATCGTCCACGCAACCTGGCTGAGGTTTTTCGCCAAATCACGACAGTTCGCGAGCGATACTTCTCCTGCAATCGCTCCGAAAATTCCCAAACACGTTCCACGGCATTCGCTGGTGGCACGGCTGTTTCACTGGGTCATGGCAGCTTCGATGTTCACTCTGCTGTTTACAGCCTTCCTGCCGAAGGTCGGAGTCCAGTTTAATTGGGTGACCTATCATTGGATTGCCGGCGCAGTGCTGACGATTTCTATCCTGTTCCACATCGTTCATGCTTCTTTCTGGCTGGATTTTTGGTCGATCTGGCCTGATAAAACCGACGTGCAAGATGCACAGAGAAGGCTTCGCCGGTTCTTCGGATTGTCGGCGCCGCCGCCGCGAAAGTTCGCAAAATATCCGCTCGAGAACAAACTTTTTCACGGCGTCATTATCCTGTGCGGTCTGGCGGCAATCCTTACCGGCGTTTTCATGATGTTTCGCGTGCGTACCATTTTCTTCCCCCGGAATCCGTATCTCTTCGGGGACATGACCTGGGGCTTAATGTACGTGCTGCACGGTCTGGCGGGAGTCGGACTGATTGCGCTGGTCATGATGCATATCTACTTCGGCCTGCGTCCGGAGAAGCAGCCGATCACGAAATCGATGATCTTCGGCTGGATGGACCGCGATTTTTATCTCGAGGAACATGATCCCGACCGTTGGGCGGTTGAGACATCTTCGATATCACAACCAAGTAGGGTGGACGACCGAGGGCTGCACGATGCTGGCTGAGATCTCCAATCGTTGTGACGCAGTGGAAGAATGCTATGAGTTTCTGCTGGCCTATGCGGCCCAAGGACTTCCCAGTGACCAGGGCAGCAAATCAGGTGCGCAAGTACGTGATTTCCTGCAGAACGCTGTTAAAGCGTTAACCGGGCTGGCGGAGACCTGCGTGCTGGCCGTCAAAGAGGAAGGTCTTGCGCCAGCCGAGAAATACCTGGCATTCTTTGCCGTGCTTGATCGCGATGCTCGCGATTCTCTTGCTGCCATTCAACTGGTTCTCGCCCAACCCATCATTAGTTCCCAGTTGATCGACAATCTGAATGCTTCCATCCATCTCCGCGCTCTTCTCACTGACTTGTTTCTGGCGGGTGAGATTCTGAGAGAGCAAGACAAACCAATGGGGCAGGTGGTCACGGCCGAGGGCGAATGATCTGCAGAATGCCTCTCGACTTGAGGGAAAGACGCACGCGGAATAAACATACTCCACCATCACTCTTTCAGCGGGGTTGAGCCCGTCGGGGACGCCAACCAACAAGCCCTGAGCGAACAGGGCGTTCCATCGACATTTACCTTCGTCGAATTCACGAGCACTATTAGATGGCTGCACGATGTCGGCCAAAGTAACCCCGGGAAAACAATGGGAGCATTACTCCGCGTTCTTCCACTTCATCTGATAAATCTGGGTCACGCTGGTATCGCTGATGGTTGCGATATTGCCCTCTGGCGTGATGGATACGAAATCCTCTCTTGTGCGCAATCTCCAGTGCGGTGGTTATCTGCATCGCATAGTCCAACAACGTCTCCAGCGAAAGCGGACGCGATCCAATCTTCTGCTCCAGCGTCTGCCCTTCGAGCAGTTCCATGGCGATGAACGTCTGGCCATCTTGCTCGCCGACATTCATAGACAGTACAGATGTTGTGGTGATTTAGCGCTGATGCCGCCCGCTCCTCGCGCTGAAAACGCGCCTGCGCATGAGCATCCTGCTGTCCTTCAGGTGGGAGAAACTTGAGGGCCACGAAACGTCCAAGCCGGGTGTCTTCGGCTTTATACACCACCCCATTTCCTCCAGCGCCAAGCTTCTCGACAATACGGTATCGCGATGTCGTCTGGTTGTCGGATGGTGTGCGAGGGTCGTCCATTCTCGGCGTATCTTAGGGGTCTCTATCTACGCAAGTCAATTAAGACGGTTTAGCACCTGTCTGCTCGTCATAATTCGCGCAACCTCCTTCCTTTTCCATAGTAATTACACTGTGTCGTCCGGCGGCCTCATGATGGTTGGCTTTGCCGTTAGCCTGCCCCTGTGGGATAATTGTCAGATGAAAATCACCAGCCTCTGCCGCCCGAACGAGCAGCGCAAAGTCGAGAATCTGCTTGCGAAACTTGCAAAGCTAAAGCCAGTCTGCGCGAAACCCACCCCCATTCTCAGCGAAAAGAATGCTCTTCGGAGCGCCTGAAATCCGCGATCTTGTTCTGAGATTTACTCATCTCTCACTTAATATTGATATTCACGTATGTAATATGGATCGGCTTGTAGCCGTTATTCGGATTGATGTCTTCAATGGCGAGTTGATACGCTCCTGATGCAGGCAGGGTAACGTTTTGGTTGATGAAGTTACTATTGACTCCCATACCCGTGGGAGACTGACCCAGCTTAACGCCATGAGTGTTGTCCCACACTTCAATATGATCGACCAACGGCGTGCTCGAACCGCTCTGTTCGTAAGCATAGGCATTGACTGGCACGGTTGCTGTTGACCAGGTTGAATTGTTCCCGGGCGAGTTCACATAAACACCCGTCGCGGAAGATACGGTAAACGTGACATCACTTTGGTGAAGAGTCTTCCCCAACGTGTTGACGTCCTTTACCGCAAGCGTGTGGTTGCCCGGTATGAGCGAATACCACTGGCTTATGGTTGTTCCCTTTGGCGAATCCCCTAGCTTTGTATCTCCATTCCAAACTTCGAGGTGATCGATTCCTGAGATCGATTCCGGCGCGCTCGGCTCTAATGCGAATGCGCTGACTGGAACCAGAGGGCCCTGCGTAGAATTGTTTCTCGGAGTATTGAGGAACACACCATAGTTCGAAGACACGGTGTAATTCGTCGTTTCCTCATGCAAGATTGGATAATTCGGAGCGCCACCAACATCCCTCACAATCATCTGATGCAGTCCGTTCCCAGTCACTTGAAACGCCTGATTCATCGTCTTACTGAAAATGTTCCCTAGCTTGGTGGATGCCCCGTTGAATGCATCCCACACTTCCATGTGATCGATCCGCGCACTTAACTCCGACGCCACCGCATTCACTAGAACCGACGAGCCTTGAATCGAATTGTTCGGGGGAGAGTTAATCACCACGCTTCCCGCGTTCGGAGAAAAGAAGTCCGACATATCGGCTGCGGTTAGTGACCATCCTGGATAGGTTGTTATACCCAGCGCGTCCAACATGGTTCGCAACGTATTTTCATGCTTGTAATCTACGTTCGAAACAAATCCCGTCTTCACATTCGGTCCCATGATGCCCGTGTAAATCTTGCCAGCGTCATCATCGGCCCCGTTGTCGAAAGTGACGATCACCAGTCCACTCCCGCCGATCTGAAAATCAGACAGAGCAAGCATAGGAGTGAGATTGTTGTTTAAGAAGTCGTCTGCCGTTGGAAGAGTGGAGCACTCGTCGTGCATGTCCCAGCACCCGTCGGGAACAATGATGGCAAAGCGCGGCAACGTTCCATTCGCAACGTCGATTCCAAATTGCTCGAAATCCACTATATTTCCTTGCGATCCCAGGTTGTTGCTCAGAATTTCGTCATACCAAACCGCCGCGTTATGTCGTGCATAGTAGTGGGTGAAGGTCGGCTGGTTTGCTGATGTGAAGTCCGGAACATCCACCGTGCCACCCGCGTTCAAATAGTTCTGCGCGTAAACTTTCCAGGAAATCCCCTGGGCACTCATCAGATGAAAAATGTTTTCATCGGTGATCGGAGCCTTAGTCACTGTTGGTTCGCAGCTATTCTGAGTGAAGCAGTCATTGCCATTGCAGTAGAAATTGTGGCTTGCCGAGGGTAAGCTGCATACGGGAGCTCCCCCACACGAATAATTAGACTCACAGCTGCCCGAAGCCAAGTACAGATAGTCCAGCAGGGAGCCGCTGTAGTCCGATTCGTAGTTGTTGGCATAGCTGTAGCGATTTCCCTGGCTGGCCAGCCACGGCATGCCGCTCGGATACACGCTGCCAAAAGAAGTATTCTCATCGATAATCAGAATGACATGCTGCGCCAGTGGAACTCCCTGAGCGGATGCAGCCGCACCTGCGCTGATTATCAGAGCCAAGATAAGTAGAAAATGAGATACGGTTGCGGCGACGAGCGGATGTCCTCGCATAGAAATCTCCTTTCTTAATTTGTAGGTATCGATCGCGGACATTCGATCGACGTTCACTTTCGCCCGCACTGCGAGACAACACATTTCCGCCGGCTCGCGCTATGGGGTATCAGCACGAATCGACCACAGATATTGTCGCAGTGCGAGAAGAGTACTTCAATTCAATTGCGGGG
Organism: Acidobacteriaceae bacterium; assembly: GCA_003132445.1. GTDB lineage: Bacteria > Acidobacteriota > Terriglobia > Terriglobales > Acidobacteriaceae > Sulfotelmatobacter. Next base: position 11,374 of record PKXU01000093.1, on the reverse strand, counting down.
ACATTTCAGAAATATTAAATCTCGGTTAAATCTGCACTGTGGTTATTCAGTTGATCAATCGTTGATAGCGAGAACATCGAGAGACTTCAATTGCGTCAGTCGCCGCTGCCGGCAGCGCCGTGGAATCGACAAGACTTTCCTTCGCCTTGCCGATCTGCCCAAATGGGCTTCACCAGCGACATCACGACGCCAATGATGAACAGATCGTAGGCGTCCGTAAAAAAACCCATGCCTGAGATGAACATGATCTTCCAGTACAGGCTGAAAAGTTTGGCGTTGTCCATTTCGCTGAGATCATGCGCCGGTCCGCTCGGCATCGAGTCTCCTTGGGCCAGAGGAAAAATTAAGATGTGCGGCGGAAAAGGCTTGGTTACAGTTCTGTTACAAAATTGCAGTAACGGGCGCGACTTCGCTCCCAGAACCTTTTACGCCCGCAATCCCATTCAATTGTAGAAATCGACCGCATGCATTCCGTCGACGCTCAACAGCAGCACATGCTTAATCTTCCCCATCCACAGTTTTGTTTCAGCCCTCGCGGTTGTCAACGTCAACAATCACAAAGCTTACTCGAGCACGGTCAACAGCCAAGTCAGTTGTAAATCGCCAGTATCTTGCTGTGTCCAACCAAACGTGTCGTCTCTAATTGTTCTGAAAGCTGTCACTTTCTCTCGACAAACACTTGACAATCAAATGACATACACATCGCATCTCTACGCTATGTTTTGCGTCTAAGTCATAAGTTGCTTTCATAACTGCAAGCAATGAAGTCTGAATCGTCCAGTTAGGTCATGTGTATGTTAGTCGTGAATGCGCGGATAAGTAGGTGATAAGTAGCGCAGTAGGCTACGGGGTTAGACAAATCGATAAGCAAATATCGTGGAGAACAACATGAGAAAGGTAATCTCGTTGATCGGACTGTTGGTGACGTTAGCAATCCCCTCGGGAGTTTTCGCTCAGCAGAATGGGTATTCACAAACGAATTTGGTTTCGAACACTGCGGGCGTGGCGAGTACCACAGACCCGCAATTGCTAAATCCCTGGGGAATTTCTTTCCTACCCGGGCAAGATTTCTGGATCGCCAACAATAATAGCGGCACGTCCACTCTCTACGACAATCTAGGGAATAAGGATACTGGGCTGGTAGTCACGATACCCGGCGCAACGCACAATCCGAACGGGAATTGTAGTCCCGGCTGCCCTACCGGAACTATATCGAACGGCAATGGCGCTTACTTCGGCGGCGGGCAGTTCATCTTCGACACGGAAGATGGGCTCATAGCCAACTGGACCGGGGCCAGTAACACAGCAACCGTGGCTTTCGATAACTCCGCCAGCGGTGCCGTTTACAAGGGTCTGGCAGCTCTCAGCGGCACATTTCTTCTGGCTGCGAATTTCAATAGCGGCAAAGTCGACGTTTTCGATCGCAACTTCAACCCTACGTCTTTGAGGGGCTCCTTCACCGATCCGAAACTTCCCGCAGGCTTCGCTCCCCACGGAATTCATGTGATCGGAAACCAGATCTTCGTAGCCTACGCCATGCAGGATGGCCCAAAGCATGATCCTCAACCCGGCGCGGGGCTCGGGCAAGTCGATATTTTCGATGCGAATGGTAATTTTGTAAGCACCTTCGTGGCCGCCGGCGGCAAATTGAATGCGCCTTGGGGCGTAGTTGCGGCCCCCGCGACCTTCGGAGCGTTTCCCAGCGCAATTCTGATCGGCAACTTTGGCGACGGTACGATTAACGCGTTTGACACCACAGGAAAGCTTCTGGGACAACTGAGCGACTCCTCGAACAATGTTCTGGTCAATCCTGGCTTGTGGGACATGGTGTTTGGCGGTGGCGGTGTTTCGGGCGATCCGGGCACTCTGTATCTCACGGCCGGCGGCGGAAACCAACCAAACTTTCCGTCTGGGGGCAACACGACCAGTGTATTTGCCAGCCTTGTTCCCGCAGCTACAGTTGGCGCGCCTGATTTTTCGCTGAGCCTTTCGGCTCCGAGCGCGACGCTCTCGGCAGGCGGTTCAGCCAGCCTTATGATCAGCGCCACGGCCGTAGGTGGATTCAACGGTCAGATCTCGCTGGCCTGCACGGCGCCGGCAGGCTTGACCTGCGCTCTCAGCCCCTCCATCATCTCGCCGGGCTCGAGCGCGGCCACGTCAACCCTGACGGTTTCTGCCACATCGACCCCGCCGGTGAATGGCTATATGGCTATGACCTCCCTGCTGCCTGGCTTGGGAGTGTTCGGAACGCTGTTTACGATTCGTAAACGGAAGCCTTTAGCACGCAAGCAGGTTCTTCGAATGAGCATGCTGAGTTTGTTACTGATGGCCGCGTTATTTACTCTCGGATGCGGCGGTAACGGCAACTCAAAACAATCGACGGCCACGGCAACGCCATCGCAGGCTACGTTAACCATTACGGGCACCTCAGGCTCTATCAGTCACAGCGCTCCTGTGACGGTTACCATTAACTAATGCAAACGCTGAGTGAGGGACGCACACCGGTGCGTCCCTTACTTGGGCTGTCGGATAATGTGCGGTGCATCATTGGCGGTCATCTGTTTCTGTATTCCGGTCCGAATAATCGCTCTTCACGATCTTCATCGCAAGACAACAGAAGAGTAGAGTATGAGCTAAGGAGAACACTCATTGTCTACTCAGCGTCGCGAGGATGCGTCTAATATCACGGCAGTGATTCTGGACTACGGTCAGGTGCTGGTTCGCTGTCCCACAAGGTCAGAGTTCGGGCGGATGGCGGACATGTTCAACGTGAGTTTCGAGACGTTTTATCATTTGTGGGAAGCTAGCCGGGATTCTTACGACCGCGGCGATCTTACCCCTCAGCAATATTGGCTGAAGTTGGCAGAACAGACCAATACTGCCATTAATTCCGAACAGATCGAGACCCTCCGCCAAGTTGAAATCGAAATCTGGTGCCATACCTATCCCGATATGCTCGATTGGCTCAAGCACCTTCATGCGGCGGGATTCAAAACCGCCTTGCTCTCGAACATGCCATTGGACCTGGTGCAGTATGTACAGGCCAATTGCCAGTGGATGGAAAACTTTGCCTTCAAAACATTTTCTGCTGAAGTCCGATTGGTCAAACCGGATCCGGCCATCTATGAGCACACGCTGCGCGGTCTCGGTGTTGCGGCTGCCGATGCGCTGTTTGTGGACGATCGCGAGACCAACATCCAAGCCGCGCGCGCGCTGGGGATTCGCGCGCTTCAATTTCGATCGATTGCAGAACTTAGAAAGGACCTGGAATCGGTGGGCTTTCCCATCTTACCCGAGATTACTGAACCAGCTTCGACGCTCTCTGATGCGGTTCCTGCAGATAGTGCAAAGCGCGCCGGAGAAGAAATTAAGCTGCAGCTTTAGCCCGCTCGATTCAAGTTTCAGCTGTGCGGTCCCTAAGACGGTGGTGACGCGCCGTTGTTTTGCAGCTTTTGGAATTCTTTCATTTCCCGTTCTGCGTCCACTGTTTTGCCTTGCTTGCGATAAAGTGCGGCCAGGGCGAAATGGGTTTGTGCCGCGAGCTCTCCTTCTTTTTCAATTGAAAGCAATTCGAGCCAGCACTTTTCGGCAGCCGGAGCATTTCCTTCCAGCAAATCCGCTTTGCCCAGCGAGTAAAGAGTTTCGGGCATTTGTGGCTGTAACTTGTCCGCGCGCTCCAATGCGCTACGCGCCTCCTTCGTCTTTCCCTGGTGCAAAAGTGCATCCCCCAACCGATACGCAGCCTCTGCGTTCCCCGGTTGAATTTTCGACTCGGCGCGGAATTGTTCTTCCGCCTGTGGCCAGCGTGAAGTCGCTGCGAACACCTGTCCCAGCTCCAGATGTAAATTCGGAATGTCGGGTCGCTGTTGCAAGGCTTGTTGGTAAAGCTTTTCATCCTCGGGCATTTGCCGCAGCACGAAATAATTTTCCGCCATCGCCTGCGAGGCGCGAGCCGAATCGGGATAGGCCGCGAGCAGCGTATCAATCGATTGCTTCGACAGCAATCCGCTCGCCCGGCCCAGATAATAGAGCAAGTCCGGATCGTTGGGTCGCTTCTGCAAAGCGGCCTGCAAATTGGTGATCGCGTCGGCGAATTGTCCGGTTTGGACTTGCGCAATCCCCAGTGCGCCCTGCTCGTGTGCCCGCTCAAGATGCTGAATCGCTTCCACCGCGTATCCCTGTGCCAGCAGCGCGTAGCCCAAAAGCTGATGCGCGGGAACAAGCGTCGAGTCCAACTCGAGCGCATGCTTGAGCGGCGCTACAGCAGACGCGAAATCATGTTGCTCCATCACCGCCTGTCCCAGGCTGACGAAGCCGGCGGCAAAAGTAGGTTCGAGTTCCGTGACCTTGCGATATTCGCTGACGGCCGGCGCAAACTGCTTCTGAGCTTCATCCCGGCGAGCGGCATTCCAGTGCTTCGTCGCTTCAGGCGAAATTGTTTGCCCAGCCAGGACTAATGGCGACAGCAAACAAAATATCAAAACAATTTGAAGCCTGCTGCCTGCACGATTCTTTGTTAGATACATGATGTTAGATAGATAATGTCAGATACAAAAGTCGAGTTGTCATCAACGCTCGGGTTCGCGCACTTCCAGAAATTGGTCTACTGTCACTGCGTTCAACACCTGGTGGATCCCGGATGGCCAAAAAATGTCGACCTTTGCCGTCTTCGCGCTTCCCAGCCCAAAATGAAGGCGCTTGTCGCTGGCCGATTCGTAACTGCCGGCGGTCGTTGCAAAACGCGTCTGCCCATTCACTTGCACTCGCGCCCCCAGTCCATCGCGATTGCTGCGTGTGCCGCGAAGAGTAAGAGTCAGCCAGTGCGCGCCCCCGCCGCGATTCATGAAAACCTGCGGCGGACTTCCCAGAACGGTTATGACTACATCAATGGAACCGTCGTTATTGAGGTCTCCAAAAGCCGCACCGCGGGCGGCCATGAGCGCTGCTGTTCCCGGATCGGCCGGTTCAAATCTCCCTCCGCGATTCATTGCCAGCAACACCGGCTCCAGGTAATGTAACGAGGGATCGATTTTTTCTACATTGTCCAAGACATGACCTTGCGCCACGAACAGATCCTTCTGCCCGTCATTATCGAAGTCTTCCAGGCCAACGCCCCAGCCAGACGTGACTCCAGACAGCATCGTGATTCCGGTTTGCAATCCTCGATCGCTGAACGAGCCGTTGCCGTCATTGTGAAAGACCGCGTAGGTCTGGCGCGGAAGGGTGGTAACGATTACATCGGGAAGGCCATCATTATCGTAGTCCTGGAACACGACCCCCATGCCGGACAGCGGTCCACCGTCCACATTCAGCGCCGCTCCGGCCTCCATGCCAACTTCAGTGAATGTGCCATTGCCGCCATTGTGAAATAAATATTGCTGCATGCCGTCGTTGGACACATATACATCGGTAAATCCATCTCCATCGTAATCGGCAAAGGCCACGCCGAGTCCGTGTCCCTTCTTGGCGGCCATGCCTGATTTTTCAGTCACATCCTCGAAGGTGCAGTCGCCGCGATTGTGATACAGAATGTTCGTCGTCCGGGGAAATTCTCCCGGTGGACAATACGTGTGAAAGCTGCCGCCGCAGTCCTTGCTGTGCTGCGTGTCCCATTCCATGTAGCGAGTCACGAATAGGTCCAGCTTCCCATCATTGTCGTAATCGAAAAAACCAGCGGACACCGACCAGCCGCCTCCCGCCACGCCTGCCTTTGCCGTGACGTCGGTGAAAGTCCCATCGCCGTTATTGTGGTACAGAATATTTTTTCCGTAGTTCGTCACGAACAAGTCGGGGTAGCCGTCATTATCATAGTCGCCGACGGCTACTCCCATTCCATAATTGCCATCGCTCACATTCGCCAGACCAGCCTGCTCGGTCACGTCGGTAAAGCTTCCATCTTTATTCTGGCGGTAAAGCCGGTTCCAATAACGAGGATTGTGACGATCGAAATTCTCCGGTACTGTCATCGGATCGCTGATCCGGCCGCCATTCACCACGAAGATGTCCAGCAATCCGTCGTTGTTGTAGTCGAGAAGCGCCACGCCCCCGGGCATGGTTTCGATGAGATATTTTTTCGCAGTAGGCGAGTTTTGCAGCGTGAAATCGATACCGCGGGGAGTGTGCACTTCGAACTGCGGCGCGCCGCCCGTATTCACCGGGGCAAGCAGCAGTAGAACGCAAACGATCTGCAATAGGCGGTCGAGCATTCCAGCAAACGACAATTGTTCTTCGATTAGAAAAATAACTTGAGCGCAAATTGGATCAGTCTTGGATTGGTCCCTGGTGCGGTGCTCGTGACGAATCCGAAATTTGCATTATTCGCGGTGCAGCAGGTTGTGTTGGGTGGACCAAACTGCGTGCGATTGAATAAGTTGAAGACCTCTACCCGAGACTCCACACCAGCGCGTCCGTCCGGACCAATCATGATCTTTTTAAAGATGGCAAAATCAAAATTGCTAACTCCGTCCGATCGTAGAGTCGGATCGACGCGCGGCTCATCCCCGAAGGTGAAGTCCGCGGGCGCGCTAAAGCACGAAGTGTTAAACCATCGGTTAAGGCGCGCAATATTTCCTCCCGCTGCATTCTTGTCGCATCCTTCGGAGAGATTCGGTCGCGACCGCGCTCCAAACAATGCCACGTCATTGGCTTGTCCATTGCCGAATACCAGTGGAAATCCTCGCTGAAATGTGGTCGCGCCATCAATCCCCCAGCCCCCCAGCAGGCCGCTCAAAGTGCGGTTAGCGTTGGCCAGATATTTCTTGCCTGGGCCAAAAGGAAGATCGAGAACATAGCTGATGACCAGCCGTTGCGGAACGTCTTGCGACGAAAGCGAACGCTCCCCTCGCAAATTATTGTTGTCCTGAATTCCTCCTACGCTCGTCTCCAGCCATGAAGTAAGCGTATCCGTGTTGCTGATGAGTTTGGAGTTTGTGTAGGCCACCAGCAGAGATCCCGCGCCCGCGAATCGTCGTTGCGCCGTTACTTGGAGCGAGTGGTAGGTGCTGGCGAACGATCCTTGTCCAGCCAGTTCGACACTCGTGTACTGCGGATATGGCCTTAGCAATTGTCCCACCGTAGTCGTCGGAGCTCCCAGCGCCAGTGCTTGCCCATTCACAAAAAAAGGATTGGGCACAGACTGCAGAAGTGTGACCGCGGACCTTCCGCCCGCTGCATATTGCGCGGCAGCCTGCGCCAGTAAAGCGTCGGAAATCTGATTGGTCTGCTGAGAATATTGTTCCAGATGCGTTCCTTTTGATCCGACATACGCCGCAGAAAGCGACAATCCCGCAGGCAGTTGGCGTTCGACACTAAGATTCCATTGTTGTACGTAGCCCTCGGGATGATCCGCGCGATCCGCTTCTGTAATCGACTGCACGACCTGGGTAAGAAATTGCTGCGTGCCTTCAACTCCAAGACTCCGGCCCGGCGGCGGGGAAATGCCGTTGGGGAAGGGAAGCGCGATGGAGTTATAAGGATGAGTTCCATCCACAGTTCCCGTGTAAGTCGTTCCGGGGGCATTCACCATATCGTTAATAGGATTCAGCGCAAACGAGACGTCCGTGGGAATCCAAAAAATTCCATATCCGCTGCGAATAATGGTCTTCTGTGTCAGCCCGTAAGCCAAACCGATGCGCGGCGCCAAATCGGTCTTACCCAGCGGAAGAGCGCTCGCTTTCGTCTCAAGACGTATCGCAGCGCCTGATCATCAGTTACGTGCTCGATCTTCCCTTTGGGCACGGACGTAGATTCCTTTCATCCGCTTCCGGGGCAGTCGACCAGGTTGTTGGAGGATGGGGAATTGACGGCATCACCAGCTTCCAGCGCGGCTTTCCGCTTAAGATTTCCTGGGCGGGGACTTCCACTCCGCTGGAAAATGCCAGCCTCGGCATTGGCGGCATTCGTCCCAACGTGGTAGCGGGATGCGATAAATCCGCCAACGGGAAGAACATCACCCACTGGTTCAATACGGACTGTTTTTCAGCGCCGCCCGCCTGGGGTTATGGAACTGAGGCGCGTGTCGATCCCAGCTTGCGTCAGCCTGGAATCAACAACTTCGACTTCGCAATTTTCAAACGCTTCGTGTTCGACGAAAGGTATGGTCTTGAGTTCCGTACGGAGTTCTTCGATCTGTTCAACCATCCCCAGTTCGGACCTCCGGGCACGGGCTTCAATCCCACTACCGATTCTTCCGGCACCGTCAACACTGCCGCAAACGGCTTCGGAACCATCACCAGCACCATCAACAACCCGCGCCTGATACAGTTCGCTCTGAAGTTTCAATTCTGATCAGGAGTGTTCGAGGTCTTACGTAAACTGGGTTGAGCTTTCCGCTCAGCCCAGTTTTATTTTTGGCGAGTACTCCCCATCCTAGAGGTATGCTGGCCGAATATGAAGACTATTCCAACCCTCGACTATTCTGAGGCCAAACAGGCGATCGAACGAATCGTCGAGGCCGCCCAAAAGATGCAGAAAGCAGTGGTCATTGCCGTGGCAGATTGCCGCGGCGAAATCATCGCCCTGGCCCGTATGGATGCCGCCCCAATCACTTCCGTCGTCATCGCCACGAACAAAGCTTGGACGGCTGCGCGCCTCGGGAAGCCGACCAAAGAGATTGGCGAGAAAGTCAGAAACCCTGAAAAGGGACATGACATTTCTTATTACGGCGATCCAAGATTCGTTGGCTGGGGTGGCGGGCTGCCGGTTTTCAAGAATGGCGAAGTAGCCGGAGCGGTCGCCGTCAGTGGCTTGTCCTCGGCAGAAGACGCCAGCCTGGCCCAACTCGGCGTCGATCTCATCACGAACAGCGAAACCTAGTTGCTGAAGGGCAAAGCGAATCGTCTGCGTCAATGTCGAAGTCACGCGATCCTCTGAGCCCCACAATCCGAATCAGGCAACCATGCAGCGGCGTCATCCCGAGCGTAGCCGGTGTTCAGGCGGAGCGAGGGATCTCCGGCGCACATTCAGAAGTCCGCGCCGAATACGAAAACGACAAAGCACGACGAACCGACTTTCGCGGATTGCAACGTCCCTCCCCCGTCCACGTCATCTTGAGCGAAGCATGCCGGTGCAAAGGAGAGAACGGCTAGCAGACACAAAGCAGCGACGATCAGAACTCTTTGAACTGTGCCATTCACGGCTCGTTCCAATAAATTTACGCTTCGCATGCGTCTCTCCGGGATTCCCGCCGGGGCCAATCAATCTACCGGCACCATGACCGCAACGTCGAACTTGGAATAGTACTTCTTCACGTCCTTCGCCCCATACTTCTCCCGGAATTTCTCGACCACGGACTTTACTACGGTTGGATTGGTCACGGGAGTAGCTCGGAATTCCGCTTCTGCGCCTCGCGCATCGATCCAAAGCGACGGGTGATGCAGCACGTTCTTGTACCACTGCGTGTCCGAGCCCTGCACCGGCAGCAGGTAGAGCGTTCCCTTTTTCGATTTATCCTCTTCGAACACGAACCAGACGGGGACGGAGATTTTCTTCCCGGACTTCCTCCCGATCACGGTGATCTTGATCTCGCGATAGCGGGCGAGTCGCTCTTTCAGGGTTTCATTTGATGTTGCCACGGCATGCCTCCTCTTGCTTTGTGGAGCGGACACTCCTGTTCGCTGCCCGTGCATACATAAATGTATGGTATCAGCGGACTCGCATCCGTGAATCTCGTCTCTTCCCTGGATTCCGCAGACGGAATGCGGGTGCCCCACTCCATCCACCGCACTTTGGCGAGATGGAGTGGGGCCTTTGATTTTGGTTGTCGAAAACAGAACCGATGGAAGAGCCCGCCTAGACTACTTTCTCCCCAAAACCTGCCAAGCCTCCCGATACTCCTCCCACATCGGCCGCCGGCTCTTGATGCCCGGATAAAATCTCAAGCTCTTCGCCCGCCCCACCGCCGCAATCGGCAGCAAGTACCAGACATCCACCGGTTGCACATGCGCCGCCACCACATCAATCTCCTTCGCCGTATACCGTCTCTTACCCCGCCTCCGCGTCGCATGTACCGGCTGCACTTCATATCCTCGCCAATACAATCTTCCTGTCCCCTTCACCTGCACCCGAAATATCGGACCGCCTTCCTCCGCCGACACCACAAAGTCATAACGCTCGCCGTCTCCCCAGGGCATCGCCACCTGAAATCCCAACTTCCGCGCCTTCAGCAAAAACGCCGCCTGCGAAATCTCCCCCGACCGCTTCGGATTCCTCCTCATCCCCAACCACCACTTCTCCCGCGGATCCACCACCGCCATCAACTCCAGCAAAATAACGCTGGAATCCCCACCCACCGTTGCACCCGTCGTCACTCCCATACTCTGACACTCCTCCCCTTCCGCGCCGCCAAAGCAACACAGATGTTCCTCCCCAATTTGAATTTGAGCTAGGTCCTTTCAGAATAAAAACCGGCGTGCAGTGAAAGCAATCAAATACCGCATCCCAAAAAAATACCTGTACCAAAACGGGAAAGAAATCTGGAGCATAGGAAACATGTCGAGTGTCAGGAAACATGTGGAGCGGACACTCCAGTCCGATGCCCTTGACCTTGATTGTGACGCCGTCTGAGTTAACCACCTCAGGGGCGTCATCCCGAGCGTAGCCGTTCTTCAGGCGGAGCGAGGGATCTCGCGCGTAGGACCTGACGTCCGCGCCCGGAGACGCTCTCACGATTCGAAAGCGCAGACCCACCCACCCAAACCCCAGCCGCGAAGCGGCGAAAGAATGCAGCCCACGGCGCAAGCCGTGGGTAAGTCAGCCAAAGAGGAACCAAGTCCCGGAGGGACGACAGAAACTCATTGCGCGATATTTACGTTGTGTAAATACAATACGCGTTATCGTTGGAGCGAAAACGATTGAAAGCTAACGGATTAAGAGATGAACAGATCAAAGATGAACAGATCAAAGACGAACGGGTCAAAGACGAAGCGCTCGCATCCCAAGCGCGGCGCAGGCACGGACTGGGGCAAGTTGCGCCGGATGAGTGCGGCCCGTATTCGCAAAGGGATTGTGGCCGACCCCGAGGCCCATGCCACGGATGCAGAATTCTGGAAGAGCGCCCAGGTCGTGATGCCGACGCCAAAAGAAATCGTGACCATGCGGCTGGACGCCGACCTGCTCCGCTGGTTCCGCCAACAGCGCGGCTACCAGACCCGCATCAACGCCATCCTGCGTGCGTATATGCAGGCGCACGGGTCTGTTTGAAAACGCTGATGTGCTTCAAATGTGGAGCGGACACTCCTGTCCGCTGCCCTTAACCTCGACCTAAAACGAAACTCAACGAAGAAGCACGCCCCACCGCATTGTCATCTTGAGCGCAGCATGCCGGCGAGCGAAGCGAGTCGGCGCGGCGTAGTCGAAAGATCCCTGCACTCTTATC
>PKXU01000157.1 GCA_003132445.1 Acidobacteriaceae bacterium | reverse complement strand
GTGACTTTTTCAACACCCACGCCTGTTCACAACATCTAGGTGTGCTAACTTACTCGGCATGAGCCGACAACGCGCCAGAGATCCTTGAACTTGCCAAGCGTGAGTACGGCGAGAACTGCGAGTTGGGGCAAGCAACTGAGTGGTCCTATATCGTTCTGCTTCGACCGTTGATTGGCCTCAAAGAAGAGAAATGCAATGCCGTGGCGTGTTCGTTCATTACTGCTGCCGCCTGGGTTCGGCGATTGCCAGTCGTGTTGTTGAAATTCATTGTGTTGACACTATACTTGCAAAAAGGACACCTAAATTCGGTGCCGCCATTCATCGGTTTGGTCGTGTAATATCTCACTTCCTGAATTGTAGGGCCTTCTGCCTGTCCGGGCTTGGGGCAAAAGGTGTGTGCACCTTTGGAGTAGGGCGCTGTCGCTTAAAATGGATTCCCCAAACCACCGAAACCGACGCGGCACATAGTTGGCGTAAGGTCGCCATTGCACTCACTGACCCGGATCGGCCACTTCTCAATGAGTGCTAGCGCCTGTGGCTGTTGAAAAACTCCTTCCCGCGAAATTCGCGAAAATAAAATTGCATCAGGATGCCCCTACAAACGACGCCATTGCACTCATTGACTCAGATCGGCCAATTCTCAAGTGAGCAAAATCACCTGGGACTTCAACTGACGATCATGCTAATCGAGTTGCGGTTTGGCGGCCCGAGGAGGCGGAAGTAATTCCGCCTCCCCGGACTCAACCAACTCAGAGCGTTCTTAATTACGCGGTCACGAGTTCGTGCTGCTTCAGGGTCGTGGTGACGACGTCAAAGGTGTGAACCTGGGGTGTTCCCTCGATAAATCTTGCCATCGTCTTCAACACTTGCGGATAGGTATTGCTGTTGTAGTTGTCGGCATCTTTCTTGTTGTCCCAGAGACTGATCGCGGTCACATCAATTCCGCCCTGACCGGCGAAAGTAATTTCGTCCTTGAAGCCATTCTGCTTACGCAGCAAAGGTAGAACGTCTTTTTCAAAAGTGCGCGTGTAATCGGACAGCATATTCGATTTCAGATGGAAAGAGACATTGCGTGCAAACATATAGACAACCTCCTAAGGGTTGTAATCGCTAAGAAGAAGAGAACTTCAGATGGGCTGACTTAGTTTCAGGAAACCTGAAAGAGGAGAAGGATGCTCGCTCACTTCAAGTGGTGCATTTCAGTGGCCCACTGCCTCGACGCGCAACTTATTGTTTCCACAAGAGATCCGATGCTGTGGAGTCTGGTCCGCCGTGTACCTTTGGCGGGAAGCACGCAAGAACGCCGTGCCTTGGACAACTGACCGTGGCGCAACTGTCGCAAAATCCCGGTTACACTCATCGACCAGAGGTCAAAACGTGTAATCGCCTGATAGCAACAGTTGTGCGAGAGCAGAATGTCGTCGAGGGGAGTAGGCTGTCCCCTCGCGGATATAATTCGGACGCGCCGGGCTAGCTGCTTCCTTTGGAGATGAATATGAATGGAACGGTCGAGTGCACGAGGTGTCACGCGCGCATGGAGTCCGGCTGGGTGCCGGATAACGCGCACGTTGGATTGCAGCGACAAAACTGGTGTCCGGGGGAACCCCAGCCGAGTTTCTGGACGGGTCTCAAGGCAGCAGAGATAGATAAATTCATTCCAGTCACAACGTTCCGGTGCCCGAATTGTGGGCACTTGAAATCGTACGCAATCCCGCAAAGCCGGAATGGTGCCTTGGTCTCAGGGAGGAGTTCAAGCCGACGGCAATTAGCTGCTGTGCTGATTGGGCTGGCCTTCCTGCTGATAGCATTTGGAGTTGCCCTCCTTTTTTTAATTCGGGCCAAGTGATTCTTCACCCGGCATTTCGCAGAACTCCGCGAGAGTTCGCCCGGTGCAACACAATGAGTGTAAAGGCCTGATTTCGGCAGTGCTCTTGCGAAAAAAGGGGCAGGGTATCCACTTCAATCTTCAATCTGTGGACAACTGCCCTTTCCTTTTGCACGTTCTCGATTGGGTCTCTTGATTTGAGATGCAGGCAACGGCTGGTATCGGCTAGCGTTTGCCCCCAACTGCGTGACCGCGTCCATCCCGCACTTCGTTTCCTTTGAAGTGGGCAACCTTATCGAGACGTTTTCCCGGTTCGGGTTTGTCGCCACGGTTTGGCTTTGGGCCGTTGTATCCGTGCTCAGGATGGAGACGGTTATTTACGTGGCCCTGGAAGTTGGCAGCGCCATGAAACCACGGGCCAACACCAATGAAGACGCCACCTGTAAACCATTCCGAGCCGTAGTAGCCGTAGGGGGCGCAGTCGTACGGCGCGACGTCATAGTAACCGTAGGGACAGTCAGGAGCGACTCCGATGTCGACGCTTACCTGAGCCTGTGTTTTGGGAGTAGCTGCCATGAAGCAGATCGCAGCAACCGCAGTTAACGCAAAGAACTTAAATCTATTCATAAATTATCCTCTCCATCATCGGGGCAGTCATCTACCTGCCCCTGCGTTACTGTAACGACTCGGATCATCTTGACCTGAGCAATATCGAACACATACGTGTAAGGTGGTGGTCATCATGCCGGGGTAGTTCTTGGCTTCGAGGTTCAGGATTAAACTGTTGATAAATCGCCTTCACACGCATTGACCCAGCCAACGGGGGCTTTGAGCGCTATCGCCCCTGTACACTCATGGAGAATTTGCCTGATCCCGCCAAGGTGAGCAATTGTGAACAGACCTGACGTGCCGACAATGCTTCAATCTGGGGTTGCGAATCCAGAATGGAAATCTGCGTGTGCTGTTGGCCACCTGGAGACTCAAAATGGAAATTCCGACTTAGGTCCATCAGGGAGGAATTACTGGAGCAAAAATGAAGAAGATCTTGGTTTTGTTGGTTGCCGCTGTGCTCGTGATATCCGCGGCCTCGCCTGCGTTCGCCGGTCACCACCGGAGACACCACAGATACCACAGAGGTGATCGCCCTGTCATAGTGATAGGACGGTGATTCCTAGCAATGTTGTCTCCTGGTTAGGCGACAAGCGGTCCAGGGCTGAGTGTTGGCACTTGAGTAGACTCTCACCCCAGAGACGCGCCCGGATCAGGCAGTTCCCTGTAACTGGCGCATTTGCGGTTTCGACTCTTTCCTCTTCCGCATCCCCTTCTGGCCCCCTGGAGGTGGGCAGACATGAAGAAATGGCATTGTTCCGTCGCTGGATTGTCCCTGGTACTGGCCGGCTCCCTGGCCGCCTTCGCACAAACTCCTGCCGTTCCGCCACCCAACATCCTCAACATCGAAACCATCAACATAAAACCCTACGAGGATGGACCCTACGACAAAGTTGCTTCACAATACCCTGCGTTGTCGCAGCAGCTCAAGGACCCGACGCACTTCGTGGCTTTGGAGGCCCTGACGGGCTCACCGCGAGCGATTTACCTCACCGGCTACGATTCTTACGAGGCGCTGCAAAAGAACGAGGAGTGGCTCCTGGGCGACGCGGCGACCGACGCCAAGTTTGACGCGCTGGATGCCCGCGAGGCCCCTTACGTATCCGAGGTCCACAACACCATCTGGCATTCCCGCCCCGACCTCAGCAACAACGTCGCCGGAGCTGACATACCGCACTCCCATTACTGGGAGGTGATCATCTTCCATATGCGCTCCGGTCACGTCGGACAGTTCGAGGAAATGACGAAGCTTTATCGCGACGCCAGCCTCAAGAGCGGCCAGAACGTGCCCTGGGCGACGTACCAAGGACTGGCAGGTGTGACGGACGCCTACCTTGTCTTGGTGCCGATGACGTCCCTCAAGGATGCGGACACGGGCCTGGCGCATCAGAAGGATTTCGGCGCCGCACTGGGCGAAGAAGGAGGACGCCGGATGAGCAAGCTTTCCGAGGACAGCGTGGCCAGCGTCGAGGACAACATCTGGATGGTGAATCCGGAATGGAGCTACGTTGAGAAATCCTGGATCGATGCCGATCCCCAATACTGGGGGTCTGAGCCGGCCGCAAAGCCCGCGCGGAAACGCGCCGCCGGAGCCGCTCCTGCACCAAAGGCTCCGTCCGCAAACTAAACAAGACTAATCGGAACACGAAGGGCGCCCCTTCGTTGTAGTGTCGGCCAGTGATCAGTATATATTACTGTCGAAAGATCCCCATTTCACGCAATATAA
>PKXU01000018.1 GCA_003132445.1 Acidobacteriaceae bacterium | reverse complement strand
GATACAGCCCTAAGACTTCTGGGAAGTCGGCGAGATTTCATTTGTCCGATTACAGAGTTGTGGCTTGACTTCCGGGTCGCCCGTGATCCGCCCAGAACTCCGAGACCTGGCAATTTCTCTGCTCAGAGTGTTCTCTGAGTGCGTTGGCGATTATGCACTCGCTGAGGGGAAGAACCGTACTTTTCGAGTTGCTGTCATCCTGGCAGCCGGCTGACCGGATGGTTGAGAACCAGAGCCGCGGCCCACAGACGCAGGAATGCAGGTTCAAGATCGATTGTCCAATTCGAGCCCTCCCGAACGACTATCTTGCGTAATGAGCAGTTTCTCACCACTCAGGAGGAAACAATGAAGTACCTTTGCATGGTTTTCTACGACGAGAAAAACCTGAACGCGCTCTCTGCAGCGGAGTTGCAGACCCTGGACGACGAAAGCCTGGCCTATGACGAAACGCTGCGAAAGCGCGGTCATCTTATAGCGGCCCAGGCTCTGGAATCCGTTCAAGCGGCAACCACGGTGCGGGTGCGGAACGGCAAGGTTTCGGTAACTGACGGCCCGTTTGCCGAGACCAACGAACAGATTGGCGGCTTCATTCTCATCGAAGCTCATGATCTGAACGAAGCCATCCAACTGGCCGCCAAGATGCCGCCCATCCGCCTCGGAGGCGTTGAGGTGCGGCCCATCAAAACACTGAGCAGCAGCAAGCCGGCGCAATAAACACACCAGGAGCAGATGATGTGTCCCGCATGTGTCGAATCCGTGGCCCTCGCGATGGCTGGAGTAACCTCCGCCGGAACCGTCAGCACATTCTTGGCCCGAGCTATCGCTCGCATCACGAGGCGAGCAGAAACGCAGCAACCTGAGAAGGAGACAATCTTTCATGAACACGAAACTGATCGAGTATCCGAAGGCGGTCTCGCGAGCTGAATGGCTCAGCGCCCGTAAGGAATTATTGGTCAAAGAGAAGCAGCTAACCCACCAACGCGACGAGATCGATCGGCTGCGCCGCGCATTGCCCTGCGTGAAGGTTGAGAAGAATTACACTTTCGATGGCCCCGATAGGCAGCAAACTCTTGCCGATCTATTTGACGGCCGAAGCCAGCTCATCGTGTCGCATTTCATGTTCGGTCCGGGTTGGAAGGAAGGCTGCGTCGGCTGCTCTTTCCGCTCCGACCATGTGGATGGCGTCCTGGCCCACCTGGAGCATCACGATGTCTCGTTCGTCACGATTTCGCGTGCGCCGTTCGCAGAGATCGATGCCTTCAAACGGCGCATGGGCTGGCGCTTCCGATGGCTCTCGTCCTATGGCAGCGATTTCAACTACGACTATCGCGTGTCGTTCACCAAAGAAGAAGTCGAGACAGGAAAGATCGATTACAACTACGGCTCTCCCGGATTTCTCAGCGAGGAGAAGTCAGGCCTCAGTGTCTTCTACAAGGCGGAGACCGGAGAGATCTTCCATACGTATTCCACTTTTGGGCGGGGTGACGAAATGGTGGACACCACCTATATGTATTTGGACCTGACGCCCAAAGGACGCAACGAAACCGGTCCTCATTTCAACCTGGGCGACTGGGTGCGTCACCATGACCGCTACGGCGTGGAGGGTGTGGTGGACGCCGGAGGACGCATTGTGGCCGCCCAGTCTGAGGAGTCTTCGTGCAAGTGCACGGACGGGGGCGCGTGACGGCCTCGCCCGGCAACACGATTGCCGTCTTGCTTCTTCTTCCCGCATCGCTGCTAACAACGGCTCGGGACAGCTAAGATGGAGTGCAACGAGACGCTATTTATGGATGGTCCGCGGCAGGGCGAAAACGAAGCCGAACGCGTGTGCGAATTCATAGACGGCGTCTACCGATCCGAGTCGCGCCGCGTCTTGGCCACGCTCGTTCGCCTCTTGGGCGACTTCGATCGGGCCGAAGAAGCCTTGCACGATGCCTTCGCGGCGGCTGTGGAACAATGGCCGCGCAACGGCGTGCCTGCCAACCCACGGGCCTGGCTGGTTTCTGCGGGACGCTTCAAGGCCATTGACAGCATCCGCCAGCGCGCACGGTTCGACGCGATAGCGACGGAACTGGCGCAGCGCGGTGCCGAGGAGACCGTGGACCCCGCAGCATGGGCTGAGCCGGACATCCTAGACTCGGGCATTGCAGACGATCGACTGCGGCTGATCTTCACATGTTGTCATCCTGCCCTGCCGCCGGATGCGCGGATCGCCATGACGCTGCGCGAAGTATGTGGCATCACCACGGAGGAGATCGCACGCGCATTTCTTACCGCCGTGCCTGCGATTGCCAAGCGAATCGTTCGTGCCAAAGCCAAAATCCGCGATGCCCGGATTCCCTACGAAGTGCCGTCGGAAGCCGCACTTCCGGAACGGTTGGACACGGTGCTCCAGGTTGTCTATCTGGTGTTCACAGAGGGCTATGCGGCATCGTCGGGCGAGTCGCTGACGCGGCCCGATCTATCCGGGGAGGCCATCCGTCTTGGGCGTCTGCTCGTCGAGTTGCTACCCGAGCCCGAAGTACAGGGACTGCTGGCGTTGATGGTATTACATGAATCGCGTCGTGGGGCGCGTGCCTCGCCGGATGGCGAACTGATTCTGCTGGACGCTCAGGATCGCTCGCTCTGGGACCGCGCTCTCATCGATGAGGGTATCCGCCTGGTGAAACGTGCCCTTGCGTCGCGCCATTTCGGCGCCTACACGCTGCAGGCGGCGATTGCGGCCGTTCACGCCGAGGCATCTGCGGCCGTGGAGACGGACTGGAACCAGATTGTATGTCTCTACGACGCGCTGTTGCTCGCAAGCCCGTCGCCGGTCGTGGAACTCAACCGGGCAGTGGCGGTCGCCATGCGCGATGGTCCAGCCGCGGGCCTCACCCTGATCGATGCCATTTTCTCTCACAGACTTCTGCAGGATTATTACCTCGCGCACTCAGCCCGGGCGGACCTGTGCCGTCGGCTGGGCAAATTAGCGGAGGCTCGTGCAGCATATGAAAAGGCTTTGAGCCTCGCCCGGCCGGAGCCGGCGCGGCGGTTTCTTGTCAAACGACTATGCGAACTTGCCTGTTGAGGGTGGAACATCGGCATAGGAAAGCTCCACGCTATCGCTCGCCGAACCCGTCTCGAATGTGGAGTCGGGTCACCGACGATCCGGATGTTACGCTCTCAACTCACGATTTCAGCGCGCGGCCTCATCCAGAGGAGCCGAAATCAACTCTCGCGTTCCGAATAGGACTGTCGGGTACTCGGAAGTTGGCCAGAAACGGGCTGCGGGGAGATCTCTCCGAACCGGACTTCTGGCCCGGAATACATTCCGGTTGGTACTCGCAGCGTCGTCCTCGCACTTCCGGCCACCGTTTAGAACAATAGCATGGCAGGATATTGGGTATGGGGAAAGAGAATCCAGTGCTGGTGCTGGCGTCGGGAGACGATCCGCAGTTCGCCATGCTGAACGAGTTACCGCACACAGTATGTGGGGAGGTTGCCGCGTGTGCCCAGGCAGCGAAGGACGCGACGGTGATTCTGCTGTGGTCGGGTACGCGGGAGTTGCTGCGCGAATTGTTTGGGATTTGCGGGAAGGTGCGCTGGGTACACTGCCGGGCCGCGGGCCTGGACAACCTGTTGTTTCCGGAACTCGTGGAGAGCCAAATCCTGCTGACCAACGGCCGCGGCGTGTTCAGCGCGTCGCTCGGGGAGTTTGTGCTGGCAGCGATCTTGTATTTCGCGAAAGATTTCCGGCGGATGGTTCGCAACCAGACGGCAGCTGTCTGGGAACCGTTCGACGTGCAAGAGATAGGTGGACAGACGGTTGGGATTTTGGGCTATGGCGACATTGGCCGAGCCGTGGCGAGCCGCGTGCATGCCATGAGCATGCGTGTGCTCGCGACGAAGCGGCATGTTCCCGGATCGACGGATCCGCTAGTGGAGCACTTCTACAAGCCGGAGGAGCGGCGGGAGATGATCGCGCTCTGCGA
>PKXU01000194.1 GCA_003132445.1 Acidobacteriaceae bacterium | reverse complement strand
GTTCTATAAAAAGGGATGTCAAGAAAAAAGTTCTCCCTCGACCGGAGGCGAGAAGATTTTGGTCTCGAGATCCAGCCCACTGTCTGTAAGTGCCCCGCGATTGCGCTCGAGGGGTTTTGCTCTGGCGTGTCTGCCCTTTCTGTGGGTTCATCTTCGGTGGTGACGACGCCAATCGAGTCTCGAAACAGGGCAAGCGGACCTGGTTTTGGAGTGTCAACCATGGTTCTATCGGAGGCTCGTGGCCTATCGCTATTTCTGGTTATCCGAGGAGGCATAACGTGTAATGGGTGACTCGGTGCCGAAGCACACAGGGCCGATCTCATTGACTGATACTCACCTCGAACCGAGCGTTTCAAGAACCGACCGACCACCACCAGAGAATCGCCGGAGATGGAAAGGCCTGTTACCAGAGACGCTCAAGCGGCTTGCCGATGCAATTGTTTGGCGTCGAAATCTACTCCTTTCTTCCAAATCGTTAAGGTGATGGCGGCAATCTTTCGTGCTAGGGTGAGACGCGCCATCGTCGGCCGCATCCCTTTTTCAAGCAGCGCCCCATAGAAATCGCACAGCGGCCCAGGGCGAGTACTCGCAGACAGAGCAGCGCCCTTGAACAGATTTTTCAGATCATGATTATGGTTGCCATTCAGACCGCGCACGGTGATGCGCTCCCGGTTTCGTCGCAACTTCCCATGCACAAAGCGGTATTCGCCGCTGTCGTGCGTCTCGATCGCAAAACCACTGTAAGCCCACAGCTGGCGCTTGCTACGGAATCGGTGGGGTGTCTGCAGCAACGCCACCAGCATGGCCGCACGAATCGGACCGATCGCAGGAATCTGGCGCAGTACTGGACGTGCGTCGCGCACATTTTACTGCCCTGTGCAACGGGCTCACCGCAGCTTGTGCACCGCCCGGCTGCGGCCCGTGCATCCCGGTACGCCTTCGACTTTTTATTGGCGATGACCGCACAGGGCGACTTAGGAAATTGTTCAACCGTCCTCGTAACCCGCCCGGAATCATCAACCCTTTGTGTTTGCCGCGAATTTAGCTGCTGATACCTGCCCGTAGTTGCTGACACTTTCCTGATGTCCGTGCACAAAACGTGCACAAAACGGATTCTCACAGACCCCCGCACGGACGTAACTGGCGGCGCGGTGGTTCGTTCGGCAGAATGACCGCATGGCCACGAAGAAGAAAGCAGCGGTTGACCCGAAACTCGAACGGTGGAAGCAGCGCGGCGAGTCGCTGGCGAGAGCGAAGAACGGAAACCAGTGGGCGATTGCTGACTGGATGTACAAAGGTGAAGGCGACTTCAAGAAGCGGAAACCGTATCAGGTCTGGTGCGTCTGCAAATTCCACCACTTTCGCACCGCTTGATGTTCCTCGGGTGCGGATCCTATCAGGCGTTCCATTGCTTCTCCATGACGCGCTCTAAGCGATCAGCCCGAGCCTTCACCCAACTCGCGTAGTACTTCTCTGTCGTCTTAACCGAACTGTGACCAAGCAGTTGTGCTACGTCCTCCAGAGGCACTCCATCGATGAGCAGTTCAATCGAGAACGTGTGCCTGAACATGTGGGGGTGGCACCGCTTGGGTGCGCCGTCTGGGTGCTTGATCTCCGCCAGATCGAACAGCCGCCGCAATGCTCGCTGCCAATCGGCCACGGCACTCTTCGGGTCTCCATTGCCACTCCAGAAGAAGTATCGCGGGTTAGGGCGTGGACCTGCCGGGATATTCCGCAAAGATTCGGCGACCTTGGGATTCAGTGGCAGCATGACAGGCACGCCAGTTTTGGCGCGGCGAAGCATGAGCCTGTTGTCATCTCCCAGCCTTGATCGCTCTAAGGTGACTGCATCGCGGATTGCGAAGCCGCTCCATCGGAGCAACATCACAAGGGTCCGTATCCGTGTGCGCTCGACTTCATTGCGTCCATAGATGTTTGTCACTTGCACGATCTGCGCGAACTCATTGTGGGGGAAGTATTCAGCGGGGCGATGTTCAGCCTTGATTCGAGACAAGCCCAGTGCGGGGTGCTCGTCTATCCAACGATTGCGCTGACAGAAATGGAAGAAACCGCGCACTCGCTCCTGCTTCTTCTTTGATGCCAGTGGGCCGTCTGTCCACGAGGATCGCCAGTCTTGAAGTACAGGCAGCGTTACATCGCGCAGATAGCGAACGCGGTGCGCGGCGCACCACATCAGAAACTGATTCTCGAAGATCGTGCGCAGTTTCGAGACCGTTGCTGGCCGCAACTGTTGTGCTTGGCGATCCGCCAAGAACTTGTTCACGGCACTCTCAATGGTGATCGGTTCAGCAGGCTTGGGTGTTCGCGTTGCGGAGGCTTCATAGTCCGCCTCGATGTTTCGCGCCATCTTGCTGGCAACTTCCCACTTCGAGCTATGAGTAGGCTGGCGAAACTGCTTGCCGTGGAGATTCCATTGCAGCCACGCCATGCAGTCGCACTTCTTCCAGAACCGATTCTTGCGGTGTGGGCAGGAACGGCTGTGGCGTCGGTAGACGTGAACAACCATGCCCGATCCTATCACGAAGGGCCAAATCAGGGACGCAGTACGTATAAGTTATTGATTGTAAAGTGGTGGAGGCGGCGGGAGTTGAACCCGCGTCCGAAAATGTTACTGGTCAAGAGAACTACATGCTTAGTCGAGTTCATGCCCCAGGCATTACCCTGGGACGTTCGCGGGCCGCGCTCAGAACCGACAAGAAACGCGTTCCGCTAGCCTGAGATCTTAGCCTCCCGTCCCAGACGTAGACGGAAAGAGCAGCCCGCTGTGTGACGTCCTTCGGAGGCCCACGGGCGAAGCCTCTTGGGACGGCTGCCTAAACTAGTTAGGCTGCGTATGCCATCTGTTGATTGGCAATTATCATTTTGCCCACGATTACGGGTGTGTGCACCCC
>PKXU01000043.1 GCA_003132445.1 Acidobacteriaceae bacterium | reverse complement strand
CGGCTTAGTTCAAGTCGGCTTCTGGGAGGCCAGTAGGGCGACTCGATGGATTGCTCCCGACTGAATGAACGAGTCCCCTTCCCCGATGTCGAAGGATCATGGCGCTCCGTGCTTGTGATGAATCGCGGTGACTTACTAGGCCGGCATTTTTCAACAGGCTGTTAAAATAAGGGAAAGACAACTTCAAGCAAGGCACACCAGCTTGTGCCCACTTTGTTGCATTTCAAATCGGAAAAATGCAGGACGTATCAAGAGGAGATAAAGATGCCAAAGCCGCCTGAACCGCCGCAGCCACCACATCCACCCCACCCACCACATCCTCCACACCCACCCGGCCCGCCAAAACCTCCCAAGCCTCCGGGCGATAGAGAAGTTGGCTTTGAAACCATGGTGGGAAAATTGGCCAGAACGGCTCAAATTTGAATTGGATCAGCTCCAAGCTGCAGGCGTTCAGATCACTAAGCTATCAAAGGATTCCGTAACGGGAATTCTAGAAATGCAGCTTGAGCACGTGATTGGCGGACGTTTCATGCCGCTGAGCGTGCGCTTTACGCCGTTTTTTCCTTACACGCGGTTCGAGTTGTTCGCGCCGGACCTGGCCCTGGCCCACCACCAGAACCCGTTTCAAAAGAATGTATGTCTCATCGGGCGCGCTTCAGAGAACTGGGATATCCCGGGCGGCCTTTTGCTTTCTGGGCTCCTGATGCATGCCAACGAAGAGGTGCATGCATCAATGAAACCTGATGGGCCAAAGCCACAGAAGTACACACTTACTCAGAAAGCAATTCTCTCAAGTCTTGGACTTGGCGAGGACGAAGGCTAGGAGTTTCATGGCGACGACCGGCGACCGACCAGGCCGTCGACGTGGCAGGAGTTCTGCCAACGTTCTTATGAGGCGAGACGCAAGCGTGAGGCAGAGGCTGATGCTGAGTTCCTGAAAGAGTGTGGGATAAGACTCTGACGAAATTGAGTGAGGCTCGATCAATGGCACGGATTTACATCAAGCGGACTGACCGGGTGTTCGTGCTTACCGGGGCGGGGATGAGCGCTGAGAGTGGCATCCCGACGTTCCCGGATACGAACGGTTTATGGCGGAATTCCCGTGTCGAAGAGGTCGCTTCTCCAGATGCATGGCGGCGAGATCCGCAGCTCGTGTCGGACTTCTATTCGATGCGCAGGACGGTCGCAGCGACTCCACAGCCCAACCCGGGGCATCGCGCGCTGGCAGCCCTAGAGCGCACTCTGGGCTCTCGTCTCTTTCTCTGCACGCAGCAGAACGTCGACAATTTGCACGAGCAGGCCGGATCCAGTCCGCTCCACATGCACGGCGAGCTGTTCAAGAGCCGGTGCGAGCGCTGTCAGTTGCCCTTCGACGACACGAAAATCTACCATGAAATCCCGCTTTTCGCGTGTGGCGGAAAGATCCGCCCGCATATTTGCTGGTTCGGCGAAAGGCCCTTTGGTATGGATCGTGTCCTTCGTACTCTGGAGGTCTGCACGGTCTTCATTGCAATCGGGACTTCTGGGGTGGTCGAGCCTGCAGCAAGTTTCGTCGGACAGACCAGAGCCCGGACGTTCTACGTCGGCCCGGAAGAGCCGCTCAACCTCGCTTCTTTCGACGAGACGTTCACAGGCAAAGCTGGGGAGTTGCTGCCTACGCTGTTCGACGTCGGAATCGATCCGGCGGGCGATTAACCGTTACCTGTTACAAGATCAGACTGTCATTGACCGGTTGGCCCGGGGTTTTGAGTGAAATGGGGATGTTACGTCAACAACCCGAAAGCCTTCTTAATTGCGTCATCAATGCAAGTGGTGGCGTAGTCGGTAAAATCACCGATTGGGCTTTCAGCAAAGCGCCTGACAGCGTTCATCAGGCCGATGTTGCCCTCTTGAATCAAGTCCAACATGGGAGTGCCCGAGGCGGAGTGTTTTTGTGCAATGCTCACGACCTGGGCAAGGTGAGCCTCAATTAATCTTCTCGCGACATTCTGCCGTGCGTCATCCCAATCGCCCGGTCCGGCCAGTTCCCGAAATAGCTTCGTCTCCTCATCCTTGGCCAGAGGCTCAACGTTGCTGGCCTCGCGGATGTACATCGCTACTGGATCATCAGGACCGCGATTTTCCATGCGTGTTGTCTCCGCTTACAGCATAACTGTTGTCAGCAGGCGATTTCGCTCATTGACCTGTCGATGAGTGAAATGGGGATGTTACGTCAATTACGGAGCACCCTGCTCGGATGTGCCGGCCTTAACCCCCAGGCAACTCGAAAATGCAGATTAGCCTAGGGAGCGAAGAGGGTTTTTTCGAGCCAATGCCGTTACGAACAATTTCCCACGCGGTTCAGAGGCATTGAAAATTGGGAGTAAGTTGTCCCGGCATCAAGTTGTCGTTGGTTGAGCTCTTGTTGAGCACCCAGTCAGCATCGATGTTTTCGTTACCGTGGGTCGAATTAATGTAGTAGCGCCAACGAACCCAGCCATAGGTGTGCTTGACATGGTCGACGGGATTCGGGTCGGCATCCACGCCGTATTCAAAAACCTCGCGAAACTTGCAGGAGTTTGCGTTCCCCTCCACAGTACAGCTGTAGTTGTATTGCAGAGGCAGCGTTGTTATGGAAAACGTCCGCGGCGGGTCAGCACGGTGATCGGTAATATCAATCGCGCCGACGGGTTTTACCTCCAACAAAGCATAGTCGAGGTTCTGAATCAGACTCTGTTGCACATGATCTACATACGTATAGTATTTTGTGCTGACAGCACTGGAAGGCTTGGAATTCCAGATTGAGCTATTCTCACCGCCCGGAGCGGCGCAGCGCGCCGCCCAGCGCATGGAGTAGTCCGATGTGCTCTTCTCCAGACCATTGTTAAATTTTCGGCAACTCTTGGGATCGTTCCAGTGGTTGACGCCGTTGTAATCGTCCAGTTCGGTGACCCACTGATAAATGTAATTCGAATCGTAAAGATTGATGTCCCAGGGATTACCTTGGGGATTTTTGGTGTAATAAATCTTGGACTCGCTCGGAACCCACTTGGTATACATGTAAGTGGATGGATGGCCGTCGGTAATGCCCTCCATGTGGTAGCTGGACGCCAAGCCTGGGTCCATCATCATAACGCTCAAAATGTCCCAGTATCCATGCCCGGCGGGACAGAAGATCGTTCCCTTGACCTGGCCGTAAGCACTCGTTGCCAGTGGCAAATTTACTGCGAGGGCCAACAAGCCGAGGATCAGTGGATAGCTAAATGTTTTCGCGAAGTACGCACGCTTCGCACTTTCCCTTTTCTTGCTTTCGATCGCGTATCTTCCACACACGTGGAGTGCCAAAAAGCCCCGAGGGGATTTCATGGTATTCCTTCCTGGAAATGGGTTGGGTTGAACTGGCGACAAAATAATCTAATAAATATCAATAGGGTAGATCACGGAAGGGCATGTGGAAAACTTTTACGTTACTCCGGTCCTTTAGAACTTAATGTCAAGTGGCGCGAACAGGCGATGTCACAACCTTGCGCCGTCTGTTCGCCCCAACCGGGCATTTTGAGTGTTATGGGGATGTTTCAACAATTGAGGAGACTCGCTTAGTGTGGGTTGGTTCGGATTGCTTCCGGTTTGCCGACAAGATCGGCATAGGGGCGGCGGTCACCCGCCGACCCCTGCCACACCACCGTGCGTACGGGTCCGTACACGGCGGTTCGAGTTGGTTGCGCTAACAGCCATCGATCAACGTCGGAAGTCCAAGCGATTTGAAGTAAGCATTGGAAAGCCCAACAGAGAGGGCCTTGGCCCGAGCCAGGTACCAAGGGCCACGTCCACTGCCAGCCGTGTTATTGGCGAGTCGCGGACGGACCCCCAGCGACAACAGAGCGGCGCGGCGACGGCGTGGTGTTTTCCATTGCCGCCACATCGCTGCCCGCAGTCGCAATCGGACCCAGCGGGTCAGGTACATCAGCTCATCGGGCGTCTCGCAGAAGCCAAAATAGCTGCTCCAACCCCGCAGATACGGAGCTAGTTCCGCTATCGTCGTCGCCATGCTGACGCCTTTTGCCCGGCGTGTGACTTCCCGGATTCGGTGCTTAAACCGCTCCAGAGCTTTCGGCGCGATAGTGCGCTTAACTTCTGGACCGGCGCTAAAGCTAAACCCGAGGAACTTCCGTTCCTGCGGTCGCGCCACCGCACTCTTCGTTTCGTTTACTTTGAGCTTGAGTTGGTACGTGATGAAACGCGTGATGCTCTCCATCACTCGTTGACCGGCCCGTTGGCTGCGCACGTAGATATTGCAATCATCCGCGTAGCGAAGGTAGCGGTGTCCGCGTCGCTCTAGCTCTCGGTCGAGTTCGTCGAGCACGAGGTTGGACAGCAGTGGCGAGAGTGGGCCTCCTTGCGGAGTGCCTTCCACGCTGGGGCTGACCAGTCCGTTCTCCATCACCCCGGCATTCAAAAATGCCCGGATGAGTTTCAGCAGCCGCTTGTCTTCGACTCGTTTGGCGAGCTGACCCATCAGTTTGTCGTGATTGACTCGGTCGAAAAACTTTTCGAGGTCGAGATCAATCACCCAGCCGTAGCCTGCGGCGATGTACTGTTGCGCTTGAGCTACCGCTTGATGTGCAGACCGTCCGGGTCGAAAACCATAGCTGTGGTCGGAGAACGTCGAGTCCCACTGCCGCTGCAGCACCTGCATCACCGCTTGCTGGATGAATCGATCCAGCACCGTCGGGATGCCAAGCTTTCGCACCCCGCCGTCCGGTTTGGGGATTTCCACCCGCCTCACCGGCTTCGGTTTGTAGGTTCCACGCAGCAGTTGTTCTCGGATCCCTGGCCAATGCTGTTTCAGATAGTCGGTGAGTTGGTTAACGGTGATCCCGTCTACTCCCGCGCTACCTTTATTACCCTTCACCTGCCGCAATGCTTTCTTCAGGTTTTCTCGCTCACAGACTTCCTCCATCAGTCGGTTGGTTCTAGCTGGGCTTTCGGGTCCACTCGTCGCCATCAACGATTCAGTCTCTTCTCCTGCGGCACCTCGGGCTTCACCCGTCAGCGCAGAAGAGAAGTCCAGTTCCATCTGGATGTTCTGCTGCTTATCGTCTTTGAGACTCATGGCCTACTCGCCGCTCCTTCTCGTTCGGGCCTTCTCCGTTGCCGGGTACTATGCCCGATGCTGACTTCTGCTCCGCGGTCAGGTCGCCTTACGGCCACCTCAGTCGCCGAAGCGACACGGAACAGATCTCCTGGGGTAAGCTCAGTCACTTTCCGTGCACAATCGCCAAATCTACGCTTCGCACCTTGATGGATTATGGACTTCGCGGTAAGTTGCCCACTCGTCCGGTACGGGCGCCTTCTATTCGGTTTTTGTCCATCGACTCGCACGTTTGTTCCATGCTTCCTTCGGACCTCGCCTCGCGGCGATAGCCCTTGCATCATCACTAGGCCTTCACCTCCATCAGGTCGGCCAGAGGACTTTCACCTCCAAGTTACTGAGCATGCCCAGCACACAACGAAGCCGCTGGCGCGGCGGACGCTGCGCGTGAGATAATCCGCCACGTATGAGGTGGTATTTACTTCACTTCTCCGCAGCATTGGAAGTGCCTGCATTTGCGCTTGGGCCCGAACAAAAGGCGAAAAAAGACCCATTCAAATTCCATAGCCAGCCGCATACCCCGCGCCCGCCGCAAACGCCAGCGGCTTCCTTCTAGCCTCCTCATCGAAAACGCCTCGGATCAAGATCTCTGTTCCACCCAAAAGTCTGTCCCGAGGCGTTTCCGATCAAGGCTAGCGACCATACACCAACGATCCTCAATCGCGTCCTTCATGCATGGACAAGGAGTATGATCTCGACAAGAAAAGGGAATCGAAGATGGACAACCGGTCGTACATTCCCTTGGCATGCGATGACACGTTTCCAGGGCGGTGA
>PKXU01000042.1 GCA_003132445.1 Acidobacteriaceae bacterium | reverse complement strand
CACCGATGCAAAGCGAGGTCCTCGCCGGCACCGAAACGGTACTGGTGGTCGAGGACGAACCAGCCCTGCGCAGATTGATTTCGGTGTCTTTGGAGAAACGCGGCTACACCGTACTTGCGGCGGAGGACGGCACTGAGGCGATCCGGATTTTGGAGAACAATCGCGGCGAGATTGACCTCGTGGTCAGCGATATCATGATGCCTAAGCTGAATGGATTGGAGTTGAGGAAAAAGGCAATCTTGCTGCAGCCAGAGATGCGGTTCTTGTTCATCTCTGGCTACGCGGAAGACACAATTGGCCGGACAGCGCTCCTCCCGCAAGACGCTGGCTACCTAGAAAAGCCATTTCTCCCAATTGAATTGGGGCGCAAAGTCCGCGCACTGTTGAACGAGAGTGACGCGGGAAGAGGTTGTACCGGCAAGACCGCATAGAGCACTCGGCTCTTGAATGAGCCATGGGATTCCTCTTGCGAAGTCCGAATGTCACAAATTATGCTGTCATTCGCCAAAAGATCGAACACCCGCAGTATCAGTAACTTTACTACGAGCTCGATTTGGGATGTTCCGATAAGATTCTCGCCATGACTGTTTCCCTCCGGCATCTTCTGGGCTGGATTGTCAGTGCTTTCAGTTCTCGAGAGGATCTCATTCTCGAAAACCTCGCCCTCCGTCAGCAACTGTTAACTCTGCACGCCACCCGACCTCGCCGTCGACTCACCGCGTTGCACAAGCTGTTCTGGGTCGCGTTGAGAAGGTTCTGGTCCGGGTGGACAAAGCCTCTCGTCTTGGTCACTCCCAGAACCGTCGTGAGCTGGCATCGGGCTGGCTTCCGGTTGTATTGGACATGGGTTTCCAGAGCCAGGCGAGTGGGAGGGGGCAGACGGGCGAGTAAGGAAGTTCGTGTTCTGATCTTTCGCATGGTTGCCGAGAATCCAACCTGGGGAGCGCCGCGCATTCACGGCGAACTGCTCAAGCTGGGCTTCGATCTCTCGGAGAGGAGTGTCTCGCGATGGGTTCGGCGAGCCCCGAGAAACCCAGATCCCGCGAAGCGATGGCTGACGTTCCTCAAGAATCATCGCGAGGCAATTGCTGCGATGGACTTCTTCACAGTCCCAACGCTCACGTTTGGTGTTCTGTATTGCTTTTTCGTGATCGGCCACGACCGGCGTAAGATCCTGCACTTCAATGTGACCCAAAACCCCAACGCTGTCTGGGTCGCAGAGCAATTGCGAGAAGCGTGGGCCTACAAACAGCCGCACCGATTCTTGCTATTCGACCGAGACTCAAAGTTTGGAGTCGATGTGATTTCGGTTGTGAGGGACATGGGGAGCCAGCCAACCCGCACTACCTTTCGCAGTCCGTGGCAGAACGGTGTTGCTGAGCGTTGGGTTGGAAGTTGCCGCCGAGATCTCCTAGAACACGTGATCGTCCTCAACGAACGGCATCTGAAGCGGCTCATGGGCGAATACGTTCGCTACTACCACGAGGACCGGACGCACCTCGGGCTCGCCAAGGACACGCCAGCAGGTCGGCCAACAGCAATCCGCTCCGGGGCTCGCAGCGAGATTCAATCCTTGCCGAGACTCGGCGGCCTGCACCATCGTTATGCAGTAGCGGCGTAGACTCAAGAACTATTTTGCCAACGACCAAGCTCTTTCCCTTTTATCAGAGCCGAGGCGCAGCCTTTGTCCGTCCACACTCTCTGGGAGCAACTCCCGCCCACCCCCGATTAGCCTGGTAACCAGTCCGAAGGCGTTACGCCAAGTAGAAAGAAGTCGTTGTAATGCAGCGCGCGCAACGTTTTGGCGAACCACACCCCTTTTTAAATCCTCTCAGATTCCTGCCGCATGCCAAAGCGTGTCGCGCTAGACAGTTTCGTCAGGGCTGCCGGCAATCTGGATTTCCACCTGCTGCGCTCCCAGCGACGGGTGTGTGGCTTTGAGACGTACCTTGCCGGGTTTTTCCTGGGCTCGAATCCAAACCGCCCCCGTTCCGCCGATCAGCGAGAATGGATTGTCGCCAATGATCTCGGCTGGGCCCTCCACTTCAAGTTTGATCGCGTCATTCGCAAATGGCCGGACTGCGCCAAATTCGTCGGTGACCCGCAGAACAACCCGCGTGGAGTCCGCGCCATCAGCAATCAACTCGGTGTCATCCGGCAGAAGAAGGAACTTCGTATCTACACCCGTTCCCGAGAGCCGCTTCGAGATCACCTGCTTCCCCTGAATATAGCCATCGAGGCGCAGGTCTCCCCACTTGTGGAACAACTCCGACATTTCAAGAATGAAGGGCGCGTAGCGGAGATGAGCAAACTCTTTGCGGTCGGGATCGACCTCCGCAACCAGCTTGTCGTCGATGTAGAACTTGATGTGGTCGCAATTGGAGCACACCACCGCTTTCGAAAATCCCACAGATGCGTCGCCCCGCGCCCAATGAAACGCCGGCTCCAGCACAATCTCTTCTGCGGGGTCACATTGCGATTTGTAGAACCCTGCGGCTGGCTTCGGTTCCCGGAATATATCGGTGACCCCGTGATAACAAATGCGGTCCCCCGAACCGAAATTGCCATGCGTGTTGTAATCGAAGGCGCACCAGCCAATCCCGCCGGCATATTGCGGATCAGACGCGAGCTGGTCGTGGATGCGAGCGTGCCGCATCGCGTGCTCAGTGAGGCGCTCGACCTGGTCGATGGTCTTCGTGGGATAGGTGTGCCCAACAAATTCCGTATTCAGATAGCGGGGGTGGTTCGGCGGCTTTAGCGGGAATCCGAAGTCGTTCATGGTGAAAACGTCTTCCAGGAATTCGGATCCCTGGAAGTAACGAATACCGCCCGTCTGTCGGGTCGGGTCGAGCTGATGGGCCAGCGCGTTTGTGCGCGTATAGAAATCATGGTCGTCTTTTGATTCGTTGATCCGAACGCCCCACAGGATGATGGAAGGATGGTTCCAGTCGCGCCGGATCATCCGCCGGACATTGTCGACCGAGATCTGCTTCCAGGCCTCGTCTCCAATGTGCTGCCAGCCCGGGATTTCTTCCAGAACGAGCAGGCCGATTTCGTCGCAGGCGTCAAGAAAATCACGCGACTGCGGGTAATGCGATGTGCGCACAATGTTGCACTTCAGCTTGTTGCGCAGGATCTGAGCGTCGCGGCGCTGAGCGCGGCCAGGCATCGCCTGCCCGACAAACGGGAACGTCTGATGACGGTCAAGTCCGCGCAGCTTGATGACCTTGCCGTTTAGTTCGAAACCGTGATCGGTAAATTGAGCCTCGCGGAAGCCAAAACGCCGGGAGTCTTCGTCCAGCAGTTGCGTCCCGTGGCGCAATCGCACGCGCGTTGTATAAAGGTTCCGCTCTTCCATGCTCCACAATTTGATTCCGCTAAGTCCTTCAAGATGTAGCGTGTGCGCGACTGGCTCGCTCGCCGCACCCGAAGACGGCAGCGGTTGCGAAGCTTTCGCAACGACGCGTCCACCGTCGAGCAATTCAACTTCGATCGTCAGGGCATCAGGCGACGCTTCCATATGCTGAACAAAACAATCGACATCGAGCCCCGGACTCGCCGTGAGCGCATTCTTCGGCCGCACAAAGATGTTCTCGATAAATGTCGCTGGCACAATACGCAACGAGACCTCGCGATAGATGCCGCCGAAGGTGAGATAGTCAATTTCGTACCCAAAAGGTGGAATATCGGGGCGCTCGCTGGAGTCAACATCGACCGCCAGCACATTTTCCCGGTCAAAATCCAAGTGAGAAGTTAGCTCAAACGAGAATGGCGTGTAACCGCCTTTATATTCACCAAGTTGCGTTCCGTTGATCCACACGGTAGAGGCCGTCATCACTCCCTCAAAGTCAACAAAAACACGCTTCCCCCGCGTTTCGGGCGGAAGTTTGAAGTGGCGGCGGTAAAGAGACACAAATTCGTAGGTTTTTTCGTCAAAACCATGCCACGGAAGTTGGATATTCGTGTGCGGAATCACGACTCGGTCAAAGGCTGAGTCGTCGAAATCTCTTGCGTGGCCGCCCTCGACGACGGTTCGACTGTAGCGCCATTTTCGATTCATCGGGAGAATGAGGCGTCCGGTGGCAGTTGCGGCGCCGCCTTCCGGGAGCGCATAGGGTGCGAGAGCCGCTCCCGCGATGAGTGTGCCTGTTTGTTGCAGAAACTTGCGTCGGTCCATTTTGTCTACTCTTCCCTTAGTTTTCGATTGCACACCACACCCGCGGTGCCTTACGAGGCTGGAAACCGCCATCCACCGCTCACGCCGTCCAAGCCAGCAATTGCTCCAAATCGGTCGCTGACGTGGATTCGGTTCCGCGCGGTGTGGACGGGCCAATCAACAGCGCCTGACTGTGCCCTTCAAACCAGACTAGGAATGAAGACTGCTCTGCTCCCGGAAGCCGCTGCTGGTTCAGCCAGTTGTAATACGCACCCAAGTCGGCGTCGACCAGGGAACCGACGAAGTCGAATTCCGGACGCGCCGTGACTGCGGAGAGCAGTTCATTCATCGGCTTCTGCCGCTGTCGTGGAGCAAATCGCACCAACAGCGTGAGTGGTTGAGCCCGCCGTAGAGCCTCGCGCGCGGCCCACTGCGCAAAACTCGTACTGAAGATCTGAGTTCCCGATCCCTCGGTCAATAGGCTGACCTCGAAGCGCGCCATTACTTCTACTTCGTCTCTTTTGTCATCGCTCACCCGGTCCATACCGAGATCTGCAGGGTGCATCTGCGCTAAAAGTGTGCGCAGCGCTTCAGGTCCCATTCCTGGCCGGTCGAGTTCCGTATGCATCTTGCGCAACAACGCGGCGCGCGCCGGCTCGAGAGCTTTGTAGGAGACGCAAGTGAGTGTCGGGGAGTGATCGGCTTCTTCACCACCATCGATGTACCAATGGCCGTAGGGAGCAGGATGCGACTTCGCTCGCGCAGCGACGGCGTCCAGCAGCAGCGGCAATCCACCTTCGGGCTTGACGCGGCTGAAATATGCGCCATGGGTGCGCAACTTGCGGAACAGAGGCTCGTCATACGAGGCCACTCCCTGGCCGATGACTGTAATCCCCAGCCTGGGAACCGGAGGAGCATCCGGCGACACCGCTGACCGCAAATGATCCGCGTAGTCCATCGACGCCTTGCGAAACGCATCGAGTTGGTGCGTGCTCCAGAGATAGGCAGATAACTGTTCCACAAACTGAGCGGGCGACTTGGCCCAGTCGAACGCTTCGAGCTCAGGGGAAAGATGGATCTGGGCAAACGCTTGAAACAACTCTTTTACTTGGCCTGGCGAAAGTGAACCGAGATTCGCCAATTCTTTCTCGCGTGCGTTGCGCTCAGCGGGAAACTTGAAATCGTAATCAATGAGCTCTCGAAGCAGGCTGGGTACAAAACTGAGCGGTAATTGCTGCAGCGTTCTCAAATAGTTGGCAACCAGTTTGCGCGCCTGCGGCGGATAGCCAGCGAACTGTTTCGGTTTGAGATCGCGTGGAAGCATGGAAGCTATAACAACTCGCCGATTGGTTTGCCCTGCGCCAGCGACGGTGAAAATCCCAGCATCGATCCCAGCGTAGGCACCAGATCCGTCGAATCGATCGCCCGGTCGAAGACCACGCCCTCGCGAATGCCTGGACCGGCGACCAGCATCCATGTTGTCCGTGAGAGCGCGTCGCCGGTGCGATGGTGCTGGAAACCGTTTCCTCCGGCATCATCGTCGGAGTCGCGGCCGAAATCAGGCAGTATGAAGAGCGTGGTCTTGCCCGCGTATTCCGATTCGCTCTGGATCGTCTTCCACAGATCAGAGCAAAGACGGTCGGTGCGGCGGATTCCCTCGACATACAGCGAGTAAGCTCCGGCATGCGCGATGTCGATGTCGTGCATGGTGATCCACAACAGACTCGGCGCCACTTGCCGCATCAACTGGCGCGCAATGTAGACGGAAAGCTCATCTGGACTCGACAGCGTCTGCGCGTGATCTTTGAAGTCATCGACCGAAAGTTTCAGGATCATCTCGAGTTGTTGCAATTCGAATTCGCTGCCTGCCAGTTCGGGCGCGTAGAAAGGAGTTTCGTAGTTGTCGCGCAGCAAATGCTGGTAGTCGTTGCTGCGGCCAGAGATGGCCGCCGTCAACAGGTGCTTCGGCAAAATCACTTGCGCGCCCAACCCGGCGCCGTAGGATCGGTGACTGCTTTCCCCAATCCGGTTGAAGCCGTTGCTGGGAGCCACGACCCAGGCATCCGAGGGCGGACGCTTCAGATCTTTGCGAAAATATTCGAATACAGTTGGCGATTGCGGAGCCACCGAAGCGAAATTATTGAAAGTTTCATACACACCGGTGGCAAGACTCGCAGTCGCCACGTAGTGGCCCAGAATTCCACGATTTACGACCTGCGTGAAAAAAGTAGACTGCGGGATGAGTTCGCGCATCAGGTGGGGGATATTTTCCTGACCTTCCGGCGCAAATGTTTCCTGATCGCGCGCTCCGCCGCCAAACGTGACGACCACCACTTTTCTTTTGGAGGAAGCCGTTGCGGCTCGAGCCCATGAGGTGCGCATCAAGGTGCTGCCGAGTATCACGCCCGCGGCGCTGCGCAGAAAATCGCGACGGGTGCGGGCAAGAAGGCGGCTAACCTCTTGAGGGTTCGATGTGCTGCGCGCGGCTGCCCGCGCCCGGCCTCCTCGACTCTGCGGTGAAAATATCATCAGTGATCCATTGCCCGAATGATCGACGGCTCGAATGACGCATTGCGCGATACCGACCTCAAGGGTCGGCATCGATCACGGCTTCGCTGGCGTCTGCTCTTTCTCCGAGTAAACGAACTGCCGAATCTCCGCTCTTTGTTTGTCGAGGTCGGCCAATTGTTGGGCGCGCAGTCGCTGATAAACTTCGAATTGCTCCTGCGCTTTTGCCTTTTCGCCGGTGTGCACATAGGCTTGTCCCAGCCGGTAGCGAGCATCGGCAAGATCAGGATTGTTTTGCAAAGCCTTCCCATACTCGGGAATGGACTCGGCGTATTGGCTCTGGTCGGAATAAAGATTTCCCAGCTGCAAGTGTGCCTCGGCGAGTTTGGGATCGAGCGTGACCGCCTTCTTAAGTAGCCCTTCGATCTGATGAAGATCGAGGCTGGGATCCTGTGCCCTTTTTCCCTTCCACAGGCTCATCGCATAGTAATAGAAGGCCCGCGCGTCGCTCGGCCGCGACTCAGAAAAACGGGCGAACCGCCGGATTACCTCGTCCGCCTGGCTCGGCGAACTGTCGTAGGCCTTGGACAGAAAGAAATAACAACGCGCGTCGGATGGGCTTAAATCGGCCGCCCGAAGCAGCGATTTGACCGCCTCGTCATAATTGCCACGCGAGTAGAGCGCAACGCCAAGACCAATCGCCAGCCGCGGAGAATTCGGGTAGCGCTCGGTCGACTGCCGAAAGACTTCAATCGCCGGCTCCAGTGTGCGATGCAGAAGGAGCTCGCTGGCCCAATCGAAAAGGTTGCTCTCGCTCGGGTCTTGGTGAGCTGCGATTTCGAATTCATTGGCTGCGGCCACAAACTTTCCATCTTGTTCTTCGACCTGACCCAGCAGGTTATGCAGCTCCGCTGTGTTTTTTCCCTGCAGAAGGCTTTGGACAAGCTGCCGCGCCTCTGCCGGTCGATCGGTAAGAAGATAAGCCAGCGCCAGGTCGTAGCCATTACCATAGGAGGAAGGGTCGATTCTCTGCGCCTCCTTGAGAAACGGCACAGCGACCGAAAGTTTTCCCATCCGAACATAGAGCTCGCCTAGGTTGTGATTGGCGTCAAAGCTAAGCGGATCGAGCGCGATCGCTCTTCTTAATTGCTCTTGCGCGCCTTCGAGCTTTCCCACGCGGACAAGGTTGGTGGCCAGATTGGTTCGGGCAGCGGCCGAATCCGGCTTCAGACGCACGGCTTTC
Organism: Acidobacteriaceae bacterium; assembly: GCA_003132445.1. Classification (GTDB taxonomy): domain Bacteria; phylum Acidobacteriota; class Terriglobia; order Terriglobales; family Acidobacteriaceae; genus Sulfotelmatobacter. The sequence goes on along the minus strand of PKXU01000042.1, from coordinate 4,220 downwards.
TCAAGGTGCTGATTCGCCAGAGTGTCTTGCGATTCTCCCGCATAAACCATTCCCAGCATTTCGTGAATTTCGAAGCTGTCCGGAACCTCACGCAATAGATTCTCCAGACCCTCGGCAGCTTCCGCGAACTTGCCGGAGTTGTATTGCGTGACCGCCGCCTGAAAAGCGCGATCAAGCTGTTTGTTCTGCTCCTGGCCGGCAGCCGGCAGGCGCGCCAGCATCGTCATGAGAACAAAGATCGAGCAGTGTTTCGGGCTCACAGTGTTCGCATGGTACCACCCTGCCGGGGAGGGGAGGGAGGGAGGGCACAATTGACTAAAAGTGGAGGACGCCGTGAAAGACGTCCTCCTGTAGATTTGAGTTGAACCTAGTAATACAACTTCAAAGCGAACTGGATTTGTCGCGGATCGTAAGGAGCATCGCGCGTAGACCCCATCTCGCCAAAGTTCGAACTAGTGAAATTGCCCGAGTTTGAGACCGCAACCACGCCATTGCCGCCGAAATTCGGAGCATTGAAGTTCGGGTGGTTGAAAAGGTTAAAAAACTCAGCCCGGAACTGCAGGGAGAAGCGCTCGCTGAGCCGCACGTCCTTGAAGGTCGAAAAGTCCATCCGTTTAAAGGTTGGTCCGGCAATCTGGCCCGGGGGCCCCCCTAAGGTGGACAGAGGGCAGGGCAAGGCCGTACAAGGCGTCGGCTGGGAGAAGGCCTTAGGGTTGCCGAAGAAGCTCACTTTATCGTTGGAGTCGATGTGGACGCCTCTGTCCAAAGGTTGCCCCGGAACGATGAAGTCATAACACCCGCTCCCTGAACTCGTACCCGAAGGGCAACTCAAAGTAATAGGTTGGCCACCCTCAAGCACGATGCTCGTATTGATGCTCCAACCTCCGAACACCTTGCTGGCCGGCCCGTCCTGGGCCAGGAAGCGCTTGCCCTTGCCGAAGGGAAGTTCATATCCGCCGCTCAAGTGGAACACATTGCGAATATCAAAGTCAGCCAAGCCGTAATCATAGTGAATGTCGACCCCTGGAACATTCGGAGCACGGAAGCCCGCCAGGCTCCCGCCGTTAAGCAAGTCACCCGCGTCGGTGCGCGATTGAGACCAGGTGTAGGTGCCCAGGAAATTCAGCCCGCGCGCAAATCGCTTTTCCACCTTGGTCTGAAGCGAGTTGTAGTAACTGCTGCCAATTGTGGCGGCATAGCTATTGTTCTCGCCAAAGTCCGCCCACGGAATTCCACCCTGAGAGGCAGGCCAAGCACCGGTGCCGACCGTACCATTTGGCCCGGCAGTATTTGTGAGCTGCGTACCAGTAGGCAAGATTGCCGTGGGAAGGTTGGATCCGGGAAACGACTCCAAGTGACGCCCGAGAGAGGTCACGTACGCTGCCTGCACAGTCAATGTGGGCGTTAGCTGATATTGCAAAGTAAAGTTCCCACTCATGGTGTAGGGAGTTTGGTAGTTAAACTGAATTCCGCGCAACGCTAAGCCGTTGGCCTGAACCAAGGTCGGTACGAGCGGAGTGCAGGAAAACCCCGCCTCAAAGGTGGCGGTGCCACCGGGACCTGCCGTGGCGCAACCCGGATACGTATGCGGGATACCATCATTCGGGGGAGTGAAGTTGAAATCGAACTGGAAGGGATAGCTTTCGCCCAAGTTCGGTGAATACCCCCGGTTCTCAAAGCCGTTGTAGAACATGCCAAACCCGCCTCGAGCTACCAGCTTCGGAGTAACTTGGTAGGCGAAGCCAAGACGAGGCGCAAAATTTCCCTTTTGCGAATTGCCCAGCCCTTTGCCGTACTTGTTCGTGATGTCGAGCGCGATACCGTCTGCAGCGAGCACATTGGTGAAGCTCGAGGAAAGGTTGGCTGGGTTCGTTCCCCCCGGGAGTATGTACATGGGACTGCCGGTGGGTGCGCCGCCCGGAACGAAGTTGGCTTGGGCCCCGTGGTGCTCATATACCAGCGTGAAGAAATCCCAGCGCAAACCCAGGTTGAGGGTCAGCTTGGGAGTGACTTTCCAATCGTCGTTGAAGTAGGTGCCGTAATAATTCTTTCCGTCATCCGTGAGGTAGATGTTGGAGGCGTATATGTTCGTCGATCCTCCCACGTCATAAGGCACGCCGCCGGCCACAGTCGACGCGATGGGCGTCAGCAGGAATGCGGCCCGCCCCGTGCTGCCCTGGTCGCTGCTGGCGAGACCGCTTGGTATTTCCGTGAAATCGCCGTTATAGTCGAATTCTCCGTGGGACCACGATGGTTGCAGCGTAGAAAACTTGACGTGCTGCCACTCGAAACCCATCTTGAACGTGTGCTTGGCGTAAATCTTGGTAAGGTCGTCCGTCAACTGGAACGTAGAACTGACCTCATCCGAAGGCAGGAAGGAGTTACTGCCCAAGGTTGACAGTCCGTTGATTCCAAAGGCTGGAAGCCCGCCGTTCTTGGGAACCTGGGGAATATCCTGGATGCCATATTGGGCAGGAAGACCAAGGTTAGCGGCCTCGGGACTTTCGCGCGTGGTATTCAGGTAATTGAACCCCGCATGTGCTACGTTAACCAATGTCGGAGAAAAAACATGGGTGTAGGCTAAAGCGCTTTGTTGCGCAGTCGCCGTTTGTGGGCCCTGTTGGAAGGCGCCGCCGTCGGCCACGCCTCCGAAAATGCCGGGAATGAACTGCGGGTCATCCTTGTAGCTGAAGCGGTAGAACAACTGGTTCTTGTCGTTGAGGTTGAGGTCGAGCCGGGCGTCAAACGCATCGCTATGTTCATCCAGTTTGGGAGAATTGGCGAAGTTCGAGAAAAGAGAACCGTTGGTCGGATTCGGATACAGATTCAGCAGCTTGATGGCGTTCGGATCCAACCGGCCGGCGGGGATCTGGTTCAGGCCGCAACCGGAGCCAAAGGCGAGGGTCCTGGGCGCGCAGGTGCCGAAGGGATCGCGAACATAGCCTGTCGCGGTTGACATGAGACCAGAAACAGGATCGACCACCCCGGCGGTAACCGTCCGCGTCGTAGCAGGATCCAGAATGGTCCCGGTGGGCATCGTTCGGCCCAACTGATCCGTCAACGGGCCCGTCTGCCCGGTAATCAGGTCTGAAAGATTGGTGTAACCACTGCTGCGCTCTGCCGCGGTTGGCACTGAACCGGTCAGAATCGTTCCCTGTATCCTTCTCAGTCCTTCATAGTCGCCGAAGAAGAAGACCTTGTTCTTGATCACCGGGCCGCCCAAGGTGGCTCCGAACTGGTTCTGGCGCAGTTCGCCTTTGGGTACGCCACCGGCGTCCTCAAAGTAGTCCGGGGCGTCGAGCTTATCGTTGCGGAAAAACTCCCACGCCGCGCCGTGAAACTGATTGGTGCCGGACTTGATGGTGGCATTGAGAACCGCGGCTCCCGAGCGGCCGTATTCTGCGCTGAAGTCCGAGGTCTGGACCTTGAATTCCTGAATAGCGTCGACCGGAGGAAGAACGACAAAGTTCGTGCCGTTGAGGAAGTCGACCGTGTCGGAATTGTTATCAATGCCATCAAGCATGTAATTGTTCTGCGCCGGCCGATTGCCATTGGCCGTAAAAGCGCCGGACGCCGCGTTGCCTCGCGTGTCCGCTTCGGGCGTGTTCACGCCGGCGGCCAGTTGGGCCAGGAAGGTGAAGTTCCTGCCGTTCAGGGGAAGGTCATTCACGCTGCGCTGGTCGATTACTTGGCCTACGGAGGCATCTTCAGATTGGAGCACCGAAGCGGCCGAAGTGACTTCGATCGTCTCACTTACGGATCCGGGTTGGAGCTTGAAATTGATCAGAACCCTGGCGCTCACGTCGACCGCGATGTGCGCTTGAGCTTCCCTCTTGAAGCCCCCCGCGGAAACGTCAAGCTTGTAACTTCCAATTCTCACCGGGCTGAAATTGTAGATTCCTTCAGCTCCGGTCGTAGTCGACAGGCTGGTGCCGGTGCCTTCATTGGTGAGCGTAACTTTAGCCGCACCGACGACGGCTCCTGAGGTGTCTGTGACGGTCCCAGTGATGGAACCGGTATCCACCTGTGCCTGGAGCGGCCTGACGCTGAGTATGGTGAAGACTGCAACCGCCAACAGGCCGCGCAGCATCCAGGTAAATGCGTATCGGTTCATGAGCTCTCCTTTGAGCTTCGCTGGCTTGCATCCAGGCAACCCTCGCGCCACCAAACTCTCAGCTGCCACAGCAGGTAAAAACTCTCGCGAAAACGTCATCGCTCAC
>PKXU01000072.1 GCA_003132445.1 Acidobacteriaceae bacterium | reverse complement strand
GGCTTAGTTCAAGTCGGCTTCGAGGACATCGACATTGATCTCCTCCAAGCCCGTTTGTGGATGACTTCCGGTTAGCCGACGATCCAGGAATTGAGGAGCATCGCTCTAGCTTTGTGGCTTCATCGAGGGTTGACCTGCGTTACTTCGGGCACCTGCCTTGGATTAGAGATCGTTTCAGCGCGACGTCGTACCCTTTAGAATCCACCTTTATGCTCGTGCCTTGACGATGCTTCGCCATCTCGCCTTTCTTCTCGCGGTATTCATGCTTTTAGGATCGGCTGCTGAACCGCGGGAACAATCCAAGCAAGCACTCGCGCGTCACGTTGACCGCGTTGATCGAGCCTGGGCGGAAAAAACTCTAAAGAACCTTTCACTCGAAGAAAAGGTCGGGCAGCTCTTCATGATCCGCATGCGGGTGGAACTCCTGAATGGAAGGAGTCCCAGCTACTTCGAGCTCCGTAATAACATTCGCAAATATCATATCGGCGCGCTGGCCATGTCGGCGCCGCCGCAAGGTCGGGCCCGCGATATTCGCCGTCGCTATGAGGTCGTTACGCTGCTCAACCAGCTGCAAGACGAGTCGAAGTTGCCGCTTCTGATCGCTGGAGATTTTGAGCGGGGTGTCTTGCCGTCGCATCTTTTCGGAACGACTGTATTTCCGCACGCGATGGCTTTTGGCGCTGCCGGGAACCTGGCTTACGCCGAGGAGTTCGGTCGCATCACGGCGCAGGAAAGCCGGGCTCTTGGCGTGCACTGGAACTTGTTTCCTGTCGCCGACGTAAATTCCAACCCGGCCAATCCCATCATCGGGACCCGTGCCTTCGGCGCGAATCCGGAGCAAGTGGGCAATCTGGTGGCGGCCTATATTCGCGGCGCGCGGGCGAACGGAATGCTGACGACGGCAAAGCACTTCCCCGGCCATGGAAATACCGCCACGGACTCACACGTGGGAGTACCGGTGGTGAACGACGATTTGGACCACCTGCGTGCGGTCGATCTGCCTCCGTTCCAAAAGGCGATCGGAGCGGGAGTCGATGCCGTGATGACTGCGCACGTGCGAGTGCTTGCGCTTGATCCCGACCCCGGCCGCGTGGCGACGACCTCGCCCGCGATCATGACCGGTCTGCTAAAGAACCAACTCGGTTTCAAGGGCATTGTAGTGACGGATGCCTTGGATATGGCCGGCCTGGTTGGTCTGTACGCAAAGAATCCCGGACGCGTGGCCGTGGATGCGTTCAAGGCGGGAAGCGATGTGCTCACGGAGCCCTACAATCTAGATGCATGCTACCGGGCAATGCTGGACGCCGTCCGCTCGGGCGAGATCGGACAAGATCGGCTGGACGCATCCGTCCTCAAAATCCTGCAAGCCAAGGCCTCGCTAGGTCTCGAGAAAAGTCGCTTGGTGGATGTAGCAGCGATCCCCAGGCTGGTGGGTAGTCCAGAGAGTATTGCGACCGGTCAACGTATCTCCGATGCTGCCATTACTTTGGTGCGTGACAACGGCAAGGTGCTTCCGCTGAGAGACGGGCGATCCGACAAGAGACTGCGTGTCGTGTCTCAGGCCAAAGCTAAGCCTGGCCTGCTCGTGATTATTCTTTGCGACAACCGGCGTGCGGAGGACGGTCGCGTTCTGGAGCGTCAGATCCGGAAGCGGGCGCCAGATGCGAGAGTGGTCTACGTAGATCCTCGCGTCGCCGCAGCCAGATCGGATGAAGTCTTGAATGCGGCAGACCGCGCGCAGCAGGTCGTGGTTGCCGTGTACGTCGTCCCTTCTGCAGCGCGAACCAGGACGGTAGCCCGCGGCCAGAAGAATTCCGCGTCTCTGCCGGACTCCACAGCAAGGTTATTGTCCATGATTCTTGCCCACGCGACCGGGAAAACTGCCGTTCTCGCCATGGGAACTCCGTACCTGACGGAGGACTTCCCCACAATCCAGAACTACATCTGCACATTCTCAAATGCGACGGTCTCGGAGATAAGCGCGGCGAAAGCACTTTTCGGGGAAATTCCGATCCCAGGCCATTTGCCGGTCAACCTTTCCAACGTCTCCGTCCCAGACGCGAGGACTGGGCACCCAGCACAAGTTGCGAAGTAAGCGTCTGAGCAACACACCTGTTCGACGAGCAGTGTCTGTGTTTACGTAGCTGGATGAGCGGAGAGCAGAAGGTTTCGGGATCCAGGCGGCGCACCCGAGCGGAAGTAAAGCAACTGGTGGCTGAGTTTGTGAGCAGCGGCATGAGACGCAGCGAGTTTTGCCGGAGTCGTGGTTTGAGCTTCGGCACGTTGAATCGTCATCTGCAAAAGCGTCGCTGGAGGAGGAAGAGTATGGTCGGTTCTTCGTCCGGCCAATTGGTCCCAGTGGAATTAGCCACCAAGAAATTGGCGGCGGAGCACGGATCAACTGCCCCGCTGGTGGTTGTTTTGTCAGCTGGGCGCCGAATCGAGGTACATCCTGATTTTGATACGAGTACGTTCGAACGCCTCGTGGGCATCCTGGAGCGGGCGTAAGTGGTGTTTGGACTGGGTCCAGCCACAAGGATCTATCTGGCTGCGGGAGTCACCGACATGCGCAAGGGGTTCGAGGGGCTGTACGGTCTGGTTCGGGATCGATTGTCGTGTGAGCCTCTGAGCGGGCACCTGTTCTTGTTCTGCAACGGCCAGCGGAATCGGCTGAAAGTGCTCGTCTGGGACGGAAGCGGACTCTGGGTTTGTGCCAAGAGGTTGGAGAAAGGGCGTTTCACNNTGAGTCACGAAGAGCTTTCGCTGTTGTTGGGTGGGATCGATCTGACCAAAACCAAGCACAAGCGGTGGTACCGGAAAGCTCCGCCAGAGGGACATGCTGCCGCCCGAGTTGCTTGAACGATTCGAGCAACTCTGGTAAATCAATAACCCATTGTGTGTGCGCCTTCCATTCCTTCAGCACCAGCCGATCTGGAACTCATCGCACAACTGAAGAGCAAGCTACAGTACGCAGAGCTGCGGATTCGTGTACTGGAAGAGCGTCTGCGGCTGCTGCGGATTGAGAAGTACGGAGCAGGCGGAGAGAAGCTCTCGCAGGCGCAAATGCAATTGTTCGAGCTTGAGCCTGTCATCAGTGAAATGACCGAGCAGGCGGAGAGCGAGCACGCGCCAGCGCATCGCTCGACCAAGAAATCCGTCAAGCATCCGGGCCGCCAGGAGTTGCCTGCGAATCTTCCTCGCGTCGAGCGGATTCTGCCCTGCGCATTAGATCAGCGCGTGTGCAAACGCTGCGGCAGAGAAACGGTGGTGATCGGCTACGAGGAGAGTTCCCAGTTGGACGTGAAACCGGCGAAGTACTTCGTACTGGTCACGAAACGAGAGAAACGGGCTTGCCGGTCGTGTGAGGATCTCGGCGTCGTCTCAGCGCCCCTGCCGCCGCGGATCATCGAGAAGTGTCTGGCGAGTGACCGGATCGTCATCGAGACGATCGTCAGCAAGTATTGCAATCACCTGCCCCTGCATCGTCAGAGCATGATTCTGGAAAGGGACCTCGGCTTGGAAATCAGCCGAGCGACGCTGGACGGCTGGGTCCTCAAAGTCGGCGAGTTGCTCATCCCGATGGTCGCCGCCATGAGGCGAGAGTTGATTAGTGGAAGTTACATTCAGGCGGATGAAACCCCGGTTGATGTGCAGACGCGCGAGGGCCGAGGACAGAACCACCAAGCGTACCTTTGGCAGTACAGTCGGCCAGGAGGAAGCGTGGTGTTCGATTTCCGCTTGGGGCGTGGACGAGATGGACCGAGGCTGTTCCTGGGACAGTTCGAAGGCATTCTCCAAACCGACGGCTACGCAGCGTATGACCAAATCGGCGGGCCGAGAATGGTACATGCGGCTTGTTGGTCTCATGCAAGAAGGCAGTTTTTCGAGGCAGTCCAGCTAAATCCCCGAGACCCAGTTGCAACTCCGATTGTGGCTCAGATGGACGAACTGTTTGCCGTCGATGCAGAAGCTCGCCGCAAAGCACGGAGTGTTGAGGCGCGTCATATCCGACGTCAGGAAACAGCGAGACCTCTTCTCGATGATATCCGCAGCAAGATCGAGGCAGCGCAGTCCGTTGCATTACCCTCCAGCGCGCTGAGCAAGGCTTGCCAATACGCGCTCACGCTTTGGAAGAAGCTCACCCGCTTCTTGGAGTACCCCGAATTAGAGTTAAGTACGAACCTGGCGGAGAACTCCATGCGTCCGGTAGCTCTTGGTCGGAAGAATTGGTTGCACATAGGCAGCCCACAAGCGGGACCGAAGGTTGCGGCGATTCTCTCGGTCGTGGAAAGCTGCCGTCGGCTGCAAGTCCCGGTACGCGATTACTTCTCCACGATTCTCCCCGGGCTTGCCGATCTCCCGATCCGGTGCCTTCCAGACGTTACTCCCGCTGTGTGGACTGCCCAGCATTCATAGACTCAAGCGACCAGGGCATTGGCATGAAGGGATTCTTGCGACTACAACCCGATCGCGGTCATTAGGTCATTACTTTCTGTTGGCCGACTAACCGCCCAGAATCGTTGCATCTGCTGCAACGCGCTGCACAGTCTATAATTGCGGCGCACGGATGGCTCTCACTCCTGGGACAAAACTTCGGGCCTTACGAACCCCAATCGTCGCGGGAGCGGGCGTGAACGCCGGAATTGATTGTGGATGAAAGGTCGGTCCGCGGCATGAACTACAACGTGACGGTTATCGGCGCCGGAC
>PKXU01000053.1 GCA_003132445.1 Acidobacteriaceae bacterium | reverse complement strand
TGGTACAGTCTTGCAAAATCCGTTTGCGCCCAATTCTGATGACTTCTCTAGCAACACTACTTGGCATGATCCCGTTGGCGCTTGGACGAGAAGCGGGAAGCGAGCAATACGCTCCGCTCGCGCGTGCAATCATCGGCGGACTTTCAGTTTCGGTTGTCGTGACAGTGTTTCTCGTACCGGCCGTGTACATTCTCGTATACGGTCGTCGGGACGACAAAACCGAAAATACAGATCAGGCAGTGCTACCTGAGGGCGGCCCTGCCTAGCGATGCTGACCGTAGTCCATGCTGGGTTGTGCGACCTTGGGGTGTCGCCGTGATGGTCTTGGCAACGTGCGGTGACGCTTCCAGATGAGCATTGGCCAGTGGAGCAAGATGCACGGTTAGCCTTGCTGATACCGGAGATGTCGGGCACTCGTTCTTAAAGCCACGGACGCAATACACCGCCTCTTCTGCCATCGACATCTCAGGATGCCAGTCCGTGACGCCGAATTGAGATGTGTTCCCTTGAAATGTGTCCCCTATTGAACAGAAATGCTTTTCCCCAACTTCTAGGATTTGGCTTGAGATCGCCCTTTGTTGATCCGAAGCTGCGCTGATGATCTACACCCTGGGCGAACTGAACGAACGAGCTTTCTGACATCAGTGAATTGCCACCGCGTCTCCGTCAGTGAGTTCAAACCCCAAGGAGGGTAAAAAGATGTTGAAACGTCTTCTGATCGTTACAACGCTAGTTGTACTTGCAACTCTAACCGCCGTGGCCTCGGACCGCGAGGATGATATAAATCGCACGAACAAAGCTGCTCAGGTCTTCAAGGAAATCATGAGCACGCCGGATCAGGGCATCCCTCAGAATCTACTGGAATCTGCAAAATGTATCGCCATCATTCCAGGCGATGTGAAGTTTGCCTTTATATTCGGCGGCAGCTACGGCAGGGGACTCGCAACCTGTCGCACCGAGCATGGCTGGAGCGCTCCCTTGTTCGTGGCTATTGATAGCGGAAGTGTGGGTTATCAGATCGGGGGCTCTTCCACCGACATCGTGATGCTCTTCATGAACGATCATGCCCTGCAAAGCCTGATGAGCGACAAATTCAAGCTTGGAGCAGACGCTTCTGTAGCAGCCGGACCCGTGGGCCGGAATGCCGCTGCTGGCACTGACCTTAAATTGAATGCGGAGATTCTGTCTTACTCGCGGTCCAAAGGCATTTTTGCCGGGGTGAGCCTGGATGGTGCCGTAATGCAAGCCGACAAAAGTGGAGACAAAGCCATGTACGGCGACGATGTAAACCGCCATGAAATTCTTGACGGCAAAGTTGCCGTTCCTGAATCGGCGCAAGCGCTGGTTCACGAACTTGGCGGATATGTCCATGAGGCCAAAGCCGAATAGTGAACTGCGATAGAGGGGAGAGTTGCAGAGTGCTTTCTTCTGTCGGGAGCGGCGCATCGGGCGTGAATCGGAAATGACCGAGGGCGTTGCGTTTTTGTCGGACATAAGCCTTCACAGTCCAGGAGGTTGGGAGACTGCTCATTTAGGGCAGGGACCCAACCCTTGCTCCGAGTCAGAAGGAGGGGCTTGGCGTCTGGGCGATAAGAAGCTCGTGGAACACGTTCGAAAAACTGTTGCTGGCTACAGCCTCAACTTGGTGAGAAATGCATTGAGCACTGTGTCCGTTTTCGCATTCGAGCGACCCTCAATGAAGGGTTTGTGTCTGGGGGGCGATGAGTGACACTCTCTGGAAGGGACGTACTCCTGGTGGGACAGACGTTTCATGGTGCCCAAGTACTGACGGACCGGCTGCGCCGGTGGGGATTCCGTTGCCGTTCTGCCAGCAATATGCGAGCAGCTTCCGATCTCTTGAGTTCTCACCCAATTGCTCTAGTGTTCAGCAGTGCGAATCTGTCCGATGGAACTGGCTTCGGCCTCCTGATGGCTTTGGCCGGACTGCCGATCACGCCACCCCTATGTTTGCCCGTTGAAAACAGCTGCTATTGGCTGCCCGCCATCGATGCCGGGAAAGCCTGTTTGGGATTGACAACTCTGCGACCTTCGGAGTTTGCCAACGTGCTCGAAGAAATGACGCGGTATTTAACGGCCGCGCAGGGCGTCATAGCCGGTTCTCTCCGAACGCGAAACAAGAGATTTGTTCCACAGAAAGAAAGGAAGCCATGACACACCATACTGATTTGAATCCCGTATCGGTTCATGAACTCTTCGAACATACACAAGACGTCTACAATCTGATTGCTCGGCGCGCCTTTGAGATTTTCGAGAGCCGCGGACACACGCATGGAAATGACCGGGAAGATTGGTTTCGTGCGGAATCCGAACTACTCATTCCTGTGAAGTTTCACCTCTCGGTATCCGGCGAACAGCTTACCGCACGCGCCGACATTCCTGGATTTAGCAGGGAGGAGATCAAGGTTAACGTCGAGCCCCGTCGACTGAGCATCAGTGGAAAAACCGAGATCCACGGAAACCACCAGTCTGGGAAACACACCCATTCTCTCAGGCACGGACCACTACTGATGTTACGGGTCATCGATCTGCCCACTGAGGTTAATCTTTCGAAGGCCAGAGCGACATTTAGCGATGGCACGCTTGAGGTGGTGATGCCAAAAGCGGCTCCCGCGAAGAGCGTTCGGGTCGAGACAAAACTTGCGTTGTCTGCCTAGAGTACTCCTGTCCGTGAAGGTCGGGATTGAGAAGCCTCAGGTGAACCGCCGGTTGTCACTAGAGTTAACCGGTTGATCGTCAAGGATTCATGGGGACTCTGCGGAGAAACGTGTCCGTCTAGGTAAAGGCTTCCAAAGCCCACCCGCGGAGCAACGACGGTGAGCTTTTGCGATTCGGCGGAGTGCCCGACACGGCTTATTTGTTTCGGGTTCGAGCGGGGTGACTATTGTTCGTTCCACATACTTATTCAACAGCGCTCGTGCTTATGCTCCTGAGCATGCTCTGCTGGGGTAGTTGGGCCAATACACAGAAGATCGATAAACGGCGGCGGTTCGAACTCTTCTACTGGGACTACATCTGGGGTCTGCTGGCGTGTGCGCTGTTGTTTGGCTTGACACTTGGAAATACAAACCCTGCGTCGCCGGATAGCTTTCTCCGCAATCTAGCGACTGCAAGTTTCCGCAGTCTTTTGGAAGCTTTTTTCGGCGGTGTCATCTTCAACCTCGGAAACCTGCTCCTCGTGGCGGCGATATCCGTGGCGGGCATGGCCGTGGCGTTCCCGATCGGAGCAGGTTTGGCGTTGGTGATTGGAGCCATCATCAACTACATCATTTCGCCGAAGGGGAATCCCATCCTTCTTTTTGGCGGAATCGCTTTGATTTGCATCGCCATTGTCCTCGATGCAATGGCCTATCGGGGCTTACCTGGGGGTGCGAAAGCCAGCACAAAGGGGGTTGGATTGAGCTTGGCTTGCGGTGTTGCTGTTGGTCTGTTCTACCCATTTGTCGCCAAGGCATTGACAGGCCCGAACCATTTAGGACCCTACACCGTCTATTTCGTCTTTGCCTTGGGCGCCGCTATTTCCAATTTCCCAATGAACTATGGGTTGATGCGTCGGCCCGTAAATGGCGAACCGCTCCGGGTGAAGGACTATTTTAAGGGACATGCGAGCCTGCACGCGTGGGGGATATTAGGCGGAGCGATTTGGGGCATCGGCACGATCGCCAACTTTGTGGCTTCCTACGTGCCGATGATTGGACCCGCCACTTCTTTCTCCCTGGGCGAGGGCAACACGATGATCTCCGCCATCTGGGGCATTTTTGTGTGGAAGGAATTTCACAGCGCGGGAAACCGGGTCAAGGGTCTCCTCGCGATTATGTTTCTGTTCTTTGTATTGGGGTTGAGCTGCATCGCGCTCGCTCCGGTAATCCACTAGGGGAACGACCGCGGGCAAAGCTGGAGCACAGGAGGCAGGATGGCGAAGTCTGACAAGGAGAATGGAGCGTTTGGACAGCCCGGAATTCATCCCCGATGGACGCATGGAGGCAAAGACGGAGTAGGAACTGCGTATGCAGCTTCCAGCCAAATCTGGTTTACGCTTTGGAACGGCATCATCACCGAAGTCTATTATCCAACCGTTGATCGGCCGCAACTCCGCGACCTTCAATACTTGATCACCGATGGCAAAAGTTTCTTTCATGACGAGAAGCGTCACCTCAAACATAAATTCGAGCGCCTATCCGATCACACGCTGGGATACCGCTGTACGAACTCCGATCCCGACGGGCGCTATGCCATCGTCAAGGAAATTATTACTGACCCTCACCTTGCCTGCGTTCTTCAGCGCACAAAGTTAACAGGTGACGAATCGTTCATTTCGAACTTACAGCTGTACGCGCTTTGCGCTCCTCACTTGGAAGTCGGAGGGTGGGGGAACAACGGCTATGTTGCCGAATTGAATGGCCGCAAGATTCTTATGGCACAGAAAGAAGGAACATGGCTGGCGCTGGCCGCCACAGTGCCCTTTGCTCGTGTTTCCTGCGGCTATGTCGGTCGCAGCGACGGTTGGACGGATCTCGCTGGCAACTTTCAAATGGATTGGGAGTTCGACCACGCTGCTAACGGCAACATAGCGCTCACCGGGCAACTGGACTTGCGTGCCCACCACGAGTTCACCCTAGGGCTCGCCTTTGGAGACACCCAACATCACGCGATTACAACACTCTTTCAGGCGCTGGGCACCCCATTCGAAGAGCATCACAAACGCTACAGGGAGCAATGGGATCGCACTTCCGCACACCAGATGCCGTTAGAAAAGGTTTCGAGCGATAACGGCAACCTGTACCACAGCAGTTTCAGTTTGATGCTCGCTCACGAGGACAAATCCTATCCTGGCGCCCTGATCGCCTCTCTCTCTATTCCTTGGGGAGAAGCAGCAGGTGACAAGGACCAGGGCGGGTACCACTTGGTTTGGACCCGGGATATGGTCAACAGCGCTTCCGCGTTGCTCGCTTCCGGTGAGAGTGCCACGTCGCTACGGGCACTTATCTATCTCGCGGTATGCCAGCAAGAAGATGGCGGTTTTGCGCAGAACTTTTGGGTGAATGGAAATCCGTACTGGCGGGGAATCCAATTGGATGAGGTTGCCTTTCCTATATTGCTGGCCTTACGCCTCAGCCA
>PKXU01000045.1 GCA_003132445.1 Acidobacteriaceae bacterium | reverse complement strand
TTATCCCGGCGCACTAACATCCTCATCGCACTCCTTGACCTGCATCGGCGAATTCTCAATGAGTGTAAACGGTTGCGCCAACTGGCTTCGGAGAGGTTGAATGAGGGCTTCCCTCGATATTCCAGCTTGTTTCTTGACCTACTGACCTTTGGTGAGTTTTCATTGCAAACGCGTGGTACAGTCTATCGAAACAATCTGATGTAAGGGCCCGTCTTGAGTTGAAACACTCGACATTGTGTTAGCACAAGGAGTCTGAATAATGCGTTCGGTCTCGATTGGAGTACTTGTCGTTTGCTTCGCGGCACCTCTTGTTGCGCAGGACTCAGCCGCGCCTCAAATGGATAAGAAAGCGCAGAAGAGCTATCAGCAGGCACAGGAGCAGTTACAGAAACGCGATCAGCGGTTGGCGCTCTGGTACTTTCGGGACGCCAATAAGCAGGACGGTGGGCATTGCCTTCCCTGCCAGGAGCAAATGGTGCGGATCGGCCTCGTGATTAAGGACTGGAAAGCGGTCGAAGATGGTGCATCGGGAATGGCCCCGGAGGTACACGAACCAAAGCAGCAGGCCGTTGCGCACTATTATATCGGCCTGGCCTTGCTGAACGAAAGCGAAGACAATCATCAGAACGATTTGCTCACCCACGCTCACAACGAATTTTCGAAAGCAACTTCCTTGTATCCGCAGTTGGCCGACGTGCTCTTCGAGGACGGGAGAGCGCTGGCACAACTGCACAAGGATGACGAGGCGAAGGCGGAGTTTCAGAAGTATGTTGCGATGACGCCGGAAGGGCAGTTCAGACATTGGCGAGCGCAGGAGTTCATCAGCAAACCGGAACTCGCCCGCGCCAACCTGGTTCCGGAGTTTGCGATCGTGACTGTCGACGGTCAGCGCATCTCGTCCAAAGACTTGGCCGGTAAAGTTGTCCTCGTTTATTTTTGGGGATCGTCGTGCGAAACGTGCATGCGGGGATTCCCGCGCTTGCGCGAGATCACGAAGAAGTTCGAGAACCAACCGTTCGTGCTTCTGAGTGTGAGCATCGAATACAACCCGGCGGTGTGGCGTTCTTACATCGAGAAGAATAATGTCCCCGGGCTGCAGTATATTGATGGCTTCGACGGCCAGCTTGCACGAGCTTTAGGCGTGGAGGTTCATTTCAACACCAGCGCCGACAACCCGGTTGCAGGAGTCTGGCAGTCCTCCTATGGCTTCAAAGAGGATGTCCCCAAAACTTTTACGATTGATGCAGATGGCATACTGCAGGTGGACAAAGTCTCAGACTCGCTGGATGCCAGGTTGCAAGAGATGATCGCCCGCGCGGAGCAGAGCGAAGCGAGGAAATGAAATGCGGGCTTTTCTTCTGGCGCACAGGGGCAGCGCGATTGAATAGAAACAGTCTTGGCCAATGTGGCCGTCTCCACCGTGACCGTGACCGGATGAATTGGCGGTGGCTCCGAAACTGGGATTTGCTCATTGTTGGGTGTTAAATCTCTATCACGCTCATCGACCGGGTGAGCCAATTCTCAATGAGCGCTAACGTCTCAAGGATTCACGGGAGACAGCCAATAACGCACGATTCGCGCGTGCTACGCAAGCGCCGTGTTCAGATTCTCAATCGCTTCGTCGATCTCGGCTGTGTTCTTGTAGCCGACAGTCACGCAATCGACGCCGGCATTCTTGAACGCGAACTTCATTGCCTTCCGCCGGTCCTCCCGGTTGAATATGCCTTCGCCTATGAGTTTCATGGAGATTATGCCCATTCCTTCTTTGCGAGCTTCCTTCACGTGCTCGACAACTTCAGGGACATTCCCCAGCCCTTGTGTGGCGTAATCCTCAGCGTCCATGCTCTTGCCTTTGTGATTCATCCGGATCATTGCGACGTCGAGCCATTTATTTCCAGGGACGCGTCGCAGGGCGGGCAAGCCGTGCACCGACGCGCCGTGACTCACTACAACCTTCTTCGATTCGGCTTCCAGAATTGCGTCCTGCCAGTGGAAGGTGTCGGTTGGCCATGTCCCGACATGTTGCCAGTGCAGTAGCATGATGTCGAAATATTCCGTGTTCGCCAGCTTGCGCAACTCGTCGAATTTCTGCTGCGGATTCTCGCCATCACGAGTGGTCACCTTGGACATCAGCTGGTAACTCTCCCGCGAAATGCCGTTCAGTGCGATGCCCAGCATCTTGTGCATCTCGGTATAAGACTCGGCGGTCTCGAAGAAGCGAATGCCGCGATCATAGGCGTAGCGCACCAGCCGCGTGAAGCCGTCCTGTCCGAGATCGCGCTGCACCTGGCCGCTAAAGCTCCCTGTGCCAAAAGCCAGCCGCGTAACTTTAACTCCAGATCTTCCGAGCGTTACGAAGTCAGTTGCTGTCTGGCGCTGTGCAATCAGCGGAAGAGTTCCGGTGACCGCAAGCGTTCCGGCTGCAAGGCCGGTTTTCAGGAATTCACGCCTGGTGAAATTGGACATTGGCTTCTCCACATTCCCGGATAAGCAAAATGTTAGCAGAACTTCTGAGCAGATCCTCGGGGATATACTGGAAATGTCTTCTGACTCTCCGCTGTCCCGATGGATACCGAAGTGTCGACAGCGGATATTTGGCGAAACCGTTTGCACTCGTTGACCCAATGAGTGTTATAGAGATTTTGCAACAGTTGTGGCGACCTGCTAGTGAGTTCAGGCTGCGCAGTCCCGGCGCGAAGGTGTCGAACGAAGGCCTCTTGGTCTAAATGAATACCGTTCATGGGAATGGTTGCCGCCAGTCGGAACACAGCGTCATCCAAGTCTGTACCGTGTTGCCATTCCGCAAGAAGACCCTGTCTGTACAGCGATCTAAGTTGAGCGTGGCGCAGCCACACAGCAGGCAGATTCGCGTCTGGACTGCAAGCGCGGGCCATTGAATCGATACTCACTACCCCGTCCTTGCCGCAATAATGCTTCGCCCTTTCCACGCACAGCTCGTGAAGACATTTGAGATCGTGCTCGGCTACGGGTGGTATGGCAGCGCCTTCTTCTGCCGCTGTGATGAAGACTCTGAAGGACTCCAGTCGGTCAAGTTCCTCGTGCGCCATCTTTGTCACCAACTGTTGAAATTATAGAACTCAAAACACAATTGGTGGAATTAAGCGGGCGAGAGGCGGCATAAGCCGCTCAGTCGATTTCCCGGGACCGCGAAACGGGGCGTGCTACGCCCATCTCACGGCAACGTGTTTGAGGTCACAGACAGTTTGGTTTGTCCGAAGCTATGCTCTTAATGGACGAATCAGGAGTCTCAAATGAAACTCAATATACGAAAAGCAATATGGATATTTGCTCTTGCAGTAGCGGTCACCGCGTTCGTCACGCCGAAGCTCGCCGCTGCTCAATCACAGCAAGATCAGAGCAGAGACCAGGCCAATCGCAACGACAACGCGAACAACCTCATGTACCAGCAAGGCCTCAGCCACGGGCAGGCCGACCGCGCGAATAATCAGGCTCACCAGTATCGCCTACAACCCAATAATGCGGACGATCGCCGTGCCTATGAGTCTGGATACGATCAAGGCTACCAAAATAGTCGTGATGCCAATCCCAGCGGGCAGAATGCCCCTTACGGCGCCCGATCCGAACCCAATGACAACGTGGCGAGCCAGAACGGCTTTCAGGATGGCGCCAACGACGGCCTGCAGGATCGACAGGGGGGGCACAGCTCTCGTGCGACGAAGCGTCATAACTATAAGGAAGGCGACCGCGGCTACAGTTCAAGCTTCAGCAGCAAGGACCAGTTCAAGGCGCAGTACCGTCAGGCCTACATTCAGGGATACGAAAAGGGCTATAACGGCCAGGGCTCGGACAACCGGTAATCCCGCTCGAAGCACGGCAGGATTCTTGTAGGATCAAGGTGTGTCGCAGCCGCAGGACTAGCCGAGCGAATTGGAAGCCACGCGGCGGTGCCCAACTCACTCGGGTTTTTTCAGCGGCAGTTCTCTTTGTTGCACCGATCACACGCTGTACCTGGCCTGCTCGTCTTTGCGAGTTTTTCCGCTAGTTGCATGTAACTGCTATTAACAGGCCTTAACACTCAGAACCATTCGGTTATGAGCGGAATGGGGATTTTTCGCCAACCACTGCCACAGGTATAATCCCGTTCGTTATAGGGAGGTGGCTCTAAGGTGCTCGCGCCCCGTCTAGCAATAATCGCCGTGATGTTCGCCCTTCCACCGCATTTTTTGTGGGCACAGCAAGGTTGCGGTGACGGAAAGGAGCATCTGAAACGCTACGAACTGCGGACTGTTTCCGGCCATCGCAATCCAATTCACGTTGATGGATACCTGACGTTCCGAGATGATTCTGCGGCCAACATTCGCTTCTATTGGGTACAGGCGTCCGTGAAGAACGTTTCGAAGAAGCAAATTTCGTACTGGTCCGTACGGATTGAAACTAAGGTCAGAAGTGGTCCGGGACTCAATCTGAGCCATTCACATGACTACTTTTTTACAGGGGATGCACTTGCTCCAAGCTATTCGGAGAGCTTGCAGTCGTGCCCGATTGAGTTGGTGCTCCGACCTAGGAATGGCGAACCTTTTGTCAGGACATCAAACGCTACTGCTCCGGTTTTCGCTGCGACCGCACGCGTCGAATTCGTGCAGTACAGTGATGGTTCGACTTGGGGTGATCCAGAGGCGGCGGTAGAGGTTCACCAATCCCGGCGCTACACCCTAGATAAGATCGAGTCGCTTCAACGAATTTATTCAGGGCAAGGCGAAAAGGCATTTATGGCCTTGCGAGGTTGTCTGC
>PKXU01000203.1 GCA_003132445.1 Acidobacteriaceae bacterium | reverse complement strand
AACTTGAAGTGGGAAAACCCACTGCTGTAGAGGTGTAAACTGCCGCGTATGAGAGTCCTAAAGGTGATTGTGCTCGTCGCGCTGAGTTTGCCAACAGGGTCCGCAGCACAGCAGAAGTCAGAGAATGCAGCCGTGAAATATTTACGCGCGGACCTCTCTCTACGGCAGACCTATCCGTTAGCTCCTGACGCAGCGGTGAAGCTTGAAAAGGCATTGGAGTCGCCCCTCGATGGAGAGGACGAGAAATTAGTGGCTGCCGCCGATGACGCTCTCGTTGAGTTCAACCACGGAACTGCTCTCACACGATGCGATTGGGCAATGAGTTCTGAGGATGGCCCATTCGCCAACACATCGCATCGCGGCGCTATTGAAGAATTGGTTGCCGTGTCGGGACTCCGCGCACGCCTTCGTTTCCACGCTGGGAACGTGCACGGAGCAATCAGTGATGCATTGGCGTCTCTGACGGCGGCACGACACCTATCAGTCGACGGGAGCATCGCCTCGGTTCTCTTCGCCAACAAGTTGGAGAATGAGATTGCTGGAGTTCTCGCTCAAAACCTAGAACAGCTCTCTCGAACACAACTGAAAGAGCTGACAATCTCGCTCGATGGTTTGCCGATGGGCTCCAGTCTCAGTAATGCTTTTGAAGCAGAGAAAGTGCGCCGAAATGACCTGCTCCCGATTGCTGAAGGAGCAACAACTAGGGACGAACTAATCGAGCATCTTCTAAACGGGATTCCATTCTTGCAGTCGAACAAGGCGGTGGCAGGAGAAATCGTCGATGGGTGTGGTGGTTCCGTTAGGGGGTTCCTGAACTGTGTAAACCAGCAACAGTCCTTTTACACTTCGTGGGTTGCCCGGTTTGGATTTTCACCGGAACAGTTCGAAACAGAATACAAAGCTGAGATTGAGGAACTCTCAAGGGCAAACCCGGTTATCCGTTTATTGACTCCTAACTTGCCACGCCTTCGCTGGACGGAGGCATACACTCAGACTCGTCGTGCATTATTGTACGCTGCGATTGATGTCCGATTAGACGGCCCGAGAGCAGTGAATGGACATCTTGACCCGTACGACAGGAGCCCGTTCTCCTACAGCTCCGTTGATGATGGTTTTCGATTGGTATCCCGACTAAAAGACCAGCAGGGGATTCCGTTCTCCCTGACGATTGCACCGGGCGCTAGAGATGGGAGTGCAGGCGAGAAGTAGTCGGAGTTCCGGCTGTGTCCCGTTCAAC
Organism: Acidobacteriaceae bacterium; assembly: GCA_003132445.1. GTDB lineage: Bacteria > Acidobacteriota > Terriglobia > Terriglobales > Acidobacteriaceae > Sulfotelmatobacter. The sequence goes on along the minus strand of PKXU01000203.1, from coordinate 7,897 downwards.
TCTTGATTTACGAAATCAGGCGTGGGTGTTGAAAAACTTCCTTCACCCGAAATTCGCAAANNCGAACGACGTTCTTGATTTTCTAGACATTTTGTATCCCCCAAATTTTGCCCGTTGGGAGGAAACTGGAGTTTTTCAACAGCCACAGGCGATAGCGCTCATTGAGGTTCTGAGCGTAATAGAGATTTAGCAACAATCGAGGTGTAAACTGCTACAGGTATAAGTCGGTGGCCTTCGAGCAGTTTTCCGAAAGGGCAAAACGCGTCATGTTCCTGATGCGCGAAGTTGCGAGCAGGAATGGCGAGACCGCTCTGATTGAACCTCACCATCTTCTTGAGGCCCTCATTCGCGAGGACCAAGGAGAGTTTGCAGCAAGAATGCCGAATGTGGTGGCAATCGCCGGAAAGCCAGTGCTACGGCCACATCCATTCTTCTCGGAAGAGACCGCGACGGCAGTTTTGGTCAAACTCGAACGCATCTTCCCGCCGAAAGCCGAACCAATCCCGCTCTCAGCAGACATGGCGACATCTGCTGCTCCACCGCATCTTTAGCAGTGCGACGGAATTAGCCAAGCAGTTGCACAATGACGAAGTGGAGCCTCTGCACATGCTGGTAGCGCTGTTAAGCGCAGAATCGGAGCCGAGTTCTGACATTTTGAAGCAGGTTGGAATTTCCAGAGATGCTGCTATTGCAGAAATAGGGGCACAACTGTCGTAAGCAGGCCTCATCACAAGCTTGCGCTTTTACTTCGCCTTTTTCCGCCTCAGTGAGCGCTATAGAGACTTTGCAATAGCTATCGCCCTCCGCCTGAAAAAAGGATGAGATTGCCGTCCGGATCACGAACGACGAATGTACGAGCGGCCCCAGGGCTCTATTTTGAGTGTCTTATGATGATGACTCCAATAGCGAGTAGTACATCTCGTTTACAGGCTGAGTCAATTTGTTTGTCCTAACACTCCGTTGCACTGTCATTGCGGCAGGGGCGTCGAAGTCACGTCAGGCACTGCATATCAGGGATGGTTGGCGAAATCAGGCCATAACGCGCACAACCCCTCACGGGGCGGGGTTGAGTGCAAGGGGGATGTTAGAACAGTTGACTTATTCGCGATGCCCGTTGCGCTAGACTTATCCGTGCACCTGCAGTGGCTGCTAGGAAGCACTATGCGTGCAAAGCAAGGCCAGAGCCAAGAAATAGAGCCTCGTACCCTCATGAGTTTTGAGCCTACACGAGCACACGGCTTAGTGAAGCCCCCGCCGCAACGTCGCGATAAACTCCGGGGCCGGCCCGAATGCTCTCCCTAAGCTTTTGTCTGACTAATTACGCTTCGACAACGGCCTTCGGCATTTTCTTTTTTCCTCTCTTCTCGGTTCGGGCGATCTTCCTACTGCAGCGAGAACCAGTTAAAGTTGCCGATCGTGTTGTAATAACCCCCGGTGTCCATGACCATCTGCAGGCTGTGAGTGCCCGCGGGTAAGCGGATACCCGGCACAGTGAGTGTCTGCCATGTCTGCCAGCCGTTCGTCTGTGGCACCGAAATTGGACCGCTCACGTCCCGTCCGTCGACGGCGAGATGGAAGACACCGCCTGCTACATCTGTGGCGACCCGCACGTTCAACGTATACAGACCCGGGTGCTGGATGTTGACTGTGTAATTCAGCCAATCGCCAGGATTGGTAGAGCCGACATCGTATCCGCCACCGATGTCGGAGCAATCTTCGATATAGACAGTTTCGCCTGGGCGGTAATTCGCTCCGCCATTATTTTGCGAGTTGCCATTCCAGTAGGCCAGCCCTTTTCCGCCGCTGTCAAAGTTCTCCATCTGAATCAGGCCCGGGATTGTGGCCGGCCCCGGCCCTGGAAACGGCATGGACGCGGCGAATGGCCGCACGTCAAACCAGTTGAAGTTACCCATGCCGCCCGTCGGTCCGTTGCCGTCAAAAACCACGCGCATCACTTGCTGTCCTGCGTTCAACCAAAATGTAGGGCTCACCATGGTCGTCCAGGTTTGCCAACCATAAGTTGCCGGCGTGAATTGATTGCCCGTGACGTTTCGTCCATCAAATTCGGCATGCCAATAACCACCAGGACCGAGTGACGCTACGCGAGCCTGAAGATTGTAAAGTCCGCTCTGCGTGACGTTCACGGTGTACTTCAGCCACTGCCCCTCGTCCGTGTAGCCGACGTCGTAACCGCCGCCTATGTCGTAGTTAACCTCCACGCCGACGGTTGTTCCCGGACGATAGTTCGTTCCCGCAGGGTTGCTGGTATATAGGTTAAAGTACCCGACGCCATCGCCGCCGTTATCGAAGTTTTCCGCCTGAATCAGTCCGGGTAAAGGCCAGGGCGTTCCACCAAAGGGCGTTTCCGGAGCCCCGACAGTTAGCTGCACTGTGGAAGAGCGTTGCAGGTTCTCCTGAGTGCCCGTAATGGTTATCGGATACGTCCCCGCACTTGCGCTGTCTGAGCTCTTCAACTGCAGCGATGACTGGTTCGGAGATTTCCACGATGGCCGGAGTTGTCCCCACACGCCAGAAGGCAGGCTGCTCAGGTCGAGGCTGACCGGGCCGCGGTCCCATCCATAGCGGTCTACATCCACAACAAATTGCGTCTCGTTTCCCGGAGCGACGATCTGCGTATCAGGACCCGCCGTTACATCGAATGTCGATCCTGGATAACCCTGCCAGGTGAACGTCGCAACCGCTCCCGCCGGCAGAGTGTATACAACACTCTGACCGCGCCAATTGATGCTGAAAGTATTTGGATTAGAAGCCGAGTTCAATACCACAACGGCAATCGATCCATCGGGATTCTTAAACGCTACATCTTCCACGCTACCCGAGCCGAATGTATTTGAGTCGATGCGATAGGCGCCCGTCTGCGTGTATTTCGAGAGGTGCCCCAGGACGTAGTACTCCACATTTCTTTCAATCGTGGCCGGAGTTGTGCTGGTGTCAATTGTCACGACGCCGCGGCAATCGGTGCAGCCGTTCTGTACCGTCGGTCCACCGTTTTCGTCGAGATCCATGTTCCACAAAGTCACGTTCTTCGCCCAGTTGCGGAGTACGTCGATCACGTCACCCTCAACCATGTTCGGCAAATTCGTCGCGAAATCCGGCGCGTAATAACCACCAGTGCATTCGTTGAACCATATGGGAGTGCCGGGCTGCAGATAGTGAATCGCATTCTGTGCGTCAGCGACACTGCCTGCATAACAATGGAAAGATACACCGGCCAAATAAGGGCGCACCTCTGGATTGCGCAGCAACAGTTCCGGATACAGTGGGTTGTCCCAGTTGTGCTCGTAGCCGAAAATGCCAGGTGTCGCGTCGGTTGGAGAAACATTCTGACGCTCGAAGTTCCATCCCTGATTCTTGAAGCGCTGCTCCATCAACGCCGGACCCAGATAACGGCTGATGAAGTGGCCTTCGTCTAGGGGTGTCATGAACATCGTGGGATAACCGCTGCTCTCATACAGCGGCTCGTTCTGGACAGCGACATAGTTGATGGGTATCCCATTTGCCTCATACGCTTGAATGAACTTAACGAAGTAGTTAGACAGCGCCGAAAAATACTCCGTATTCAGCGTTCCGCCATTCGTCGATCCACTCGTCTTCATCCACGCAGGAGGCGACCAGGGCAATGCAAGCACCTTGATCTGAGGATTAACCGCCAGCGCCGCCTTGATGGTCGGAATAATGTAAGCCTTATCATGCGCAATTGAGAATTGCGTCATGTTCGGGTCGGTGTCTCCGACCGGAAGGTCGTCATACGTGTAATTGCTCAACGCGAGATCAGTGGCGCCCATCGGCTGGCGCAGAAAACTGAGATGAATCCCCTCGGGACTGAAAAGATCCTGCATCAGTTGATTTTGTTGCGCGGGCGTAAGCTTTTCCCATACCAACCAGGCAGCCGAATCGGTAAACGAAGCGCCCACTCCTTCCAGCGTCTGATAACGAATGGTGTCGTCTACATTGACGGCCAGCGTGCTACTTGTGCCAGGAACGAAAGTCAGCGAAGGTTGCGGGCTCAGCAGCGCCGACTGATCCGGATTCGTTTGAACGACGTTGACCGTCTGTCCAAGCGCGGAAGCGAGCAGGACGGTTCCGGCAAATAGGCAGAAGAATCGCAGAGAACGCAGAAGTGTGAATAGGCTGAAACTGGAAAGAGACTTCATGTGATTTCCCAGTCGAGTGAGATATGCAACCATGCGAAGCATCCGCATTGCGCCAAAAATATTTACCATGTAACAATCAAAACTTCAAGAGACAATCGATTTTCTAGGGTCAATTCGTGAATAATATACATTGTCGACTGTAGGCCAATTGGTATTAGGCCCACAACGGAATAGAACGAACCCTGCCACTAACGGAGTCTGGCCTGCGAACTCCTGAGATTCTCGCGATCAGCTTTGATTTAACGCTCGCTCAGCTGTTGCGCGGAAATTAATGAAGGAGAGCCTCAGACATCCACACCGGCAGACGCCGCCCTCACCCGAGTCGCTGGTAGCACCATCGCGTCCGTACAAGGCACGACTTGGGACATTTGCATGCGGTTGGAGGAGAATTTACGGTTCCGCGATGTGTTCTACTCTAGATGGTTATGCATCGTCTTTTGCTGGCGGATGATTCGCAGGCGGTGCGGCTGGCCATTAAGTCATTGCTGAAACAGCTCGCTCCGGAGTGGGAGGTTTGCGGGGAAACCTCCGAAGCGGAGGAAGCCGTCCGGATGGGCGAAGAGCTCAGGCCTGAGGTCATTCTCATCGACCTCTCCATTTCAGGGTCAAAAGGATTGTGGGTGGCGAAGACCCTGAAGGACAAAGCGCCCTTTTGCAAAGCTATTCTCATCAGCGAGCAACATCCGACGATCCTTGCACGCCTTGAGGCGGAATCCGGCTTCGCGTGCCTGGCGAAAACACAACTTGCTTCTCGGCTGGTTCCGGCACTGCGTGGCGAGACGAATACGGACTAGGTGGCTACGGTGAAGACTGTATTCCGTGTGGCAAGCGCTGTAAGTTAACTTAGACGCCTGTAACTAGTCCTATGCCGGAGGATTGATGAGTTCTGCACCTGCCCTTACCGTGATTTCCGAAGCAAGCGTCCCCCTAAACTGGGACGTTTTTTTGCGGACCCTTGGCCCCGACCCTGCTACCGTTGACCGCGCGTCATCTTCGCGCAGCTGTTGACGGCGTTAGTCCGCAAGTCCGGAACGGCCCAGAGAAACCAGCTTCGATCGGCCTTTGGCGAGGTGCGCCAAATCCACTTCCGAGGAAGGAAACTACCGTGATTTCAAAACGCATAGTTAAATCGGCGATCATGGGCCTGGCGGCCGTGACGCTTTATTCAGGTAGCTACTCGCTCTTGGGGCAAGGCACAGCGCCGGGGGGCCATCTGGCCGAGGAGGGCTTCTCCGGCGGAGCGATTCACCGTCAAGTATGTTTCGCAACAGCCGATTGCGGGAACCGCGGCCAAGCCGGGGAGTTTGGCACCGCGCCCATCGGCATTGGCAGCTTCACGCTGAGCCCGCAGAATGCTCCAACTCTGGTCTTCGATGATTCAGGCGCAGGGACGGGACCCGGAAATCCGATCGACATCTACACTTCGAACAGCACCGGTGCGCAGTCATGGTCACTGAACAATACCGGGGTAACGCCGCCTGGTTTCTATAACTTCGCTGCTCTTGGCCCGTATTGCGTCACCGCATCGGGTAGCACCAGCGGTTCGGCAGTGGTTCTGGATGCGTGCGCCGGCACTCCGGGGCAGGCCTGGGATCCGGTGCTGATCGGCAAATTCTATGAATTCCAGCCCGCTAACAGCACCAATCTTTGCCTTACCGCCAGCGGAACGGCCGTCGGGAGCGCTGCCGTGGTGGATACATGCACCGGGGCCAGCAATCAGCTATGGTCACTGGCTGTGGAAACCAACAGCAGCAACACCGGCAAAGGCGGCCTCAGAGCCAGCCCCTGCACAAATATTGGCGATCTATCGGTTGGAGGAGTGAGCTACACGCCGACCTGGTGCCAGGAATTCGATGGCCCGTCAGGTCCGCCATCCACCGAGGCCTGGAATTTCGACCTTGGAAACAATAATGGCTGGGGAAATGGCGAAGCGGAGGTTTACTGCGGACCTCCGGGAGTCCAGGGCAATCCGAGCCAGTGTCCGACAACGTTCAGCACTTCCACGGCTCCGGTCTATATCGACGGCAACGGTCATCTCGTGATCCAGCCCAGAAAAGTGGGTGGAACGTGGATATCGGCTCGCCTGAATACGGATGGAGGGCAGACCTTCCAATACGGCATTCTCGAGGCGAGGATCGCGCTTCCCGATACGACCAACCAGGGACTCTGGCCCGCCTTCTGGGCGCTGGGGAACAACATCAACAGCGGCGTTCCGTGGCCCACTGCCGGAGAGATAGACATCCTGGAAGACTGGTCACCGCAGGTATATGGCGGACCTGGAGTCACAGGAGAGAATTCCACCATCCACACCTACCTCACCGGAGGGGACGGACTCTCGGATCGCTACCTATTCCCCAGCGGAGAGACAACCACAACCTTCCACACCTACGGGATTATCTGGTCGCCAGACCAGATCCAATTCTTTGTGGATGATCCGACCAAGCCGTTTTTCACAACTACGCCTGCCAGCCTTCCCGCAGGGGATGTATGGCCCTTCAATCAACCGATTTTCATCGTCTTGAATGAGGCGATCGGCGGCACGCTGGGTGGATCGATCACCGGTCTGACCAACCCTGAGCCGATGACGGTCGATTACGTTCGCTGGTACTCGGCTCGATAAAGCGTCTGCGGCTCAAGCTGTTTCGAATCAACCGGCGGTGGAATTGGTCCCCACCGCCGGCTGAGCTCCGAAACAGGATGCGTGACCTTCACCCGGTCAGCCTCTACCCCGCAGAAACCCTTCGGCTCGGCTCTGGGACACCCTGATGATGTGCGCCAGTACTTTCAGGGCAATTCACTCATCGTCCCTGAGCAAAGGAGTGCGACCACGAGTAGGCCGACCCACAGTGCCGCTGGCAATGCACCGAACCCCTTCGGTCTTAGCATGCCAACAATCCACGAGAGCAGCGCAAGCATAAGCACACGAGCAGCACAATAAAGGCGAACGATTCCACGCTTGCGGGTCGAACGGTCACACAGTGATTATGCGCCTAAATCCACGTAGCTGTTGCTAACAGGCGTGGCTGTTGAAAAACTCCAGTTTCCTCCCAAACAGGCAAAATTTGGGGGATACAAAATGTCTAGAAAATCAAGAACGTCGTTCGTAGGGCATCCTAGCGCAATTTTATTTTTGCGAATTTCGGGTGAAGGAGTTTTTCAACAGCCACAGGCGATAGCGCTCAGAATGCAGCTCAGGCGGCGTCGTCTGCCGAGAATTTGGCGAAAGAACGGATTGTCTTTAGCTTATCCTCACTGAAACCGCGTAGCTCTTCTTCGCTGACTCGGGTCTCGTACAAGAGTCTCCCAAACACTTGCGTGAGGTGCGAGTACCGATAGTTGTACTTGTGGTCGATCTCTTTACGTCGTTGGGTCAGGTATCCCTGCAGGTCCCACAGGTCCGACGGCTGCTTGATCTGGCCGGCGATCTGCTTTGCTTCCTGCATCAACTCGTGAAGCTCCCGTTTCAGAGCAGCGTCGAAGGCTTGGCGTGCGATGGCTTTCTCTGACCTCGACCAGGTCATGTCGCTCGGACTGGCATAACCGTAATGGATGAGAGATTGCGATGGGCTGCTCATGGGTAGATCCTCCGTCTCGACATTCTATCTCTGAGCGAGATACTGTTTCTACGGGGGTGAATCCTTTCCGCGCTTCAACTACGTAGTCACCCTCCTCAGGGTGGACGTCGCCTCTGAGGTCAAAAAGATCGTTCACTGGATGTCCGA
>PKXU01000139.1 GCA_003132445.1 Acidobacteriaceae bacterium | reverse complement strand
CTCCCGGCCGCTGTGGCTCTGCATCTAGCATCTTGCACGAATGCGCCATCCGCGGGAACTATGAAGCAGCGCAGTTTCTCATTGACCACGGCATCGATATGACGGTTCGAGACTATCGCTGGAACGCCACTGCGGAAGGGTGGGCGTACCACGCTGCCAAGGACCAGAACATGGCGGAGTTCCTGGCGCGCGCCGAGAGCGCCCGCAAAGTACAGTCCCTTTGAAAGGGCACGGTCAGCGCGTTCGAGTCCCAACTGTGAGGAGAGCAGGCTCGTAGCCCCAGCGTTTCGCTGAGTAGCATTTCACCGGTTCTTCCGTTATAGATAAATCACGATCCAACGGAAGTGCTGTTTCCATACGGATCAGTTGGCGATTCAACCGCCGCCCGTAGAGCCTACCTTTCTCCTTGAATCATCTCAGCGCGATCTGGCCGAGCCGTTCGCGTTCGAGGGCCACCAAAATATTCGCAGGTTTGGTGAGAGTTAAGAACTGACAGGCTGTTTTTTGCCAGATGGACGCTGACGTACTTCCACCGCTAATCACCTTGTCGTATACCCGACCTATTCCACGACAGCGTTTAACTGGTGCTCACGGAAAAATTCCTGAATTCGAGCTGGATTGCGGAATGCTTCTGTACCGCCGCGATCGGTCGTGGAAAGTGCTCCACATAAATTTCCCCAGGTGAGGCAGCGTGTAATGTCCGCTCCGTTCAGAAATTGATGAAGGAAGCCCGCGTCAAAACTATCGCCGGCTCCAACCGGATCGACCACCGCAACTGGGACGGCCGGAACGCTGAATCTCCGGCCACCCCGCATCGCTACGGCTCCGTTGGCTCCCATTTTCACGACGACGGTTTGCACTTTCTCGGCCAGCCGGGAGAGCGTCGTTTCCAGGTCGTTGGCGCGCGAAAGCTTCATCGCTTCCCGCTCGTTCGGCAACAGGACATCCACATACGGAAGAATCTCTTCGAGAACGCCGTCCCAGCGGTCATCGGGATCGTCGTTGGTGTCGAGCGACGTGGTCAGTCCCGCGGACTTCATCTGCCGGAAGAGTTCTGGTACGTCCGCGCGAAGTCCGCGCTGCAAAAAGAGCGACGACATGTGAAAGTGGCGTGATGATGCAAGATAGGTGAGGTCGAGATCTTCAACCTTCAACTCAGCAATGGTTCCCAGAAAGGTGAGGATATGGCGCTGAGTTTCGTGAGGCAAAAGAACGGTCACGCCGGACTTCGCGCCATGCACGACGCGGGTCAAGTCCACTCTGCGCTCACGCAATCGTTCCAGCGCCAGCGCTCCGAAACAATCTTCGCCAGCTTTGGTGAGAAATCCGACGCTGCTGCCGAGAGCAGCGAGGTTATGAGCCAGTATGGCTGAGGAACTGCCCAGCGTGATCGCGAAATCGCTCGCCAGAAGCTCGCGTTCAGTCGGCATTTGCTCCGGCAGGCCATAGAGGATTAGGTCGAGATTGAGCTCCCCGGCGATTGTGATATCGAACTTGGACATTGTTGTCTTTCGCCATTCTCTCTTGGAGGAGATTGACTCGCGGCGTTTTCGAGGGCCTTCGAGGTGACTACGCGATTGGATCTGTCTCTTTCAGACCAGAGTGACCTTTACTCCCGCATCTTTCAGCGCCTGTAAATCCGCCTTCGGAATCTGCTTATCGGTGATCACTTCATGCACCATATTGACCGGCATAATATTGCATAAGCTGCGGCGGCCGAACTTGCTCGAATCGCAAACTGCGATTGTTCTGCGGGAGATGTTCACCATGACCCGGTTTACTTCGGACTCCAAAAGGTTCGGAGTGAAGAGGCCGGATTTGGTGTCGAATCCGTCCACACCCAGAAATAATATGTCAGCGCTGAGTTGGCGAAGAACCCGCTCTGCCAACGGACCCACCAGAGAAAATGAATTCTTGCGCAGCATTCCTCCGGTCAAAATCAGTTCGATGTGCGTACCAGCCAACTCGGCCGCAATGTTGATGGCATTCGTGATTACGGTGAGCTTCGCTTTTTCTTTTAAGGCTCGGGCAATCGCCGTGGTTGTGGTTCCGGAATCGAGCACTACAGACTCGCCTTCCTGAACCAGTCGGGCGGCAGCCATTGCGATCCGCATCTTCTGCTTGCGATGCAGTTTCTCTTTCTCGCGCAAGCTCGGATCCAGCAGCGTCCCAGCTTGAAGAGGCAGCGCGCCACCGTGTGTACGCTGAATGACTCCCTGTCCATCGAGGAACTCGAGATCCTTGCGGATAGTAATTTGCGAAGTGTGGAAGTGTCGCGCCAACTCTTTGACCAGCACGCGACCGTCGCGATGAAGGATTTCCAGGACTTCACGGCGACGTTCTTCGTTGAGCAGGCCATTCGAAGACATTATGTTTTTCTCAAATTCTCATGCGTTGCAGTCTTCAGATGTCTTTGCCTCAGAAGTAAAACTTCAAGGCAAACTGAATCTGCCGGGGAGCGCGCGCCGCCAGCGGGAATCCGAAGCCACTCTGTGGATTTGTCGGATTAAGTTCCAGAGGCGTGGGTTCGGCGCTGATTGCGCCAAACTGCCCAAACAAATAGTTCACGTGGTTGAGCACATTGAAGAATTCCGCACGGAATTCGAGGTGTTTTTGCTCGTTGATAGGGAATTGTTTGACGAGAGAGGTGTCCCAGGTGACGTATCCAGGCCCTTCAATGTCGTTGCGAGGAGCGTCTCCAAATGTTCCCAGAATTGTATTGTGTACAAACGCGCAAGTATTGAATAGCGTGCCGGGGGCGCACGGTGTGGTGTTGGGATTGCCGACGATGTTTGGACGAGAGCAATAGAAACCAACGGTGCCACCGCAATCGGAGTTGGAGACCGAAACTGTATCCGTCGCGGTGTAGTAGTTTCCGGTGGCGGCAGAAAAGACGCCGGACGTTTGCCAACCGCCAAAAATCTGATTGACGACTCCGGAAATAGTGTTGCCGAATGCGCGCCCGCGACCGAAAGGTAAGTCGTACACATAACTGAAAACGAAGCGATGCCGTACATCGAAATCAGCATTCCCATAATTCTGATTGGGAAAGCGCTGGTCCTGGAAATCACCGTTATTTACCGATCCCAGGCTGGCGCTGGAAGCGTTGTCGAGGGCATGCGCGAAAGTGTAAGAAGCTTCGTACTGGAGTCCATGAGAGTAGCGCTTCTCCAGGCGAACCTGCAACGAATCGTAATTGGATTGCGCATTCGAGCGCAGTGTGTCAATCGCGGCATCCAGGGCCGGATTGCAATACTGTCCCTGGGTCGCCAAAGAGCAAGGGCCGCCGCTTCCGCCCGGCCAGTCATTGTTATTGGCGGGGCGCCGCGGAGCAAGAGCGTCCGCTGGATTCGGGTCGGGAACTGCCTGATTGGCATTGTAGAAAGCGAACAGCTTCAGTCCGCGAGAGCCTCCGTAAGAAATTTCCAGAACACTATCTGCGGGCAGTTGATACTCCAAACCCAGATGCCACTGCTGGGTGTAGGGCGTGAGGAGATGTTGATCGAGCGAATACAAACTCGGCGTGTTCGGGTCGCTCAGCGAGTTCGCAGGAAAACCTTGCGACAGAACGTTGAGCGGCAACGTTCCAGAAATCGAGCAGTCGAGCACTGCAGCATTTGCAGCCGGTACGCTGCAGTTGGGACTGAATACTTGGGAGGCAAAAAATGGAGGATTGAAGCCCGGGCTGGGATTTGAGAATGGTCCATTCTCCTGCCCGCCGTAGAAAATACCGTAACCGCCGCGCAGCACCAGTTTGCGAAGGAGTTGGTAGGCGAATCCTATACGAGGCGCGAAATTGTTCAGGTCAGGCGAGATCAGCCCGCGAGAACCGTTGCGCTGAATGGTCAGTTCGGTAGCGAGCGTGGGTGTTAATTGCTTCGTTTGTCCGCTCGGAACGATCAGCGAATCGGTATTGAAATCAAATGTAGCCTGATTGTTATTCGCTTCTTTGATGGTCGAGAAGAATTCGTAGCGCAAGCCCAGGTTCAGCGTGAGCCGCGGAGTCATTTTGAAATCGTCAAGCGCGTAAAAGGCGTAAATCTGCCGGCGATAGTCGATGTTGTTCAAGCCGGTGATGCTTCCGCCATCGGGAATGCCCAGCAGGAACGTGGCGATGGACTCGCCTCCGGAGCCCGGCGCAGCTGGATTGTCGGTGAAATCGCTGCCGAAGCTCATGGTGCCGCGAGCAGCGGCTGGCTCGAGTATCGTGAACTGTTCGAAGCGAAGCTCGGTGCCGAACTTCGCTGCGTGGCGTCCACGGACCCAGCTGAGATTATCTGTAAACACAAAGCTGTGCTGCGATTCGATGGCGGGCAAGTATCCCGAACTACCAATCGCTGCTGTGCCGTCACTGAAGCTGATCGAAGGCAGGCCGCCAAGGTCGGTTCCGTAAGGAACTCCGGGGAAGCCGAGTTGCTGCGCAATATTCGCATTATAGTTCAGGTTAAAGCGGTGCGAATTGAGGTGGTTGAAGCCGAATCGAAATTCGTTGATCAGATTATTGCGAAAGGTGTGAATCTCACTGGCAGCCAGTCCCTCGGCGGTGTTGTCGCTGTAGCCATCCTGGAAGCTGCCGCCGTCCAGCGCGTTGTTAAAAGGGGAGGGAAGAAAAGTCCTGTCATTGCCGTAGCTGAAGCGAGCAAAAAAATTATCTTTCTGACTGATGATCCGGTCAATGCGGATATCAAACTTGTCTTCGGCTTCGCTGCGCTTCGGATCCGAAAGAAAATTGTTGCCCCCGCCCTCAGTGGTGTTGGATACAGGAAACAAAGCGGCCAGACTCGCCGCCAGCGGGTCGATACCGCCCGCTGGAAAAATATTGGTCGGCTGTCCGTTGGAGACTCCGATGGGGACGCCGCAATATCCGTTAGGATTGCTCGCGGAGGATCCTACCTGGCGGGAGTTGAAAATTTCTCCCTGATAGGTTGGGTTGCCATTGCAATCGAGCGCAATTTGATTGGTAGGATTTCCATTCGCGTCGACCGCCATGGCCGGAGTGGTGGTAAGGAACGCGGAGAAATCCCCACCAATTTCCGCCTGTGTGGGCACGGTAGAGAGTTGCGGTAAACCCTGCCGGATGCGCAAGCCTTCGTAGTCTCCAAAGAAGAACATCTTGTTCTTAACGATGGGCCCGCCCAGCGTAAAGCCGAATTGATTTTGCTTGTAAGGCTGCTGGCCGAATTGATCGAAGGCATTGGTGGCATCTACTTTTTCGTTTCGCAGGAACTCGAACAGGTCACCGTGAATCTTATTCGTCCCAGATTTAATGACAGCGTCCATGATCGCGCCGTTACCGCGGCCGAACTCTGCGCTGTAAGAATTGGTCTCAACCTTGAATTCGGCGATGGCGTCCACCGAAGGTTGAATTACGTAAGAAGCTCCATTGAGCACATCCCCTAGATTCGCGTTGTTGTCGATGCCATCGAGCAGAAAATTATTTTGCAAAGAGCGGGCGCCGTTGGAACTGAAACCGTAAGTAGTCTCAACCCGCGATCCGGGTTCCGCCGCCGCGATGCCCACGCCCAACAGCGCCAGCTGCGCATAGTTCCGGCCATTCAAGGGGAGGGCGTTAATACGACGGCTGTCTACGACCTGGCCGAGGTCGGAAGTTTCGGTTTCAAGTTGTGCCGAATCTCCGGTGACGGTGATGGTTTCCGAGATAGAACCTGTCTGCAGCTTCAAATCCACGCCAACACGATCCTGAATATTCACTGGAACGGGCCCAGCCACAGCTTTCTTGAAGCCCTGCTTTTCAACCGTTACACGGTAACGCCCAATCTTGAGCGGGCTGGCCACATACTCCCCTGCGTCGTCGGTGGAGAGCGTCAAGTCGATGCCACGGTCCACGTCGGTTACGGTAACCTTCGCACCCGGCACGACCGCGCCACTGGAATCTCGCACCAGGCCCACAATGGCGCCTGCGTCTTTTTGCGCCCATAGCAACGAAGTCAATGTCAGGTAAACGAGACTAATGGCGATAGAAGAGAGAACGACCGAACGGGTTTGCCGGCGGCAAAAATGCACGATCATGGCGAGGCTCCTCGACACTCGTCCCCAAACAGCAGACGGTCTTGGCTGAATCACCTTGGGTGAACCACCCTGGGTGAACCGCAATGAAATTTAAGCTTGTACGCGCGTTGGTGCTATATTACGAACCATTACTTTTACTTTCGTTTGATAGCGTTTGTCAACCGGTATCATTTGAGCCCGAAGCCCTTAACGAAGGTGCTGTTGGTCTAACTTCAATGCAGAATCGAAATATCAAACTACTGCGAGGGAACTCAATATGACCGTCCGTAAGCCCGCGACCGCCCTCATCGTAATAACACTCGTCATCGTAGCGTCGTTAACCGCTTGTTCTAGAGTTTCCAAGCGAGAAGCGCCTGCGGAAGCTTCTGGGAAGAACGCTCCCGCCAAACTCGAACCGTCCCACCTTTCCTATCCGGTTCACGTGGAGATCAGCAGCAGCTCGGTAACTCTCACCACCAGCGCCGCTGAATTCCAAGTGAAGCCGGATGGATACGCCCGGGCGTCTTTGTTGAAGGATGGCAGCAAGCTCTCTCTCGACGAACCCAGTGCCGGCACGCCCGCGGACAGTAGTTATGTGACCATTGCCGGCAAGAATCTGAATTTCATTCTCGATCTTGAGCACGCCAAAGTGATCGACGCTGTCGGAAAAATGGGCTCCGGCAAACGCGTCGAAATTCCCGCTCGCCCCGCCGGACCTGCGGGAAGGGAATTGCCCGCTGTATTCGCCTTCGAAGTTTATGACAATTTTCCCAACGTACTGCTGAGCACAGTGGCATATCAGAACACAGGTGCACGAGATTTCGTTATTGAAAAAAGTGTGAACCAGCGGCACCGTTTCGATGCGCGGTTGTCTGACCCGAAAGCGCAGCCCTGGGAGATGTGGTCCTTTCACGGCGCCAGTTATGACTGGGGAAAAGATGATGTCTTCAAACTGAAGCCAGCTTTCTTCCAACCGAACGTCATGGGCGAAATGGTGAAGGGTGGCTATGGAGGCGGCATTCCGGTGGTCGCTTTCTGGACGCGGCAGGTAGGCGAGGCCGTAGGGCACGTCGAGACACTTCCAATTCCGGCCTCAATTCCTACGAAAGTGGCAGCGGATGGACGAGTGAATGCCGAGGTGGACTACCCCGCAAATGCCGCGTTGAAGCCGGGCGAAACATATTCAACCCCAAGGACCTTCCTATCGGTCTTCGCCGGCGATTTTTACGAGCCCTTGCGAATCTGGTCCAGCGTTCTGCAAAAAGAAGGATGGGAACTTCCAAAGCCTTCGAGCGAAGCCTACAACGTGAGCTGGTGCGGATGGGGATACGAGGCTGATGTCACTCCGGCGCAGATGTTAGGCACGATCCCGAAGCTGAAAGAATTTGGCATCAAGTGGGTGACGCTCGATGACCGTTGGTTCGACGTTTATGGCGACTGGAATCCTCGCAAGGATACTTTTCCCGGAGATTCCATCAAGAACATGGTTGACGATTTTCACAAGCAAGGCATGCTGGCGCAGTTGTGGTGGCTGCCGCTTGCGGTCGAAGATGGGGAGGGGAGATACGAGTCGCACAAATATTCGGTCGCGAAGATTGCGCAGGAGCATCCGGAGTGGCTGATTCTGGATAAGCAGGGCCGACACGCGCATATGACGCGAGGTCTGGCGGTGCTGTGTCCAGCGGTGCCCGAGGTGCGGGCATACCACAAGCAGCTCACAGAAAAATTCATTCGCGATTGGGGATTCGACGGAAGCAAGCTGGACAATATTTACAGCGTCCCGCAATGCTACAACCCCGCGCATCATCACAAGTCGCCGCAGGATTCGGTGAACGCCATGGGCGACATCTACAAGGAAATTTTCCAGACGACGCGCGCGCTGAAGCCGCAAAGCGTTACCCAGAGTTGCCCTTGCGGCACTCCGCCATCGCTCGCATGGTTGCCGTTCATGGATCAGGCAGTCACCGCCGATCCGGTAGGCGCAGTGCAAGTGCGGCGACGGATCAAGATGTACAAAGCCTTGCTCGGGCCTGAATCCGCGGTCTATGGCGATCACGTCGAACTTTCTGCGATGACCAGAGTCGGCAACGACTGGAAAGAGCACGGCGACGATTTCGCTTCCACGATTGGAACCGGGGGCGTGGTTGGAACGAAGTTCGTCTGGCCCGATCCTGGCCCCAAGTTCAAAGATGTCAACCTTACCGCTGCCAAAGAAGAACGCTGGAAAAAATGGATCGGTTTGTATAACGAGAAAATGCTTTCCAAGGGCGAATTCGAAGACCTCTATGTAACCGGCTACGATATGCCCGAAGGATATGCCATCGCGAAAGACGGCAAGATGTATTACGCATTTTTCACAGATGCGAACTGGCAGGGCGAAATCGAATTGCGCGGACTGAAGCCAGGAAAATACCGGGTCAGCAACTACGCCGAGGGAAAAGATCTCCGCACCGTGGAGGCGGCCAACGGCGTGGCGAAACTAAACGCCGCCTTCACGGATGATCTCTTGCTGGAGGTTACTTCTCAACCGTAGATGCCGCCCGTTACGCGGCCACGATGCACGTGTGCTAGAGCGCTCTTGACTGCGTGCTACGAATTGTCTTTGTGCTCAAGGGCGGAGTGGCATCAAGGTGCGCTCTCCCATGGGCCGATTTCCAGGGAAGCAAGTCACGCCCGAAGGCGATGATCGTGACTGCAGCGACCATTACGGTCCAGGCGGCGAAGAAAAGCCAGCCGGCATTCGAGAGAAAAGAATCAGTGAGGGTCATGGGGGTTGATCCGTCATCTGCCTTACTTCTATTTGCTTCTTCTGCCCCGGCGCGAGGCCGGCCAGAGTGGCCTCGCGCCGGGCTACCAGAACTCCCCGACAATCTCGCTCTTCAAGAGAGTTCCACTAATCAGCCGTTCTTCAATTTACTGTTCCGCAGGGGGGGCCTGGTTCATGTGCTGCTGCATGCGGGCTGCGTGATTCGCTTCCAATTGCTTGACTTGCGCCTGCTGGTCGGAAGTGAGCAGCTGATATAGCTCATTGTGAACGCGCGTCTCGGCCACCGTGAGTTGCGTTTGAATCTGTGCTTTCTGTGCGGCTAGAGCCTGAACTTTTTCCGCGTTGAAAGTCCCCTCTACATATTGACGAAGCTGCAAGTCAATCTGGTGCTGCTGCTCCATCAGCGGCTTCATTGCGGGATGCTCTTTCTGCATCACGGCCTTCATCTGCGTCTTCTGCTCATCGGTCAGGTTCAGCTGCTTGGCAAAAAATCCCATCGGTCCGGGTCCCATCCCGAATTCATGGCCATGCATAGGTGGAGGTGGCGGAGTGTCGCTGCTGGTCTGCGACTTCGCGATGGCGGTGCCGAGCAGAACGGCTAACGCGGCAACTAGAAAACGAAATGACTTCATAAGTGGCTCCTCTTAAATCCCTTTGCCGAATCCCACAATTTTTCCGCGATTCCGAGATCGCGTACATTGAATAGGAACACGGCTTGGCTAGAGAAGGCGGTAAAGAATCGGTCAACCAGAGTAAAGTTTTGTCAAGGATTAGGCGTCAAGGTCAAATCCGACCAAACGTCGCAAAAATCGCGGTGCGAAAGGCGCCCGTCGAAAACTAAGTTTCCCCGCGTGGGTTTGACAATTCTTTACTGCGGATCTTTGACTCCAGGCGCACAATGAGGAGGCGATGGAACGAATTCTGGTAATTGACGACGATGTTGAGCTCTGCCACCTGGTGGGTGAATATTTGCGCGCGGAGGGATTCGCGGTGGAATGCGTGCACGACGGCGAGAGCGGACTGAAGAAGGCGACGGCGGGCGAGTATCTGCTGGCGGTGCTCGATGTAATGTTGCCGGGAATTAACGGATTTGAAGTGTTGCGCAGGATCCGCGCGACCTCGCGGCTGCCGGTGCTGTTGTTGACGGCGCGGGGCGAAGATGTGGATCGCATCGTCGGCCTTGAGATTGGTGCGGATGATTATTTACCGAAACCGTTTAATCCGCGGGAGCTGGTGGCGCGCATTCGAGCCGTGCTGCGTCGCACTCGCGCCGACGGCAGCGGTTCCGCTTCCGCGCCAGAGGTGGTGAGTGTGGGCGATGTGGAACTCGATCCGGCGACGCGCATGGTGCGGCTGGAAGGCCGGCCGGTAGATTTGACTTCGGTGGAGTTTAATCTGCTTGAAGTGCTTCTCCGCGAAGCCGGACGCGTGGTGCCGCGCGAGCGCCTGGTGAATGCGGTGCTCAGCCGTAAATTCTCGCCATTTGATCGCAGCATCGACATGCACGTCAGCAAAGTGCGCAAGAAGTTGGGCGATACCGACAGCGACGAACATATTAAGACCGTTCGTGGTGTAGGCTATATTTTTGCGCGTCCGCGAGAGAAGTCGAAGGTCCAGGGCTAACGAGTTTAGGGCCAACGAGCGTGGCCTGATCGGCCAAATATTCGGTCCAATATGAAGAGTCTGTTTCTGCGAATTTTTCTGTCGTTCTGGATGGCGTTCGCGCTGTTCCTGGTCCTGGCCATTCTGGTGACATTGGCTCTGCGCCCCCGCAGTTCAACGTGGGAGGCGCTTCGTACCTCCGTGTTGAACGATGCGGTCAGCGCCTACGAAGCCGGAGGCGAGCACCAGCTTCGCCAGTACCTGCAGGAAATAGAAGCCACGCAGCACGTGAGAGCGTATCTGTTTGATGAGCGCGGCGAAGAGCTTTCGCACCGCGCTCCTCCTGATTGGGCTATTCGCGTCGCCCAGGGCGGTCCGCGCTCCTCTCGGGATGGATTCATACTGCCAGCGCCTCCAATGCAGCGCGACTCTCGCGCTTCTTCCGATGGCAAGCATCGTTACACGCTAGTAATGGGACTGCCTCCGGGGCCGCGCGTCTTTATTGGTCCACGTGGCATGCCGTTGCCAGCGCTGTTTGGATTAGTGCTTTCTTCCGGAATCGCCTGTTATTTTCTGTCCTGGTATTTGACGAAGCCAATCGTGCGGCTGCGCTCGGCGACTCTCCGTCTGGCGGCGGGCGATCTGACAGCCCGAACCGGCGCGCCCGCTTCAAAGAAACGAGACGAAGTCACCAGCCTGATGCGCGACTTCGATGCCATGGCGGAGCGATTGGAAACGCTGGTAAAGGCGCAGTCGCGCCTGCTGAACGATATTTCGCATGAGCTGCGTTCGCCCCTGGCGCGATTGAACGTCGCTCTCGGCCTGGCGCGCCAGCGCGCGGGAGTCGAAAGCACCGACATGCTCGATCGCATTGAACTTGAGGCCAGCAGGCTCAACGAACTGATTGGCAGGATTCTGACGCTTGCGCGGCTCGAAGACGGAGAGCAGCGCGTGTCGCAGACTCCGGTGCCGCTGGGCGAGTTAGTGGCGGGTGTAGCCGAAGATGCGGAGTTCGAAGCCCAGGAGCGGCGTTGCCACGTGCACACAGTGATTCCCGAGGGCGACTGGAGCGTGCGCGGGAATGATTCACTGCTGCACAGCGCGGTAGAGAATGTCGTGCGGAATGCGATTCGCTACACGCAGGAAGGTTCGTCCGTCGAAATTGAATTGAACAGCGAGAAACGCGGCGACCGTGCTGAAGCCGTGCTTCGTGTCAGCGATTCGGGCTCAGGTGTTCCTGCGGATGCCTTGCAGAAACTGTTCGAGCCCTTCTACCGGTTGGATGACGCCCGTGGCCGGCTCACAGGTGGAGTGGGCCTTGGACTGGCAATTACCGAACGCGCGGTGCGATTTCACGGAGGAAAAGTCTCGGCTTTCAATCGCGCTGAGGGCGGCCTGATGGTGGAGATTCGGCTTCCGCTGAGCGTGGCTGGAGTACGAAGCAGAGAAGTAGCTGAGCCGGTTTCCTCTGCCATGAAAGCGTAACTGCGGACGTCGGACTTCCGCCCTCAGACTTCGAACCTCAGACTTCGGACGTTAGACTTGAGAGATTGGACTTCCGACCTCACCCCTCCGGCACGGAAATGAATTATGCCGCGAAGCGGCAAAGGTTGGTGCAAGGGCACGGCTTCAGCCGCGCCGCAAAGCTTGGAAATGATCGGGGCTTTAGCCCCCGAGCTTATGTCCGCGTCGCCTCCACGAGCGTAAAACTTGAGCCTGGCATCTGACGTCCAAGTCGGAGGCCGCAAGTCTGAAGTCCGAGATCTGAAGTCTGAAGCCCGACGTCTGACGTCAGACGCTTTTTTCTAACCTCCCGTATACTAAAAGCTGTTGCGAGAGAGCGGGGCAACTCGGTAGCGCTACTTGGGTTCCAATAGCCGGTGTGGGAGTTTGCTCTTCCTGCGCTTTCCTGATACACAAATGGATTGAGATTTCCCTGCTTTTTTCAGATTGCAGAACCCGTTCGGCGGGACGCCTCGGGTGTGTGCACCCTTAACCTCACGTAAACATGGAGATCAACCAGAGAATGTCGAAACGATTCGCGTGGCTGTTCGGGGTGGTAGTCCTCATTTCGTTCGGATTGCTGGTGGCCTGTGGAAGCAACTACAACCCCTCGTCCGATGGGCTGGTGTTAGTGGCCAGTCAGGGCTCGGCGCTTATCGAGACTTTCAGCTACAACCTCTACAACGGACACCTCTCGGAGATCGCTAATACGCCGATCGATACGTCGAGCGAAACTTGCGTCCTGAACGGCATTCCCTCATCGCTCGTGATCAATCCGGCCGGCACCTACGCCTACGCGATTCTGACTACCAATTCCTTGTGCCCGGGAAGTGTCACCGGTCTCCAGATCTTCAAGATCAATTCCGACGGCAACGTGCCGACGGTGGGAAGTCCAGTGTCATTTAACCCGGAAAACGTCCTGCTTCTAGGAACTAGCACCCCGGTCAGTCCTGCCCCGCCCGTGGTTCCCTACTTCATGGTGATGGATCCCTCCGGGAAGTTTCTGTTTGTCGCCGATCGGGCAACGTCGGCTCCGAACCCTGCGGCCTCCGGAACTCCCCAACCCACGTCTGATCTTTACATTCCCGGTGCGATTTCGGTATTTGCCATCGGGAGCGGGGGAGTGCCGACGGAAGTGGCGGGCTCGCCATTTTTTACGACCGGTACTACGAATCCTCCGACTACCTTGACCCAAGCGGGACTTGATATCGTGAGCGTGGCCGCGTCCCCAACTCTATTTCCCAAGATCGGCGTGAATGGAGTGCAGAATTCGGCGTGTTCAACCCTCACTCCGCCGACCACGGAATATCTTTATGCGGTCGATGGCTTGGGAAACCAGGTTTTCGAATTTCAGGTGAATACTTCGACGGGAGTTCTGACGACTCCACCCAACCACGCCCAAATACCGGCGTTCGCCACCGATCAAACCCCAGCCGGCGTCGCGGTCGATCCTTGCGATCGGTTTGTCTACGTGAGCGACAGCCTCACCAACAAAGTCAGCGCTTATTCGATCTGCGATGGTTATGCGACCCAATCTTCGTCAAATTGTCCCCCGAGCCCATTGCCCCCCGATGGCAGCCTGGTACAGATTGCGGGTTCGCCCATCAGCCTAACAGGAAGTTCGAACGGCCCCGGTCCCTTGCTCGTCGATCCCTACGGCAATAACGTCTACGTGCTGAGCTTGCTCTCGAATACCGTTTCGCAGCTGAAGATTAGCCCGGTTTCAGGAAGCCTTTCCGCCTTGACTCCTGCGACCGTGGCCACGGGGTTAGGACCCGTAGCAATGGCGATTCGTGCCGACGATAACTGGCTCTTCGTTTCGAATTATGGCACCGCGAGCGCGGGCGGCACCACGGTATCGCAATATTCGATTACGCCAGCGACTGGTGAGCTGTCTGTGCTGCCGGCCTTCCCAACCGATAACTATCCCTGGGGCGTAGCGGTGAAGTAAGCGCGAGCGCAGATGTGGGGCGTACCCGGTCGCGTGATAGCTGTCACATCGCGATGCCTTCAGCGTGGTGTAGTGATGTGTATCAGGGTGCGGCTTCAGCCGTACCACGCTTCGCGAGCAAGAATATGTGGCTTTAGCCGCTGCGGCTTACGCTAATGAAAACTGCCGCAGCGCCTGAAGGCGATTCCAGCGGACCGTTCCTCGGCATGGCTAAAGCCATGCCCTGATACAAGACTTCTTACGTAGGCACCTTCAAGATTAAATACCCGCCCACGAGCACAAAAATCAGATCTGGCGACCAGGCTGCCAGGGCCGGCGGGAGTTGGTTTAAGTCGCCCATCGCTTCGAACAGCCGCGACACCACGGTATAAACCACGGCAATTCCCACAGCGACCGCGACTCCAGTGATTGCGCCTTTTTTCCCCGTCGACAGAGAAAACGGGATGGCGAGCACGGCCATGATCAGCGTGATCAGCGGATAGGACAACTTCTTGTTCAATTGCACCCGCAATCGCACCACGTCGAATCCGCTCTGCTGTAGATCGCGAATGTAGCGACGCAGCTCTTCATAGTTCATTTCCGTATACTGCTTCACTTCCTTCTTGAAATAAGACGGCGTCTCCGGCAGATCGGGAAACGTAGCGACCTCAAAGGGTCGGTAGTCGGCCATAGCGGAGACGCGCAGCGATCGCTCCCAACCCTGTTCATAGACCCAGCGATTCAGATATTCGGCCCAGTGTGCCCGGTCCGCGTGAATACGCCGCGTGATGGTGAAGGTTGCGGGATTGAGTTGGAAGATCGTGATGTTGCCGAACTGGTCCCGATCCGGATCAAAAAACTGGTAGTAATAAATGTCGTTGTTCTGACCGAAAATCCATTTGCGATCGGGACGCAGGTAGGTTTGCGGGGGCTTACCTTTGATCTGGTTATGCAGAGCCTCCTGGCGTTGGTTGGTGCTCGGCAGATAAAACTGGTCGGCGAAGAATAGTCCTACTGCCAATACCGCGGCCGCCACGATTACCGGCAAAGCGATGCGGTAAATGCTGGTTCCCGTAGCCTTGATCGCGGTAATTTCATTCGACCGTTGCATCAGTCCGAAGGTGACCAGCACGGCCAACAACATGACCAGCGGCGCAACATTGTAGAGCAGATAAGGTGCGACGTTGAGCAAATATTCGGCAACTACGGTGGCGGGGACCTGGTTGCGAAGAATGTCGCTAAGCAACTCGAACAGGGTGAAGACAATCACCAGCACCAGGAAGGTAGAAAGGATCAATCCCAGGTAGACGAAGAAATCGCGCAGCACGTAGTCGTCAAGCAAGGTCGGGAAACTGGCGCTAAACACGCGCCGTCGGGTGGAAGCGCGTTCAAACGCATTTTCGCGCCGTCCGCGCAGAGCCGAAAAGTAGGTGCCGGAGGGATCGCGCTTCCAGAAAGCCCGGAATGAGGCCAATTCGAAGGGGCGTCTTTCGGCTCGCGAGAACAGAAACACCGCCAGCGCAAGAAAAACGATGTCCGCCAGCCACGCTCCGAACCACGGAGCAACCTTCCCTTGCCGCGCCAGCGAAACGCCCAGCAGCGAGATCACGTAATAGGTGAATACCAGCAGGATGGTGAGGACGAATCCGCCGGACTTACCGCTTTTTTTCGATGAAAGACCGAGCGGAATTCCCACCAGCGCAAGCACCAGACACGCGGTGGAGAGCGCAAAGCGTTTATAGAATGCGATGAGATACCAGCGAGCTGAAATCGGATCGACTCGGCTGGCTTTCTGCCAGAGCGCCGAGGTATTCATCAGGTCGGCGGGAAGCGACTCATCGGGCTTACTCTCGGTGGAAGGCAAGTCGAGCGGAATATCTGTCTGCTGGAACGTGGAGATATTGTAATGACTCGCGTCTTTGGGATCCGTCTCGTGTTCGGAGCCGTCGATCAGGTGCAGGTGCAGACGATCCTGACCTTCGCTGACCACGATCCCTTCTCTGGCCAGGGTGATTTTAGGATTGGAGGCATCGCTCAGGTCAGCCATGAATACGCCTTTCCACACGGCTGCTCCCTGAGCGCTTTTCACGTCTTGCACGTAAAGCACAATCTTGGGGAATCCCTCATAAAAAACCCGCGGCTGTACCTCGAACGAGACTTGCGAACCTTTGAGCCGGTCTTCCAGGTGGGTCAGCGCAGCTTGAGCGCGTGGGGCGACGTAGAGGCCATTGAAGAGCGCCAGAAGCCACGCAGCCACGACGAAGATAGACAGCGCGCGAAGGAAACTCCATACGCCGAACCCACTGGCGCGCATGGCTGTAATCTCGCTGTCGGCGGCAAGCCGGCTCAGGCCAATCAGGATTCCCAGCAACACGCTCATGGGCAGCGTGTAGGTCAAGGCAAGCGGGACCGTAAAGAAGAAAATTTCGGCGACGCTCGGCAACGGAGCGCTGGCGCGGACGACCAATTCAAGAATGCGCCCCAGATCGCGCGTGAACAGAACAAAGGTGAAGATCGCCGCGCCAATCAGCGCGTGCGCGGTCACTTCGCGTAGGATGTAGCGGGTCAGAATCCGCATGTGGGGCGCTTTAGGCGAGGATAGCACGACGCGCTCGGGGGAAACGATAGACGGAACTGAGACTACGTTGCCTGCGGTGGTTGAGAAAACGTCGCTTGCACGAGGACGCGACTCACCAACATTATTACTAGCAACCGAGAACTGAGAACCGGCAACTGAGAACTGGCAACTGAGAACTGCTTTTCTACGCCCCGTTACCTGCCGCGGCTGCCTCTCCCAGAAAAATGCTGACTTCGCTGCCCTTGCCGGCGCCGGTAATCTGCGCCGCAGCGGCGCGATTCGCAACGATTTCCAGGTACCCCATGCTGCCGAGAATGCCGAAGACTTCTCCGGGCGCGCCCTCCGCAAAGTTCTGGCGAATGTCGGTAATCTCGCGGCTGCCCACGGTTATTTTGAATGTCGCCGATTCCGCGAACAGTGCAGGAACGTCTTGTGGCGTCACGTTTGTGATCAGATTGCCAAAGCGATCGACTTTCAACACCACCGCGCGCAAGCGGTTCTCGCCGGCAGCTTTTGGCCGTGGCGCGGCAAAGCGGACGTAGTCCTCAATCTCGTCTCCAAACTTGTGCGAGTCCACGAACTTGGCGAGATATGCCGCCACCGGCGCAAATATGTCGCGGCCGTGAAATGTGTTGCTGACCGGTTGCCGGAAATAATGTTCGGAAGAGATGTGCCGCACATGCATGCGTTCTTCCTTGGCATAGACCATTGAGAGCACGCCATTATCGGGTGCCACGAAATGATATCCGTCGCTCGTTGCCAGAATCGGCCGGCGCGCCGTGCCCACGCCCGGGTCTACGACCACGACGTGAATCGTGCCGTTGGGAAAATACGAATAGGCCTGCGAAATGGCCAGCGCCCCGTCGAGCACATCGTAGGCCTGCACAGCATGGGAAATGTCCACAATCTGAACGTCAGGCACAATGTCGACAATGACGCCCTTCATGGCGCCTACAAAATGGTCGTTCGTTCCAAAATCAGTGGTAAGAGTAATGACCGGACGATGCGACAAAATTTTCCCTCGCTGCCAGACGAAATGATGAAGACGGAATAATCCCTATGCTTGCGAAGTTAATTTGCCGGGAACCTGCACGTCAAGACACGTAAGTAATAAGCTACTCGGACACCAACGAACCGTATCTACAGCCCCGCGGTGTCTAATAATCGTATGGAGACCGCTCGGTCGTCTTGGGTAGTGCCGTTCCTGAAAGATGCGATAAGTTTCGCCACCTTCGCACTCGGCATTATCGTCGCAGTCCTCGGTGTGGCAGTGGTCGCTGATATGCCTGTCTTCTCTGGCTATTTCGAACCCGAATGGTCTCGGGTAGCGGGATTTGCCCTAATCGGCTTCGGTGGACTGCTCGGGTCGGCTGTTGCCCTCCGGAATCGTCGCCAGGCTGGCATTTGTTTTCTTCTCGTTGCCCCGATCGTAGGAACCTGTTTTGCATGGTAGCTGCGCCTAGACCGATACAATTCGAGAGTCACGCTAAGTCGACCTCTTCTGGTCTTCGCAGTGGCTTCGCTTCCCTTCGCTATTCTTGGAGCATTCTGGTTCATCACTTCGCAACTTGGGTGGTCCCCTCTCGTCTCGCGCTCTATGCCAACTGGACGTGCCCAACTCTTCGCCGACGCACTCTTATTTGCAGGGAGCATGCTCGCCGGGCTCCTGCTCTCCTTCTACCTTCCAAAATCGGGTTGGGGGGACTGTCGGGAGTACCCTCCGCTCTCCGTGCAGCGGTTCCCCGATCAGGCCGTCTTCACCGCGAGTTTGGTGTTTGCCAAGGGAGATTTGCGCGATTCTGGCTTCGGGGCTGGGTCTCTGATGCATGTGCGGCAAAGATTTTGGGGGCTTCCTTGGTGGGCTCCCGACTTCGTGATCGTGCGAGGATTCTTCAGAGCTGAAAAAGGGGAATATCTTTTCGATGTCCGCCGCACTCAAGGGTTGTTGACGCACTTCCTCCCAGTCTTTGATACGTATCCATGCTGCCACACTCAGCCGATTGACCGAGCAGTCGCAGACCTCCGCTCGTTGAGGGATGGGCCGCCAAGATCCGGAGTCCGGATTATCGGGACCGTCTATACAGATATGTTTGTCACGAGTGAGCCGTCTCGCAACGTGGAAGTGGTCGTGACTGGTCCAAAAGGAAGCATTTCGACCACGACCGATCAATACGGCATTTACGATCTCGCCGGTTTGCCTGAAGGGCACTATTCAGTGGTGGTTAACCATGAGAATCTGGGCTACTTTCGACATAAGGCAGAAGCTGATGTGAAGTCTGGGCAGGTCTGGGGCGTAACGCTGATCGCTCCTCCGCTTCAGACTCCCGAGCGTTGAGTTAAATACCAGAGGCGAGTTGCCCCTATTCATACCGCAGCGCTTCAATCGGATTCAGCCGCGCCGCCTTCAACGCCGGGAAGAATCCGGAAACAATTCCCACGATCGACAGAATTACGAACGACGCAATCATCACGCCCATGGATGCGTGCAGAAAAATCGCGCCCTCGTGATCCGCGGTCTTGTAGAACTCGTCGTAAAGCGGCATGGGTGGGATCGCCCATGTCAGAAATTCTGCAACCGCCATGCCGATAAGTCCGCCCACAAACGTGAGCACCAGCGCTTCCAGCAGAAACTGCACCAGAATGTGGCGCGGTCGCGCGCCGATCGCCTTGCGCAGGCCTATCTCGCGGGTGCGCTCGGTTACCGAGACCAGCATGATATTCATCACGCCAATGCCACCCACTGCGAGCGTGCAAACCCCAATCAATCCCAGCACGGCCTGCAATCCCATTGAAAATGCATTGATCATGGCGCGGTCGTCAATCGTGTCCCACTCCGGAGTCGCCTTGTCGTCTTTGGGGTCGAAGTGGTGCCGCCGCCCGATCACTTCGCGCGCGGCCATCAGAGCCTTCTTATTCAGTTCGGGCGCGGTGGGTTGAATGAGAATCTCGTCGGGATCGCGAACGTTTTTCAAATCGCGCATCAATGCGAAGGGAATGAATCCATTCTCGTTGTCAGGACCGTTGTACATCGAATCCTGAATCTTGTTGCGCATGGTGCCAATCACTTCAAAATCGAGCCCGCCAATTTCAACGTGCTGGCCCACTCCGGGCGCGCCCTGAAAGATTTTTTTGGCCGCCCCGTAACCGAGAATGACCACGCGGCGATGATCGGCAAAGTCGCTCTCGTTGAAGTAGCGTCCATCCGCCAGATCGAGTTTGCGCATCTGCCCGTAGGGCATATCCACGCCGCGCACCTGAATGGAAACGACCCGGGTGCCGATTTTGAATCCGAAATCGCGGTCAATCTCGCCGCTCACCGCGCGCACAATCGGAACTTCGTCACGAATCGCTTCCACGTCCTCCAATTCGTACTTGACCGCTTTGCCAGTCCTCTGGCCGCCGGCCTGCATGCTGGTCTGGCCGGGCCACATAACGATTACATTGTTGCCCATATTGAGGAATGCGTGCAGCACGCACCCGCCCAGACCCTGCCCGTAGGCCAGCAACAGCACGACTGACGCCAGGCCCCACACGATGCCCAGCATGGTGAGCGCGGAGCGCATGCGATCGCGCATCAGCGACTGCCAGCCTTGCGAAATAAGTTCCTTGAGGAACATAGGTTTCAAAGTTTCAAGGCTTCAAAGTTTCAACGTAAGAATTAAGAATCCACGGAGCTGCAAGGAGTCACAGGGGAACCTGAGTCCCGAACTTGAAACCTTGAAACTCTGAAACCTTGAAACCTCGCTCTTTACCCAATGTGGATATCGCCCGATCCCGTCCGCACTTTGAGCAGCGGTCCTCCGCCGTGGACTTTGCCGTGAATCTGTTTATGCGTATCGTCCAGGCGGCCCTGCACCGTCATTTCGATCGGTGAACCCACGTCGATCGATCCCGAACTCGTGGAAATGTCCGCGTCAAAGGCGGCGTTCGCCGGCAGGTGTACACGCACGTTGCCGGAGCCCGTACGAATTTCCCAAGGACCGCTCTGCGTGCCTTCGGCGGTAATGTCACCGCTGCCGGCCTCACCGTGGAAGCCGCCCTGCACGCCGCGTGCGGTGATGTTTCCTGAGCCAGTATGCAGGTCGATGTCGCCGGCTGCGGTCTCTTCAATCTCAATGTCACCGCTTCCCGTGCCACCTCTCACTGCGCCCGCAATTTGATGCGCCCGGATATTGCCCGATCCCGTCTGCAGGCGGATCTCGCCGGTGAGATTTGCGAGCTTCACGTCGCCCGACCCGGTTTGCGCCTCCACATTCCCGCGGGTGCCTTCAATCACCTGATCGCCCGATCCACTGTGGGTGCGCACGGTTGTATCCGCGGGCACGCTGATTTCGTAATCCACGGAAATGTTCTTCATGTCCACATAGTCAATGTGAATATTGTCGCCATCCTGCCGGATCGGAGGATGCTGTTCAATCTCGTGAACATCGGCATCGCGGCCGCCCATCAGCCAATGATTGCCAACGTAAATCTTCCCCCGAATTAGAACTGATCCTGTAGAACCGGCGCGCACCGTGACGTCGCCGGAACGGGTGAGCACTTCAAGATTGACAGGGCCGCTGACGCTAAGAGTTTTCTCGAACGTCCCTTGCGGGGTTGAGGCGAAGGCTGCGGTAGACGTAAGCAGCGCGGCCAGCGCAATCGCAAACATCGCGACGGAATAGCGACTGGAGAGGCAAGCGGAACGGAAATTTCGATATTTATTCATAACGGAGTGACTCCACAGGTGTCATATCCGCGGCCCGCTGGGCGGGATAAACGCCTGCGGTCACGGTGATCAACGAAAGTGTCAAGATGGAAGCAACAATCGAAATCCAGGAAACGATCGGATGTGGAACAAAGTCGGGCAAGGGCAGCGCCTCCATGGCGGCGCATATACCCACACCGAAGCTGAGGCCAAGCACTCCACTGACGATAGTCAACATAGCCGACTCGGCGAAAAACTGCCGCAGAATATCGCGCTTAGTTGCGCCCATGGCCTTGCGCGTGCCAATCTCGCGTGTGCGCTCGGTTACCGATACCAGCATGATGTTCATCACGCCAATTCCGCCCAGGCACAGCGTCACGATGGCTACGCAACCAAAAAATAGCGTGACCACGCCGAAGATTTTGTCCAGCATCTTGGCGCCCTCCATCGTGTCCCAAATAAATAATGCGTCTTTATCCAAAGCGTCAAAGTGATGCACTCGCGCGAGCGTACGCCGCACCTGCAGCACCGCAGATTCATGTTCTTCGGGATCGGCGACTTCGAAGACGATGTCATCCAGATACCCACGCGTAATTCCGGCTCCGGGCTTGGTCGGAGGAGGGAAATCGCGCGACACCGCCGAGTAAGGCGCGAACAAATAGTCGTTATCGGGGCCACTGTAATTCGAGTTCTGTTTTTTCTCTTGCAAAGTTCCGACGACCAGATAAGGAACACTCTGCACCAGAAGCGTGGCGCCGATTGCGGGCTGCCCGGGAAACAGCTGCCGGTATGCCTTCGATCCCAGTACCACCACGCGCCGGCCTTCGCGCTCATCATCGTCGGTGATCAGCCGGCCTTCTGAAATCTTCAGCGAGCGGAAATCCTGATACGTGGGCCACATGCCAACTATGCCGCGATTCGCGAGATTGTACTGGCTCACTTCAGGAATGGTGCGCCGTAATTCCGGACTGACATTCTTGACCAGGTAACACTCGTCGCGAATCAGATCGGCATCGTCGACGTTGAGATGGATCTCGCGCCCAGCCGCTCGCCCACCCACTTGTGAACTGGTGCGCCCTCCCCACAGAATCACCAAATCCTTGCCCAGCGTCTGCATGTTCTTTTTTTGATCGACGCTGAAGCCGCGCCCCAGTCCCACCAAAATGATCACGGAAGCAATTCCCCACACAATGCCAAACATGGTGAGGAAGGTTCGCATTTTGTGGGCCCGGAAGGTGGAAAACGCCTGGCGCAGGATTTCGGAGAGAGTCATCAGATCGGACCTCAGACCTTAGGCTTCGGACCTCACGCCTCGCTGAAGTCAGAAAAGCAAAAGCCGAGATCCGACGCCCGAGGTCCGACGTCCGTTTTACTGCAGCACTACCTGCTCACCCTCTTTTAACCCGCTCAGCACCTCGGTCTTGGCGCCGTTCGAGATTCCGATATTGACGGCAACTTTATCCTTGCCATCTTTAGCTTTCGGATCGGGCACCTCCACCGACGCTTTTTTGTCCTTGTCGTAAAGAATGGCGCCTTCCGGAATCTGCAGTACGTTCTTGTGTTCTTCGAGGATGATTTCTGCATTGGCGGTCATCTCGGCTTTCAACTCGCCGCCAGGATTCTGAATCGAGACGCGCACTTCGAAAGTGGTGACGTTATCTTTCTCCACACCCATCGGAGAGATCTTCGTCACCTTGCCGTCAAAAGTCTTGTCCTTGAACGATTCTACCTTGATGCGCGCCCGCTGCCCTAGATACACCTTGCCAATATCGCTCTCATCGACCTTGCCCTTCACATATACTTCGCTGGTATCGCCGAGTGTCATGACCAGCGTTGCCGACGAACCTAAAACCAGGATCGAACTGACCGCGTCGCCCATTTCTACGTCGCGCGAGAGCACGATGCCATCGATGGGAGAAACGATGTCGGTATAGCTGAGCTGTTCGTCGAGCTGTTTGAGATTGGCCTGATCCTGCGCCACTTGCGCCTGGGACTGAGCGATCTTCGCCTTCAGCACGGTCACCTGTGCCTTCGAGACATTCTGCTTATTCAGGGCCATCTCGTAATTCTTTTCGGCATCGTCGAGGGCCGACGCGGAAACCACGCCATCCTTCGCCATTCCCACAGCCCGGTCATAGGCGCGCTTCAACAGCGGAACATCCGGACCTTCAGCATCCACCTTGGCACGTTCAAAGTCGGCCTGCGAGCTCTTCAAATTGGCATCGGCCGCATCCAGCGCCGCGCGCGATTGCGCCACCTGCGCCTCGATTTCAACTTTGTCAAGCTGCGCCAGCAACTGCCCCTTCTTCACGCGATCGCCGTAATCGACCAGAAGCTTTTTCACAATGCCGCTGGCCTTCGACTTAACTTCGACTTTGGTGATCGGCGTCACCTTGCCAGTCGCCACTACGCTCTTGGCCAGGTCGCCTTTTTCCACTTTGGCTAGTTTCGAGGGATCAATCTTCGTCCCGCCTCGCGTAGCCGCGAACACACCACCGGCGATCAGCAGCACGATCACAGCCACAATGCTGCCCCAGATAATTAGTCTGCGACGCTTCTTCTTTTGATTTCCGTTACCGTTCACAACGCCTCCTGAAATACCGCCAAGGGGAGTTTCAGAGCTTTCCGCTGCCCTCATTCTCTTGTACGCGGTTTGCCTTACTTTTGTTCCTATGATTTCAAAACGATGATTTTGACGTGAAGCCGGAAGCTTACGGCGGCGAGCTAAACTATCTGCCGCTTCCGGTTAGACCAGCTGGTTAATAAAAGGATAGCGCATTCCATGCGAATTTTGTGGTGCCGCACTCCAGAGTGATGCCTGCATCTGATGTCAGAAAGGTTCATGTGGGGACAGCCGCCCTCGGCTGTCCGTCGGACCGAAAGCCCGATGCTTGCCGTTTAGTAGACTGCCTGGATCAAAACCAGTCGAGCTGCGCTCGACCGGACAGCCGGGGCGGCCGTTCCCGCATGGGGCTGTCCCCAGCATAAATCTTCCAACTGTCTTTGAAATGTTAGAATTACCGTTCCATGATCGCCTTTGTGCTGCTCCGGGTCTTTCTCATCCTGCTCCTGGTGGCGGCCAACGCCTTCTTCGCAGCGGCTGAATTCTCCCTGGTGAGCGTGCGCGATACCCGAATCCAGCAGCTTATCTCAGCAGGCCGCATCGGCGCGCGCATCGTACAGCGTCTGCACCAACACCTCGACGAAGTCGTGAATGGCGTGCAACTCGGCATCACCATGGTCAGCCTGACCCTCGGCTGGATTGGCGAGCCCATGGTCGCCCGCTTGGTCGAAGGGATGGGTTTTGTTCACAGAGTTCCGCATGCTGCGGTCTATGCCCACACGATCGCCATTGTGATTGCCTTCAGCCTGATCACCTACATGCATGTGATCTTGGGCGAACTGGTCCCGAAAACGTTGGCGCTGCAGCGCGCCGAACAGGTCGCCCTAGCCGTCGCTGCACCCATGGAAGCATTCCTTACCTTAACGCGCCCAGTCCTGTTCTTCATGCGGCGCTCCGGCGGCCTGGTGCTGCGGATGTTTGGCGAAAAGACCACTCGCCGTGGCGGCGCCGTTCACTCGCCCGACGAACTGAAACTCATCGTCACCGCCAGCCGCCAGTTTGGTCAAATTCCCGAATTTCAAGAAGAGATGATCCACAGCGCCATTGAACTCGACAGCATTACCGTGCGCGAAGTAATGGTGGCTCGTCCCGATATTTTTTCTTTGTCTTCCGATCTTATGCTTGACGAGGCTTTGGCCCGCGTCGTCGAGGGCCAGCATTCGCGCATTCCAGTGTATGATCCTCAACGCGGCCCCGAGCACATCGTCGGAGTTCTTTATTACAAAGACCTGATGCGCTGGATGCGTCTGCGCCTCAGCAATCTCGGCCAGTCGACCGCGATTCGCATCTCGCGCATGCAAATCAGTCAGATCATGCACGATGTTCTGGTCGTTCCCGAAACCAAAGTTCTGGCCGAACTGCTTTCTGAGTTTAAAGATCGCCGCCGCCATCTGGCGGTCGTGGTCGACGAATTTGGTTCGACCGCCGGAGTCATCACCGTCGAGGATATTCTTGAGCAGCTGGTCGGCAATATCGAAGACGAATTCGATGTCTCCCCTAGCGAGCCCGGCCTGGAACATGAATCGGTTCTCGTGCTCGAAGGCTCGGTCAACATTCGCGATCTCGAAGCCGAGTACGGCCTGACGTTGCCGCGCGATGCAGGTTTTGAGACTCTGGCGGGATTCATTCTGGCGCGCTTGCAAAAAATCCCAGCGCTGCGCGATTCGTTCGAATACGAAGGCCGCCGCTATACCGTCGAACAACTGGAGGGTCACCGCATCGCGAGGGTGAGGATCGAAAGAACCGCCAAGGTAGAAGGCGAAGCCGAAGCCGCAAAGCAAGGCGGAGATTAGAATGCGGTCTCTTCGGCGTGCGGCTTCCGGCTCTCGGCTTACGCTTAACAACCTCGTACATTCTTCCAATCTTTTTCAGAACGCTGACCGCAACCATTCCAAACTCCGGCGCCACCGGAAGGCGAAAGCCGGAAGCCAGAAGCCTAACTGATGCTCTCCCGCCTCCTGCAACGTGTCGTCTACACCCTCCCGGTCATCTGGCTCGTCGTCAGCCTCGTCTTTTTACTGATTCACTTCGTGCCCGGAGACCCCATCGCGCAGATGCTCGGCGAAGGCGCGCCGCCAGCCGACATCGCCGCCACGCGCCACGCCTTTGGCTTGGATGCTCCGCTGAGCGAACAATACTTGCATTATTGGAGAGGCGTGCTGCACGGCGACCTCGGCCGCTCGATCCGCTACAACCAAACCGTCACGCGGCTGATTGCCCAGCGCTATCCTTACACGCTGCAACTCACTCTGGCATCGCTGCTTGTCGCTATTGTCCTATCTATTCCCGCCGGAGTACGCTCCGCCCGCCGCCGTAATCGCTGGGACGATCGCTTGCTCTCAGTCGTGAGCCTGTTCGGCCTTTCATTTCCAAATTTCGCGCTTGGCCCGATTCTGATCTTAGTTTTCGCCATCAAGTTTGGGTGGCTTCCCGTTTCCGGCGCAGGTTCGTTCGCTAACCTCGTTTTGCCCGCATTCACCATGGGCAGCGCTCTGGCCGCTATCCTTACCCGCATGGTGCGCACATCCATGCTAGAAGAGCTGAGCCAGGATTACATTCGCACCGCCCGCGCCAAAGGCTTGCCGGAACGCACGGTCGTCTATCGCCACGCCCTGCGCAATGCGATGATCCCGGTTCTAACAGTCTTGGGATTGCAGTTCGGGGCACTGCTCGCCGGCGCCATCGTCACAGAAAAGATTTTTTCCTGGCCCGGCATCGGCCGCCNNGCGAACCCGAGGATTCGGCAGTAGATCCTTGCCGCAGTGTTTCCGAGCGCTTTGCCGCTACACCCAATCAACTCGCGCTTCCGGTCCAATAATCCCCGCCTTGTGGCCCATGTCGAGTAGGCGACGGACGGCTTCGCGGCCGTCGGGACCGTAGTCGAGGGTGCGCTCGTTCACGTACATCCCGATGAACTTGTCGGCCGATTGCGTGTCGAGATCGCGGGCAAACTGCATCGCGTACGATAAAGCTTCTTCCCGATGATCGAGCGCGTACTGAATGCTCTCGCGCAATGCGGTGGAAACGGTCGCAGTCAGCTCGGGACCGAGGCTGCGGCGAATCGCATTGCCTCCCAGCGGCAAGGGCAGACCTGTTACTTTCTGCCACCAGCGTCCAAGGTCCACAATGCGGTGCAGTCCCGACTTGTCGTAGGTCAACTGTCCCTCGTGGATGATCAACCCGG
>PKXU01000115.1 GCA_003132445.1 Acidobacteriaceae bacterium | reverse complement strand
GATCATCGACACTACGCTGAACAGAAGCATCGAGATCGCATACTCCGTCCAGCGCATTTCATGATCCTCATCCACTCCGGTAACTCGATATAGCAACCGCTCCATCGGTCGCAACACCGGGTCCATGAAAGTCTTTTCGCGGCTGAACACACGCGCCATGAAGATGCCCAACGGCTTCGTCACGAGAAAGATCAGCGCGAGAAACACCAGTATTTGGAACCATCCATTCGCCGTCATATCAGAATTTCTCCGGACGCAACAGTGCGTAGAGCAGGTACACCATGGTTAACGCACTTACTGCCAGCATGATCATCGATTCAACGTTCATATAGCTCTCCTCACTTCATACGCTCGCAGAAGTGCACGTACGTAATTGCCATCACAAAGAACGCGATCGTAACTACCAGATAGATCAAATCCTGCATAGACCTGCCTCCCAATACAAAACACTGTCTCTTACCACGAGCCTTCTTTCCGACCCCACCACCAGATAAGGCCAATCGTTGCCGTACTCTGTTGCTTGGCGAGAACTCCCTGGACGTCAGTCAGGAATGACGGCTGGTTGGAGAAATCACGCCGCCACTCGTAACGAGTGAGAAACCCGTCGCCCAGGTTGTAGTCGAAGGTCACGGTGGTTTCCTTCAGAGCCTGGTTGATGCCGCTGAAGAGCCCGCCATCCGACATATATTCCGCGCGCGCAGCCAGCGCGAACTTCGGGTTGAACTGATAGCGCGCATACGCCGCGCCGCCAGTAACTACTGAAGGAGCCGACGACTCGCCGGGTGCGGCGTTTTGCCACAGACGTTCGATCTCATAGTCTCCTTCGATTTGCAGCGTCAGTTTTGGGGTCGTCTGCCAAGTCGCATAACTGTCAAAGATGTGTGTCCGCCCATTGGGAGCTGGCTGAATCGCTGTGAAGCACAGGCCAGGCTGCACTGGGATGGGTCCGCAATTCGTCGTTACAGTTCGATCAGGATGATCCTGTCCGAAGTAGTAATTCACAGTCCAGGTAAGATTCTTTTGCGGCTTGGCCGTGAATCCGAACAATTCATCTTTGAAACCATTGGTGGCTTCGACTTGATTGGTGCCATTGATCAACCAGTAGTTCAGAGCAAAGCGATCGTTAACCGGGTAACTGGTGCGGAAGCCCATGTGGTAAAACGGCAGAAAGTTGAACCAGTATGACCGGGAATAGTTCATTTGATCCTTGGTGTAGTTGCCTTCGATCCCGAGCGAACTACCCCACTTGCCAAAATCGACATTCAGGCCCTTGCCGACCGGAACGATGTACGTACCGTAAGCCTGGAAAATGTTGCGGTAGATGTCCGGGCGTGGTTCATTGGATGGATTTCCCTGCAGCGTGTCGGTGGCCTGACCGAACTGCAGATCCAAGCGTCCACCCCAACGGCGTCCGGCGGCGATGTCAGGCGGATGGTCTAGGATCAGGCTGGCCTGGCTCAAATTGAAGTTATTGCTGAGAACGTCGTAAGCGCGTAACAGATTCACGCGACCAATGGGGTGGTTGAAGTTGTACGCGTAGTAGGTGTCGAGACCCACGTTGATTGTGGTACCGTGGAGAAAATCGAGGGTCTTTTCATCCTCGGCTGTTGTAACTGCCTGCGCAGGGGCTTGGCCCTGAACACTCTCGTGGACAACAGCACTTTGCCTATCTGCCGCTGGAACTGGGCTGCTCGGCTGCAACTGTTTCATCAGGGCGCTCAACTCGCTCACCTCCGACTCTAGCTGTGTTACCCGCTCCTGCAGCTTCTGAGTGGCGTCCAACTGCGAAGGCACGGGTTTGTCCTGCAGTGTCGATTGGGCACGAAGGGACACCGCACAAACGCATAGCGCGACTATCGCGGCCCGATACTTCCAAGGCGATTTTCCTGTAGCCTTTTGAATGGACATACGAATTCTCTTCACGATGAATTAGCCTCCGGCTTAACCCTGGATCGGTTGGAACAATGGAAGACATTCAAACCGTTCTCATGCAGCGCGAGTTACTGGTTTTTTCCGCTCCCGCATTTCCACTATTGTGTCCTCGCCAGAACCGAGTCGCAGACGGATCCAATAACCAANNGTCATTAGCGCCATCACGAACATTTCAGCCTCCAGGTTCACTCAAACAACATCATTGGCTACCAGGACGCGTAAAGTTCGACTAGAAGTTCGTCGTTCGACGTCCGGCGCAGACCGCTGCTATCAGCGTCGTCACGATCGACTCTAGGAGTTGGTCCCTAAAAAAGTCCTGACAACTATCTAAAGATTTCCTAAAGGTCTTTCCGGGGTTGCCTCTAGAGCGCACGCATCAAATCGGAGATCCTGAGCGAGGATGCTGGAGGGAAAACTAGGATCGGCTGGAGGGCAACTGAAACCGGTAACCGAACCAGGGTTCAGTGAGGATGTATCTGGGTTTCGCGGGATCTCGTTCAATCTTCTTGCGAAGCTGGTTGATAACGACGTGCAGGTACTCCACTTCGTCACCATAATCCGGTCCCCAGATGGCTTGAAGGATTTTGCTATGCGGGATCGCGACGTTCGGGTTTGCAACCAGATAATGAAGAACCTCGAACTGCTTCGGAGTAAGGCGAACGTCCCGCCCCCCGATCGAAATGTGACGACTGCCTAAATTCACCTCGACTCCATCAAATGCAACCACTACTGGACCCTTATGTGGAGAGAGGGGCACGCGGCGTAAGTTCGCTCGAACACGGGCCAGCACTTCCGGCATGCTGAACGGTTTCGTGATGTAGTCATCGGCCCCCGCGTCGAGAGCTTCGATCTTGTCTGGTTCCGCTTTTCGAACCGTGAGCATAATGATGCCGATATCCGAGTTTGCTCGGATCGACCGGCAAGCCGCAAGTCCCCCCATGCCAGGCATATTACGGTCAAGAATGATCAAGTCGTAGCGCTCCTCACGCAGCTTGTCCAGCGCCTCCTCGCCACTTCTTGCATCAGCTACGATGTACCCTTCTTTGGTTAAAGCTGATTTCATGACTCGCCGAATTTGCGGTTCATCATCGACGACGAGGACTTTTTCCGTGCTCATGGCTTTTGATCTTCCTTAAGTGTTGGCAGACTGAACGAGAACTGAGCCCCGCCCTCAGCCCGATTCTCCGCCCACAGTCGCCCTTGATGCGCGTTGATGATATCCCTTGCCACGCTCAGACCCATTCCAGTTCCGGCCACCGAATTCTGGGTTCGATTTCCACGATAGAACCTCTCAAAGATCGACTCCAGCTCGTTTTCAGGAATGCCCGGCCCCTGGTCGCGCACTCGGACTGTAACAGTATCGTCAGCCTGGATCGCTGAAATCGCGATTATTGAACCGGGAGGCGAATACTTGACCGCATTACCAATCAATTGGCGCAGGGCGAGTCCTATCATGTCAGGATCCGCGGTCACGGGCGAGATGCCCTCGTGAATCTGAATATCCAGTGGTCGACCATCCAAAAGGCTTTTCAAGCGATCAACAGAAGACCGGACTAGGTTCATAATGCACAGTTGACGGCGCTGAATTCTCGCCCTGCCCGGCTCAATCCGTGCCATGGCCACCGTCTCGTCAATCATTCCAGTTAACTTATCTGACTCTTCTTCGACTACCTCCAGCAGATCGTCCTCCTCCGCTTCGTGTTGATATGCGGAGCGCACAGCCGTAATCGCGCCCTTGATCGACGTAAGAGGCGTCGTGAAGTCGTGTGCCAAAGCATCAAGAAGAATACCCCTCAGGCGCTCATTCTGGCGTGCAGCTTCCATTCTGCTAGCGGCATCTTGTTGTCGAGCACGTTCAACCGCGATTCCTACCATGTTTGCGATTGCTTGCAAGGCAGGTTCTGACACGGCGGGTCCAATGGCTCCAATGCTGCCAACAATTTTGCCTCCCAAGGAAACGGGTGCAACAATGACTTCAATGCCTTTCGCAGTCGATTCCTTGCGCCACACAAACCAAGTCGCACCACCAACCGCGATATCGCGCAAGACTTGCTGCTCCAAATCCTCGTCCGGTGCGCCTGTCATGCTGAATTCGCCGGTCAGGCCGTCGCAAAAGACAACGCTCGAAAATCCAAAGTGTTGTTTCACCTGCTCGGCTATCAACACACCGAGATCCCTGATAGTGTCGATTAGCATTAGTGATCGGCTGAACTGGTAGAGGCGCTCAACCTCGACTCGTCGGGCCTGCGCTTCATCAGCGCGCTGACGAGCATTTGAAGAAAGTTTACTGGCCGTGATGGCTGTCACCAGAAAGACGAAAAGAGCTACCCAGTTCTGTGGATCAGCGATTGTGAGCGACAGGACCGGCGGAAGGAAAAAATAGTTTAGGCAGAGCATCGAGGCCACGGAAGTCAAAAACGATTCCGCCAAGCCCCACTTCGCAGCTACCACCAAAACAACTAAGACGTAGGCAAACCCCGCAATCAGGCTATTGACACGCAGCAGTGAGAAGGCCGCCCAAGTAGTGGCGGCCACGAGCCCGAGGCATGCCAAGGCCCTCGTCACCCAACCTGTAATGCGACGACTCCGTTGATTGGTTTGTGGGTTTCCCACTTGGCAGCATCCCGATCAGTCGAACCAATGTGTGCAAGTGTGGATTTTGTCGATCGCCGTGCTGACCTCCACTGGGCACAACCCTGTTACACAATGGAATGCCCTAGCGAGTCCGCAGCAAGTCTATTTTGGGCGCGTGTTCAGTTTGTCGAGTACCCGCTTCAACTCTTCAAGCTTTTGCCCGGCCTCGCCGAGCTTGCCCTCCGCCGTCAGGCGTTGGTAATCGGCAAGGTCTCTGGCGGCTTCCGCGATGAGCGCGTTCAGATCAGCTGCAGGTAAGGCGGCGGATGCCGGTGCGCCTCGCGCAGGCTCCGCGGGGACAGCAGCGGCGCTCGTTGATGGGGCAGTCAGTGACGAGACCGCTCCGCCAAAAAGCGACGCCAGTGCCGACTCGAAGGTTGGTCCGTACGCCAGCCGATCTTGCAGTGCGAGTACGACCAGACGCAACTCAGGCATCGGACTGCGCTCAGCCTGCAAGTAGATCGGCTCCGCATACAGTAGCGCCCGCCCGATCGGGATCACAAGCAGAGCCCCGCGCCGCACATGCGAGCCCTGCTGATTCCACAACGTCAATTGTCCAGAAAGCTGCGCATTCTGATCGATTCTCGCTTCGATCTGCAGCGGCCCGTCGACCAGCTTGGTCTTGGGAAAGTTGTAAACCACGGACGTACCGTATTGTGCGCCGTCGCTGCGCCCGGCGATCCAGCCGATCAGGTTATTCCGGTTCGCCGGAGTGAAGGGCAGAATTTCCACGAACTCTTCGCCGGTTTCGCCCGGCAGTTTCATCAGCACGAAATTCGGCTGCATCGCCTGTGTCGTTTGCTGGCCTCCCTCGCCCAGGCCAACTTCGGTCGCCACAGTCCACAGGTCCTCCCGGTTGTAAAACGCCTCCGGGTCCGTCATGTGATACAAGCCGTAAACTTCCGCCTGGAGTTTGAGCAGCATCTCGGGGTANNTAAAACGTGGTCGTGCCATCGTAGGCGTCGATCACCACCTTCACGCTGTTCCGCATGTAGTTAATCAGGTCGTTCCCCAGACGGTAATGGGTTGAGTACGGATAGCTGTCTGACATCGTGAACGCATCCATAATCCACGACAGCCGGCCATCGTCCCCCAGCACAATGTACGGATCAGGATCGTAAGTGAGGAAGGGAGCCAATGCGGACACACGATCGCGCACATTGCGTCGCATCAGCAGCCGCCTATCCTTATTAACGTCATCGCTGAACGGTAGTTTTGCGAGGTCGTCGCGGTCGAACGCGATGATAATGCGTCGCAGGAAACCGCCGAGAAGGATGCCACCATTGCCTT
This sequence comes from Acidobacteriaceae bacterium, assembly GCA_003132445.1. Lineage (GTDB taxonomy): Bacteria > Acidobacteriota > Terriglobia > Terriglobales > Acidobacteriaceae > Sulfotelmatobacter. Next base: position 3,712 of record PKXU01000115.1, on the reverse strand, counting down.
CGTAAGACGTGAGGTTGTTTGTCTGGCCTTGCGGATAGTTGAATTCTTTCTGCTGCGTCTTCACGTAGACATCGGTGTTGGTCATCTCGCCGAAATAAACCTCTGGACGCGTCACTGTCAGACTACGCACCGTGCTCTGGACCGGCATGTTGCTCAGCATCAGCGTGGGTAGGCCCTCAGGCGTGAATCCATTGACCGGGTTCATCGTGATGCCGTAGCCGTGCGTGTAGATCAGCTTCTCGTTAATCCAGTTGTGGCTGCTCTCCGGAAGCTTGTCGAAGTTCAGTTCTCGCGTGGCGAGCATCACCTGGCGGGTCGTGCCGTCGATTTCATAGCGGTCAATGTCGATGTCGGAAAAGTCGTAATAGGTGCGGATTTCCTGAATCTGACGCAGTGTGTCTTGGAGTGCATGCCAGTCCCACAACCGGATGTTTTGCAGAGTAGCCTGATTGTTCTTCGGGTCAGCCGCCTCGACGGTCGTCTCAGCGGGAAACTCCCGTTGCACGACCTGGTTCAATCCGTAGGCTCGACGCGTCAGATCCGTGTTGTAGACAATGTACGGCTTCTCGCGAACCAGTTCGTTCGGTTTGACGATAAAGCTGCTGACATACCACGCGATCCCTTGAACGGCGGCATAACAGACCACGGCTGGAAGGATCGCTGCCAATAGCCACCGTCCGCGTGGCACCCGCGCGGCGTTGACGGATGCGATCACCGCGCCCAGAACGAGTGCCGCGCAGACGACGAGCATGCCGGTGAGTGTGATGTGCGCGTCCGTGTAGGTCACACCACCGAAGATCGTATGATCGTCGAGCAATCGTTCGAACCGGCCCAGATAGACACGCATCGCGAGGATTAACAACAGAAACGCAAATGCAATGGAGAACCCGCGCCACGGTCGTGTGACAGAGCGGCTGAGCTGGCCAGTGAGCACACGAACTCCGCCCGTAATCAGAATGGAGAAAACTGCGAGTGCACAGGTAATCAGGCTAAGCGTAAGCAGCCATCCGGCGATGAGCTGCCACGCAGGCAAGGCGAACAGAAAGAAGTTCAGCGGCTTGCCAAAAATTGGGTCCACAATGCCACCACCGGTGCGTGGCGCGAACCAAAAAAGCGCGAGCGTCGGCCACTCCCCTGTCATGGCGCCGCCGGTTGCAGCGGCAATGACAAGCGAAACGCCGAGCGCGATGAGCCGCAGAACCGGCTCAACCGGCAACTTCACCGGCTGCCCGCCGATGAGAATGGTGTGACCGGCCGGCAAATCAGGGAGATGCGCTCGCTTGAGAGCCAGAAACGATCCGTACAGAATCAGAAATGTGGCGGCTGCAAAAGCCGCGAAGACTCCCCACTGAAGACTCAGTGTTTTCCAGAACACGTCCGCATAGCCGAGCGATCCGAACCAGAGCACGTCCACGTAATATGACAGCGACGCCCGAACGACGAAGAGAACGCCGACAAGGACGGCAAGAATAATGAGGAAGCGGCGGCGGCGATGGCGCCGTGGCGGAGGCTGCAGACGCGGCCAGTCCATCGACTCAGGCATTGCTCCACTCCGTTTTCGTCGGCTTCATTGGTTATCCGCATGATACTCCCTGCGCTTCCGGAAGTTCTCAAAACCCGAGAACGAGTAGGCGCAGTGCATGACGACAACACTAGTGAGCAAAAGGCTTAGCGGAAACAATCAACCTCAGTTGCGGGTCTTGGCGTGACGACCCGTTGTGACCTTGAGAGAGAATTCGTCCGGCTTCTCTTTTTGAGTGCAGTAGGCAGTGCGAATGCAGGGAGAGAACTAGCGGCGGCTAGTGTGCTATGCGGGGAAACATCGCTTATGATTGATTTTGTGCTGGGAGTCGGTGACAGGGCAGCGTTCTGACTAACTGAACGACGTCCCCACTTTGTTTTCTTACCTCTATCGGGAACCCGCGTATTTTACTGGCTTTCCTCAGGTTCAGACGATTCGCCTGCGTCGTCTGTCTCAACCCCATCGAACCAAATTCCGAGGTTAACAGACAAATGCAGGCGGACCTAACCCAGAGCACTCTCCCGCCCCAGGAGTTCGCGAGCACGGTTGTTATCTGGCTTCTCTTGCAGGTCAGGCTAAAACACCGGGACATCGCCGCAGCAAAGCGGTAGCCTGTCGGATCAGCCGCACGTTGTTCTCTCCCGAACTGCCCGCTTGTACCTATTTGTGCCCGCGCGGAAAGCACCATGGAGACCGACTGAGTTCAACAATATACGAAGCGTACCAGCGCACACACGCCAGAGCCGTTTCCGCTCATGACTGCAGCCCACACCTCCGGCTTTAGTCCATTTGCCACAATGGCAGTCCAACCAAGAGGGCCTGGTTGACCAAACCAAGAGTAGCAAAGGAGACGCTATGCAAAACGGAAGTATCACGCGGTCCACACGTTCGCACGGTCCCGATGTTTGGGAATTTAGATGGCGAGAAGCAGGAGCTGATGGCAAGCGGAAACATCGTAGGATGGTGATCGGTTCGATCGCACAGTTCTCAGACAAGTCATCGGCGCTGCTGGAGGTCGCGGCACTGCGCCGAGAGATCAATCTGAATGACCCACGCCTGAGCCTGCAGCCTGTTACCGTTTCTGAGTTGGTGAACCACTATCGCCAGCGAGAACTGGCAACGGACCACACTTGGAAGACGCACTCCACCAAAGTGACCTACCAAGGCTACCTAAATAAATGGATTCTGCCGCGCTGGAGAAACTACACTCTTTCCGCAATCAATGCGGGAGAGGTAGAGCTGTGGCTCAGGTCCTTGCCCTTGGCACGAGCTAACTTGGACCGTCCAATGCCTCAACCCACTTCTCGACGGCTTCGTTATCACGACGAAAAAGGAACCACTCACCCGCTGTGAGCACACAACTCTCACCTATCTCGACGCACAAAAGTCTCGCTATCTGGTCAGTGAGCGGCGTCACGATGTAGCAACCGCCCTGCTGAATTGCTCTAAACATATGTCCTCCTATTGGATCGGCCCGCTTCGCTCGGCTGACGACCCTTGGCGGAGCAGCCTCTTCGCTGCCAGCATCGCCGCCACCCGTTTCTTTGAATCTCTTCGACGTGCATGCACCACCACGGCTCGGCGTTCACGAACGACGTACTCCGAACTGTGTCGAACCGACGCCGACCCTAGGAATGTCCATCACGTGTCTGTCTATTGTACGCTGGTGCTTCAGGAGCACGTCGCCCGGACGGATACATCTTCTCCGCAAGGTCGGTGCGTCCCCGCTTGATGAGCAGGTTCCTGATGTCCGCCACGTTCGCAGCGTCTTCACGGCGGTCAGCGGCACGCTGCTCGGCTGGCGACAGGACAGGCGGGAGATTGTTCGCCGCCCGGACTCTGGCACGATGGGCCTGCTTGCGAAGCCTCGGACGTTCTGCTTCAGTTTCCCCTAAATATTTTCTAGGTCTGCCCATTGATTCGACTCCTCTCTTTGCTGAACGTCGCACCGTCTCTAGCGACGGATAGACCCTGAAGCCGCTTGCCCTCAGCCTTCGGAAGTCCGCTGCGGGGATGCTGGTTCTTGACTGACTTGGGGAATGCCATCTTAAGTTTCTCCTACTCTTTGTCGAACAACGTTGGGTTCGCTGCGATTTGTTTCTGAAGCAACGTCCGTGTCTTGGGCTTGCCTGCGTTTGTCGCTGTCTCTCCTCGCTTCATCTTTTTATGGGATGTGTTGCAACCTTGAGG
>PKXU01000162.1 GCA_003132445.1 Acidobacteriaceae bacterium | reverse complement strand
GAGTTGGACATGGCGGCTCGTTACATCAACGAAAATTTTCGCGGCTGGACCATGGAGTCGATGCGGGCGGAACTGGCTCGCCGGCTGGAGCAGGAGCGCAGCGAATACGATCGCCTGATGCATTCGATTGAGCAACTTTACAAGCAAGGGGCGCTGGCGGCCGAGCAGGGGTCGCAATTCGTGTTTGTTGAAGGAGCCTCCAATTTGATTGCGGGTGAACACGACCGGCAACGTCTGCAGGAGATGCTCAAGACGCTGGAGGAAAAAGAAAAGGTCGTCCAACTGCTGAGCGCCTACCTGGATGTGAAGCAGGAGGCTGTGCGGGTGGTGATCGGCCTGGACCAGGCGTTGCCGTCGATGCAAAATTTTGTGCTGATCGGGGCTCCGGCTCACGCCGGGAACGAAGTGATGGGCTCGCTGGCGGTCATTGGGCCGACGCGCATGGATTATCAGCATACGATCACTGCGGTCTCATATATTGCGCGACTGTTCGACAAGATTTTGAATGAATCGGAGTGATGTAAACGTTGTTTATGAAGAAATCAAACGGAAAATCGGAGTCGGAAATGGCTGGACTTGATTTGGAGCACGAGCTTCCTGCGGCGAACAACGAGGAAAATTCTTCTCATTCTTCTCATTCTTCGCAAATCGCCGGCGCAGCTGGGACAGAGGAGGCGTCGGGCCTCGCTGCAGAATTACAGAAACTCAAAGCAGAGCGAGACTCCTTGCTCGATCGGCTGGCGCGTGCGCAAGCCGAATTTGAGAATGCACGCCGCCGCGCCAGCAAAGAGCAGCAGGATTTTCGTGACTATGCGGCCGCGGATGCGATCAAAGCCTTGCTTCCGGTCCTCGACAGCTTCGACCGCGCCCTGCAGGTAAAGTCCGATCCTGGCGACTTTCGCGGCGGCGTTGACCTTATTTACAAGCAGCTGCAAGATGCCCTGGCGAAACTTGGAGTGCGTGCCATTCCTGCTAAAGGCGAGCCATTCGATCCGCGTGTGCATGAAGCGATCGAAATGGTGGAGACTTCGGATGCGCCCGACCATGAAGTGCTGGAGGAGTTGCAACGCGGTTACAAGATCAAAGACCGACTGCTACGTCCCGCAATGGTGAAGGTCGCCAAGAATTCCTGAGATGATGATACGAAACGCGTGGCCGCGCAGCCTCAGCGCGCCCATATTTATATTTTGAAGAAAGGTGAACTCTGACCACCAACGCAAAACGCGACTACTACGAAGTGCTGGGCGTGAGCCGGACGGTTACAGAACAAGAGCTGAAGAGTTCCTATCGCAAGCTCGCGCTGCAGTATCATCCGGATCGGAATCCTAACAATCCGGATGCGGAAGAAAGATTCAAGGAAGTCAGCGAAGCGTACGCTGTGCTGGCCGACAGCGATAAGCGCGCCGTCTACGATCGCTATGGGCATGCCGGACTGGGCGGAGCGGGACAGGCTGGCGGTTTCGACCCAACGGTCTTCCAGGACTTCAGCGACATCTTCGGCGAGTTTTTTGGCTTCGGCGACATGTTCGGCGGGGGCGCGGGCACCGGCCGCCGTCGCAACCGCGTGCAGCGCGGCGCTGATCTCCGCGAAGACTTAACGCTTGAGTTTGAACAAGCATTTTTCGGCACCGAGGCTCAAGTCACGGTTCGCCGGCACGAAGCATGCGAAGAGTGCCGTAGCTCGGGTTCGGCGCCCGGCAAAGGCCCGACTACTTGCCGCTCCTGCAACGGCCGCGGGCAGGTTCGCTATCAGCAGGGATTTTTCAGTATCGCGCGCACTTGTCCCACCTGCCAAGGTACGGGAAACGTGATTACCGATCCGTGCCCCAAGTGCAAAGGCGAGGGCCGCATTCTTCGTCAACGTGCCGTGGATGCCAAGGTTCCAGCAGGTGTGGAAGACGGAACGCGTATTCGTTTTTCGGGCGGGGGCGAGGTTGGCGCATTCGGCGGACCGGCCGGAGATTTGTACGTTGTGCTGCACGTGAAAGAACATCCGTTCTTCGCGCGCGAAGGGACCGACCTGCATTGCGTGGTCCCAATCTCGGTGGCACAAGCCGCCATGGGCGCAGAGATTCGCGTGCCTACCATGGACGGCGAACATGTGCTGAAGATTCCCGAGGGCACTCAGCCGGGCGCGATTTTTCGAGTACGAAATAAAGGCGTGCCGGTGTTAAACGGCCACGGGAAAGGGGATCTCTACGTCGAGGTTCGGGTACAGATTCCTTCCAAGGTTAATAAGCGGCAGAAGGAGTTGCTGCAAGAACTGGATGCGCTCTCGAAAGTCGACAACCAGCCGTTGCTGCGCTCACTGCTCGGCAAGATGAAAGATATTTTCGGCTAGCTTGCGTTGGTAGTCGCGAGATCGGTTCGAACCGGAACGGTGATCCGCATATCATCCGCACATGACCTGCACTACCGCGGCTGAAGCTGCCGACAATTTGGAGTTCGAGCGGTACAACTGAAGTCGTACCCTTCCCGTTTGGAAACTGACTCCGGGAGGTATGGAAACATGAGTCCGGGACAGTTGTAAACATGACTCCGGGACGTTTGTAACATTGACTCGCGATGCTTGGAAATATGGCTCGGCAACGCTCGGAAACATGACCCGCCGTCGATGGATCGCCGATGATTTTTCCAGCGACCGTGCCGCGATCACGGGCAGCCATGCCGATCATCTGATTCGCGTCCTGCGCGCAAGGGTGGGACAGGAATTCGAAATTGCAACTGGCACGGTTGTGCGGCAAGGTCGCGTCGTTACTATCGATATCGATGAGAAGCGTGTTGAGTTCGAACTGGGCGAGGAGGTACCCGCGTCTCAGGGAATCAACCTCACCCTCGTTCTCGCTATTTTAAAATTCGACCGCATGGAGTGGGCGATCGAAAAATGCACCGAGCTGGGTGTTTCCCGAATTATTCCCGTCGTTGCCCGTCGCACTGAAAAGCATCTTGCTGCCGCATCGGTAAAACGCGTCGAACGCTGGCGGCGGATCGCGATGCAGGCGGCGGAGCAATCGCGCCGGGCGAGCCCTCCGGAAATCGGCGAATCGATCCAGCTCTCAGAGGTTAGCTTTCTAATTGGCGCCCTGAGGATCGTGCTGGCGGAAACAGAACAGAAGACTCTGCTGCGCGACGTGCTTTGCGCATACTCAGAAGGCGAGATCGTACTGGCAATTGGTCCCGAGGGTGGCTGGGCGGAAGAGGAACTCGGTTTTTTTCAGAAAGCTGGATGGACTTCCGCTTCGCTTGGGCCCAGAATTTTGCGCGCGGAGACGGCGGCCATTGCTGCCAGCGCAATTACAATTTCCGAACTTGCTGAGTAGCGACTCCTTCAAGTGTTATCCTGCTGCCAATGCCGTCTTCGAAGTCTAACTCCCGTTCGATCCCGTTCACTCCTGATGATCGACAGTGTGAAGCCATTGAGCACGTTCACGGACCCATGCTGGTCGTAGCCGGCGCGGGCACCGGGAAAACTTCCGTCCTGACGCATCGCATCGAGCGTCTGGTGCGGGAAGGCCACGCTTATCCTCACGAGATTCTCGCGCTCACCTACACGCGAAATGCCGCCAACGAGATGCGCGAACGCGTAGGCAAGTTGCTGGGAGGCAAGCAGGTGAACGCTGCCACCTTTCACGACTATTGCCTCGATATGCTGAAGCGCGTTCATAAAGATTTTGGAGTGCTCGATGACAAAGATCTTTGGATTTACCTGCGCCGCAGAATCCGCGAGCTTCATCTTGAGCATTACGTTCGCGCCGCGAATGTCGCGCAGTTTTTGAACGATCTGCTGGATTTTGTGAGCCGCTGCCACGACGAATTGGTGACTCCCGAAAAATACGCGCAGTACGTGGAACGCCTCGAGCGCGGGGAAGTGCCCGTTCCGCGGGTCGCGAAATCAAAGAATGTGATCGATGATGCTGAGGTTCTGGGACGCTGTCGCGAAATTGCGAACGTTTTCACGACCATGGAGCGCTGGTTGGCGGAAGAAAATCTTGGCACCTTCAGCCACATGATCACCCGGGCGCACGCCTTGCTGCACAGCGACGAGGGTATTCTGACGGAGGCTCGCGCCCGCGCCCGCTTCATTCTTGCCGATGAATTTCAGGATGCGAATTTTGCCCAGATTCAACTTCTGGCTCGGCTGGCAGGGATCGAGGCGAACCTCTTTGCTGTGGGAGATCCGGACCAGTCCATTTACCGTTTTCGCGGAGCGTCCAGCGCAGCCTTCGAACTTTTCGATCGTCACTTTCCTAATGCCAAGCGGGTGGTTCTCGAGAAGAATCGTCGTTCGACTACGCCGATCCTGCGCAGCGCGTTTGCTCTTATCGATAAGAATCCTCCTATCTTCGCCACGCGCTCGAACTCTAGATCCGCCTACCGGCGTTCCCCGCTCCTCTCCGCGCGGGATGAAGAAGCCGCGCAGGCTGGGGCGAATGTCAGGCGCGCTCCGGTCTCGGTGGTCGTTCTTACCAGCAGGGACGCAGAGGGGCCAGATGTAGTCAGCTTGATTCGCGACGCAAAAAGAGAGTCGAAATGTAAGTGGTCGGACTTTGGCGTTCTTTACCGCTCTCACTTTCATCGCGACGAAGTGGTGCATGAATTGGCTGAGGCGGGCATTCCGTTTGTCATTGAGAGCATGGATATTTCCGATACGCCCGAGGTCCGCGACTTGTTTGCCTGCTTGCACGCGGTGGTTTCTCTGGGCGACGACGTGAGTTGGTTTCGCGTAGCGGCTCTACCCAGTTTTCGTGTGGACCCCGAGCAACTTCGCCAGGTGATGCGGGCCATTGCGCGGGATAATCGCGAGGCGCAGCTTATTTCTCTTTCCGCGGCGCTCGATCGCGTCGATGGCGGCGCCGAGGTTCTGGCCGCGGTGCAAAGCGCGCGAGAAGAAATACGCCGCCGAGATGCGAAAGCTCGCGCCGCTCTTGACATCATCGTCAAGCACTTTCATCTGGATGGGACGTCTCCGATTCTTCAGTCCGCGCTGTGCTTCGTAGAAGAATGGGAAAAGAAAAAGCTCAACAAGACGACCGAACTGGAAGAACTGGTCGATTACCTGGAATATTTCCGAGAAGCCGGCGGTGTGATTCCGATGATCACGCGTGATCATGGCGAGAGCGAGAATGCCGTTCGCCTCATGACCGTGCACGGCGCCAAAGGATTGGAATTTCCTCACGTCTTCATCATTCGTGCCAATGCGAACTCGTTTCCCTGCTCTTACAAGGAGACTCTGGTCGCTTTCCCGAGGGAATTACGCGACCCGGATTCCATATCGGAGGCGGACGACAAGACGCTTCACGATTATGAAGAGCGGCGTCTGTTTTATGTAGCCATGACTCGCGCCCGCGATTCGCTGCATATTTACTCCAGGCAGGGTAGAGGCAAGATCAATAAAAATCCAGATGGGTACATGCGGGAACTGATCGAAGATAAGAACCTGTCTCAGTGGTTGAGTGCGATTCCAGCGCGGGGCACGCAGAAGAGTCTCGACATCTTTGCCGAAACGTCGGTGGCCTATCCGGCAGAGTCGAAAACAAACCTGTGGTTCGAACTGCCGGTACTCAATGGTTTGCATGCTCGTCTCAGCGCATCGGCGGTCGACACCTACGAACGCTGTGGATTGCAGTTCAAGCTCGATCGCGATTGGCGATTGTCGGCTCGACCGGCTGCTGCGATGCAGTATGGCGCCGCGATGCATCGAGTCCTGAAGACCTATTTCGACGCCATAAACCTTGGGCGCCCCAAGAGCGACGATGAACTTATCGACCTTTTTCGACTTGGCCTGGCCGAGGCGAAGATTCAGGAACCGTATCAACACGAACTTTATGAGCAACAGGGCATCGCACAGTTGCGCGAGTTCCTTGCTTCGAGTCGGAGGGCAGCGCCTGCGCGTGTTCTGCATACCGAGCAGTCATTTGAGATTCGCGTGGGGCAGACTTGTGTGGCCGGACGTATCGATCGCATCGACCAGCGACCCGATGGGAGCGTGGCTATCATCGATTACAAGACGGGCAAGGCCCGCGATCAGGAAGATGCCGACGAGAGCCTGCAATTATCACTCTATGCAATCGCTGCCAAAGAAAAATGGGGGTACGACGTCGGCGCGCTGATTTTTTACAATCTGGAAGAAAACGTGGGCGTCAGCACAGCGCGCAACGAAGCTCAACTGCTGGGGGCGCGCAATCGCGTCGCGGATGCGGCCCAGGGAATCGCCGACGGGAAGTTCGATGCGAGGACCGGAATCCATTGCAATTTCTGCGCATATCGGTGTCTGTGCCCGGAAAAGGAGAAGCGGATTCCGCATCGAGTGGAGACGGCCGCCGGCCGTAAGAGTTAGCCGGATAATGTGGAAAGACCAGCGGACAAAAATTTAGGGGACGCTCTTGAGCGTCCCCCTTTTTACTTCGTGCCGAACTTTCTTAGTGCTTCTTTTTCTTCTTTGCCTTTTTCTTGGTTGCCATTGTTCCTATTCTCCCTTCCATTTTTCATGGAAAACGTTACAGCGATGTTCTACTGCAACTAGTTGATGTATAGAGTTAAAGAAAAATGAAGTCAAGAAAAAAATGACGATCGAACTTCGCAAGTCGTGACACCAAAGTCACCGCGAGCGAGTTTTTGAAAGCAAAAGTCAAGAAGTTTTTCGCAGACTTCATCGACTCGCGCTCGATTTCCATTCGTCGTCGCCCAAGACTTGCTTCGTAGTCGGTAGCGGAGAAAATCTTTGGCGCTCTTTTGATCTCGGATGCCACGTGTCGCGTTGGCTCGAGTGCGACGCACTGCCTGAGCCCGGCATCTATAATTAGCATCTATAATTGAAGACGCGAAACCTTCGCGGGAGCTTGATTCATGGCCTCTTTAGACGATGTGGTGATCATTTCCGGCTGCCGCACTCCGGTTGGAAAATTTCAGGGCAGCCTCTCCGATTTGAGCGCGTCGCAACTCGGCGCCATCGTTGTGCGCGAGGCCGTCAAGCGCGCCGGCATCGAGGCGACTCAAGTGGACGAGTGCATCATGGGCAACGTCGTCTCCGCCGGCCTCGGACAAAATCCGGCGCGACAAGCCGCAATCTTTGGCGGACTCTCTCCCGCGACAGGTGCCATGACAATCAACAAAGTGTGCGGCTCGGGATTGAAAGCTGTCGCTCTCGCAGCGCAAGCGGTGCAAACGGGAAACAGTTCCATTGTGGTCGCGGGTGGAATGGAATCGATGACGAACGCTCCTTACCTGCTGCCGCAGGCGCGCAAGGGATATCGCCTGGGCAACGCGCAGATCGTCGACTCTATGGTCCACGACGGCTTGTGGGACATTTATAACGACTATCACATGGGCATCACCGGCGAGAACGTGGCGGAGAAATATGGAATCACGCGTGAAGAGCAGGATCAGTTCGCGTTGAACTCGCATCGTAAGGCGCTATCGGCGATGAAAGAGTGCCGGTTCAAATCGCAGATTGTGCCCGTTGAGATTCCAGCGAAGAAGAAAGGTGCACCTCCAATCATTTTTGATAAGGACGAGAGCCCGCGAGAAGATACAACCATTGAAGTGCTGCGCGCCCTGAAGCCTGCTTTCAAGAAAGATGGCACCGTGACTGCGGGCAACGCGCCCGGAGTTAACGACGGGGCGGCGGCGTTGGTCGTCACCAGTGCAAAGCGCGCCAGCGAACTGGGGGCGAAGCCTATGGTGCGCATCGTGGCTCAGGCAACCAGCGGCGTCGAACCGAAGTGGGTGATGATGGCCCCCGTGGGCGCCGTTCGCGCGATCTGGGAAAAGACGGGCTGGAAAAACGAAGACGTCGACCTTTACGAACTGAACGAAGCTTTCTCAGTGCAGGCGCTGGGAGTGATGCGTGAGTTGAATTTGAATCCTGACAAGGTGAATGTGAATGGGGGTGCCGTTGCTTTAGGTCATCCTATCGGTGCGAGCGGCGCGCGCGTGTTGGTGACGCTCATCTATGAAATGATTCGCCGCGATGTTAGGCGTGGGATTGCCGCGCTCTGTCTCGGTGGAGGGAACGCCGTAGCGATGGCGGTTGAGCGGTAATCAGAAGGTGCGGACAGAGTTGCTTCGGCTTCGCGCTGGAGTGCGCTCGGGAACACAATTTGTGGATCGCGACGCGGAGCCGCGCAATTATCCCATCGGCGAAACCGGTAATGTCACGGTAAAAACTGCGCCACCTTCAGGGGAGTTGACCGCTTCGATGCTGCCATTGTGCTCCTTCAACACCGACTTGCAAATACTCAGGCCTAATCCCGTACCGCGACCTGGCCGCTTGGTGGTATAGAAGGGATCGAAAATGCTGGCTATGTTTTCCTTGGCAATGCCCGGGCCATCGTCGTGGAAGCTGACCCATACGGAATCCGCGTCTCGGCCTAATCGGATTCTCAGAGTTCCTTTGTCGCGCACTTCGCGGATGGCATGTTCCGCATTCAGAATCAGATTCAAAAAGACCTGCATCAACTGATGCGGATCCCCTAACGCGTAGGGCACCGCCCGGTCTTTCAAAAAATCCACCGTAATATTGTTCTTGCGGAGGGAATAGGCATGCAGGTTCAGCGTGCGCTCGACTACCTCCACCAGATTGATCCTGCTCTTGCCCGGAGCCGGGGGACGCGAGAAGTAAGTCAGGTTCTGAACAATTTCCGCGGCACGGCGCGCCTGTTGCTGCAACATAGCTAGCTGCTTGCGAGAAGTTTCGTTGGTTTCTGTATCCTGCAACAATTCGCTGACGCCCATGATGCTGGTCAAAGGATTATTGAGCTCATGGGCAACTCCGCCAATCATCGCGCCCATGGCCGCGAGCCGCTCGCTCTGCACGATCTGCTGCTCCAGTTTTCGTTCGACTGTAATGTCGCGGACGGAAATAATGACTCCGCTGATGGTTCCTTCCGCGTCCACCAGTTTGCTGCCGGCCGCGCGCATGGTTCGCCAGCTTCCATCGCGGTGCCGCGCCCCATATTCCGACGAAGCAAAGGCCTGCTTTCCCGAAACCACATCATGGTAAAGCGCGGCCATTTCGGGCGAATGATCTTCCATGTCCGAGATTTTCTTCCCCAACATTTGTTGCGGCTCATAGCCGAGAACATCGCGGGATCGGGAACTGACAAAGGTATAGCGCTCGCCAAGATCTACTACCAGGATCAAATCTGGAAAACTTTCCAGCAAACGGCTGCGGAATTCTTCCTGCTGCGCCAGTTGCCGCTCCATCTTGCGCTTTTCCGTGATGTCGACCAGCGTTCCCTGATAGCGGATGATGTTGCCCGAAGCGTCCCAAACGGCGCGCGAGGAATCGAGAAAGAACGCGGCGGTTCCATCCTTGCGGCGAAGTTTAACTTCACGAGTGCGCACGCCCCCGCGATCGTTGACCGCGCGACCCAGCACGGGTTGACCAGGATCGAAGTTCAACGCGGCGGGTTCCACCGCGAGCAGATCCCTTTTTTCTGTATATCCCAACATGCCGACCAATGCGGGATTAGCGTCCAACAGATGTCCCTCGGGAGTGCTGAAGTACACGCCTTCCTGCAAGGTTTCGAATAATTCGGTGAAGCGCATCTCTTTTTCGCGTTGCTCGGTCACGTCGCGGCCTAGCACGCTGACGCCGACGATTTCATCCCCTTTCACAATTCCATTCAAAACACATTCAAAATAAAAAGGCCTCCCCCGATCTTTCAGCCGTACCTGAACAGTTCCAGCCCAGCGTTTTTTTTCTAGAAACCAACCCAAACTAGTTTCCAGGTTTGCTTGCGTCGGCTCATCCACGAAGTCATAGATCTTTCGTCCGATGAGTTCGCTGTAACTCTTGCCGGTTATGTCGGTAATGCGTTTGTTAACGGTGCGCAGCGTGCCGTCGAGCGACACCGCGCATGCTGGGTCGTCAAAGGAATCGATCAACTCCTTGAAATTACGCTGCGAGCGCAGAATCACCTGGCTGAGTTGATCGAGTTGTTCCTCCGAAGGGGCTGCGCCTACATGCTCCTGCAATCCGTGCAGCAAGCCCTTCAGTTCGCTGACCTCTCGCCGCCGGCCGTAGGCATACACGGCAAATAAAATCGATAGCCCGAGAATCCCAATTGGAATGGCACGAAGCGAATAAGGAATATTTTCCAGGCGCTCCCAGAGCAAGCCGGACAGGGCAAACGCCAGCAAAATCATGAATCCCAGGGCCCATCGCCATAATTGAGATTCTTCCCGTTCCAGATTGTCAGGAGGACGAGATGAACGCGGCGGGTTAGACGGGCCCAGGCTCATGAAGGAACTGCCGATCTTGATCATAATTCTATACGGGTCTGCTTGAGACGCATTGTTGGACATTTTGGTACTGGAGCGGTTCGATCGAGTTCGACTCGGCTGTCTCCCTTTTTGGGAGAGCGTTCCAAAGGGGGACGGGACTTGGCTGGCGGCGTTGGATCACTCAGGGGAGCGGGCTGGTCGTGGAAATGATTGCAATGCCATAGCGACTTTTGCACATGCACTCCCGGAGTTCGCGTGCCGACTTGCTAGCAGGCCGCCGACGATGACCCCCTTCACCTCCTATCGCGCGAAAGCCCGAAGCATGCGCTTCGGCGAGCGCACGTGAGACGCGTCCCGGACATGGTTTGTGGGAGGGTGGTTTCGACGCGTTTTGCACAGCCGGGTGGTGACATCCGTCACAGCCAGCGCTGGCGCCAATCTCCTAAGGTTGGTAGCTGGCATTACAGGGATTCGTGCGCCCGCGTGATTTCTTTCAATCTGTAAAGAGCAAGGAGCTGTTCAAAATCCGCAAATGCTTTATAAAACTCTCAGCGCCGCCGTCTATGGCATTGATGCCAACATTATTCAGGTGGAGGTCGACTGCTCCGGCATCAAGTGCGATCAGGACCACTTCCACACAGTCGGCCTGCCCGATGCCGCTGTGCGAGAGAGCCGAGACCGCGTCCGCGCCGCCCTGAAGAATTGCGGCTACGACATTCCGCCCACCCACATCACCATTAACCTGGCTCCGGCTGACATTAAGAAAGAAGGTTCGGGATTCGATCTGCCCATGGCGCTCGGCATCGTGGGAGCTTACGGCGGGTTAACCAAGAAAGAAATGGCGGATTGTCTCTTCGTCGGCGAGCTCTCGCTCGACGGCGGTGTACGCGGCGTGCGCGGCGCTCTCCCGATTGCCATTGAGGCGCGAGGAAAAAAAATCGCGCGCCTCGTCGTGCCCGAAGCCAATGCGAAAGAAGCCGCGATGGTTTCCGGTCTCGAAGTTTATCCCGTGCGGTCGCTGCTCGACGTGATTCACTTTGTGAACTCCGGGAACGGGATCGTCCCCATGAAAGGGGATGGCGACTCCCTGCTGCGCGAATCGCAGCAGTTTTGCGTCGACTTCAAAGATGTTCGCGGACAGCAAACTGCAAAACGCGCCATCGAGATCGCCTGCGCCGGCGGCCACAACATTCTGATGATTGGGCCGCCGGGCTCCGGCAAAACTATGCTGGCCAAGCGCATGCCCACCATCCTGCCGCCGTTTACTTTTGAAGAGGCTCTCGAAACCACGAAGATCCACAGCGTGGCAGGCGTGCTCGAGCAAGGCAGCGGGTTGGTAGGAACGCGTCCTTACCGTTCGCCGCATCACACGATATCCGACGCCGGGCTGATCGGCGGCGGAGTCATTCCGCGTCCCGGCGAAGTTTCACTGGCGCACAACGGACTTCTTTTTCTCGATGAACTTCCCGAATTTCCCCGCAACGTGCTCGAAGTACTCCGACAGCCGCTTGAAGATGGCACGGTGAGCATCGCTCGCGCCTCCATGTCACTGACGTTCCCGGCGCGGTTTATGCTGGCCGCCGCGATGAACCCCTGTCCTTGCGGTTTTCACAACGACCGCACTCGCGATTGCCAATGCACAACGCCCATGATTCAGCGCTATGTTTCAAAAATTTCCGGACCGCTGATGGACCGCATCGACATTCATATCGATGTCCCGGCAGTGAACTACAAAGAAATGCGCAGCACCAACGAACCAGAGAGCTCCGCGAAGATTCGCGATCGCGTCATCGGTGCCCGCCAAAAGCAACTGGAACGCTTCGCCGGTTCGCGCGAAAAACTCTATTGCAACGCGCAAATGTCCTCGCGTCACATTCGCACTTTCTGCGAACTTTCCGGCGATTGCGAGCGTCTTCTGGAACGCGCCATGACGCAACAAGGCCTGAGTGCCCGCGCGCACGACCGAATTCTGAAAGTGGCACGCACCGTAGCCGATCTCGAAAACTCGCCTAAGCTCGAACCCAAACATATCGCCGAAGCGATTCAATATCGCAGCCTGGACCGGACTTACTGGGCGTAGGGAAGCGAGCACGGGACAGTTCACCGTGCCCACTAGAGTCGGGTCTGGATTTTCGATCGGATTCTTGCGGAGCGGGAGGTTAACCCCCGCTGCTGGTCCGGCGGGTGCCGTTGGTAACGTGATTTCAATCCCGATCTGGACAACAATGGCGCAGAGCAAGGTTAAAGGAGGAATCATGATCTCTTCGCTGAACTGCCTCGCTAACGTTCACTTCAGGAAGGCGCCGAGCGGACGGCTGGTTTTTATTCCCTTTACCCAGAAGGCGAAGTGTTACTTCGTTGACTCGAAGGCAGACGAAGAAAAGATCAGAGCGTTCGTCAACATGTACCGGATTCCGAATACGCTGATCTCCTGCCTGATGACGCCAATGGTCATGGTACCCGCTTTGATCCTGGAGGACTATGGTGGGTTGACCCCTCGATCACACAGGCTGACGATGGCTTTGGGGATCTCTGGGTTTTTCTGGCTGAGCTTTGTGGCGTTGGGATTAATGCTTTGGATCGTATACAGGGCAGGGGTCCCGGGCTTAACCGCCTCGCTGAGCGAGGTCGCACCTGAAATCAAAGCTCAACTGAGCGCAAGCTCTCCTGAACAACACCGTTTAAAATGGATCGCGCTGGTTTGCCTTCTGGCTGGTCTGATCGTCGTGGGGTTGGCGGCACTGGTTGCGCTGACTGGACATCGCTGGTAACTCAGTCCCAAGTTGCTTCCGAGAAGCTGAAGGCTGAGAGCTGACAGCTACTTAATCGCCGCGAGGCGCTTGCCCAGGCGGGACTTGTAGCGCGAGGCGGTGTTTTCGTGCAACGTGCCTTTTTGAATCGCTTTGTCGAGAGCGGAGACGGTCTGGCGGTAGCTCTGTTGGGCGGCAGCCTTGTCGCCTTTTTCAATGGCCTCGCGCAGAGAGCGCAGCTGCGTTCGTAAGGTAGAAGTGTTGGCGCGATTGTTGGCAGTGCGCTTCGCGGTCTGGCGGGCGCGTTTCAGCGCCGAAAGATGATTTGCCATAGCTGGTTGATTACCTTCGTGTATTCAGAGAGATATTCGGGGTAGGTCCGAATTCCCTATTATATAGGGAAGCGGTTGGGGGCGGTCAAATTTCGGGCGGGGTTTCGCCGATGAATGACGCCGGCTGAGTGCTTTTCAAGCGGGGCGAAGGAGCTTCCCCGAGTGTCTGGTGTTGGACCGATCAAGCTAGTCGCACCCGAGATCCCTCGCCCGGCTGAATTGCGCCGGGTCTTCGGGATGACGCCTGCGTGAACGGATGGCGTCTTACCGAAAGAGCGCGGTTTTGTTGGAAGAGGATGGCTTTAAAGAACTGACCGTTGCTACCAAGGTTGCTTGCGCCTATGACAGACGGACTGAATCGCCTGAAAGTTCTCGTCAATTCTTCGACGCCCATCGTCGTGATGGAGACCTCGGAGGAGCTGCGCGCCGTGAATCTGGTGCGCGCCGCCTGCGCTGAGCTCAACATGGCGACATTCGAATGGAGCATCGCCGACGGCCTGGTAAAGTCGGGCACGAATATTCCGGTCGAAGGGCAAAAAATAGCGTTGCAGGCGCGCATCGACCAGAACGCAATCTGGACGCAAGGCTCGCGCGCTCAGGCACGAACCTCGCTCAGCCCGGGTGGAACGGAAGCGGAGCGACTGGCGCGAGCCATGGCCTCGTCTGTTGGCGCTGACAGCGCGGCGGGCGGTGGCGGTTCCATTTACAACACGCGCGAACCGGTGCAGGCGCTGGCCAACATGGAGTCGATGACCGTGGAGGCCGTTTTCATCCTGAAAGATTTTCATCGTCATATGGACGACCCCGTCGTGGTGCGGCGGTTGCGCGATGTGGGACAGAAATTTTCCGCCAATCGCCGCACCGTGGTCATCACAGCGCCCGAGATTGCCGTGCCAGCGGAACTCACCACGCTGGTGGAATATTTCGATCTTCCGCTTCCGGACCGCGACCGCCTGCGTGAAATTATTCACGATGTGTTCACCAGGCTCTCGAAGACTTACACCTTGAAGCAGGAGTTGGACGCCGCCGGAGTGGATGCCATGGCGGCTAACTTACGCGGACTGAGTGAAGAAGAAGCCGAGCGCGCCATTTCGCAAGCTCTGGTCACGCGGTACTCATTATGTCTCGACAGCGTTACCGATGTGCTGGACGCCAAGAAGCAACTGCTGCGGCATTCCGGCATGCTGGAATTCATCGAGGCAAGCGACAACTTGGCTGCCGTCGGCGGCTTGGAAAACTTGAAGCATTGGCTGGCCCAGCGTCGCGGAGCGTGGGAAGATGCGGCCCGCGAATTTGGTCTGGAACCGCCGCGGGGGATGATTATTCTGGGCGTGCAGGGATGCGGCAAATCGCTTTCCGCGCGCGCAGTCGCTGGAGAGTGGAAGTTGCCTCTGGTGAAATTTGATACCTCGGCAGTCTATGACAAGTACATCGGCGAAACCGAAAAACGCATTCGAAAAGTCTTTCAGGTCGCCGAGGGATTGGCGCCGTGTGTTCTTTGGATTGATGAACTTGAAAAAGTGTTCGCCGGGAGCGGTCCCGATTCGGCGTCGGCGGACGCGGGCGTTTCCTCCCGCTTGCTGGCATCGTTTCTATCGTGGATGCAGGATCGCAAAGCTCCCGTGTTCGTCGCCGCGACCTGCAACAATGTTTCGGCGCTGCCGCCGGAATTAATCCGCAAAGGGCGCTTCGATGAATTGTTCTTCGTCGATCTGCCCAATCAGGACGAGCGCGCACAGATTTTTTCGATTCAGTTGATAAAACGGAAGCGCAACCCGGCGGATTATGAGCTGGAAAAAATTGCCGCTGCGGCCAAAGGATATTCCGGCGCGGAGATCGATGCGGCGGTGCAGGGCGCGCTCTACGCAGCCTATTCGGAGAAGAAGCCGCTTTGCTCGCAATCGCTGCTGGATGCGCTGGCCCAGACCGTGCCGCTTTCGATTACGCGCGCAGAGGAGATTGCCAGCTTGCGCGATTGGGCGCGGACTCGGGCAGTTCCGGCCTCGGCGCGTGCTGCTGGATCTGCTGCTCCGTAAAATTGCGCCGGCTTATCCTCGTATCGGCATTCTGCAGTTCGCCCTCACATTGTCCTGTTTTCAATATCTTGTTTTCAATCTTCTCGCTCATGAACAGTCTTGAGATGTTGATCAAACGCCTGCCGCAGCTGCCGGCGATATTCTTCGCCGTTGGGGCGATGGCTGGTGGGCCGCGCGCGGAATTTCTCCGCCGTGGGGCAGGCTGTACACTCGGCTTCCGCCGGAATATCCCCTAGCCACTTGGTGACGCGCAGAGAGGGCTTTTTCATACTCTTCAGTTTCCCATACACAGGCGCGCGTCTCGATCAGATTCCCCTTGGATTCCGCTTCCCATTGACTCCCTGTTCGCCGCGGGTTAGGCTTTATGGTAATGGTAGTGACTTGCCCTCTGGGCATGCGCATTCCGGCTGGTCCCGTCTCCACGCGAAACCCTGCTTTGCCTGTGCAGTACAACAGGCATACCTTTATCCGAATGACCACTGCTGCCGGGTCCGGCCCGGACGTACAGTTTCTTCGGCCCGGCCACGCGGTTTCCGAAGGCTGTTCCCACATGGTTCAACAAGAACCGATTTTATCGAGAGACCGAATGAGTCAAAACCGAATGAGTCATACGATTGCATGAAGAAAAGCATCGGGGTTAGTCCCAACATCGAAACATTTTTCGGCACGCGCGATGAGAATGTGCGTTTGCTGGAAGATGGTCTCAACATCACCATCAATCTGCGGTCGAACGGGATCGAACTGGAGGGCGCGGCGAAAGACGTTGCCCGCGTTGAGCAGGTATTTGCCGACTATGAGACTTTGCAGCGTAGCGGATACACCTTCAACAACGGAGACCTCAACAGCATGCTGCGCGTGCTGACCTCCGATCCGAATACGACCTTGCGTGGGTTAGCGGATGCCGGACGCCAGCGTTCGTTTGGACGGCGCACGGTGCAGCCCAAGAGCGGTAACCAGCGCCGGTATCTCGAAGCCATCGAAGGGCACGACATGGTGTTTGGGATTGGTCCTGCAGGCACGGGGAAAACTTATCTTGCCGTGGCGATGGCCATCTCCGCGCTGTTGGCCAAGCGCGTCAACCGCATCATTTTGGCGCGTCCGGCGGTAGAAGCGGGCGAGCGCCTGGGATTTCTGCCGGGCACTTTGCAGGACAAGATTGATCCGTACTTGCGCCCGCTTTATGACGCGCTATATGACATGCTCGATCCGGAAAAAGTGGATCGCTACCTGGAGAAGAATGTGATTGAGATCGCGCCCATTGCTTTTATGCGCGGGCGCACGCTGAACGATTCCTTCGTCATCTTGGACGAGGCGCAGAACACGACTTCTGAGCAGATGAAAATGTTCGTCACGCGGCTGGGTTTTAATTCGAAAGCCGTGATTACCGGCGACGTTACTCAGATTGACTTGCCCAATGCGCGCCGCAGCGGTCTGCTGGAAGCCATGGACATTCTCAAGAACGTGAATGGACTGGCGTTTGTGCACTTCGACGAAACGGACGTGGTGCGCCATCATCTGGTGCAGCGCATCGTTCGCGCCTATGACGAACACAAGACGCGCGTCGCCGAGCAGCAAATGCTTCTGCTGGCCGAGCCCCGGCACGCGGATGCGGCGAGCGCGGAGAAACAGGCGGCGGCCGCGCTCAATGAAGCGGCTGCGAATCGGCATGAATCGACCTCGGCCGAAGCAAAAGGATAATGCCGCGCGTCGGCCCGGCTCTGCACATTCCTGTGGTTGGACTTGGTCCGCATGCTGAGAGAGAAGGTTGCCGAAAACAGCTTGGTGATTCTGGAAAAGCAAGTCGCGGGATTGAACGAGCATACGCTGGCGCGTTTTCTTTTACGAGCGCGTCGGGCCGTGGGACTGCGGGGAACGGTGAATGTTCTGGTGACGGGCAGTGCCGCCGTGCGCTCGCTGAATCAGCGCTTTCGCAGGCAGAATAAAGTGACCGATGTTCTGTCGTTTCCGTCGATAGCTTCGCCAGCGGAATCGCGCCGGGCAAAACTCGCGGGCGACGTTGCAATCTCGGCCGATATTGCCTGCAAGAATTCTCTTCGCTTTGGACACTCCGCCGCGCAGGAAGTTAAGATTCTGGCGCTGCACGGAATCCTCCATCTGGCAGGCTTTGATCATGAGCACGATAATGGTGAAATGGCGCGCAAAGAGATGAAGCTGCGCAGGGATCTCGGGCTGCCGATCGGTTTGATAGAACGGGGCCAGCCTGGTCAAGACCAGTCTAAGTCAGGCGAAGTGGAGCCAGTTCGACATGCCTCTAAAAAATCCTCGAAACTTCGTCGCCCCGCGGCTAAGACTGGGACGAGGACGGCATGAATTTCGCCGTCGCCATTGCGCTGGTTCTGCTGGTCGGCCTGCTGACGCTGGTTTCTTATGTGGATCGTGTTTATCAGGAAGTAGGGAAATTTCTCTCCCGCGAATTTCAGGACAACATTGACGTCTTCGAGCAGAAGATCGAGCCTGCCCTTGGGGTGACGCGCCCTCGGGCCTCGCTCTCCATGGCGGTGCTTACGCAGATAACTATGGCGGCGATTGCTCTGCTGATTGGCTTTCTGGTTTTCAGCGACCAGTTCTGGGGATTTTACGAGATATTGCAGGCGGCCATCAGCCTGATTCTCATCGTCATTCTCTGCAACCGTTTTTTTCCTTTCCTGTTCTTTTCGCGCACCAAAGGCGAATGGCTGACTCACTGGACCTTGTTTCTGAAAATGTTAATTTACATGGTGATGCCGGTGACGATCGTGCTGGGTTTCTTGCAGTCGGTGGTTTCACTGACCAAACAGAACAGCACGGAGCAGCCGGAGACTTCGGCTGAGGCGGTAGACGCGTTGATTGAAGCGGGGCAGGAAGAGGGAATTATTCAGGAGGGCGATCGCGACCTGATTCAGTCGGTAGTAGAATTCAGCGGCAAGACGGTGCGCGAGGCGATGAAGCCGCGTCCGCAGATGTTTGCCGTGCCCGTCAATACGACGGTCGAACACTTCATTGAATTGCTGCGCATTAAACACTATTCGCGCGTGCCCGTGTATGAAGATACCATCCATAACATCAAGGGAATCGTTTATACGCAGGACGTGTTGCAGGTTCCTGACAGCGAGGCGCACGTCCGCACCGTAGATTCGATTATGCGGCGAGATGTGTATTTCGTGCCGGAGAGCAAGCTGGGAAGCGATTTGCTGCGCGAAATGCAGAAGCAGAATATCCGCATGGCGATTGTAGTAGACGAATATGGCGGCGTTGCAGGACTGGTCACGATTGAAGATCTGGTGGAAGAGATTGTGGGGGAGATACGCGACGATCATGAGAAGCCGGAGATCATACGCGAAGGCGAGCGGTCATTCATTGTCGCCGGCGGTATGGACGTAGACCGCCTGGATGAACTTTTCGGCAGCAAGCCGGAGGGGAAAGAATCGGCGACGATCGCGGGATTGGTTAGCGAGTTAGCCGGCCGAATTCCTCGTAAAGGCGAAGTGGTGCAGGAAGACGGCCTGCGCTTTGAAGTGCTGGAGTCGACCGACCGCAAGGTGGAGCGCGTGAGAGTCAGCGCGGTGCAGCCGCAGCAGCTGAAATTGATTTGAATCGATTCCTGGCTGCAGATTCTAGCCTATTTCTTCTGTTTCTGCTCATCGGAAGTCGATCGATTGCCGAGCGAGGAAAGAAATGGAACAGCGCATTAGCATCATCACGCTTGGCGTGGCGGATTTGAAGCGCAGCCGGGAATTCTATGAGCGCCTGGGATGGCGGGCGTCCATGGTCAAGTCCGAAGGCATTGTTTTCTTTCAGGCGGGCGGAATGGCTCTCGCGCTGTATCTGCGAGACGAGCTTGCCAAAGACGCGAATGTTAGCAGCGAGGGCGATGGCTTCAAGGGAACGACGCTTGCCTACAATACCCGCAATCGAACTGAAGTAGATTCAGTGCTCGCAGAAGCGCAAGCTGCGGGCGCGAAGCTTCTCAAGCCTGCGCAAGAAGCCTTCTGGGGCGGCTATACCGGTTACTTTGCCGATCCCGACGGATTCTTGTGGGAGGTCGCATGGAATCCATTCTTTCCGATCGCAGAGGACGGAAGCATTCGGCTTCCTGAGTAACGAGCTACTAGCTTCTAGCTGATGCTCTTGGCTTTTCGCTACGGCCGTTTCCAACGAAGATTAACGACCTCCGCGCACAGGCCTCAATCATGGCCTAATATGAAGGAGTCCACCTGTAGTGCTAGCTAGAGGCTATCGGCTACGGGCTAAAAGCTGATTTCTTATGCCATTTCGCTCCGGATTCGTTTGCATTCTCGGCCGCCCCAACGCGGGGAAGTCAACCTTGCTCAATGCGCTGGTGGGCGAAAAATTGGCGATCATTTCGCCCAAGCCTCAGACCACGCGCAATCGCATTCAGGGCGTCGTTCATGTTGCCCCTGGCAAAGGAAAGAACAACGGCAAGGGCGGCGGACAGATCGTGCTGATCGACACTCCCGGTGTCCATAAGCCCGACAGTTCTCTAGGACGAAAGATGATGGTCGAAGTGCGCGAAGCGCTGGAGGGTTGCGACCTGGTGCTCGTGATCATGGACGTCACGCGCAAGTTCGATCCGCGCGATCAGTTCGCCCTCGATTTATTAAAGCGCCCGAAGACGAACGCGTTTTTGCTGCTGAACAAGGTTGACTTGATCCGCGAGAAATCGAAGTTGCTGCCTCTGATCGAGCAATACCGCAAGTTGTATGACTTCAGCGAAGTGATTCCGATCTCCGCGCTCAAGCGAAAAGGCCTCGATGCGCTTTTAGAGATGGTCATCTCGGCACTGCCCGCTGGTCCGGCATATTTCCCCGAAGATCAAATTACCGACCAACCGGCGCGATTCATGGCTGCTGAGATTATCCGCGAACAAGTGCTGCTGAATACCAGCGAAGAAATCCCTTACGCGACGACTGTGATTGTCGAGAACTTTGAGGAAGGCGCAAGGCTGACGCGAATCGCGGCGACGATCTATTGCGAACGACCCGGGCAGAAAGGAATTCTGGTGGGGAAGGGCGGACAGATGCTCAAGAAGATCGGGACATCGGCCCGTTTGCAGATTGAGCGCATGATGGGCACAAAAGTTTTTCTTGAGCTTTACGTTAAAGCGGAGCCAGGTTGGCGAGACTCGCGCCGCTTTGTGGAAGAACTCGACTGGCGGCGGCAACTGGAGCACCGGATGTTGGAATATGGCACACCGGAGCGTGCGGCGGACGAGCAAGGCTCGCGGACCAGCAGCATCGCGCAAAACGAACCAAACACAAAGGACTGATGTTATTGTTACGAGCACCCGGCGAGAAGCTTGATTGCTGGATTTGTGGAGTGCAACTAGAATTGGAACTGGCCGCGCTCCACTGGCGGACACACGGAGACCGAGCGAGCCATGGGATCTGGAGTACCTTCCGACGAGCATTTCCCGGAGCACGATTTCGATCCAGAAAAACTTGACCTGCAGGTGCGAGTGATGCTCTCGGCCGACCGCAAAGCTGTGGACCCGGTCGTGGCGCGGGTGATGGAATCTGTGCGCGCGATGAAATGCGTCGACGGCAAGGAAGAGGCCATCGAACTTGCGCTCCACGAAGCGCTGGCGAATGCCGTGGTTCACGGCGCTAAGGAAGACCCTACGAAAGTGGTGGAGTGCCTGGTGGCTTGCGACGCGGAACGCGGCGTACTCATCATTGTGCGCGATCCGGGGCCGGGCTTCGATCCGCAGTCGATTCCAGCTTGCACGATAGGTGAGAATCTCTACTCCAACCACGGCCGCGGAATTTTCCTGATCAACCAATTGATGGACGAAGTGCAGTTCCACAAAAACGGAACTGAGATTCACATGGTGAAGCGGTAATTTCTTCTGCGCCCGCGAAAGCGATGTTCGCCCTCGATGAGTGATACCCTTTCTGCATGCCTTCCGATCCGGACGTAAATCCTGATCTAAACCGCTCTTCGAAACCTGCCCGCTCGCGCGCGGCGGTTGCTGTCGCCCTCATCCTCGGCCTTTTCCTGGGAGCAATTCTTATTGGTTCGCTGGGATGGCTGATGCTCTCGCGAACTTCCGGGCAAGCCATGTTGAGCCGCATGTGGTCGGCGTTGACGGGGAGAACGCTCAGCATCGACGTGAGTCAGCCGACCGTAGTCGATCGCATACAGAGACTTCAGCGACTGGAGACGGTGGTTTATACCATGGATAAAATCGTCACCGGGGCAAAAGAAAATCCGATACTTCCCGATTTTCTTGCGGGAGATCGTCTGTTGATGCTGGTCCACGGCGAGGTGGTGGGCGGCATTGATTTCTCCAATCTGAAGCCGGGCGACGTGAAGGTCGACGGCAGGCAGGTTCGCTTGCATTTGCCAATGGCGCAGGTGTTCAGCACTCGAATCGATAGCGCGAAGACGCGCGTGTATTCGCGGCAAACCGGATTCCTGGTTCCGAGCGACCCCAACCTGGAAACGGAAGTGAGACAAGAGGCAGAGCGCCAGCTTCAGGAGGCCGCTCTTGCCGACGGGATTTTGCGGACCGCCCAGCAGAACGCGACAGCTACGATTACCAGCCTGTTGCAAGCTTTGGGTTTTGAGAAGATTGAATTCGATTGAAGCCGATCTCACGAGCCGGCAAATTCGAGCAAAACGATTTCAGGATTCGATCCCAAACGCAGCGGCGGTCCCCAGGTTCCCGCTCCACTTGAAGTAAAGACCTGCATCTTCCCGATGCGGCTTAGACCGTAAACAAACTGGCGATACATGCGCCGCGCCATCCAGCTCCAGGGGATAAACTGCCCCAGATGGGTGTGTCCGGAAAGTTGTAAGGAAATACCCGCGGCCTCCGCAATTTCCGGGCGGTCGGGCGCATGGGTCAACAAAATGCTTGCGCGGTTACGATCGAGACCGATGCTGTGCAGTACCGAGGCAAAACGGCTATCTGGCGCCGCGTTTCGATAGGGCACGCCGATAATCTGCAGACCGTCCACGTCGACTTTCTCGTTGCTCAGCACGCGCACTCCAGCTGCTGCTATCGCACCGAGATATTTGCTGTCATCCCCGAACTGCTCATGATTTCCGGCAACGAAATATACGCCTTGAGGAGCGGTGAGCAGGTTCAAGGGTTCGGCTGCTCGCCGCGCATCGATAGCCGTGCCGTCATACAAATCTCCAGCGATGAAAATCGCGTCCGGCCTTTCTCGCAGAATCTTTGCCACCAGACGGCGTAAGAACCTCCCGTTTCGCACGTGGCCAAGGTGGACGTCGCTGATCAGAGCCGCTCTTCTTCCGTGCCAGGCCGTTGGCAGGTTTGCCAGTTGCACGGTCATTCGCGTGACGCGTGTCCAATTTGCGTTGAACACGCCGTAGAGCCCGGCCGCAATCGCGGCCGTAAAGAGTATCTCTACGATCGAATGAAAGTTGACGTTAAGGCTTGCCAGGGCGGTAACCCCGAAGATAATCCAAGCGAAAACAGCTGCTACCACCAGGAAGGTCAGCAAGCCGAGCCAGACCGCGGCCGCTCTGTAAAATGCGCGGAGGGCAGCGTTTGTATAGCGGAAAGCGAGTAGCGAGGCTGCAACAAAACTCACCGACAACAGGCCCAGAATGAGTCCAAGCCAGAGTGAATGGTGTGCAGGGCCGGATGGCGCAAACTCCCAGGTTTCGTATAGCAAGAAATGTGTCAGAAAAAGAACGGATTGGAGAACTGCGATAAAGCCGATGATCCCTCTTCGCGCTGGCATGAACTATTAGATTCACGAAAGCGGATTTCGATTGTCCGCCTGCTGGAAGTCTAAAGTGTTGCTAAAGCCCCAGGCAGCCAGGAAGCCCGGATGGCGAAAAGCACTGCCAAGAGAACTTCGCGCCGGACCTAGGGTTGCCAAAACACGGCGCCGACGGGCAATCTGTTATTGATGCCTGAGTTGCCCGACATTGCCGCCTACATCAGCGCCCTTGAATCGCGCATCGTGGGTGAACGACTGGATCATGTACGGCTCAACAGCGCCTTTCTATTGCGTAGTGCACAACCGCCGTTAGCGAGCGTGGAGGGTCGAACTGTGCGCGAATTGCGGCGAGTCGGCAAGCGCATCGTCATTGGAGTGGAGGGCGATTTATGGTTGGCGCTTCATTTGATGATTGCCGGACGGTTGCATTGGAGTGGAGCTGGAGTAAATCTGGTCGGCCGCCGAAGTCTCGCGGCATTCGATTTTCCCAACGGTTCTCTCGTTCTTACCGAAGCCGGCACCAAGCACCGCGCTTCGTTGCACGTACTGCAAGGAGGGGAGAGTCTGCGATCCATCGATGCGGGCGGAATCGACATCTTTTCCAGCGATCTGGAACTGTTTCACGCGACACTGAGTGCGGAGAATCACACGCTCAAGCGGGCTCTTACTGATCCTCGCCTGATCAGCGGGATTGGGAATGCATATTCGGATGAGATTCTGCATGCGGCACAGCTTTCTCCGATTGCGTTGACGCAAAAACTAAAACCGGAAGAATGGGAAAGACTGTTTGCCGCCACGCGGCATACGCTCGAGTACTGGATCGCCCGGCTACGCACCGAAGCGAAGGCCGGTTTCCCGGAAAAAGTTACTGCGTTTCGCAAAGGCATGGCCGTTCATGGACGCTATGGCGAGCCATGCCCGAGATGCGGCGACAAGGTTCTCCGCATCCGTTATGCCGACAAGGAAACGAACTACTGCGCAGGTTGCCAGACAGGCGGGAAAGTTTTGGCGGATCGAAGTTTGTCTCGACTTCTGGGAGCGGACTGGCCGCGGACGTTGGATGAGTTGGAAGCGCTGAAACGGCGGTGAGAGCGGGCTTCGGGCTTCCGGCGCTCGGCTTCCGGAAGTCTCAAGAATACTAAGTGAAGCCGGCCCCCGGAAGCCGGCTTTACTCACTACTCTTTCGCCGCGATTGCGAGCGCCTTCATTTTCCGGTAAAGATGGCTGCGCTCGAGGCCGAGGACTTCCGCGGTGCGGCTTACGTTGCCGTGATTCTGGTCGAGTGTTTTGAGAATGTAATCGCGCTCATAGGCGTCGCGAGCCTGATGCAGTGTGGAGAATTCGCTCTTGGGTGCGCGACGGCCGCCTTCGCGATAGACCAGCGGCGGTAAATGTTTGGCGTCGAAGCGCGTTGTGGTGGGATTCATGATCACGATGCGCTCGATCACGTTGCGCAATTCCCGCACGTTGCCCGGCCAGGAGTAACGCATGAGGATTTCGATCGCATCGTCGGTAATCTCGCGCGGTCTGCGTCCATAGGTTGCCGCCAGTTCCTTCAGAAAATATCGAGTGAAAAGCGGAATGTCTTCTTTGCGTTCGCGCAGAGGCGGCACGAAAAAAGGAATCACATTCAGGCGATAAAAGAGATCCTCGCGAAAGTTGCCGCGCGAGATTTCTTCATCCAAGTCCTTGTTGGTCGAGGCGATCACGCGAACATCGACCGTGATGGTTTCATCGCTTCCCACGGGCGTGAAGCGCTGCTCTTCGAGAGTACGCAACACTTTCGATTGCGTCTTCAAACTCATATCGCCCACTTCGTCGAGGAAAAGTGTTCCCCCGTGCGCTCGCTGAAACTTACCTTCTTTATCCGAAGCGGCGCCGGGAAACGATCCTTTATAGTGGCCGAACAATTCGCTTTCGATCAGATCTTCAGGAATGGCAGCGCAGTTCACCTCGACGAAAGTCTCGTCTTTGCGCAGGCTTTGGCCGTGGATCGCATGAGCCACGAGTTCCTTGCCGGTGCCTGACTCTCCGTAAATCAACACGCGGCCGTTGGTCGGAGCCATCAATCCGATCTGCTGGCGCAGCGCCTTCATGGGAATACTGTCGCCCACGATGATGCTTTTTACCTGAAGCTGCTTTTTCAGGTCAGTGTTTTCTCGCTGCAGTTTCTTGGATTCGATCGCGTTCTTGACCAGGATCAAAGTTTTTTCGAGAGACAGCGGCTTTTCCAGGAAGTCGTATGCTCCCAGTTTGGTGGCGCGCACCGCCGTCTCGATGGTTCCATGGCCGGAAATCATAATGACCTCGGGCGGATTATCGAGTTCGCGGATTCTCTCCAGAGTTTCAAGGCCGTCGACGCCGGGCAACCAAATATCGAGCAGGACCACGTCGAACGGAGTTTTGCGTAGCAGCTCGAGGCAAGCCTCTCCGCTGCCCGCCGACGTAGTGGAGTAACCTTCATCCGCCAGGATGCCGGCGAGCGAGTCGCGAATACCGGCTTCGTCGTCAACGATGAGGATGTTATGCATGTTGAACGGTAGCGGCTGCGGAACTCGGCTCCAAAACCACAGGAAGCTCCACGATGAAGCGCGCCCCCACGGGATGGTTCTCTTCTACGCGAATCGAGCCGCGATGATCTTCCACGATGCGGCTAACGATGGCCAATCCCAGGCCAGTGCCGCGTTTCTTGGTTGAGAAGTAAGGCAGAAAAAGCTTTTCCTTGAGTTCACGAGTCACGCCGTGGCCGGTATCGGCCACGGTAATCTCGACCGCGTCGCGAGTGGCCACCAGCGCCGTCGAAATTTCAATTTCCCGCACCACCGAATCTTGCGATGCCTCGGCGGCATTATCGACTAGATTGGCTACGGCGCGTTTGATGGCCTCGCTGTCGGCCATCACCTTGGGAAGATCGGACGCCAGCGATTTGTGAACCTCGATTCCATCAAGCCGCCCATTGAACATGGAGAGTGCATTCTCAATAACGTCGTTAATGTCGGCAGGTTGCGGCTTGGCCACGGGAAAGCGCGCCAGTGTCGCGAACTCATCCACCAGCCGGCGCACAGTCTCGACTGCTCCTGCAATGGTTTCCGCACAGGAACGCACCACCCCGAGCGAGGCAGGATCATGGGGCGTGGCGCGGTCCAGATGCCGTTGAATGCGCTCCGCCGACAGTGCGATGGGTGTGAGCGGATTCTTGATTTCATGCGCCACGCGTCGTGCCACTTCGCGCCACGCCGCCTGCTTCTGCGCTTTCAGCAGGTCGGAGAGATCCTCGAAAACGATGACGTAGCCGGAGCCCTCTCCTTGATGGCGCAGGGTGGAGACGGTTACGGCGACGTTCAACGATACGCGCAGCAACTGCATTTGCATCTGGCTGGTGGTCATTCCCATGCGGTCAGCGCGCCGCAGCAGGGGCTCGAAGTCCTCGAGAACTTCGGCGGGAAAAATGTCGGACAGAGAAGCGCCGCGCAGGATCTGAGGCCCGTTCTCGTGGGCGGCATCGGGATGAAACATGCGGAGCAGTGCCTGATTAACGTGGGTGACGCGACGGCTGGCATCGAGCGAGAGCACGCCGGTGGGAATACTCTCGAGGATAGTTTCCATTTGCCGGCGGCGCTGGTCGAGTTCCGCGTTGGCCGCGCTTAGATCGCGGCTGGAAGCCTCAATCTGCCGGCGGCTGCCCTCGAGGTCCTCCGCCATGCGGTTGAAAGAGCGCACCAGATCGCCGATCTCGTCGGCAGCGCTGACCGGGACGCGATAATCGAGACGCCCTCGCGAAATTTCCTGCGTGGCCTCCGCGAGCGCTGACAATGGGCGTGTGACGATCTTCGAGAGAAATAGTGCCAGCCATGTGGTCACAAAGAGCAGGATCATCGTCAGCAATAGCAGCAGACCCATGTAAGTACGGCGGACGAGTTTGCGTTCACGAGCCAAATCGTAGTAGCGCTGCTGACTGGCCTCAACCTGGCGCACCGTTTGCGAAAATTCGCGAGGCAGCGGAATCGCCACTAGAATCACGCCTCCGCCAGGCACCGGGGCGCTGCCCAGCGTGTAGTCGACTTGCTGCCAGCTGAACTGTGCGGGATGCCCTAACGCCGCTTCGCTGAGCGGCAGGCGGCCCTTCAACATAGGCCATGCCGCGGGCGCATTGAAACTGGCTTCTGCCTGGCCGTCGCTCACTGCTACGGCGAATCCGCCTTGCAGAGTGAGTTGGTGATGCTGAAACTCATTCTCTACGCCGGAGAACCCGTGGCCGGAAAACGCACGCTCAATTTCGGGAGACGCCGCAATGGAAGATGCTTCGGCGCGCGCGTTCTGTGCGGCATAATTAGCTAGCAGCGTAGCCATGGCGTGAGTATCGGCCCGCACTTCCTCGACCGGAGTCGAGAACCATTTGTCGATCGAGCGATTCATCAATCCATAGGAAAACCAGTACATCACCATGACCGGCAGGGAAGAGAGAAGCAGCGCGCCCGCAACCATGCGAGTGCGAAACTTCGAGCCGAGTACTCCCAGGCGCCGTTCCGCAAACAGCTTCAGCAAATTGCGCAGCAGAACAAATGTGAGGGCGACGAACAGCAGGAAGATGAGGGCCGAAAGCGCAGCAAAAACAATAATGTCTTCGTTGTTGCCGGGGCGCAGAAAAGTCAGGTCAAAGGCGGTTTGTGAAACCAGGATCACCAGCAACAGAAAAACAGAAATCGCAAGCAGGATGATGACCTGCTTACGGTGCGAAGTCTTCGCGGGCGGAAGTGAGGGTGTTTGTGCCACTGAAATTCGCGCGGTCGGCGCTGCCGCGGTGTGCGACGACGCCTGCGCTGCAACTCATTATAGATGCAGTGGCGTATGGTGCAGCTGCATGGGGCGGTTACCGAGGCTGTTCAGCTTTGATCAGCTTTAGCCCTCTTACGGGCGCAAAATGGCGCAGGTTGAAGGTCGCGACCGCGCTTCCTCGCTCCAGGGCGGTGGCCGCCACAATGAGATCGTAGAAGCCAATCATTTTGCCGGTCGATGCCAACTCTGCCCATACCCGCGCGTGTTCCAAGGCGGTAACCTCGGTGTACGGAATGATCGGCAGCGCGTCGAGGAGGGACCGGAGATATCCCTCGCGCCTGGTTTTGTGCGTTCCCGTGGCACGCTCCACTCCATGCCACAATTCCGCAACGGTGATGGCCGCGACCTCGAATCGCTGGTCAGAGAATCCTGCCATCCAGGCCGCGAGGTCGAAGGTTCCTTTTTCGCCGCGAATGATGACATCGGCGTCGAGAATTATCGCCATTGGTCGGCCGGCGCCTTCAGTCTCTTGCGTGCTGCTTTCAGGTCGCGATTCCAGGCGACAGCCTCACCCGCAGGCAATTCGGCCTTGCGCAGAACTTCTGCCAAATCGCGACCATAACAGACTTTCTGTCCGTCCGGCACGAGTCGGGCAACCGGCGTGCCGTTCTTGAGCAGCACAAAGGTCACGTTCTGATAATGGACGCGATTCACGCAATCAGCAAAGTTCCGCGCCGCGTCGGTAACGGAGATAGGCGTCTCCTTCATAGAATCAGATTATCAGATTATGCGTATAATAAACTAAGATTTTAGCTTTGCGAACGTGAGGTAGATTTTGCAAAATAGCTATACTCTCCTCGAAAGGGTAATTAAGAGAGGTTCTGGATCACCGACTCTGGTACAAGCGGAAACTAATCTCAACGGCGATCTCGACAGAAACAGGTATTCCGTCTTTCGTAGCGGGCTGAAAGTTCCACCTGCTTACCGCTTCGATTGCCTTCTCGTCGAGGCCATAACCGCGGCTCGTTAAGACTCTGATCTGAGTCGTCTGGCCGGCTGAAGTGACGACGACAGCGAGCGTTACGACACCTTCGATTTTGCGTTTCCTGGCTTGCTCGCTGTAGTCCGGCGCTGGGCTGTACGTTCGCCGAGGAAGTGATTCCTTTGCTGCCGCCGCGGTACACCGGTTCGGCTACGCCGTTTACGATCACAGTGCGAGTAGGTTCGCCTTGCGCAGCAGGCTTGCCAGAGACGTCGCTCGATTTGTCCTGGCCGTAAGCGAGCTCTGCGGCCAAACACGCAATGGCGCCTATCGGCCGGAGAAGCTTACGATGAAAAGCAGTCATGTAATTCCTATTCGTCGGCTTCGTGGTTACTTGCTGACTGCTGCCGGTTCTCTCAGTCCAATTGCGGGCACGGTTCTTCCCACCACCGCGGCGATCTGACGAACCTGTTTCATCAATTCGTCGAATTGATCGGGGAATAACGACTGCGGACCGTCGGAGAGGGCTTCGTCCGGCTTGTGATGTACCTCCACCATCAATCCGTCCGCGCCCACGGCTACTGCTGCTCGCGATAGCGGAGTGACTTTATTGCGCTTACCGGTGCCGTGACTGGGGTCGACCAGAATTGGCAAATGGCTGAGCCGTTGCACCGCGGGCACTAGACTCAAATCAAGCGTGTTGCGCGTGTGGTCGGCGAAGGTGCGCACACCACGCTCGCACAACGCGACATTGTAGTTACCTTCGCTCAAAATATATTCCGCAGCCATCAGAAATTCTTCCAGAGTTGCCGACATGCCGCGCTTCAGCAGAACCGGCTTGTGGGCGCGTCCCGCACGCTTTAGCAACGAAAAATTCTGCATATTGCGCGCGCCGATCTGGATCACATCGGCATACTCTTCGACCAGATCGAGCGACTCGCGGTCAATGGCTTCGGTAATGATCTTCATGCCAAATTGCTGGCGGATTTCAGCCATGATGCGCAGGCCTTCTTCTTCCAATCCTTGAAAAGAGTAGGGTGACGTGCGAGGTTTGTAAGCGCCCCCGCGGAAGAACTGCGCTCCGGCGCGACAGACGCGCTCGGCGACGGCGAATGCCTGATCGCGACTTTCAATGGCGCAGGGCCCAGCTACAATCGCCAGCCCGGGGCCGCCAATGGTGGCGGCGGTGCCGGGAAATCGAATGACGGTATTGTCCTGCTTGATGTCGCGGCTGACGAGCTTGTAAGGCTTCGAGACCTTGATGACTTCCTGAACGCCCGGCATTTCTTCCAGCGTGCCCTGCTCGACTTCGCCCTTGTTGCCGGTGATGCCGATGGCGGTGCGCTGCGCGCCGGGCATGGAGTGGGCGCGATAGCCCAGCTTCTCAATTTTCTGGCAAACGGCGCGCACCTGCTCTTCGGTAGCCTGCGCCTGCATGACAACTAACATAGATTCACCTTAGGAACTGAAGATGTAGGACAGCGGTTTGTCGATGTTGCACAACGGTAGACCTCAGCTGTCAGACCTTGGCTGTCAGNNAGACCTCGGCTGTCAGACCTCGACTGTCCCAAGCGAAGCTCGCAACTTAACTGCTGCCGCGGCTGCAGAAGCGGCACTTAAGTCTACCGTTGCCACCGTCCGCACCGCAAACGGGCAATGGTGTGGGTGGTGTCTTAAATTTTAAGACACTACCAAGGTGTGGCGAACTTTGTTGTCCTGACCGGGTTGCGTCCGCTTGGCGATCGGCAACTTCGCTCATGGTGACACAATTCAGGCTGTCAGCTAATGATTGAACAAACGAAGATGCCTATGAACGTCCTCTTGGGTTACCCCGAGCAAGGCCCCGTGCCCCGACCATATACTTGGACTCATGCCGCGCTCCATGGCCCGAGAACAAGATATCCTCAAACGCCCGGCGCCGAAACGGCCGCCCCGCCTGACTTCGCGCCGCATCGGCATTCACACTTCTTCGGCGGGAGGGGTGCAGAATGCCGCCGAACGTGCGTATCGACTAGGGTGCAATACGTTTCAAATCTTCTCTTCGAGCCCACGGCAATGGGCTCCGTATGAGCTCGGCGAGCCGCATTGCGCCGAAATGAACCGGCTGCGGGCGAGCTACGATCTGAAGCCGCTTGTGATTCATACAAATTATCTGGTGAACCTGGCCAGTTCGAATGAATTGTTTCTGCAGAAGTCGATGCAGGCATTTCGCGGCGAAGTGGAGCGGGCGCTGTCTCTGTGCGCGGAATATCTGGTGCTGCATCCCGGTTCGTTTCGCGGCAGCGATCGCGAGCAAGGTCTGCTGCGTACCGCGGCTGCCATTGCCGCATCTACGGAAGGATTGGACCTGGATCGAGGCGGCCTGACCATTCTCATTGAAAATACCGCTGGCGCAGAGTTTTCGCTCGGCGGAAGCTTCGAACAAGTCGCCGAAGTTTTGGAGCGCCTGCGCGGAGTGGTTCCCGTTGCCGCCTGCATCGATACTTGCCATACTCACGTCGCCGGTTACGACATAGTCAGCGAGGAGGGTTTGTATGCGACTTTGCAGCATTTGGATGCGACGATCGGCCTAAATCATGTCAAAGTATGGCATTGCAATGACGCTAAAGCGGCGCGGGGATCGAAGTTGGATCGCCATCAACACATTGGGAAGGGAACGATTGGCAAAGAGACCTTTCGAATCCTGCTCAATGATCTTCGCCTGGCGCATGCGGCGTTCATCGCGGAAACGCCGATTGACTTGCCGGGGGATGATCGCAGGAATATTGACGCGCTGAAAAAGCTCGTGGGTTGAGGTTTCGCGGGCGGGGCGTCCGCGCCACAGTCTTATTCTGCGTTGTAGAATCTAATTCCAATACCAATCTCATTTATGCCGCAGGAAGAAAAATCCGAAGCCAGCGTGACTCAGGCGGAAGGTGTCGACGCGGAACGCAGCGATGTTCGCAACGACGTCCGCAATGACGAGCGTTACGATGCGCAGCGCGTCGAAAGCAAATGGTTCGAGCGCTGGAAGCAAAATGCTGCCCTCTACGCCGCCGAGCCACACTCGACCAAGAAAAAATATTACGTACTGGAAATGCTGCCCTATCCCTCTGGCGCGTTGCACATGGGGCACGTGCGCAACTATTCGATTGGCGACGCGCTCGCTCGCTACATGTGGATGAACGGCTACAACGTGCTTCACCCCATGGGTTGGGATTCGTTCGGATTGCCAGCGGAAAATGCTGCGATCCAGAACAACACGCCGCCGCGACTGTGGACGCTGGGCAACATTGCCAACATGAAGGCGCAGATGAAGCGCCTGGGCTTCGCCTACGACTGGTCGCGCGAAGTCACCACTTGTCTTCCGGACTACTATCGCTGGAACCAGTGGTTCTTTCTGAAGCTGTTTGAGCAAGGATTGGCGTATCGCAAAAAGAGCCGGGTCAACTGGTGCCCGAAGTGCGCAACCGTGCTCGCGAACGAGCAGGTGGTTGGCGGCTGCTGCTGGCGCCATGAAGACACGGTCGTTGAACAGCGCGAACTCGAGCAATGGTTCGTGCGCACGACGAAGTATGCCGACGAATTGCTATGCGGCCTCGACAAGCTGGAGGGCTGGCCCGAAAAAGTTCGCACCATGCAGCGTAACTGGATTGGCCGCAGCGAAGGCACGCTGGTCGACTTCAAGCTGGAAGGCGCGAGTGGTCCGGCCGGTTCCACTATCAGCGTGTTTACTACGCGTGTCGACACGATCTATGGCGCTACCTCGGTGCAGCTTGCGCCGGAGCATCCCATAGTGAAAGATCTCGCGGGCGCGAATGCCGATTTGCGGACGAAGGTCGATCAACTGATTGCGGAGCAGCGCAAAGCCAAGGAAGCCGGTGATATTGGCGAAATCGAAAAGCACGGCGTGGCTACCGGACGCTATGCAGTCAATCCGTTCAATGGCGAAAAGGTGCCGATCTGGGTTGCGAACTACATTCTGATGGATTACGGCACTGGCGCCATTATGAGCGTGCCCGCGCACGACGAGCGCGACTATGAGTTTGCGAAAAAGTATGGTCTCGAAATTCGGCTGGTTGTTGTTCCGCTGGCAAGCGATCCCGAAGAGACTGTGGCCGAGCCGGCGTTGCCGTTTGTTACGCATGACGGAATGCTGATCAATTCCGGGCCGTACAGCGGAATGACCTGCGATGACGCGATCAAAAAGATGTCGGAGCATGCCGAGCAGAAAAAATTTGGCAAAGCTACGGTTACGTATCGGCTGAAAGACTGGGGAATCTCGCGGCAGCGTTACTGGGGCACGCCGATCCCGATGCTCTATTGCGAGAAAGACGGCATCGTCCCGGTGCCCGAAAAAGATTTGCCGGTAATCTTGCCCGATAAGGTCGATATCACGCTGACCGGCGGATCTCCGCTGGGAAAAGTGCCTGAATTCGTGAACGCCACCTGCCCCAAGTGCGGAGGGCCCGCGCGGCGCGAGACCGACACGATGGACACGTTCGTCGATTCGTCCTGGTATTTTTATCGCTATACGGACGCGCACAACGACCACGCGCCGTTTGACGGCAAGGTCGCGCAATATTGGTTTCCGATCGACCAGTACATCGGCGGCGTGGAACACGCGATTCTGCACCTGATCTATTCGCGCTTCTGGACGAAATTCATGCGCGATCTGGGCATGATCACCAACGACGAGCCCGCCGACCGTTTGTTTACGCAGGGGATGGTGATCAAAGACGGCGCGAAGATGTCGAAAAGTTTGGGCAACGTGGTATCGCCCGACGAGATGGTTGCGCGCTATGGAGCGGACGCTGCGCGGCTCTACAGTTTGTTTGCCGCGCCGCCCGACCGCGACCTCGACTGGCAAGATACCGGGATTGAAGGGATTCACCGATTTCTGGGACGCGTGTACCGGTTTATGGTGAGGAACACCTGCGTAGCGACGTCGCTGGTAGCGTCTAGCGCGCCGTCGCTGGCATCGGTGCGCGAAGCGGGTTCGGCAGCAACGCCGCTGCAACCAGCCGCTCGCGCGATTCAGCGCAAGTTGCATCAGACGATCAAGCGGGTGAGCGACGATTTCCAGGGACGCTGGCATTTCAATACCTGCATCTCGGCGATCATGGAGCTTGTGAACGTGTTGTATGCGTCGGAAGAAGCGATTGCCCAGGGCGCGGTCCCTAAGCCTTTTCTGAGCGACGTTGAGCGCGACCTGGTTCTGTTGCTCGCGCCCTTCGCGCCTTACCTTGCGCATGAGCTCTGGGAGATGATTGGCGAGAAGAGCAATCTGCTCAAGGCCCCTTGGCCGAAGTATGACGCAGTCCTGGCTAAGGAAGAAGAGATCGAGATTCCAGTGCAGGTGAACGGCAAACTGCGCGGTCGCGTCGTTGTATCCGCGGACGCAACGGAAGAAACAGTTCTCGAACGTGCGTTAGCCGACGAAAAAGTGCGGGCGGCAATTGCCTGCAAGCAGGTTGTGAAGAAGATCTACGTTACAGGAAAGCTGCTGAATATCGTTGTGAAGTGATTAGACCTTCCGAAGCTGACGTTCTCGGCTGACATCCTCGGCTCACATCTCAGCCATTATTCCCGGCTTTAATTTGGTTGTGATTGAAACTGGTATCCTAGGCACGCATGGCTATTTCCCCAACGGCGGAAGGATTTCGCGCGGCCTTCCGGCGTCCGTCGCTGGCGCTGGCGGAAATAATGTGGCGCTGGATTGTGGGCGCAACGGCCGCTGCTATTTGCGTTTTCGGCTTCCTCGAATATCTCGATACTCTTCCTGTGACCAACGGGGAACTTCTTTTCCTGCGGACGCGCCATCCTTATCTGGTGGGAGAAGCGATCGCGCACATTCTGCGCGGCAGTTTGAACCGCGCCGTGCTGGCTGCATTGCTCGCGGCGCTGATGCTGTGCATCCTGTGGATGTTAGCGGCTTCGCTGGGCCGGATCGCTACCGTGCGCGCCTTGCTGGATTATTTTCATCGAGATGCGGCTCGCTACAACACTGGCGGGGACGTTTCGCATGTTGACCGGAGAGGCAGCGCAGGCCAGGTCTCGGCGAAAGAAAGCCGTGAAGACAATTCGTTTACAGCGCTCCTTCGTCTGAACTTTTTGCGTGTCGCCACGGCCGTGGCGGCGCTGGTCGGATTGCTGGGCGCAGCGATTCTGGCTGGGTTCGCGTCGCCGGACGCCAATCCTCGTCCCGGTCTCGCTTTTTCTCTTTTTCTGCCTCTGGCGGGATTCATCTGCTGGCTGTGGTGGGCATTCAATTGGCTGTTATCAGTCGCGGGAGTTTTTGCCGTGCGCGATGGCGAAGACGTGGTAGGCGCGATTTCCGCCGCCGTTGCCTTGCTGCGCGAGCGCACTGGCGCAATTTTGGCGGTCACCACGTGGACAGGACTGGCGCACCTGGTCGTTTTTGTCGCAGCTTCCACAGTGGCTTCCATGCCGCTGGGTTTTGCGGGACTGGTGCCGTGGCGAGTGCTGTTGGCGGTGCAAATGGTTGTAGCCCTGGGGTACTTCGCGTCAGTCGATTGGTTTTACATGGCTCGTCTTGCAGGATATGTCTGCATCGCGGAAATGCCGCAGGCGTTGCTGCCGCCGCTGCCGCCAATGCCGCTGCGCCCTACCCCGCCGCTTCAAACGTCGATTGATCGGGACGAACTGATCTTGAGCGATCTGCCGAATCTAGCGATAGAGACGTAACTGATTAGAGAGACGTCACTGAACTCATCGCGGCCAGCGAGCACGCCTCATTCTGGAAAGAGGGACGCTGCCAGCAATACTGCAAAAATACTGCGAACAAATTCTGAGAACAAGCACTGCCAACAAAGCCGCAACGACGGGGCTTTACACGTTTTGTCTGATTTGAGAAACTCATTCGTGGAAATCCCAGCCTCGCACATTCCTTCTTCCATCGACCAAAGCATTGTCATCCTGGATTTTGGCGCGCAGTATACGCAGCTGATTGCGCGCCGCATCCGCGAACAGAACGTCTTTTCCGTCGTACTGCCCTGTACGGCTAAGCTGGACGAAATCAAGAGCTACGCGCCAGTCGGCATTGTGCTTTCGGGAGCGCCCTGGTCGGTTTACGACAAAGACGCGCCGCCTGCGGACTCGCGCATCTTTGAGCTGGGAGTGCCTGTGCTCGGCATCTGTTATGGATTGCAGTTCATGGTGCACACGCTCGGTGGAAAAGTGCGTCCCGCCGATAAGCGCGAGTACGGCCACGCCGAAGTCGATATCGTTTCGGAGTCGATGCTGTTTCAAGGGCTTGCTAAAAAGCTTGCGGTGTGGATGTCGCACGGCGATGAGGCGCTCGAATTGCCGCCGGGTTTTGAGCTGATGGCCAGGACTCACTACGCAGTGGCAGGTATTCAAAACGCCGCGAAGAAATGGTACGCGGTGCAGTTTCATCCGGAAGTCCATCACACGCCGCAAGGCACGCAGATGCTCAGGAATTTTATCTTTCAGATCTGCGGCGCGAAACCTACCTGGACCCCACAACGCTTCATCGATTCCACGGTGGAGCAGTTGAAAAAGCAAGTGGGCAGCGGGCGCGCCATTTGCGCGCTTTCCGGCGGCGTGGATTCATCGGTTGCGGCCGTGCTGGTAGACCGCGCTCTGCGTAACGCCAAGGGCAAATCGCGATTGACTTGCATCTTCGTGAACAATGGCGTGCTGCGCAAGAACGAGTTCGAAAAAGTGCAAAAGACACTGCGCGACAAGCTTGGCCTTCATCTCGACGCCGTCGACGCGACCGACCGATTCCTGGGCAAACTCGCCGGCGTGAGCGATCCCGAGAAGAAGCGGAAGATCATTGGCAACGAATTCATTAAGGTGTTCGAAAAAGAAGCGCGGCGCATCGAGAAGAGCGAGGGCAAGGTGAAATGGCTGGTGCAGGGCACGCTCTATCCTGACGTGATCGAATCACGCTCGGTGCGGGGGCCCTCGCAGGTCATCAAGTCGCATCACAATGTGGGCGGCTTGCCCCAGAAGATGAAGCTCAAGCTGATTGAGCCGCTGAAAGATCTTTTCAAAGATGAAGTGCGAAAGATTGGACGGGACCTGCGCATGCCGGAAGAAATCCTGCAACGGCAGCCGTTCCCGGGTCCGGGCCTGGCGGTGCGCGTGCTGGGCGAGGTGACGCCCGAGCGCCTGGCGCTGCTGCGCGAGTGCGATGAAATTGTCGTTAGCGAAATCAAAGAAGCCGGCCTCTACAACAAGATCTGGCAGTCGTTTGCTGTGCTGCTGCCCGTGATGTCGGTTGGCGTGATGGGCGACATGCGCACTTACGCCTATACCTGTGCCGTGCGCGCCGTCACTTCGGAAGATGGCATGACCGCCGACTGGGTTCCGCTGCCTCACGAAGTGCTGAAGACGATTTCGACGCGGATTGTGAATGAAGTGAAAGGCGTGAACCGCGTTGTATATGACATCACGTCGAAGCCGCCGGGGACGATTGAGTGGGAATGACAGCTTCTAGCTCTTGGCTCTTAGTTAAACCTTCAGAATCGTCGGTG
Source organism: Acidobacteriaceae bacterium (assembly GCA_003132445.1). GTDB lineage: Bacteria > Acidobacteriota > Terriglobia > Terriglobales > Acidobacteriaceae > Sulfotelmatobacter. The sequence continues at coordinate 3,415 of PKXU01000162.1, read as the reverse complement.
GCCTCTGCTTCGCGACTCCAGTGTCGGAGGCTAGTCTTCCTTAAAGAGCCACGGCGTGTCCGCGAACAGTTCTTCCAGAAACACTTCTCGATGATTGAGGAATCGATGCGCAACCTGAAATGAACCCGTTTGCTCGTAGTCGATTTCGTGGACTCTTTCTTCATCGAATGAGAGAATTTGGGCCTTCGGATAGGCAAGCAAAACAGCTGAGTGCGTTGAGATGATAAACTGCGCGTCCTTGAACTCATGCAGGACGTCGTGAATTAGGACAAGAAAGGACAACTGGCGCTGTGGCGAAAGCGCCGCTTCCGGTTCGTCCAACAGGAACAGCCCATTGCGCCGAAACTTGAGATCGAGCACGGTGAAGAAGGTCTCGCCATGCGAGCGAGTATGAAGGCTGCGGCCTCCGTAAAAAGCGCTGATCGGCGGTCCTTCCCCGGGTTCCTCGTCAAGTCTGTCGATGTGGGAAGCGGTGTTGAAGAAGCTCTCTGCACGCAAGAGAAAACCGGCTCCTGTCTTCTTGTCGAAAGATAAACGCAAGGCTTTCACCAGTGGATCGATTGAGTGATTGCTTTCCGTTGAGTTGTTTCGGAAGTTGCGGTTTCCTCCCTCGCGTCCGAATCCGTAATGCGCTGCAATCGCCTCGAGAAGGGTTGACTTGCCCGTACCGTTCTCACCTGCGAAGAAGGCAATGCGAGAGCGAAGAGCCAATACACCAAGTTGGCGAATTGCTGGAACCGAGAAGGGGTAGATATCCCAGTCCTGGACCCGCTCGCGTAATAGAGTGAGTTTCTTCAGCACGGGAGCATTCTACTTGAGCTCTTTGGTTATCCGCGGAGGCGCACCTCAGCGGCCAAAGCCGTCCAGCTTCTTGGCTGCTTTTGGCACGACTGGGAGTCGTGCCCTTCCCGGTTCTTTCTCCTCCCCGCCGTGAATTCATTCATCCCGGTGTACGCTCTCCATTGAAAAGGCGGGCAAGCACACTGCGATGTATTCGGCGCCCGCTTCTTCGGGAGTGGAATAGCGTACCCATTCGCCGGCGTGGGCGATGACGGCCTGCCCGGCTGCGACATCGAGCGCGCCGCCTTTATGTTCAACGCGCAGCAGGCCCTTCAAAACGATAGTGAATTCGTCGAACTCGGGAGTTTGGCCCGGCTCGAGCCAGCCTTGCGGGCTGCGCATGTGGGCGACGCTGGCGGTTGAAGTTTTCGTATTGACGCGTCCAACGTATTCGTCGATGAGTTTGGGTTTGTTACCGGCGGATTGGATTCGCCTGGGCTGAGGAATAAGTGTGGGCATGTTCAGGCTTCCGGCTTTCGGCTTCCGGAGATAAGAGTACAACAGAAGTTTTACGGCAGTCGGTAGGCTGGCGTATCGAGAGGTTAGCAACGCAGCGAAAGGCAGCCGAGCTTTGCTCGGCTGGACAGCCGAGGGCGGCTGTCCCCACATGTTCCCATCAAGGCTCCATGTTCCAACCAAGTGCCCCTACAACTTAACAGCGTCTGCCGCGACATGCTTTCAACGGCGCAGTGGAAAACCGAAGAGCTTATCTCCAGTCTTCCATCTGCGCGCTCACTGGCTTCTTATGGACATGGATACGGCGTTGGCGGAGTTGCAGGTATGCCGGGGATCGTGGTTGAAGGTCCTGGCGTGCCATCGGGGCCAGGAGGTCCTGGGATCACGGTGTCGGGAGTTCCTGGAGAGCCCGGCGTGTAGCAGGTTCCATGATCTGTAGTCACTGAACCGGGATCGGGAGGTGCTGGCGGAACTGGCCGCGAGGCCACAGGCTGGATTGCCACCGGATGTTGTTCGGAGTCGCGTACAGCGCTGGCGGCCTGGTTTTGCGGCAGAGAGAGCGGCTTTTGCAGCACCATCTCAACAGGGGTTCCGACATCAATAAAAAAACCGTGAGAGCTCGCGAATAGCGCGAACGAAGCCACAGCTCCTATCGCTGTTCCGACCATCGCTCCGATCACCGTGTCTTTGGCCTTGCTGCCGGGAACACTTACGCTGGACGTAAGGCATTCGGGAGGCACGCCGGTGCAGCCGGGCGGAAGTGTATTGGTAAGCGTGCTGCTCTGAGAACTGGCGAGGCTATGTCCGATCAAAGCTCCCAGGCCGGCGCCTGCTGCCGGGAGAGCGACAAAGCCGATTACCCGTTTTTGGCTCGGGTCAGGTAGAGCATAACCGTCATCGCTCTCCAGCGTCACAGGCCCGGGGACCGAAGCGACGTAGCCATCTGGGAAAGTCATCGATATGGATTGAAGATGCAGCTCGGCGCGCCCAGCTTTGCGCTCCAGTTTGTCGACCGTGCCTTGCACAAACGCGCCCGGTGGAATGATCACCTGGTCGCCCATGTTAACGGGAGACGTGATCTGCGCGTAAATCGGATCACCGCGATGCATGGATCTGCTCTGAATATCATGGGTGAGCACGAGAGGAATTCTGGTACCCGCCGGAAGAGTTAGCGAGGAAGATTGAGGGTTGGCTTGGGAGTGCAGGCCGGACTGCGCATCCGGCAATGCATTGGATTGTGCTTGAGGTTGGGCTTGATTTTGCGCGATGCAAGAAGCGGCGAAAAATATTGTTGTAAAAGCAGCGAGAAATTTTCTCGCACTTGTCCCGGCCAGAGGTGGAAAGGTCGAAACGGGGTAACTACTGGTGGGTACCATGTGCTACCTCCCGTCGAAGCGTGTAAGGCGAAGCGTTCGATTTTCGTAATGAGTTCGGGGAGTTAAATTAACTCCCCATTTCTCTAGACCCTCCCCTTACTAAAAAGTATCGTTCTTATGGGTAAAGATTTGCAAAGAGAAAGTCTCGGTTCGTAAAGGCGAAGGGCAGGCGAGTTTTGATGGAATCCTCTCTGCAAACAAATGTCTAAGGAATTTTTTCCGCGACCCAGCGCGAGATCGCGGTGACGACTTTTCGCGGGGCGAAACGCACAGATTCCGCAACGATCCAGTTGTGGGCGCCCGAGATTGCGATCGTTTTTCCTTCCATGACTGCGCGATAGCCGTCGCGGGCGACTCTCTCGGCCGGCATAGCCCCAAACTGTTTGAAGATTCTGGAGTTTTCGGTGCCAGCGCGTTGAGCGAAGCCGGTGTGCGTGGCTCCCGGACAGAAACACGTTACGGTGACGCCGGAGCCTCGCAGTTCATTTGCGATCGCTTGGGAAAAAGAAAGTACATAGGCCTTAGTTGCGTAGTAAACGGCCATCAGCGGGCCGGGCTGAAACGCCGCAGTGGAAGCGACATTCATGATGCGACCGCTGCGACGTTGGATCATAGACGGCAGGAAGAGGCGCGTGAGTTCGGTGAGAGCGGTAATGTTGAGATGGATCTGGCCGAGGATCTCTGCCTCAGGCATTTGGGCAAATTCGCCGAAGGCCCCGAAGCCGGCGTTATTGACAAGAGTG
>PKXU01000034.1 GCA_003132445.1 Acidobacteriaceae bacterium | reverse complement strand
TATGGGGATGTTACAACAGTTATGACGCCGAATGACATTTCCGAATGATGTAGTGAGACAATAAACGGATGACGACGAGGTTGGTTCTATCTATCGGAGGCGCGATTGGGCTGGCGGTGTGCTGTACTGTGCTTGCGTTACTGTGGTACGGAGTTTCGGGCGTGCTGGTGATTGGCCACACTAACCTGAGACACTTGCTCTGGCCCTCGTTCATTATGCTCACCAATGGCTGGCGCTCAACTCCTGCAGGTCTCATGATCACCGTATCGTCAGTTGCGATCAACTGCTTGCTGTACATGGCTGTTGCGTATTCTCTTTGGGGAGTCTCGCGTCTGATTACGCGTCGTTGACCCTTCCCCGCCAAAGCCCAATAGACACCCAGCAAACTGACGATCAGCGGTTCTTCGGGTGAGAGCTGAGCGGCTTCGTCGAGCAGAACTTTCGCCTCTTTCCAATCGCCGGTCATCATGGCGGGCTGCGGTGCAAAGTAGATGGCGTATTCGTTGCCTGGATTCTCGGTTCGATCGCTTTGATGAAACCAAGATGGGGGATTTTCCTGCGGGCAGTTTCGCTTACCTCGATCCTGATATGCATCATTACGCGATGGCCAGCGGAGAAGTTGTGGTCCAAGTCCACGGCACGTCTCCGTTGCAGTTCAATTACGTCAATCCTGATGACGACCCAAGTCGTAAAAAATAGCCACAGTAAGCCGTTGCCGTAAGCGACCGACGGCCATTCGGAATACTTCGGGCAGGGCGGCCACAGGATCGTCTCCCCACCGGTGCACGAGGTGCCTCCCGTCGCTGAAACCGGTCAACGCGAGACGTTCCTTTAGCACCTATTATAGGCCGGCACGAGCGGGCGCGAGACGACTTACTTAGAGATGTCCAGGGGCCTGGCGCAGAGCGGGATAGAGAAGTGGACTGTGGACACGGGTAGGAGATGACTATGTTCTACGATAAGGCCGGCAGAGAGATGCTGGTCGAGCAGATCAGCTAATTCAGTGTTTCACCACGGGCTGCTAGCAGCCGAGTCCATGGTGCAGACAACTTCAAAAAGTCGCCGGCTAAGATCAATCCCTGATAGCGCGAAAAGGCGTCGCCGGACGAGATTGATGAGAGTGCACGTTCGCCCGGAAGGAATTTGAAGAAAGATGATGGCAGCGAGCAAGCAGATGGCGCGGTGACTGCTTCGCATAATTTGGAACAGTGTCTTATTCGTAACGGTAGACCGTCACTCGTAGTGGCACATTCGGGCGCACGGTGAGAATCTCGCCCTGTCCGGTATCATCGCCGCCCAATTGCCGGACTACGCGCCATTCGCCCTGCACAAACTTGCCCTGCTGCACGTCGCCCAGACCGACAATCTTCGGTCCGGGAGTGGTCGGAGCAAAAGCGATTCGTATGCCGCCGCCGACCGATCCGAAATAGAACTCGTCCGGCCCCGCGGCGATGAGAATCGCCGCTGCTTCCGGCGCTTTAGGATCGTGAGCCGCTGGCGCGGCCGACTGATCTGGAGCGATCGGAACGCGGCCCATGCCAACATAGCTAAGAGTCATTGTGTAGTTCCCTAACTTGAGATCCAGAGGGGCGTCGCCCTGATTCAGGCGCACGGCTGCGATGGTCTCTTTCCCCTGCTGAGCAGCGATGGCTGGAGCCAACTGCCAAACCAGACCATAGGCCGCGGACAGGTCAGTGTCCGGAGCTGGTGACCGTTCGATGAAGAACGGCGAAAACCCAATGGCGTTGAACTTACCGAAGGCCGATAGCACGTTGGTCGCGTTGGTGCTGGTTTCCGGGATGAACAGCGGGTTTCCGTTGCGCGTGAACCTCGCGCAGACTTCGTCGAAGTATTCCAAATACAGATCGGGCGCGAGTATGTCGACGGAAGGCGCTCCCGCTCTCCAAATGTCATAGACCTGGGGCACCGGGCCGCCGCTCGGGTAGGTTCCGGGCCAGGCATGATTCGGCTGTTGCAGCCAGGCGTTCACATACATCGGGAGGTCGTATTCTTTCTTGCCCGCCTCGACCACAGTGTTCACGTAGCGCGCGTAGTTCCAAGCCATGAATATCTCATCTACGGGCCAGTGCAGCTTTCGCCAGCTTGTCTCGTGCTCTTCTGCACTCATCGGAGGGCTCTTCGTCTGAATGGGCACATCGAAACTGTCCGGCTTACCCGGGCCGAACACTTCTTCCCACGTTCCCGACGTCCTGAAGCCCTGCGCGGCCCACACTTCGCGCAACTCAGGAGCCAGCGTGTCCTTGTGCCGCTCAAGATAATCCATCAGCTCCTTCGGAACCGGTCCCGCGAAGGACTTGTTGGAAGGTGCGGATCTGTCGCGCGAATCGCGCAGAACGCCGACTTCGTTTTCCACCTGCATCATCAGGACGGTATGCGGCACGCTATCCACTTCCTTGATGTGTCGCATCAACGCCCGGTAGGCTCGAGCGTCCGCGTCCCTCGTGGCATCGCCGAAGGTGCTGAGTAACTCCAGCGTCTTCCCGCCCTTGATTCGAATACGCGGGTAGCGCTTATAGTCGGTCTTGACCCAGTAAGGAGCGTAACTCGACAAACCGTTCTTCCAACTTCCGAACCATAGAAAGACGAGTTTCAGATTATTGCGCCGGGCCTCCTGGATGAGACCGTCTACCAGGGCGAACCCATACTTGCCCTCGGTTGGCTCCATCTGCGCCCACGATATGGCTACCAACACGCAGTTGAGATTGCCCGAAACCAGTTTGGGCCATATCGGCTGCATGTTCTCGAGACTGGTCGCGGTGTTGTTTCCCAGTTCTCCCGCCAGCGCCAAGAAAGGCCTCCCATCCACGATTAACTGCGTGGCAGTGCCCTGTTTCCGCAGGTGCGGAACGCCGGAGTCTGACTGGGTGTAACCCTGGATCACGAACAACGCCGCACATGCAGCCATGATCGAAAACCGAACTACCGAGTTCATTTTTCCTTCACCTCAATCGTCTTTTCAAGACGCACGTCGGCGGATGACGCACCCACTATGATGCTGAGGCGGCCGGGTTCCACCACGAAGGTCTGCTTGCCCGCGTCCCAGTAAGTCAGCTCGGTTCCCTTCAGCGGCATCCGGACGGTCCGCGTCTCATTGGGCTCTAGCGCAATCCGCTGAAATCCGCGCAGCTCCTTAATGGGCCGCTCCACGGCGGAATCGAGATGCTTCACGTACATCTGTGCTACCTCATCACCCGCGCGACTTCCCGTATTCTTCACGTCCACGCTCACGACTATCTCGCCCGCGGCGTTCACCGAATCGGCTGATGTGCGGAGGTTGGAATACTCAAACGTGGTGTAACTCAGGCCGAATCCGAAAGGATACAAGGGCTGCCCATTGAAATACATGTAGGTGCGGCCGTCGCGAATGTTGTAGTCCATCATGGAGGGCAAATCGTCTAGCGACCGGACCCAAGTGGCCACCAGCCGGCCGGCTGGATTGTAGTCGCCGAACAGCACGTCCGCCAAAGCGTTGCCTTCCTCCTGGCTGGAGTGCGCCATGTGAAGAATCGCGGGAATGTTCTGCTGTACCCAATTTATCGCGTAGGGAAAGCTGGAAATCAGCACCACTATGGTCTTGGCGTTCGCCTCTTTTACTCTCCGAATCAGTTCGAGTTGCCCCGGATCGAGATCAATGGACTTGCGATCCACGGCTTCCTTGCCCTCCGTGGGCAATGCACAGCGGCCGAACTGCGCATTGCAGGTAGGATGGTTGCCTACGAATACGATGGCGATGTCGGATTCGGCGGCGAGATTCGAGGCACTGCGATTGTTGTCGTCGGGTGCGTAGCGGACGCGGACGTTTGGCCCCACCTTATTCCGGATGCCTTCGAGCGGGGTTACGGTGTACGGGGGCATTCCGGCGTACCAGTCCACCAGAACGCTGTCGGCGAATGGACCGATCACGGCAACGGAGTGCAGTTTGCGTTTGTCCAACGGCAGGAGGCCGCCGCTGTTCTTGAGCAGGACGATGGATTCCTGGGTCGCTTTTCTGGCCAGCGCCTTATTCTTCTCGCCGTACCAGGGTTCCTCTGTCCCGGCGATATTGTTGTACGGCGACATCTCTAGTGGATCGAATTCGCCCAGCCGCATGCGCATTCGCAGGTTGCCCCGGATATTGCGTTCAATGTCAGCTTCGGTTACCAGCTTCTTTTCGATAGCGTCCTTCAGAGGCTCGGAATATGGATCGAGAAATACGCTGATGCCGGCTTTGACGCAGCCCGCTACCGCAGACGCGAGGTCGGAGTAGAAATGAAACTGGCGCGTGAGGTTGGGCAGAGAGCCGGCGTCAGTGCTCACCATTCCGTCGAACTTCCATTCCTTCTCAACAATATCCCGAATGAGGGGCGACACCGTGTCCGGTATTTTGTTGACCGCGTTGTAAGACGCCATAAACGATTGCGCACGCCCGTCTTCGATACCCATTCGGAATGGAACCAAATAGTATTCCCGGAGGTTGCGTTCATCGAAGTCGGACGAGGAACTTGTGCGGCCATCCTCATTGCTGTTGGCGAGGAAGTGCTTCATGGTGGACGCGGAGAGCAGGTACTTTGGATCGTCTCCCTGAAGCCCCTGGATGAGACCAACGGACATTTTCCCTACGAAGTACGCGTCTTCTCCGAACGACTCCTCCGTTCGGCCCCACCGGGGGTCCCTTGCGAGGTCGACGTTGGGTGCGCGAATGACTAGGCCGACGCGGGCGCCACCGTACTTCTTGAAATAGACACGGGCTACGTAACCTTCGACGGACCCAACCTGGCGAAGTATCTCCGGGTCCCATGTCTCGCCCAACCCGACCGACTGCGGGAACGTGGTGGCAGTAACGCTCCCACCCCAGACCCAGCCCAAACCGTGCAGCCCTTCAGTGAAATTCGTGAACGCCTTGATCCCCAGCCGCGGTACAGCCGGCTGGACTTGACCGAGCATCGCGATCTTCTCATCCAGTGTGAGCTTGGAGACAAGGTCGTCCACTCTCTGCTCAAGTGGGAGGCTGGGATTGCGGAATAGTTCAACGGAGGTGGGCGTCTGCGCCATGGCGACACCCAGAAGTAATGGAAGAACTACAGCACGTGGTCGGGGTCTCATGAGAATGTCTTTGAGATACGAATAAACATCAGAGATCGCTCGGCGCAGGTGGGCGCGGGCGAAGACGGACGTTAAGAAAGATGGAAGCAAGTGACTCCTGGGACACGCGGCGCGAACGGCGTCCGCGCGAGGCGCGTAACCGTGAAGCGAGTCCAGATTTGGACGCCAGCACGGAAGCGGCATAATATTCCGTCAAAGGACTCTTGTAAATGAAATTTACTTCTGCAGTTCTCGCCACTCTCATCGCCACCAGCTTGGCGATTGCTCTTCGCGCCCAAGTTCAGGAGCGCCCAATTCCTCGCATCGTGAAAAAGGACGGACGCTTCGCCCTCTTCGTGGACGACGCTCCTTATTTGATGTTGGGCGCCCAGGTGCATAACTCCAGCACCTGGCTGAACATGCTTCCAAAGGTGTGGCCCGCCATGGAATACCTCAACGTCAATACGGTCGAGATGCCGATCTACTGGGAGCAGTTTGAACCGGGGCAAGGCCAGTACGACTACACGACAATTGATACCGTGCTGGAACAGGCTCGCCAGCATCACCTGCGCCTGGTGTTGCTCTGGTTCGGAACCTGGAAGAACGGAAGCCAGCACTATATGCCGGAGTGGATGAAGCTGGCTCCCGACCGTTACCCGCACATGGTGGACAAGAACGGACAGGCGGTGGACTCGCCTTCGCCCTTTGCGGCCGCCTCGCTGGAAGCGGACAAGACGGCCTTCACCGCTTTCATGCGACACCTCAAGTCAGCCGATCCCGAGCGCACCGTAATCATGGTTCAAGTGGAGAATGAAGCTGGAACCTGGGGTACCCTTCGCGATTATTCCTCGACCGCACAGAAGCTCTTCGAAGCGCCGGTGCCGCCCGAGGTGCTCACCGCCATGCAGTTGAAGATCACTTCGCCATCCCTGAACTGGCAGGAAGCTTTTGGCCCCGAAGGCGAGGTTTGCTTCAACGCCTGGTCGGTAGCGAAATACGTAGGGCAAGTGGCCGCCGCGGGCAAGGCGGTATATCCGTTGCCCCTATATGCCAACGCAGCGCTGCGCGACCCGCTCAGGCCGGGCGCTCCCGGCAGCTACGAGAGCGGCGGCCCCACGGACAATGTGCTCGCCATCTGGAAAGTCGCTGCGCCCGCGCTGGATATTTTGGCGCCAGACATTTACCAGAACGATCCCGCCGCATATTTGAGGGTGTTGGAGCTCTATCGCCGCGACGACAATCCCCTGTTCGTGCCCGAGACCGGAGGCGCCGCCAACGCCCGTTTCTTCTTCTCCGCGCTCGGTCTCCAGACCATAGGATTCTCGCCCTTCGGGATGGATTACAGCAGGGGTCACGACACGAGCCCGGGATCCCGACAGCCGGACGAGTTCCTGGCCTGGGCGATGAACTACCGGTTGATCGGCCCGATGCAGCGCGAGATTGCCGAGCTGAATTTTGAAGGCAAGCTCAAGGCCGTCGCCGAAGTGGCCCCGAAGGTCACCGAGACCCTACCGTTTGGAGACTGGAACGCTGTGGTGTCGTATGGAGCCACACGCAATGGTCAAGCGATAGGGAACGCGGAGCCGACGGGGCGTGCTCTGGTGGCCCGGCTGTCAGACAATCAGTTTTTGGTGTCGGGATTCTTTTGTCGCGTCGATTTCCGGCCGGCAGGCACCGACCAGCAACGAAAGTCCCAGCATGCCATAGATGGAACCGGACAGATCCCCTCCGCTCTGATTGATGGCAAATGGCAGCATCGCCAGTTCCTGCGCGTCGAAGAGGGAACATACGAGAACGGCGTCTTCAATTTCGTTCGCATTTGGAATGGTGATGAAACCGACTGGGGCCTCAACTTTGGTTCGGAGCCCGTGGTGCTGCGCGTCTCAGTCGCAACCTACTAATGACGCTGGTTCATCGGGCCAGGTGCACCACGGAGCTCATGCAAACGTCGCGGGCGGTCGCTTTACTGCGGAGGCACAGGTTGTTGCTCTACCAGCTTGAATCGCTTCCTGTCGGTTTCCTGCTGACGTGAAACCTGTTGCACGTCTGAGAGGCGCTTTACTAGGGTTTGGATTTCATCGCGCTGCCCACTCTGCCCGGAGTGCCGCAACGCAACAAATAAGATGGTAGATCGCAGTCTGGTCGGAAGGGGAGTATCGCAGCGCAAGCCGGCATTGTTCAATGTCGAGATTGTACTGGCCAGAACCTGTGTACATACTCGCAAGGAGATCCCTTGCTTCTACTAAATCCGGGCCTCACGGCTTGGCATTTCTTGGCATCTACACCTGGGGAAAGTCTCTGGATGCTCTGAGCAGTTCGTCCTCGCGGAGTGGTGGAAATATCACATCCGGCAATCAGAATGGTCCTGTTATCCAGAATGGCGATTTACCGGCACAACGTGGCCGGTCCGACTTTGACATACGACAGCAATTCGCGGCCGATGGCACCTGGACGACTCCGAGCCATTACGGCAGTGCCTTGGAGAGAGGCATTCTGGGCGGATGGCAGTTCGGCGGCGTATGGATCATGCAGACGGGGCTGCCATTCTGGGTCTATACGACTGCAGGTTTTGCTCCGATCTGTTCCGGCGGAGCAACCCCTGTAAATAGCGGTGCCCAGTTGGCAGCACCATTGTCGGTAATGCCGGGGGCGACTACAACGCAGACGGAAGCAACTACGATGTGCCGAACGTCCCGTCTTTCGGCAGCCACGTGAGCGGTAAACACAAGAAGGACTTCTTGGACGGGCTGTTTCCCGCGTCTGCATTTCCGGCGCCGCCTCTGGGAATGGAAGGCAACCTCGGTCGAAACACCTACGACAATGAGGGCTACAATAACGTCAACTTCACTTTTGGGAAATTTTTCTCGTTCGGAGACAGGTTGAAATTCGAGGCCAGAGGCGAGGTCTTTAACCTGTTCAATCGCTCCAACCTTATCTCAGTGCAAGGGGATCTATCCCAGGGTACGTTTGGAAAAGCGACGAGTCAATTGCCTGCGCGTAGCCTCCAACTGCACCTGCGCGCCACTTTCTGAACTGGTTGCACCTCGGGGAGAAGTGGGAGAGCCCGCTGTGGCTCTTTTGACGACATCCGCTTCGTCACTTCTCCTCTTCTCTCCTGACTTGAAGCGAATGGGTGGAAGGGAAACTCGGTTGCTACTTCCCTTCCGACCTATGCAGCGGCTTACGCTGTGGCCTGCGGGTTATAAGAGGGTCGAAGATGATCTCATTCGTTCGCCGGGGCAGCATACTTATTTTCGTGGCCGCTACGCAGCTCTTGGGTGTAGTTCTGCATGCTCAAGAGACTCGAATTACTCTTGAACGCAAAGGCCAGACCATCGTTCTTGAGCCTTATGCGCCCAACATTCTGCGTGTCACACTGAGCCTGAAGCGCGAATCGGCGCTGGCCCCGCCGGGGTACGGGTTGGTGGGCACGCCCGCAGCCTCCGGCTGGAATGCCAGTCAGACTGACGAGGCAGATCTCTACCAGTCGGCACGGATTGTGGCCAGCGTCGACCGGGATCATGCTCGCAGCAAGCCGCCGCTGCAAACGGAGATCGATATCCGCAAGTTTTTCAACGGCTCAACTCCGCACGCGCACATCACGCTGCGTACGCCGGAGGGCAAGACCCTGCTCGAACTCATCGGCTGGTTCCAGTCCGTGCCCAACCACAAGGACGGAACCGCAGACGTGGCCCGCGACCGGCGTCCCACCGACCCGGAGTTCTACGTGGTGGGCGCGACGTTTGCCTCGCCGGACGACGAGCACTACTACGGCCTGGGACAGAATCAGGAGGGATTCCTCGATCATCGCGGGCATCCGGTTCATTGCTGGGCAGACTACAAGGCTCCGGCCGCGCCCAGCTTCTGCGTGCCGTTCCTGGTAACTAACAAGGGCTACGGGCTACTGTGGGACAACCCGTCGAGGACTACCATCGAGCCCGGCTTCAACGAGCAGACCCGCTGGATTTCCGAAGTGGGCGACCGGGTCTCGTTCTTTGTGATTGCCGGGGCCACGGCGGACGAGATCTACGCGGGCTACCGGCTGCTCACCGGCCCCACGCCCCTGCTGCCTAAGGCCGCTTATGGCTATATCCAGTGCAAGCAACGCTACGCCAGCCAGAAGGAGGTGCTCGATGTTGCCCAGGGCTATCGCGAGCGCCATCTGCCGGCCGACGTGATCGTGGTGGACTGGTTTTACTATACCAAGATGGGGCAGATGGACTTCGATCCCAAGTTCTGGCCCGACCCGTCGGCCATGAACAAGCAGCTCCACGACATGGGTTTTGAGACCATGATCAGCGTCTGGCCGCGGTTTGTGCCCGATGACCGCTACTACGCCGAGCTGCGCCGGAAAGGCTGGCTGATTCATCTCGCGGATGACACGCCGATCGACGGGCTGCCTTATGACCGTGCGGGCTCCGACATCGATACCACCAATCCCGAGGCCGCCGCCTGGTATTGGAAAATCATCCACGACAATATCCTCAGCCAGGGCTTTGACGCCATCTGGGCCGACGAGACCGAACCGGACCTGCCCCCCAACGGCTCCTACTTCCACATTGGCCCCGGCACGCAGTTCTTCAATGTCTACCCACTCTTCCACACCGCGGCTCTCTACGACGGCTTCCGTAAGGACGAGCCGGGTCGGCGGGCGCTGATCCTGTCGCGTGACGCCTACCTGGGTGCGCAACGCAACGGCGCGTTCTTCTGGTCTTCCGACATTTATCCCACCTGGGACACTCTCAAACGCCAGATTCCCACCGGGCTGGATTTTGCCGCCTCGGGGCTCACGTACTGGTCCAATGACACCGGCGGATGGCAGTATCTTCCCGAGGAGCACCACCCGGCCCACACACCACTGCTGAATCCATCGGACGCTCGCGGTAATGTGGGCGGCTACGACGATTACCCAGAGCTCTACACTCGGTGGTTCCAATACGCTACGTTCCTTCCCATCTTCCGCACTCACGGCAGCCGCCCCACCAACGAGGTATGGTCTTATGGTAGCCAAGCAGAGCCGATTCTGGAAAAGTATCTGCGGCTGCGCTACCAGCTCATGCCCTACATTTACTCGCTGGCGTACCAGACCTGGCTCACCGGCGCGCCATTCATGCGCGCGCTTCCGCTGGATTTCCCAGGCGATGCCAACGTCGCCGATTTGCGCGACGAGTATATGCTTGGCCCGGCCTTCCTTGTGGCTCCTGTTACGGAACAGGGCGCGACCAGCCGCCAGGTCTACTTGCCGACCGGCGCCGACTGGTACAACTACTGGACTAACGAGCGGGTAAAAGGGGGCCAGACCATCACCGTGGCCGCGCCCATTGACACTATCCCGCTCTTCGTGCGGACAGGTTCGATCATCCCGCTGGGCGTGCCAGTCGAGAGCACCCATCAAAAGCAGGCCATTGAACGGGTTCGCGTCTATACCGGCGCGGATGCGAGCTTCACGCTCTTCTCCGACGACGGCACAACCTATGCCTACGAAAAGGGTGCGGGCTCCATCACCCACTTACGCTGGGATGATTCGACGGGCAAGTTTACTCATGAAGGAGCGGAAGCGTGGACCGGGCCGGACAACGCAGTGGTGGAAGTAGTCAAGCGCTAAAGACAACCGCAGCCAGAGGCCTGGAGAAGCCTACAATGAGGCCCACGACTGGGTTTATCAAAACATCCGCACGTTGCAGGCGCTCACTACGAAAGCCTACTACCTGAACTACGCTGGGGAATGAACAAACACGGCGATGGGCGGGGCCATTCCGCCGGAAATTATGGGCTGGCTCTGGCGAGATCACGAGTTCTAAAGCGATCCGAAAGATACTGTCGAGCGATTCTTCAACGTGTCGAAAAGGATTGCATAGAAACATTAGATCAGTTTCCCACAGTCTCGCCGCTCATGCATCGGCTCCTCATCGATGCGTCTGTGAGTGTTCAGTGCCTGTGAGAGGAACTAAGCGGTCCTTGCCCGCCGCCCGGTGTGGCAGCGCAAATCCCAACCTCGATCGCGGCAGAATCTGTTAAATACGCCAACTTATCTACGACCAGTAGCGTGAGAGCGAAGAGTTTCGGTGCACGATGCAGATCCGGCAGTCGTTTGTGAATTCGCTGCCCGAGCGGTCATCTGGACCGTTTGAGCGTTTTGCCCCAACTGTGCTTACTGTCCGGTCGAAGGACTTGCTGCCCGACCCCCTTAGGTTAGCGCTTATGGGGGATCTCCCCCCAAGTTTTATTATCGACCCGCTCCGGCCTTCTTGACTGAAACGTATTTAATACCCGCCGTCCAAGAAGAAACGTAAACGAAACAAAGAGTTCGCCTTATCATTTCTGCCGGATATCATCACGCTTCCCTCACAAGACGTATAGAATTCCTTCCACAGTGAATAACCTCTCGGCAGCCACGAAGCCCTCAGGGTTGTTGAATGTCATGCGCCGGGTCACGACAGCGGGCCCCTATGTCAACGGAGCCCTGAGCATGGTTGTTCTTACTTTTGTGGTGATAGCGGGAATCGCCGCCGTCGGCTATGCGGACAAATCCGTGACTTCGTTTTCCCTCGCTCCGCTGTATTTCCTGCCCTTGTCCTTGAGTGCTCTAGTACATCCTCTTCGCATTAGTATTGCGCTTTCAATTGTTTGTTTGGCGCTGCATGGTCTTCTTAGTCCGCTACAGGATGCTGGGCTCCGACACTTAACCAAGGATGCTTCCACGCTGTTTGTCTATGTCTTCGTTGTCATCGTCGTGAATCAGCTTGGTACGCAGCGACAACGACTGGCGGATCTGGCTGCAAGAGAACGCGACGAGCTTGCGAGTGAAATTCAGTTGGCCGCAGAAGTACAACAGAGCATTTTGCCCCGTTCCGTACCCACGGTACCTGGATTTGACTTCGCGGCCCGGATGTACCCGGCCAAGATCGTGGCGGGGGACTACTATGGATTCATTGAGCTGTCGGGAGGGGAGATTGCGGTGGTGATTGCTGATGTTTCGGGAAAAGGAGTGGCTGCTGGTCTGTTGATGCCTTCTATTGAAGTTGCCCTGTGCCTGGATGCGCCGCGATTCCCGAGCACGAATGATCTCTTACATACCTTCAACAACGTCGTTTGTCAGATTACCGGCGGAGACCGGTTCATTTCCCTCTTTTATGGGAAACTCTGCGCTCAGTCACGTTCCTTGCAATATACAAACGCGGGACACAATCCGCCGCTCCTGCTTCGTGCTGGTACCGACCCAAGTCCCTTGGACAAAGGAGGTCCGGTGTGGATGTGTTGCAACCTTGAGG
>PKXU01000055.1 GCA_003132445.1 Acidobacteriaceae bacterium | reverse complement strand
GCCCTTTTATAATGCGGTTACGCCAGCTACAGCTAGGCAAGAATAGATATTTGAGAAAATATTCGGCAGGCATCCCCGAGTTCTTGCCCGGAATTCTAAGCGGCAGGAGGTCTGCAATGAGAAAGTACGGCCTTTCCGTTTTCTTCCTTGTTGTTCTCGCTATCGCGATTACCTTGGCGTGCGGCTCGTCTCCGGCTCCGCGTATCTTACAGTCGGTAAGCCTCAGCCCCCCGACCGCAGATGCCCAGGGTAGCCCAATGCAGTTCACGGCCACGGGTTACTTCAACGACCAACCCTCGTCGGCGAAACTGCTTGCGGCCAATTGGGGCGCGTGCTATCAGAACCAACGAACTACCGCCGTTTCCGTTAACACCGACGGCGTAGCCCAGTGCGCGGCTGGCGCGGTTGGTACATATACAGTTTGGGCCTGGGCCGAGAGCGCTGCAGACTCCTGCGGCGGCAACAACGGCGAGGTCCCTGCGAACCCTTGCGGCGGAGCCAGCGAATGCCAACCTACAGGTACAGCACAACTGACGTGTCCATAAATTCTCGGAGCAGGAATTTCCGAGAACCAAGCAGTAGCTTTGGTGCCGAACGGCGCACCCGAGTCGAGTGCGGAGCGAAACGGTACCTTTTCAAGGTTTCGGTGAGTGCCGCGTTCACTGGCCACAAAGGCTGCGTTTCATGGCCGAGTTTTTAGCGGCCTTTCGCCCCCCGTTTCGCTGATAGTCCGTTCGGCCCACGGGTACACCTTCGGGCCAGCAGACGCCGACAAATGGAGGCGTTACGCTGGTAACCAGACCCTCAGCTTAATCCCACTGGTGTCAGACATCAGAGGCTCATAATGCACCTAAGGCTCTTCTTCCGTCGTACATATGTTTAAGCAGTATCCCACGATTCGAACGCTCCGCTCCGCGGAACAGATGCTTCTGGAATTGGTTGCGAGTCAATTCCAGAAGTGGGATAAAAACACGCCGCAATACGCAGCGCGGGTAGGCTATGAACAGGAAAAGTGATAGCGGTCAAGACGAAGGGGAAACCGGGGCCGCTCGCTGGCGTGCGAGGGTCTGGGGCGCCCCTTCTTGTTCCGTGGCTAAATTGATCGTGGCGATCCTATCCACAGTGGTTTATTCATCAAAGGCGTGTGTATTCGCTCTCCTCATGCTGACGTCCGGGGTCTTGTGCGCTCAGGAATACAATTTCCTCAACTTTGGGGTCACGGCAGGCCTCAAGAACCTCGCGGTCCGGCAAGTCTACCAAGATCGCGTGGGTTTCATTTGGGTGAGCACGGAAAACGGTATCTTCCGCTACGACGGGGAACGCTTCGAGGCTTTTGGACCGGAGCAGGGGATTCCGTCCACTTCGGGTGCCGCGCTCGGCGACGCTCCCGATGGATCTCTTTTGGCTGGAGGGGACTTCGGACTCTACCAACTGTCGGGCAACCGTTTCAAAAAGCTTCCAGTCGCTTTCAAGACGGTCAGTTGGGCACAAGGCATCCAGTCAAATGGAAAAGGGCACACCTTTATTGGCACGGACTCCGGTCTTGTGGAGCTCTATTCCGAACCTGGGCAGGATGGGTTTGCGGTGCGGAGGTTTCCCCAAGCGCCCGGAACATCCGGGCCGGGTGCCTACGGCGTTTTAGTGGATGGCGACATCCTATGGTACGGATGCGGAGAGGAACTGTGCCGCATGGAACGGGATAGGACAACAGTCTTCGGGCGAGACAGCGGACTTCCGAATCGTGTCTGTCTAGGGATCCAGAAAGACCGCGACGGCAATCTTTGGGTGCGAGCGAAGAATGCGGGTATGTTCGTGTTGCCGGTCGGCCAAACCAGATTTCGAAGGCCAGATGCGCCCATTCCCGGCAGCGCGATGGGACTTGTCGCAACCGATGCCGACGGGCGGATTCTGATTCCGTCACCCGATGGGTTGCTGATCCGAGACGACAAAGGCTGGCAGAATATCGACCGATCCGTCGGCCTTCGTGGAGTAGTCTACGCAGCCTTCGAGGACAGGCAACACTCTCTGTGGATTGGGTTGGCGGGCCGGGGACTCGCCGAGTGGCGAGGCTACAGGGAATGGGAGAGTTACTCGGCTGCAAGCGGGCTGCCAAGCGATATTGTGTACGAGATTTTGCCGCGGGCCGACGGGTCGCTCTGGGTCGCCACCGAAGGAGGGCTGTTTCGTGGGACGCGCCGGCAATTAGGCATCTTGTGGAAGAAAGTTGCGGGACTGGTTGGTTTCCCGGTGCATAGTCTTCAGATGGCTCCCGGCGGGGATCTATGGATCGGTACTGAAACTCGTGGCGTTGCCCGCGTTGATGCGCGAACCAGTAGTGTGCAGTGGTTTGGTCAGAAGCAAGGTCTTTCAGGCTCGGCAGTGTACACCTTGCGCTTCGATCACGAACAAAGGCTCTGGGCCGCAACAGAAGTGGGCCTGTTTGTGGCCATAGCTCCGTACCAGAAGTTTTCGCGAATCACCGAACTGCCCTCCACACGCATTTGGGCGATTGCTGAAGGAACAGATGGCATGATCTGGGCTGGCGGTGCCGGCGGGCTTTTCGGTTACTCAGCCGGGCGCTGGAAGGGTTGGACGCGCGCGGATGGCCTAAGCAATCAGGAAGTGCTTTCCTTGGGCGCCGGTGCGGACGGCACTATGTGGATCGGTTATCGCCACGGGGGCGGTATCGACCGTGTCCATCCGCAGCCTGGGGGCATCGATATCGAGAAAGGCGTCCAGAGACGTGGCAGCGACGGACTCGTGTACTTCCTGGAATTCGATGCCTCGGGGCGGCTGTGGGTGGGAACAGAGCGGGGCGTGGACACGTGGGATGGTGCCCGCTGGAGCCACTACGATACCCGGGACGGTTTGGCGTGGGACGACTGCAACCTGAACGCGTTCGCCGAGGAGGCCGATGGCACAGTCTGGATCGGAACAAGCGGTGGACTCTCTCGTTTCAAGCCG
>PKXU01000109.1 GCA_003132445.1 Acidobacteriaceae bacterium | reverse complement strand
GATACAGCCCTAAGACTTCTGGACAGCGCCCCATTGGGAAGGCGCAGGGGCGATGTCGACTCGGAGGAGGTGCCGTGCCCCCCGGTTTTGAAGATCACCTAGTGTGTTCTGACTGTTTATGAAAATTCTCTACTCTACCTGATTCTTCAACCGCTTATCAGAACTGAGTTCTGATGCGTTTTGATCGACTTCGCCCCGTTCTGAACATGGAACTATCACGTTTTTATCACAGCAGGTTCTGACCCGATCAGAGAGTGTCGTTGTGATCGAGAAGCCGACTTCCGGACCGAATCATCGATAGGAGTTTCCGTGTCATAACTCCTGCCTCGCCCGTGATCGTCAGAATCGCCTGCCACCGCAAGTCCGGAGAGCAGTATGCACCTTTTTCCGGTATCATGCGTCGTCCGAATTCGGGCGAGCCTTGCCTAAGGGGAGCGATAAATGAGCGATAAATTACCCTTGAATGATGTCGATCTCTCTGAGATCGCTGACGAACTCCTGAAAACCTCTTATGCAAAACATCTGGTTCTGGAGGAAGCAAATCGACAGATTGAGGCTTGGATAAAATGGAGAGTAATCCCGGCGACGATCTTGTTGGGGACTGTGGCGGCGTTCTTCGGCTGGAAAGGAAGCAGCCTCTATGAGAAGGTCGAGGCGAATGAAACGAAGGTTGCGGAACTGGATAAACCGAACAAGAAACACGTGGAGCGCCGACCCGCAACAGGATCACAGAGGATTCTCACTTTGTGAGTGTGTTGGTTCAGCCTGAAATGGAAAGAGGGCGCTCTCCGTTAGTGAGTATTCCACCCTTCGGCGGCGGGGATTTTCAAGGCATCGATACGACCACGGTGCCGATTACCCAGGCAGGGACGAACGTGAACGAAGGCGAAGTGCCCTTGCGGATGAAATACCGGCAGCTTCTGGCGGTCGCGCTCGGCGTTGGCATCGCAGGCGGGATGAGGATCAAATGAATCGAAGGGATTTTGCGCGGCTTGGATGGGCCGCCGTGATCGGGGCGGGGGCAGGCAAGCTGCGGCCCGCATTCGCGGAGTCGCTAGCGCTCCGGCACGTTCCGGGGCCACCACAGCATCCGATGATAGCGACGTCGGAACCGAAGGCCACCGGACGCGCGGCGGATTTCATCCTGCGAATCGCACCCATGATGGTCGAGCTGGCCCCGCAGGTTGTAATCAGCACGATCGGCTATGGCGACAAGGTGCCTGGCCCCCTCCTGCGCGTGCGAGAGGGGCAGCGCGTCACCGTCGAGGTTGTGAACGATACGGATATTCCGGAATACGTGCACTGGCATGGCCTGCTCGTCCCCTCGGAAGTGGATGGGGCGGAGGAAGAAGGCACTCCCCCCGTTCCGGCCCACGGCCGCCGGCGGTATCAATTCGTGGCCAAGCCGGCGGGTTCGCGATGGTANNTCGATTCCGCGAATGACCCTGGGCTCTACGACCAAGAAGTCTTTCTGGCCCTGCGTGAATGGGAATATTTTCTGTCTACGATGGATCAGGACGAGATGGCGGCGGATCGCAACGACCCGATGCCCGAAAAACCCGCCGCTCCAGACCTGCGTCCGAACGGACTCGAAGTCAGCGCTCCTCTTTATTCGATTAACGACAAAATACTCGGAGCGGGGGATCCCCTCCGCGTGCAGCCGGGTCAGCGCGTCCTGATGCACCTGCTCAACGCGAGCGCTGCCCAAATTCATCGCGTGGCTTTGCCCGGCCACAAGTTTCAGGTGATCGCTCTCGACGGCAATCCCGTGCCGGCGCCTCAGCCGGTCGATGTGATTGAGATCGCCCCGGGCGAGCGCGTGGATGCGATCATGGAGATGAATAACCCGGGCGTCTGGATTTTAGGGGAGCTCCACGATGTCGCGCGGCAATCCGGCATGGGCATCGTGGTGGAGTACGCCAATCAACAGCAGCGCGCGCGATGGACTCCGCCTCCGAAGTCGCGCTGGGACTACTCAATCTTTGGCACGACCGCGCCACATCCCGCGCCAGACCAGACCATCGACATGGTCTTTGAAAAAGTGCCTGGCGGACCCAATGGAATCAATCACTGGCTCGTCAACGGCAAAGAATATCCGCATGAACGGGAATTCTTGTTCCGACAGGGAGGCCGCTACCGGCTGGTGTTTCACAATCGCAGTGACGATTCTCACCCCCTGCACATGCACCGGCACCTGTTCGAGCTCGTCGAGATCAACGCCAAGCCCACTGCCGGCATCAAGAAGGATACGGTGATTGTTCCCGCATTTGGACGCGCCGCAGTGGATCTGGTCGCTGACCAGCCGGGCCTGACGCTGTTTCACTGCCATATCCAGCAGCACATGGACTTTGGTTTCATGGCGCTGTTTCGCTACGCTTGAGCACGGCATCGCGTGCAAAGCGGGCGATGCGGCGATTCGGCGAAGCCGACGGTTGTGCATCCGTTCAGCGGCATAGCTTCAACCCCGTCGTTACCAATCGACGACGGATTCGCTTACGGCAAGCCTCTTTATTCCTCGGTAGCGTCAAGGACATTCCGCGTTGCTGATGGTTTAAGCAACCTTCGAAATAATCCGTATTACGACTTTTTCACACATTTGTAATACACGCGAAATATTGAAGGGCTAAAACTACAACTCTGTAGCAACCATCCAACCACAAGTCTGAACAGGAGGAAGTGCATGGAGAAGTGCATGGAGACGATTCGGAGAAGGTTCCGAGCGGCAGTGCTCATGGGAGCGGCCGCCTCGGTCATGGTATTTGCAGCTGGGGCCAAGGCACAGAATCAAAACTCCAACAGCAATCAGTGGCCTTACGGCAATCCGACGCCAGACAATACTTGGCCTTACGCAAAAATCGGCCGCTCGCCCGTGCTGGCGGTGGTTGGCGACGTCGCCTGCCAGCCAGGCGAGACGGAGCCGAGTGGTGAGAAGGCGGGTGAAAACTGCGACGGGGACTCCGCTCAGAATCTGAACGCATCCCAGGCGGCAACTGCGAAGCAGATTGAGAATATGAAGCCTAACCTCGTCGCGCTCGTCGGAGATGAGCAATACCAGGTAGGCCAATATTCGGACTTTGAGAACTCGTACGAATTGACGTATGGCGCTTTCAAATTTATCACGCGGCCCGCGCCTGGCAACCACGAGTTTTATACCGAGCACGGCGCGATCGGCGTTGCCGGCTACGGCTACTTCTCCTACTTCAACGGCGTCCAGCACAATGCCGATGGAACCATAATGACGGCTACGATCGCCAACAACCCTGACACCGGCGGTACCTTCACCCAACCCGTGCCGTATTCGGATGGGCAGGCGGGGCACTTCGAGAAAACGGGCGGACTTGGAAACACAGTACCGGCGGGGGGCCCAGTCGGGGTCGGAGATGGCTGGTATTCCTATAATCTGGGCGCGTGGCACATTATCTCGCTCAATATAGAGTGCGAGACNNTCCGCGTGCACAGCCGCCTACTGGCACCAGCCCACGTTCAGCGCTGCCAACAGCATCGCCGTACCCGAGGGTCCGACCGCTGTGGCCTTTTGGCAACTGCTCTACCAGTACGGAGCCGACCTGGTGCTGAACGGACACGACCACCTCTATGCCCGTTACCGCCCCCTTGACCCCTCCGGGAATTACGATCCAAAGAAGGGCATACGGGAATTCATCGTGGGCACCGGCGGCGAGACACTCGATACGGTCGTCACAACCAACACAACAACCGCCGATCCTAGCGGCAACCCGAACTTCAACGCAGAGAATCTCGAGGCGGCAAGCGGGGAATTCTGGGGTGTGATGGGCCTGACGCTCAATCAGAACGGCTACGCGTGGGATTTCGAGTCGGCACTGAAGGATCCTGCACAGACAACCGGTCCGGCTTCTTACAGCGACAAGGGCGTCGGCACTTGCCACGGCCCGGTCAACAGGTAATTGCCAATTCGTCTTCGCCGTGTTAGTTAACCTTCCCCACCCTTCGCGAACGTCGCGGAGGGTGGGGATTTTACGTTGCTTACCGAAAACGAACGAGCAAGGCAGATTCCCCAGACTGTTTGTTCCGAAATCCGAACAAACCAACAATCTTTCCGCACAAGGGCTCGGATCAAATCCAGCGCGCGACCTCGCGGGCTTAGTAGTGATGACCAAGCTTAGCTTCACACGCTCCGCTGAAACACGGATTAGTTAACCACACATTTCTAACAGCACTCGCAGAGATCAATTAGTCCAAATTTTACGGGGCTTCCAACGGAGAAATTCTGGACAGGTTTTCTAACGCCGATGCCGTAGAGAATGTCGTGGACGGTGGAAGACCTCCTTTGAGTGTTCCCCAAACCGGAAATAAATGTGGCGCGGTCCAGAAACGGGCTTGGAGGAAAT
>PKXU01000101.1 GCA_003132445.1 Acidobacteriaceae bacterium | reverse complement strand
GGGTTCGTGTTGTACGTGCCGCCGTGGAAAACCTTATGCTGGCTGATGAGATCCATCACCGAGCGCTGCGCGCCGAAAGCCGCCAACGGTAGCCCGCCGCCAATCGACTTTGCCAGGCAGATCATGTCGGGCATGACGTTGAAATATTCGCTGGCGCCACCCCATCCAAGTTTCGCGCCGGTCTTGACTTCGTCGAAAATGAGCAGAGCGCCATGTTTTGTGGCGATCTCGCGCAAGCCTTTCAGGAAACCGGGTTCGGGCATGCACAGACCGACATTCATGAGAATCGGTTCGAGAATGATCGCGGCAACTTCGCCGGAATTTTCCTTGAAACGACGTTCGACCGTGGCCAGGTCGTTGAAGGTAGCAATGAGTACGTTTGCGATGGCGGACTTCGGCACTCCAAGTCCGCCACTAACAGCCGTTGGATTGTGAATGTCTCCGAAATCGGGAGCATGCGGCTTCACGCTGACCAGAGCACTGTCGTGCAGACCGTGGTAGGCGCCTTCAAACTTAACAATCTTGTCGCGTCCGGTGGCCGCGCGCGCCAGCCGGATCGCATGCATGGTCGCTTCCGTACCGCTATTGCCGAAGCGGCACATCTCTACCGGAAAGCGGTTACAGATTTCTTCCGCAAGTTCCCACTCCATGTCATGAGGCATGCCGAACATTGTGCCGGTAGTGAGTCGTTTTTCGACGGCCTTCATTACTGCCGGATGGCAGTGCCCGGCCATCAGCGCCCCGAAGGTCAAGTTGTGATCAATGTATTCATTACCGTCGAGGTCGCGAAATTTGCTGCCGCTGGCTTCCTTTACAAAGATGGGCCATGGATCATAAGCGCGATAGTTGCTGGCGACGCCAAGGGGAATGCGTTTGAGATTTTTCTTGTGGGCTTCGGCGGATTTGGGCGTGCGCCGCTCGAAAGTGGCGAGTTCTTTCTGCAGATCGGGATACATCGAATTGCTCCGGGATAAACTCAGGCCGGCTGATTCACTACTAAGCGGCCATTAGATTACCGGGCGGCATAGACCGCGCGGGGACTGAACTCCTTCTACTCTACTCTCTTTGCTAGAAGTAAAACTTCAAAGCAAACTGCACCTCGCGCGGGTCTCGCGCCTGCAACACCTGGCCAAACGTCGTGTCGCTGAAGTTTCCGTCAGGATTTACGAACTCTGTCTTATTGAATAAGTTGAAAATATCCGCTCGAAACTGAAAATACTTCGCTTCTGAAAGTGCAATTCTTTTCGAGAGAGTGATATCCCACTGATTTTCTCCGGGCCCGCAGCAGATGGAACGCGGAGTAGTCGCGAAAGTTCCGAGTGTCGGATCCGAAAATTGCGCGGGGTTCAAATAGTAGTTGCCGCTGTTTTTTGGATTCAGGATCTGAAGCGGACCCGAGAGTTGCGGCGCGCCGGCTCCAAGAAAAAACAAGCTACTGATTAATTCATAATCGTCCTGGGTTTGAATGCGGATGGGGAAGCCGCTCTGGAACTGAATGATTCCTGACATCGACCAGTCATCCAGAACTCTTCCTTTAAATCCACTGTACTTCGCGACCGGGAACTCCCAGTAATAGTTGATGACAAAGCGTTGCGCGGAATTGAAAAGCGACAGAGCGCGGCTGGCTTTGTAATCGAAAGGATTGACGGTTTCTTCAAAGCTGGAGGCCCAGTCCAGCGACTTGCTGAAGGTGTAGGCAGCCTGCAACTGCAGGCCATGCGAGAAGCGCTTTTCGATGCTCGCCTGAAGTGAATTATAGGAAGAAGGAGCGATCGTGTCTTCGGCGAAAATATTGGTGAACACTGGAACGCCGTCCGCCGGACATCCGTTGCCCGGGCCGCCAGTCAGAGGATTGCAACTAGGCGAAGAGTAGGGACGCAGTCCAACAAAGTTAAGCGTTTGTCCTGCGGCCTGAACCGTGCCGCCTGCGGGTAGATGAAACCCGTTGGGCAGAACAGCACCGTTCGAAGCGGGGAGTGTGACCGTGTACTGGTTATCTTCGAGAAACGGGCCGCAACTCGCCGAAGAACCGTAGGATGTCACGCTGCCCGGGTTGTTGTTGGCGAGGGCAATGATATCCAGGCAAGTTTGCGGATTCGCGGCATCGATGTCATGGGAAGCTAGCAGCCGGTGTCCCTGCGAACCAACATAACCGACTTGCAAAACGAGATTCCGCGCCAGCTCTCTTTCTATATTCAAGTTATATTGCGCAGTGTACTGAGTGCGCATATGAGGTTGAAAATCCCCGTACAAGAGCATGGGACGAAAAGAAGCCCAGTCTTGCGGAGTGCCGGGCTTGGGACTCAGTATCCCGTTAAACGGATTGGGGCTGACGCTTCCGGTTTGCGAAATGAAAGGAGTATTGAGGAAGGTGGCGGGCAGGTATGTGCTGCCGCCGAAGGGAGGTTCGGCGCCGAACTGTTCGAGAACCAGTTGCTCCATGGGGTTGTAGAACAAACCCCAACCGGTACGGATCGTCGTTTTGCTGTTGGGGCTGTAAGCAAGACCGATGCGCGGAGCCAAGGCTTTGTAATAAGTCTGAGTGAGTCCGGCGGGAACGCCAGCGTCCCCGGGAACCACCAGGCCCGTGGGTTGTACTCCGGCGGCCGTGCAATCGCTGGCGCCGAGGCTAGCCTGTTCAGCGGCGGTCAGGACACAGGGATAAACTGTCGAGTTCTGGCCCGGACGGAAAGTCTGAACATGGTGCAGGGCATCGGCGAGAGGTGTGTCCAATTCCCAGCGAAGTCCATAATTCAGGGTCAGCGACGGTTTAATTTTCCAGCTGTCCTGGGCAAATAGATAGACGCCCGTGTTGCGTATATCTTCCCGCTGGGCCGACCCCTGAGTGTAGCTATCATCCAAGCCCAGCAGATACCCGGGATAATTGTCGTCGAACAAGACAGAATTTTCGGTGGTGCTGTTGAAAGTGAAATCGCCGTTCACGTTATAGTAAAGAGTTTGGTCAAAGCGATCACGGCGTATATCCGCGCCGAACTTCATAGTGTGAGTTGCTTTGACCCACGTCAGACTGTCCGTCCACATGAACGAATTGCCGACCTGCGGCAGTTCACCTTCCCATCCGTTGCCGATGGCGAAGCCGCCCGAAACGCCGATGAAAGGAACGCCTTGCCGGTTCGCGGGTAAGCCGTTCGTAATACCGTACTGCGGGCTCGTACCCAACTGTCCCACGATTGAATTAGGCCCGCTGTTGGAATCTGAAGTACCGTTGAAGCAAACTGCCTGGGCTGCGGGCGAGGCGCAAGAGTCCTGGAGAATATTGGTTGTCTGCGGATGCTGGAAGGTCAACTGGCCTTCACGCATATAGGTGAAGCGAGCTTCATTGATCAGCGAATTGGTAATGGTCCAGGTATGGCTGGGATTGAACTGCTGGTAGCGGGAGCCTACATTCGCGCCGAATCCAGGAATATTGGCGCCGGATGCCTGGAAATCGTAGAAGGGCTGGAAATTCGTGTCGTTGGTGAAGTAGTAGTAAAAGCTGAAACTCTGCCGCTGATTAATATGATGGTCGAAGCGGAAGGTGAACTGATTCTGAGTGTCGGCGCTGACCGGCACGGCCTGATAGGTCACGCCGTCCGCTCGATTCGCAAGCGGCACGAAGCGGAGCATGTCGACCGCCACCGGATCCTGGCAGTTGGCTGGGATGACGTTCGTAGGAAAAACGGTGGACCACGGCAGAGGATTCTGCGAGCTGTAGTCGCCGTTCACATAAGCGCTGCTGATTCCGCCTGGCGCAAGACCCAAGGCTGCGTCGCAACCTGGACGCCCGTCGAGCGCCTGCGTCGCAAACTGGTCGGAAATTCCGCCTGAGAAGGGTGTCCCGGCTGAAAAGTCTCCCGTTCTTTCGGCTGGACTGGGCACGGCCACAGTTTGCCCAGAGATGCCTTGACGCACTCGCCGGCCTTCATACGACGCGAAGAAAAAGGTGCGATCCTTCCGCAGTGGTCCTCCGAAAGTTCCCCCAAATTGATTCTGATTTTCCTGCGGTTTGATTGTGTTGAAAAAGCCTTGCGCATTCAACACCGTGTTGCGGAAATATTCATAAACGTCCCCATGGAACTGGTTCGTGCCGGATTTAGTGATCACGTTAACCACGGCGCCCGAGTTGCGGCCATATTCAGCGTCGAAGGTGTTGCTGATGACGCGAAATTCTTCGATCGCGTCCGGGGTGGGCTGAATCGTCGGCAGGTTGGCAAACTGATCGTTGGCGTCGCCGCCGTTGACGCTGAAGTTGTTGGCGCGACCGCGTCCACCATTGACCGACACTGCTCCGGCATCGTCGCTGCCATAGAAAGTTCCGCCGCTCGAACCCAGCTGCGACTGAACTCCCGGCTGCAACTGCAAAAATTGATAAGTGTCGCGCGCGTTGAGAGGAAGTTCGTTCACGGAACGGTTGTTGACCACGGCGCCGAGTTGTGTGCTGGTGGTGTCGACCAGAGGCGCTTCGGAAGTGACGTCGACAACTTCCTGCGCCTGCCCCACCTGCATGGTCGTATTCAAAGTGATGACTTGATTGACATCGAGTGTGATGTTGTGGCGAACGAGGTTCTTGAATCCCTTCAGATCGTAACTGAGCGAATAAGTACCGACAGGCAGATCGGGCAAGACATAATCGCCGCTGTCATTGCTCAAGACGTTGTGAGCGACGCCGGTGGCGTCGTCAGTGGCCGTGACTTTCACTCCGGACAAAACGGCGCCGGTGGGATCGGCGATGCGCCCTAGAATGCGGCCGCCGGTGCCTTGCGCCGACAAGAACGTTGAAAGCGAGATACAGAGCGAGATACAGAGGATGACCGTCAAGCATCCGGTTTTCAGATGTNNATGTACGGGACAATGTGCGAGGAAATGTGCTGGACGATTGGCGGCACACTGGGACGGCTTCGACGAGCGGGGTCGCAGACAGAGCATGGGGACTCCAGGCATCTCAGAAAGCGTTGTTTTTGTTTGAAAGCGACAGCTTGTACTCGACCACAACCTTGCTATAATCCCGCAAGGTTAGAGAACAGGGACGCGAGCTGTCAAGGAGAAAAAAACACGTCTCTCCCATAGAAATTTCTGATCGAACTCCCGCCGCATTGTGGCGATGACACGAGTGACCGTGGTTGAACCTTACTTGAAAATCGGAGATGTGGCGCGGCTGGTGGGCGTATCCCCGTCGGTAATTCGCTCCTGGGAAAGCCTGGGGCTGGCGCGCCCGCGCCGCACCGAAAGTAAGTACCGTCTCTACACGGCGGAAGACGTCAAACTGCTGAAGCGGGCGCGTTTTCTACGCAAAGTGCGCGGGTTGAATGCAGCCGCGATTGTTCAGCTATTGAAGCGCGAGGGCAAGATGCGCCCGGCGTCGGAGGGAAATGCAGGCGCGATTGGAGGCCATCTGCGGCAACTGCGGGCGCGACGCCGGCTTTCGCTGGCGCAAGTGGCAAAACAAGTGGGCATTTCCGTGGGATTTTTAAGCGCGCTGGAACGTTCACAAATGAGCGGTTCGGTCGGAACTCTCCGCAAACTGGCGAAGTTTTACAAAACTAACATTCTCGATTTTTTCGATGCCTCGGAGGCCAACCGGCGTCAGGTGCGGCCTTCCGAGCGCAAAGTTCTGGAAGCGGGATCCGGCGTGCGCATGGAATTACTGGCCTGGGGCAACACGGTGATGGAGCCGCATTTGTTTCGCATTGCCCCGGAAGCAGGCAGTGGAGATGCTTATACTCACGAGGGCGAAGAGTTCATCTATGTGCTGCGCGGAGACCTCGAAATCGCCGTGGCCGGAGAAGAATATCGATTGAAACCGGGCGACAGTTTTTACTTTGAAAGCGCGACGCCGCATCGCTGGAAGAATCCCGGGCGCAAGGAAACTCTGGTTTTATGGATCAACACTCCGCCTACGTTCTAGCAGCGGAGATGCCGGGCGATGTGGGGCACCGGCCGTTTTGAGGCAAAGAATGAAGAAGAAAATGACCCGGCAAAGCACAGTACGGTTGTTATCACTACTGATGGCGGTTCTGTGCCTAGATTCTTGTTCGAAGAAGACGCCCACGCTTAACCTTCTGGTGTGGGAAGGTTATGCCGATCCCTCATTCATCAAAACTTTCGAGGAGCAGAACCATTGCAAAGTTTCGGCTTCCTACATGGGGTCGAGCGATGAGCTCATGGCCAAGCTGCGCGGCGGCAGCGCTGGAAATTACGACGTAATTTCGCCGTCAAGCGATGTAGCAACCTCGATCGCGAGCGCAGAATTGGCGGCGCCGATCGACCTTTCGAAAATCCCCAGTTACAGCCAACTTTCACCGCAGCTTACTTCCCTTCCCCTGGTGCGCGCGAACGGCCACATATATGGCGTTCCGTTTATGTGGGGCCCGGATCCCATCATTTACGACACAACTGTTTTTGCGCAACCGCCGGACTCCTGGGACGTTCTCTGGGACCCGAAGTACAGAGGGAAGGTTTCGGTGTGGGACGATTTATCGACCGTCTACATGGCGGCGCAAGTCCTCGGATACGATAAACCTCCATCACAACTGTATAACTTGAGCGACGAACAACTGGAGGCAGTGAAGAAGAAATTGCTGGAGTTGAAGCCCAACGTTCGCAAGATGTGGGCGACCGGCGGAGAGCTAACAAATTTATTCGAGAGCCACGAAATCGTTATCGCGATGGGATGGCCGCTCAACACCGCCGATCTGAAGAAAGCGAATTTCCCCGTGGGAGAGACGATTCCGAAGGAAAATACCACGGGCTGGATCGATCATCTGATGATCACGGCCGGGAGTGAGAACAAGGAACTGGCGTACAAATTTCTCGAGTATATGGTAGAAGCCAAAACGCAGAAACTGGTGACCGACAAGACTCACTATGTTCCCGCGAATCCTCAGGCGGCACAATTCATGTCGCCGGATGAAGTGAAGGCGCTGCATCTTGATGACGTGGAAAACTACCAGAAGCGACTCTATTTCTGGCAGAATGTGCCGCGCCGCGCCAAGTACACCGAGATTTGGAACGATGTAAAGGCTGCGCAATAGGCGCCGCACCAACTGATATTCTGAACGCCTCATGGCATCCCCGCCTACTCCCGCTGTTGCGCCAACCGCGCGCACCCCACCCGACACGAAACCAATCCTGCTAAGCATAAAGAATGTCGCCAAGACCTTCGGTGGCAACGCGGTGCTGCGGAATGTTTCGTTGGACATTGCCGAGGGAGAATTCTTGACCGTCCTCGGAGAGAGCGGTTCAGGAAAAACAACTCTGTTGCGGATCATCGCCGGATTCGAGACTGCGAGTTCGGGCGAAGTTTGGATGGGAACGCTGAGGCTCGATCTTCAGCCACCTTACCGGCGGCGTGTCAACACGGTGTTTCAGTCCTATGCTTTGTTTCCGCATCTCACGGTGGAGCAAAACGTGGCGTACGGATTGCGCGTAGCGAAGCGGCCTGCGGCGGAGATTGCACAGCGAGTGGCGGAAGCACTCGACAAAGTAAAGATGACTGCCTACGCGAAAGCGAAACCCTCGAAAATTAGCGGAGGACAGCAGCAGCGGGTTGCACTGGCTCGCGCGCTCGTAAACCGGCCACGGCTTCTGCTGCTGGATGAGCCGCTCTCGGCTCTCGATGCGAATCTGCGCCGACAGATGCAAGTGGAATTGAAATCGCTGCAACGCGAGGTCGGCATTGCGTTCGTTTTTGTAACCCACGACCAGGAAGAGGCAATGGTAATGTCGGACCGCATTGCTCTCTTGCGTTTTGGGGATTTGGAACAAATCGCGACGCCGCGCGAGATTTACAGCCGGCCAGCGACCGCTTATGTCGCGCAGTTCATAGGACACACGAATTTGCTGAAGGGTGAGGTGCGCGGAGGCATCGCGCGATGCGCGTCTCTGTCGTGGCCCACTCAAGCCCCCGGAGGTCCAGCTCTTTTTTCTTTACGGCCTGAGCATGTACGGCTCGCCGGAAATGCGCCCGAGAAAAGCCCCGAGAAAAATCAAGGCGTCCGCACTCGTGGTCGAGTCGTGCATCAGGCCTTTCATGGTGCAACAGAACTGGTTCGCGTCGCATGCGTCGATGGACTTGTTTTGCTCGCGCGAACGGCCGCCGGACTTGTAGTGAAAAATGAAGTAGAGCTCGAATTTTCTCCGCTCGACGTGGTCCCGGTGCGCGAGTCCCGCGAAAGGAAGTGATGTTCTCCCGAACTTACAAACTGATCGTCACCCTACCGCCGCTGGTTTGGGTTACGGCGTTTCTGCTGGTGCCTTATTTTCTGATGTTCTGCTACAGCTTTTGGTCGGTAACGCCGTCGCAGACAATCTTGCATTCATGGAATCTCGATAACTACAAAGAACTGGTAGTGAAGACCACTTACTGGCAGACGCTGCTGCGCTCCATGTGGATTGCCGCACGGGTGACGATATTTTCTCTAATGCTCGGTTATCCCCTGGCTTATTTTCTGTCGTTCTATGCGGGCCCGAGAAAAGATCTGTTGTATCAGTTGGTGATTATTCCGTTATGGGTCAGTTATCTGGTGCGAGCGTATGCTTGGAAAACGATTCTCGGCTCCGAGGGAGTGCTTAACACGCTGCTGCAGTATGTTCACTTGACCAGACATCCGTTAGATTTTCTTCTCTACAGTCCGTTTGCCGTGGTGCTCACGCTCACGCATATCTACACACCCTTCGCGGTACTTCCCATCTACGCTGCGCTGGAGCATATACCGCGTAACCTCGTCGAGGCCTCGCATGACCTCGGCGCAACGCCGACGCAGACGTTTTGGAAGGTGATTTTTCCCTTGTCGATTCCCGGCGTGGTTGCCGGGGCAACGTTCGCTTTCGTCTTGAGCCTGGGGGATTTTCTGGCGCCGCTTCTGCTGGGCGGGCCGAGCGGCATCATGATTTCAAATATTGTGGTCAGCTTGTTCGGCGCGGCCTACAACTGGCCGCTGGGAGCGGCCATTTCACTGGGCATGCTAATAATCGTGGTGAGCCTGCTATTCGTTTCCGAACGCCTGGAAAAGAAATGGAGTTTCTCGTGAGTCCCAGCAGCTCAAGCGGAATTGTTCCCAGTTCGCGCTGGCTGCTTTTCTATGTGGCGGCTGTGTTCTCATTTTTATATCTTCCCATTGCAGTCTTGATTGTTTACTCATTCAACGGAGAGGGAGTGGGGGGATTCCCGCCGCGCCATCTCACGCTCGATTGGTATCGCCTGTTGTTCACGGATGGCGCGATCTGGGATTCGTTTCTCAACAGTTTGCAGGTAGCGTTTGCGGCGATGGCGATCTCATTGATCTTCGGCATCCCGGCGGCACTCGCGCTCGACCGGGCGAAATTTCCCGGCAAAGCCTTATTTCGCAGACTCGTATTGCTGCCGCTAATCTTGCCCGGAATCATAACGGGCCTCTCGCTGCTCATGTTATTCAATATGACTGGCGTACGACTCAGTCTGATGACGATTGTCCTGGGACACGGCACGGCTTTAATTTCCGTGGCAACGACCGAAGTTTTCGCCGGGCTGCAAAAGCTGGATCGCGCCCAGGAAGAAGCGTCGCTCGATTTGGGAGCAAACTACTGGCAAACATTCTGGCGCATCACGGTGCCGAATCTAAAGCTGCCGATCATCGGTGCGGCGCTCTTAATTTTTACGCTCTCCATGGACGAAATTGCCGTCAGCTTCTTCCTGATCGGCCGCGATAACACCCTGCCGCTGGAAATCTGGGGGCGGTTACGGCGGGGCATCACTCCAGAAATCAATGCAGTATCGACCATCATTTTTGTATTTTCCCTCGCGACGATCGTCCTCTGGTATCGGCTGAACGCGAGAGCTGAAGGCATGGCTGAAATCGCAGCCGAAATGATGAATGACGACAAGTCTGTGTAGCAACGCAGGTCTTTCGGCACGGAGGGTCTGACCTGCTTTGTTTTTCTTCCCTCATCTGCGAAACTGACCTTTGCTCCTCGCCATTGCACTTGAGAGCCTAGAACTAAGAACTTTCCATGGGACGAATCCACGTACTCTCGGAGACCGTTGCCAACCAGATCGCCGCCGGCGAAGTGGTGGAGCGGCCCGCTTCTGTAGTGAAAGAGATGCTGGAGAATTCGCTGGACGCCGGAGCGACGCGCATCAAGATTAGCGTGGAGGCGGGTGGGAAGAAGCTGATTCAGATTACCGACAACGGATGCGGCATGGTGCGCGACGATGCCATGCTCGCGTTTGAGAGGCATGCAACCTCGAAAATCAAGAATGCCGAAGATCTCTTAAGCGTGGCTACGCTGGGTTTTCGCGGAGAGGCGCTGCCTTCGATCGCATCGGTGTCACGACTTCGGCTGGAGACGCGGGCGGAAGAAGAAGCAGCAGGGACCGTGGTTGAAATTAACGGAGGAAAGATGGCGAGGGTCGAAGAGGCAGGGCTGCCGCTGGGAACCTCGATTACTGTGCGCGATCTTTTTTTTAATACTCCGGCGCGCAAGAAATTTCTTAAGGCGGAATCGACCGAGTTGTCGCACATTGCGTCGCTGGTCACACACTACGCGCTGGCGCATCCGGAAAAACACTTTGAGTTGCACTCGGCGACGAATGCCCTGCTGGTCGCGCCCCCGGTAGCGGGTTACAGCGAGCGTGTCTATCAGGTATTCGGTAAAGAAACTCTGGATCAATTGATTCCAGTGGCCTCGCGGCAGGCGCTGGAACGCGTTGGGTTGCCGCAGCCGCCGCCGTGGCGGCGCAAGGAAGAAGAAGAGGAGGACGAGGCCGAAGGCGGGCCGGGCGCCCGCCCCACAGAATCCTTTGGCGAGATGCGGATTCACGGATTTGTTTCGAAGCCCGAGATTCAGAAGCTGAATCGGAATTCAATTTTCATCTTTGTGAACGGACGCACGATTCGCGATCGGCTGGTACAGCACGCGCTGACCGAGGCTTATCGAAACATTATTCCGCCAACGGTGTATCCGGTGGTCTTGCTGTTTTTGGAGTTGCCGGCGGAAGAAGTGGACGTAAATGTGCATCCCTCTAAAACGGAAGTACGTTTCCGGCAGCAAAGCGTGATGCACGATTTTGTACGCGATTCGGTGCGAGCGGCACTGATAAAGGCACGCCCTGTGCCGCAGTTTGTGACGGAGATTCGAGCGCATGCGACGGCGAGCGCATCGTTAACTCCAGGAGCGATGACGCCGGACTTGACTCCGGGGGCGCGGGCGTGGGAACCGGCGTCGGGCACGGACTTTCAAGGGGATTCAGCTCTCGCAAATGGCGCGAGACCTTTCGACAAGCTCAGGGCAGGCGATGGGGCGCCCTATGATCCTTCAGCATATGGAGGATTCGAATTGCAGGCGCCGGTGGTTCCGCCCATTTCCCGGCGATTTCAGTTTGAAGGCGGAATCGCCGTCGAGGCAAACGCGGCGATCCCAGTCGCGCGCGGGCTGGAAGCGATTCCGGATAATGGTTGTGCACCGGCGCTGGACTCAACCAAAGAAGAACTCGGCGACGACGACCTCTCTTCTTTGAACACCTTGAAGCCGCTGGGACAGATTCGGAATTCGTTCATTCTGGCGGTGAACGAAGATGGTTTATGGATTGTCGATCAGCACGTTGCCCACGAGCGCGTGTTATTTGAACAAGTGCTGAAGCAGCGGGCTGCGCAGAAAGTGGAGAGTCAGCGGCTGCTGATGCCGATTGTTCTGGAGCTGTCTCCGGCGCAGCAGGCGGTATTTGCCGAAATTTCCGACGAACTGCACTACAACGGATTTGAAGCGGAACCTTTCGGCGCGCGCAGCGTGGCAGTAAAGGTCGCGCCGGCTGGCGTGGACGCGTCGGCGGTGGAACATATGTTGCACGAGTTACTGGATCAGTTCTCGCGCGAAGAACAGTCGTTGAATCTGGAAAAGATTCGAGCTCGGATCGCAGCGTCGATCGCTTGTCACGCCGCCATCAAAGTGAACATGCCGCTGGAGCAAAACAAAATGGCTTGGCTGCTCGCGGAGTTGTCCAAAACCGACCATCCCTATGCGTGCCCGCATGGAAGACCGGTGGTGCTGCGGTATTCTGTGAAGGATATCCAGAAGGCGTTTAAGAGAATCTAGCTTTGAGCTTTGAGTTTCGAGTCTCGAGTTTTGAGCGTTGCCTTGCTCGCAGCTCATGGCTCGTAGCTCGCAGCTACTTATGACTGACCAGGAACTGCAACAATCGCGGCGCGAGAAGTGGCGACTGGATGGCAAACCCATTCGGACGATCGAGCAGGCACGGACCTTTCTAGAGGATGTTGGCTTCTGCCTGATGTTTCCGAAGCGGCCGCCGCTGCTCGTTCCGACCTTCATTGGTGCTTTCGTCGGGTCAGAAGATCGGTTACCGGAATGGCAGCATGCTTTCAAAGACCCGCGTGCAGCCGAGGCGACGGAGTTGATGGTACGACTGCTGCGCGAGCGCACGGCTTTTGAGGCTAATCTATTCGACGAGAACAATGGATTCCTCGTATCCGCATCGGCGTTTCCGTATTTTTATGCGCTCGTAGGAGAGCGCAATCCGAAGCTGGCGCCGCGGCCCGGGTCGCGGTCTCCTTATTCGGCACTGGCCTGTGATGCGTTTGAGTTGATCACGCGCGACGGTCCGATCTCGAAGCAGAAGATGCAAGAAGTGCTGGGGGGAAGCGTCTCGTTTCCGGCTCTCGACGACGCGCTGGGTGAGTTGTGGTCAAAGCTGCGCATTACCCGCGTCGATTACAAGCCCTCAGAGGGTTCAGTGTGGGACGTACTCTATCGCTGGGCGCCGGACGCGGTAAAGGAAGGAGTGGGATTGTCGGTGCTGGAAGCGCTCAGCGCGTTGCTCTCGAAATATCTGGACTCGGTGATCGCGATCGAGCAAGCAGACCTGGAGATTTTCTTTGGCAACTTCATTGCGCGATCCAAAGTCAAGGATGCGGTGAATGCGCTGCTGGCGGCGCGAGAGTTGAGCTTTGTGATGGTGAACGGGCGATCGATGCTACACATTACGCCGGAGAAGGTTGCGGCGGTTCCAGTGCCGCGGAATGCCGGACGATAATTTTTTCTTCAGGATTCCTGGCTATCTCGCATGTCTGGCACTTCTAATGTCAATCCTTATCGCGGTCGTCTTGCGCCTTCGCCGACAGGGTTGTTGCATCTGGGCCATGCGCGCACGTTTTGGATCGCCGCACAGCGCG
This sequence comes from Acidobacteriaceae bacterium, assembly GCA_003132445.1. Taxonomy (GTDB): domain Bacteria; phylum Acidobacteriota; class Terriglobia; order Terriglobales; family Acidobacteriaceae; genus Sulfotelmatobacter. The sequence goes on along the minus strand of PKXU01000101.1, from coordinate 68,610 downwards.
CGATCCAACATGGCGGGCAATTGATTTTTCGCAATGAAGACTTGGATTCGCAACGATGCCGGCCCGAGTTTGTGCAGGCGATGATGGAAGATTTGAGATGGCTAGGAATTGAATGGAGCGAGGGCCCGGATTGCGGCGGCCCGCTTGGTCCTTATACTCAAAGCGAGCGGCGCGGGCATTATCGGGAAGCATGGAACAAACTATATGAACGCGGGATGATCTACCCGTGTACTTGTTCGCGGAAAGATGTGGCGCAAGCGGTCGGGGCTCCGAACGATTTGCATGATGAGCCGGTATATTCGGGGCGGTGTCGGCCGCCAATTTTCGGGGCCGCTGGGCTTCGCCCCTTCGACTCGCTCAGGGCAGGCTATCGCGAGACAGACGAGGCGGCTGTCTCCACATGTTCAGTTGATCTATCAGCGCATTCCGAGCCAGCCGGGATGAATTGGCGCTTTCGGGTGCCGGATGGGGAGGAGATTTGTTTTACTGACTTGCATCTTGGACCTCAGTGCATGATTGCCGGAAAAGATTTCGGGGACTTCATTGTCTGGCGCCGCGACGATGTTCCGGCCTACCAGTTGGCTGTAGTCGTCGATGATGCGGCGATGCGGATCACGGAGGTGGTTCGCGGAGCAGATCTGTTGAAGTCAACGGCGAGGCAAATTCTTTTATTTCGGGCGCTTGGTCTAAATCCGCCGAATTATTATCACTGCGATCTGGTGCGAGATTCTAACGGACTGCGGCTGGCGAAGCGGCATGATTCGTTGAGCATTCGGAAGCTGCGGGAAATGGGATGGACGGCGGAACAGGTGCGGACTGGAAACACACTATCCGTCTGATGTGCGCGGAGCTATGATTAACTGGCGGCTGAAAGCTCAGCGGGGTTTCGCTCTTTATAATGGAATTGAAACCTGGCGCCACACGAGCAAAACCAAACCTCAGCGGCTAAATCCGCGTCGGGTGCCTGTTTTACGGCACGGCTGAAGCTGTGCCCTTCCCAAACCTTCTTCCCACAACATCTAAAACCTTTCTAAGGCTCGGAGGAACCGTGTTCCTGAGGTTCGCATGCCACCGTGTACAATCTGTAGCTTCGCATGAATGATAGATCAAAAGAACAACAACCCTCCCGCAAGCTGACCATCGCAATTGACGGGCCGGCGGGAGCGGGAAAGAGCACGATCGCTTCGCGGCTGGCGCGCAAATTGGGATATGTGAACCTGGAAAGCGGAGCGATGTATCGCGCGCTGGCGCTGAAGGCCATCGACAAAGATGCTTCCTTCGATGACGAAGCTACGCTCGTGAAGCTGGCGCAAAATGCGCGCATTCAGCTTGAGCCTACGATTGGCGGAAATCGTACCCTGCTCGACGGACGCGACGTGTCGGCCCGGATTCGCGAACGCGATGTGTCGGAGGGAGCTTCGCGGGTGTCGATTCATCCTAAGGTGCGGGAGTGGATGGTGGCGCGCCAGCGCGAGTTAGGCGCGGGTGGTGGCGTGGTGATGGAGGGTCGCGACATTGGAACCGAAGTTTTTCCCGACGCGGACTTGAAAATCTTTCTGGATGCCGATCCAGTAGTACGCGAACAGCGACGCATGGCGCAGCAGAAAATCAAAGGTGATGTGTCTGCGAACGTGGCCGCGGAATTGCGCGAGCGCGACCATCGTGATCGCACGCGAGCGGCGTCTCCGCTGGTGGCGGCTAAAGATGCGGTGGTAATTAATTCTTCGGCGTTGAGCGAAGATGAAGTATTGGCCCAGGTGGAAGAACTGGTGCAAAAGAAAATTGGTGCAGAAGAAAAATAGCACAAGAAGAAAACTGAGCTGCTGCGGACTGACGCGGTTCGCCGGTCTCAAGATTTCGCGGCGCCAAGGCCGTTCATTGGTGCAGCCTTAAACTCCGGATACACTCTTTTCATCAGTTTTCGGTCGGTTCGACTTTCTGTTTTGGTTCGGGCAGGGATTTGCCGGACTTCGACTGCTTTGATCCCGGCACTCCGCCCGTGACTCCGCCGGACACTCCTTCTTTTGGTCCGCCGTTCACCGGAGCCCTGCGAATCTCGATTCCGTCATGTTCGTTATTGAGCACGATATGCGACGAGCCATTGCCGACGCTGCCGCTGGCTCTAGATTCGTGCTCGTCGTTGTTTACTTTTACTTCCGCGAAATCCGACTGAATCTCGCCATCGCGCGTGTGCGCATCCAGGCGGAAGCCAGCCTTGTCGGGAAGACTTAACTGAACATCGCCATTGCGGTTGTCGATCTGCACATTGCCCAGCGTGCGCATTCCTACTTCGATCGCGCCATTGTCATCCTGCAACCGGACGTCGCCGGAAACTTGTTCAAGGCGAATGTTCTTCGAGCGTGTCGTTAAGTGCAGAGGCCCCGTGATCTGTTCGGCGTGAAGTTCATCGGAGTCCAGATCAAGCGTGCCTTCGATGTGAGAAAACTCCATATCGGTGCGCGAAGATTTAAAAATCACATTCTTCGCAATTCGCGCCAGCTTGATGCTCTCCTGAAATTCGCCGTCCAGCTGTACTCCGCCTTTCACATCGGCCACGGAAACTTCGTTGACGCGGCCTTCAACGTGCACGTCGCCGGTGATCTGTTCAATTTTTACCGAACCTTTTTCCTGACTGACTTTCACATTCCCATTCACGTCATCGATTGAGGTGTCGGAATGCTGCGCCGAAATATCCACGCCGGCGTCGCGGCCCGAAAGGTTCACGTCCCCGCGGCGCGAAATGATGGATACCTGAACTTTGCGCGGCACCGAAATATCGAGATCGCTCTCGACGGGATGATCTCCAGCAGCCTCCGTTTTGGCGTCAAGCGTAACCAGCCCGCCGATTGCGGTAATGTTAGGCCGTGTTTCGTCGTTATATTTATCGGCGTCGCTTTGATTGTCGGCACCGACCTTCTTGCGTACAACCACAGTGATCTTGTTGTCGTCGGCGGCATGGACGCTCACCGCGCCGTGGTTGTCAATGATCTTGAGGCTGGCTCCGGCGGGAAAATCCTGCTGCAGATTATCGTTAAAGTTGTAGGTTTGGCCAAAGATCTCGCCAAAGTCGTTGTCGTCGAAGTTGAATTGATCGTGCAGGCCAGACCAGTTGACGTGCTCGAGTTGGGTCGCGACGAGGCCCCAGAATATAATGGCCACGACTAGTACCACTCCGCCAACGCCGATCCCGGAAGCGCGATACCCTTCCCGCTGCGCCCTCTGATGCTCCACCAGTTTGATCACACCCCAAAGGATGAGGAGCAGGGGCCAGTAATTCGCGAACAGATGCGCCAACCGTCCCACGGATAACACATGCATCGTGGCCATCAAGCAAATCGTACCCACGATAATCAGGACAACGGGTCCGGCCAGGGAACGGTGGCGCCGTGGTAGCGGAGGAACAACCGGTGGGACACCTGGAGTTGGAACCCCTGGAACGATGACTGGGTTAGACATTTTTCACCTCGCCAGACGAAGGTGGCTCCGCGCTCGGAACGGTGCTCTGCACTGCTGGCGGAGGCGGAGTGTTAGGAGGCAAGCCCGACGATGCCGAGGGCGGCAATGGCCCGATGTGTCCACTGGAAGAGGCGTTGCTCTGCATCAGTTTCACGACGCCAATCACCAGCAGAATGGCGGGCCAGGTTCTGCCGAAACCGATGCGAGAAACGCTGTCGAGCAGAAACAGTATGCCTAACGTGACCAGCATTGCCGGACCCATAAGCTTGCGGGTGCGGCAGTGTTCGCACTGGCAACCGACGCGAACGCCGCCGATCAGTCCCCACTGCTTGGCGAAAAGCCAGACGCCTAGAAAAATCAGAATGAGCGGCCAGAAGCGATCCAGGCCAAATTCGAATAGTCCAGCCGTGTGCAACAGAAAGAGCACGCCGAGACCGATAAGGATCGCGGCGCCAGCCGGCACTTTGGTGCCTTCCAGTTTCTCGCCGGCGCCAAAGCTCTGCGCCAATCCAAATGGATCAGGAGCGGGTTCGCCCATCTGAATCGCTTTCGCGCTGCGTACCGCATCGATGATCTGGTAAACGTAGAAAAATCCCATCGAAATACCAATCAGCGTCTTTAGTTGCCAGGGAAGATCGTCGGAACTGACACCGATGATCATCAGCACCGCAATCACGAGATGCGACAGGCCCTTGGCATATTGGCCGGCATACACGGCTCCCACACCGATGGGAAAAAATGCGGCCAGCATCCCGGCTACAGCCGGGTTGGGACCGGTGGTTGGGCCGGGTTTTACTTTCACACCCAGGCCTTGATCCATGAATTGTTGATATCCGGTCGGTGGCGGCGTTTGCGACGGAACAAATCCCGCAGCGGGAACAGCGCCTTCCATCCGCGCCGCCAGGCATGACTCGCAATAGATCACGCCGCGTACGTCGCGTGTGCACTGGTTACAGAGTGGCTTGCCGCACGTGCGGCAGAAGGCCACGGCAGCGGTATCGCTGTGGTTAGCGCAGTTCATACGAACCTCCTGTCAGTGGTCACCGACACTACAGGCAGATCGCAAAGAGGGAGGGACGGAGATGGAACCACAGGAGCGCTGGCCAGAATCAGTTGGTTATCGGTCTGGCTGTAATTGCGCTCCTGCTTCTGCTCGGGCTGTTGTGTTGTGTCGTTCTTGTCGTCTTTTGGTTTGGCCGGCCGAGATTCCCTCGGACCGGGTTCGGCGGGCGCGACGTTGCGTTTGATCTCGCGCACGCGCGACTCGACTTCGTAAACGATTCGGACATTCTCGTAATAATGCACCACCCGGGCCTGGGTGGCATAGTAGGTATGCCGGATCGCAGACGGCCGCAGGCTGATCTGCCGCAGGTCGGTGGGTTTCACGCCGGCTACGGTCAGGCCCACCGACAGCGCGAAGAATGCCATACCGAACGACATGGCAAAGCGCGGCTGGCGAACCATGGCCCAAATCGGCTCGAACAACGACTCCGATAACACTGCCTGCATATGCTCCCACCACGAAACCCGCGGTTGCGGAGAACGCGCTGTGACTCGCAGGCGCTGGGTGTCAACGCCCGTTGTGGATGCCAGGATATTCGTGACCAGACTGGCTGGAGGCTCCACCTCCGTGAGACCTTTCAGCCAGTTGCGGCCCGCCTCAGCTTCAGCGAGCAGCGGCCCACACACCTTGCAAGCTTGGGCATGGGTCTGGAAGCGCTCGAGTCCGGAACCACTCAGGACGCCATCCATGGCGTCGGAGAGCAGGAGATCGAACTCGTTGCACTGCATTCCGTTACTGGTGTGGTCTGGCATCACATCACCTGCCTATAGGTACGTTGTAACAGGCGCGCAAGTTCCGCGCGGCCGCGGTTTATTCTTGATTTCACGGTGCCCTCCGGTACTTTCAAAACAGTAGCAATTTCACGATAGTCCATATCTTGTAAGTCCCTTAGAATCACTGCCTCCCGAAGCTCCGGGGAAAGTTTGCCCAAGGCCACATGCACCACCTCGCCGACCTCACGGCTACGGGCCCGCGCGTCTGGAGTCGGAGAGTGGTCTGGAATCTGCTCGCTAAGCGGCTGGGCATCCTCTCGCTCGGAGGCGGGGGTATCCATGGAATCGGTCATCCGATCTTGCTTGGTCTTCCGAAAATGGTCGACCAGCAGATTGCGGGTAATGGTCGTAACCCAAGTCACGAATGCTCCCTTGGTGTGGTCGTAACTCGATAGGGTTCGATACATCTTGATGAAAACTTCCTGGCTTAGGTCCTGGGCGTCGTCGGCCGATCCGGCGAAACGATAGCAGATGTTGTAGATACGGCGATGATAGGTCTGCACGATTTCCTCCCAGGCGGCAGCGTCTCCGGCAATACAGCGCCGGACCAGCATCGCGACGACCTGGACGTCTTCCACTTGTACTCCCCGGAAATCTGCTAAACCTTGAGACTGCGGCCTGGGCGCTGCCTCTTCCTCAGACTGCTGGAGACACCTTACAGGCACTCACGCCGCCAAAATGCACTATCCACAAGACAGTACGAGATTGTAGGCATTGAAGTTCGGCTTATGGCAGCCTGAGGATGAAACAGGGCATTGTAGCAGTGGGCGCGGAAGCGATGAGTTTTGGCTAGCGGTTTTGCATGGAGCCAAGGTCTCAACTAGACCTTGGCGGTTCAGAATGCATAACGCAATGACTCGGTGAGGGTGTTGGCATGAAAGTAGCGGGGAGCGGTCGGCCCGACAAATGAGCCCTCGTTGTATTGGTAATAATTCCAGCCATTGTTCCATGCCAGTTTGTGGCCTAGATCGACGCTTAAGCGGACCACGGGCTGTACAAAAGTGTATTCGGCCGTACCGAGAGGCTGCAGAATATTGAACTGCGGCACGCTGCCGGCAACATTCGTGAAACTGCCGCCAATATTTGCTGCAGTTCGCTGATGAAACCTGCTGAGGAGCCTGGCCTGGAGCAAAGGCGACGACGCCGAAAAGAAGTAATACAGAATACGGGGGCTTTGGCCTGTACCGAAAAAGGCTGTTAGCCTTCAGCTCGTTCTTGTGGAAGCTAGCAACTGCGCACTCCACACGAAAAGCTGAAGGCTAACGGATGTTTTTAGAACTCGTAATGCGCTCCAACGGTTATGTTGTTTGCATGGAAGTTCCGAGGAGCGGTGAACCCGTAGGCCGGACCGCTCATCGCAGTATTTGGCAGCGTGCTGCAGGGCACGACCAGAGCCGGGCTAGTCAGCGTCGGGAGCGTGCTAGAGGTATTGCAATACTGTGCTCCCGAAGGACCACCCTCGCCGTAGCCGAAGTAGTTATACTCGCCCTTCCAGATCAGATTCTTTCGCATCGCATAGGAGAGATTCACAAAAGGCGTCTGGTAGTTAGAGACCAGCGATCCGTTCACATCGCGCGGATCGTTGAAAAAGCGGCTGCCGTTGACCAAGTTTAGGCGGTAGCCGATGTTGGCGTGGAACTTGTCGATCGGCGAAAGAGCCAAGGCCACTGACGCGTACTGCGTTGGAGCGTTCATGAAGTCCTTAGCCGGACCAAAATTATAAGGAGCCCCCGATCCCGTGCGGGGAGCCGGAGACGGGCAAGCCGTGCCGGTGAGCGTCGCGGCGCCCGGTATGGTGGTGCTTGCGGCCTGGCCCAGGAAGCAGATGTTGGTCGCCGTGTACACGTCGCTGTAGGCATAGCTGATGTCGAACCCGTAGTGCTCGTTCGGCATCAAGTCGGCGTTCAAACTCACTATGCGGCTATGATCGACGTGCTGGAGCGGGCCATCAACGGACGCTGTGCCTGTATTGTTCGTATTGTTGTGGCGCTCGAGGTCATTGTACGCGCCGGAGAACGTCGCCCAGGTCTTCGGCCGGTAAGTGGTGTGAATTCTGTAATGCTGAAGCTCGCGGGGTGCGACCGGGGTGAGGACATTGTCGGCGTACAGAACCTCGACCGAACCGTTGATGTTCCAGTTGTTCGCCGGCTGCACATTGATGCCGAAGGTACCGCCGTTCTCGTTGATGGTGTAGTTGGAGATACCGGACAGGTATCCCGTGGTGTTCGCGGCACCTTCGCCGATGGTGTGCTGCTGGTAGTGATAGGTGAGCGTGAACGTGGTGCGATCCGTAAGGTCGTACGCCGCTGTGAGGTTGTTCGTGATGAACTTCTGGCCGAAGAAATCAAACTGCGGCGTAGCGACGCTCGGACTGCCTTCAAACGTAGAAGTTGGCTTGTCCGTGGCCGGGTTGATCGGAGTGTTGATCACCGTGGGGGTTAAGGTCGCGCTATTGATGTTCGGGGTTGCGGAAGTCACGGTGGTTAGACTCGTAATGTTGGCAACTCCCGGCTGGTGCACATTCGAGTAGTCGATCTGGTCGGAGATGCTGAGCTTTTTCAGCGCCTGCCAAGTGACGCCGTAGTCGGCGGCGATCGCTTCCCGATTGGCGCGGGCGTTGCCGGCATACGTGATTTCGCGGCTCGTTCCCGCCAGACCCTGGAAGTCGTCGTAGTAGTTCGGCAGGCTCGTGTTCGCGTAGGTGTAGCGAACGTTGCCGTTCATCGTAACGTTCTTGATGCTGGAGCTTTGTAACCGGAAGATTTCCGTCGGGAAGATTTCGCGGGTTGGCTGGGAACGCGAATAGCTGGTAATCACATTACACGCCGGATCGACGATGGGTAGACCGTTCGGAGTCTGCGCCGGGTAAATTGAGGCGGCTCCAACGCCGGCGTTGCAGGTGATGCCGACCGGCTTGTTGATCGGATTGTCGTAGTTCTGGAGCACTGCGACCCTGTTTCCGTCCGCTTCCTGCAGGTTGAAATACTGGGGCGCCATGCTGAAAGAGGAATCGCCCTTGTAGTGAGTGACCTGCTCTTCATAGGTCAACCGGGTCCGCGATACGGGCTTCCACTCGACCGATCCCGTCCAGTCATCAGTGCTGTTGCGCTGATACTCCTGGAGCAGCAGGTCGTAGGAGCCGGCAACCTGATAACCGCTGGGCGACTGGCTCGGACCCTGGAAGACGTTCTGCGAGTAGCCGACGCGGAAGGTCACCTTCGACAGCGGAAGCAGTGTAAGTTTGGTGTCCGTCATGCGGCGCACCGTGTTGAACATAAACGGCGACTGCGTCACCTGCGGCCACGCGTAGGAACCCGTCGGCGCCGCGNNTGGCGGTCGCGGCGGAACAAGCCGGAGAAGTCGTAGAGCTTGCCCTTGGAAAAGTCCAGCTTGGCAACGTTGTACGGATCGCCGCCGAGCCCGCTGGTAAAGGCTTTCAAGTAATCGACGAGGGTGTTCTTCGTGTGCGGCAGCGCGCGCAGCTCAAAGGTCTCGCCCAATATGCGCGGACCGGACTGCTGGTTGACCAGAGTGTCGTACATGGCACCGCTGCCGTCGATATTGGCCACATGTCCGCCCAGATCGATAGACTCATGAAGCGTGTAGCCGTCCGGAGCGGTCTGGTGAGACACAAATATTGGAATCTGCGCGACGGCAGTGCCCGCCGTCAAGCCCAGAATGGCTGCGGCCATGCCCCCGACAATGCATCGGGCCGCCGCAAGAGAATGCTTTTCACTCAACAGCCGGGAAATCCATCCTGGGTTCATCATATTGAAAGCCTCACTTGAAAAACATTGCTCCTCGAGACCTTGAATCCCTGCGCGCAATCGAAACACGGCCGCGTCTCCGCAATTCTCCAGGCGCGTTGCAATCCATGACTCCTACCTGAGGAACGCCGCATTCATGTTCGAGCCATGAATATAGGTATGGCAGTTCGTACAAGTTATGATTTCCGACGACCCCGCGCCCATTCCGTGAACCGTGTTGGCAGCTACGCCGCTGTGGCACTGGTTGCAGAGCGGGTTGATGGCCGGCATGTTCAGCAGGCGGGCGTTCTGGGAACCGTGCGGAGTGTGGCATCCCAGACACCCCTCGGCCTTGACCGCGACGTGTTCATAGACGAACGGCCCGCGCGTCTCGGTGTGGCACTTGGTGCAGATCGCGTTCTGGTCGGCCGTGGACTTCACGTTGTTGGCTAGGAAGGTGCCGTGCACGTCGTGGCAATCGCTGCACTTGATCAAGCCTTCGTTCACCTTGTGGTGGAACGGCATATTGAACGCCGGCTTAGTGTCGGAGTGGCACTGGAAGCAGAGCGTAGGCTGCGCAGCCTTCAGCAGGTTTTCTTCCTTGCTCTGATGAACGCTGTGGCAGCTGATACAGCTGACCTTCGCCTTGGCGTGGGGCGAGCGGTCAAAGTTCGGGTGCGCTCCCGCGTGACAGGTCAGGCACTTGGCGTCAACCTCTTTGGCCGAGTGCTTCGCGGGATTGAATATCTTGCTCGTGTCGCCGCCGCCGGCCACGTGCTCCGCACCCGGGCCGTGACAGCCCTCGCAACCCTGGAGCGCCGGACCGCCCTTTGTGTTCAGCGTGGTTTTCCAGTGCGGCGTCTTCTCCCAGGCGTTGTAAATCTCTTCATGACAGGTCTTGCAGGTCTCCACTCCCACGTACTGGGAGGCATCGGCCGAAGCCGCTGCAGGAGCGGAGGTCATCGTCGATTGGGGATTTTTGTCGGCCGCCGGCTGAGCAGCCTGTGCTGGAGCGAGAGCCAGCGCGGCGAAAACAAATAAGACAGAGAATGAAAAAAATCGCATTCGAGATTTAGCTGGCATTACTGCGCTCCCTGAATCGCCGCCGAGCGGCAGTGCTCTGGCAAAGCAAATTCGAATAACACCAAAGTGATGGTCGGCTACCTGTTTTCCGAAATCAATGCTCGCCTCATGGAAGCGATGCACTAAAGGACAGAGTCTGCTCGAAATGGGATTCATTGTTCAATACTGATTTAAGGACCCAGTTTGCCCGAAATGGAAAAGCTTCACTGCTCAATATTGATCATACGCACGCCCGGCGCTGTGATTGCAATCACGCCGCCGTGTGCGTCGCTCCCTGCCACACTGTTCTGATTAGGCATGGGATGGGAATGTGGTACGCGACTTCTTCACTTCGACCAGCGTTCCCACCAGAGACAGATACCGGCTCCAGACCCGGGAGAAAACCCGGCCCAGGAAGACTTAGAAGTTGAATTTCGCTGCAAGCTGGATCAGGCGCGGGGAGGCCGCGCCGATGACCTGTCCAAAATGTGGATCGTTATTGACTTCGCCGTCCACGGACCCGGGCCCATAAAACTGGGCGTGATTGAACACGTTGAATGCTTCCAGACGGAATTCAAGCGCTTTCGATTCGGTGACTTTCACCAGCTTGGTGAGGGTCATGTCAAAGTTCTCGATTCCCGGACCATAGAAAAATCGGCGCGGCACATTTCCCAACTCGCCGAGCGTCTCGGTCGTAAATGCGGCCGGTGAATTGTTAAACTCCGGTCGACCATTCCTGGGATTGGTATTGATATCGAGGGGCGCCGCGTGATAGGCCGGTGTATCGAGGAGTGAGTTGTTGATGCCGTTGCCCAACGTTCCCAGCAGCGAATTGTCGGAGTCGTCATACAGGGTCACGGGAAAACCGGTGCTGAAACGAGTGGTGCCCGCAATGCTCCAACCGCTGGTCCAGCGGTCCGAACGCTTCAAAAGCAAATCAAACGGCAATCCGAGGTTATAGCTCGCAACAAAGTTGTGTCTCATATCCCAGGCCGAAATCGCGCGGGTTGCCGCCAGGTTCAGGGGATTCAGCTGTTCGCCTATATTCGAACCTAGGTCAAGCGATTTGCCGTAGGTATAGCCCAGCAAGAAATCCGACCGCTTCCCCACGTAGCGCAGATTTGTTTCCAGAGCGTTATAACTCGAATTCGCAATTGTCTTTTGAGCGGTCACTTCTCCATAACTTGGCCCCAACCCAACTCGCGTTCCGCGATAGACCTGCCCGGCTCTGCTGGTGATGACGGCATCTTCGGCGAAAGGTCCGCAGGTTGGGCTGCCGGGCGCCACCTCACTGGGCTGGCTCAGGCTGAGGCAAAGCGCCTGATCCGCAGGATTACTCGACACCACCCCGAGCAGGTGATGGCCCTCATTCCCCGCGTAGCTCACGGTCAGCAGCGTGTTCGTCGCGATCTGCCGTTCGAACGACAGCATGTAATTTTCCGTGTAGGGAACGGTATTGCGGTAATAAAAGTAAGGGTCGCCGGCAATGCGGGGTACGTTCGCCCAATCGAATGCCGTATCGGGATTCTTCACTGAAACGTTGTGAGGTGGAAAGGCAAAGGGAAACGGATTCGCATTTTGCCCTCCGTCACCTGCATTGACGAAGGGCGTCGCCAATAAAGGCAACTGGGGACTGAGGTAGGTGTAACCGAATGGTGGCACGGCATACATAACCCCAGTTGAAAGCCCTGGAAACGCCGTATAGAAAATTCCATAACTGGCCCGTACGCTGCTCTTCCCACCGTCTCCGAAAAGCGCTCTCAGAACTCCGCGATCAAACTCCGGGGAGTACGCGACTCCCATGCGCGGGGCAAAATTTCTACCCTTCGCGGGCGAAATCGTGCTCGGAATTCCAGGATCGCCGGGTACCACCAGCCCCGGCGGCGCTCCCGGATAGAGCACCGATTGCCTTCCGGGAATGATGGTCTGGATCTGGTTGTACTTCTCCCAGAAAGGCATGATGTAGTCCCAGCGCAGTCCGGCGTTGATGGTCAAATCCCTTCGCGCCCGCCAACTGTCCTGCGCAAACAAGCCTTCATATCGACTGCGCAGATAAAAAGGCTGTCCTGACGATTGCGTGAAATTGCTGGGCACGCCGATCAGGAAATCGGCGAAGGCAGAGCCAGTTTCGGTTCCATCAATGTTGAAGGTGCCGTTAAAGGTAGCGTTCGGATGCTCGTTCACCTGATCGGCATGAAATTGGGTGCCCAACTTTAGAGTGTGCGTTCCCAATACCTTTGCGACCGTGTCGCTCAAATATCCGGTGTTATTGATTTGAGTTTCGTTGGTAATCGGAACTCCCATGACGAACGACGGGAAAACAATATTCTCCACGCCTTCAAATTGCGGCGCTTGAACCGTGAATCCCGGCGTCCCCGAACTGCTCACGAAGCCTTGCGCTGCCAAGCTGATCCCCAAGCCTCCACGAGGCTGTCCAATTACATTCGCGTTGCGCAGATAGCCCACATGAAATTCGTTGACGGTCCCGGTACCGAAAGCTTTGGTATCGCCGATGCTCACCAGTTGCGCCGATCCGTAAGTCAGCGCGTCGAAGCCAGGTATGCTGGCGCCTCCTTGTTGTTGCGGATATGGATTATCAAGTCGGTAATGATCGAAGAAATAATATGCGGTCGTTTGCCCCCAGCGGCTATTAGCATCGATCCTGCCGGCAGTCTTATCATCCCGCACGGTCTGTGCGTAGGCCGAAGTCGAGAATTGATCGGCGCCGTTGTTGGGTGAAGGAATGTATGGCAGCAGATCCACGGCCGGCGACGACCATGCGCTCCGCGGAATCATCGCGTTCGGAAATACACAGGACGAACTGGCTGCACATCCGGGCGTGTAATAAGCTTCTCCGGCCGACACTCCGTAACCCAGTTTCTGAGAAAGCAACTCCGCCAGCGAGGTTCCGCTCACTCGCCCCGTTAATGAACTCGCCAGGTCGGTAAGGTTGCCCGTGCGTTCTGGTTGGGATGGAACTGAAATCAATCCCGTTTCCAGTCCCTGGTCGGTCGCTGTCCCCTGATAATCTGTAAAGAAATAAACTTTCTGATGTTTGAGCGGACCACCCAGCGTGCCGCCGAATTGATTTTGTCGAAACGCAGGCCGGGTAGGGTCAAAGTAACCGCGGGCATCCAGATTCGTATTGCGCAAAAATTCAAATGCGTTGCCGTGGAAGGAATCGCTTCCCGACTTGGTGATCACGGTGACCATGCCGCCGTTATAATTCCCATACTCCGGATCGAAATTACTGGTGAGCACGCGAAACTCTTCAATCGAATCGAGGTTCGCGATAATCGACGTGCCGCCATTCATATGTTCCTGCACATCAATGCCGTCCACCAGAAACCCGTTCGACGATTCTCGCTGCCCCGCAATCGATAGATTCCCTGGATTCAAATCGCCTGACGGCGAAATCGTTCCGGTCACTCCCGCCATAATCACGGAATTGGGTAACAGCGTAGACACTGGAGCGACTCCGGGCTGGATCGGCAGGAGGTCGGTATAACTTCGGCCGTTTAGAGGAAGCGCCGTCATCTGCGTCGCAGTCACAAGTTCACCCAAGTGCGTCGCCGCCGTTTCCACTTGCGCCTCGGTCGCCGTTCCGCCGGCTTCCACGGTTACGCTCTCCGATCGCCGTTCCAGTTCGAGCACGCCGTCGACTCGGAGCGCCGCGTCGGTATCGACTGCCACGTCGGCTTTCATCTGAGTCCTGAACCCAGGTGCGGCAATGGTCAGGCCGTAGTGTCCAACCGGAAGATTGGGGAACGAATAAAAGCCTTGTCCATTCGAAATCGTCTTATATTCCGATCGCAGAGCGGTATTCACCAGCGTAATCGTCGCGCCAGAAACCACCGCACCGGTCGGATCGGTCAACGTTCCCACGATGCTGCCGTTGGCTGCCGCCCAAACCGCGATTGGCCACACCGCCAGCATTAGACATGCCCCAACTCTCAGCAACAGGGTGGACATGACAGTCTTGATGCCCCGCATATTAGCGCTTGCCTTTCCCAGGGGACTGCTTTCGTATAGTTCGCAATCTCATCACCGGTCTAAATGAAATTGAATTTCATTTTCATAATCCCGGCAGAGGTACGCCCGGCGCTGTGATTGCAATCACGCCGCCGTGTGCGTCGCTCCCAGCCACACTGTTCTGATTAGGCATGGAACTGTCCTCATTTCAGTGCAAACGCCTGACTCCGCGTACGTTCACGAGGATCAGAACGAAATCGAGTTTTAGAAACTCTCACAAGCCGGGTGCGCGCATACAAAACGATCCGACATCAAACGAGTGTAAGTGGCAATGTCAGTACGAGGGGTCAATACGAGTCCAAGGGCCAAACTTATGATGCCGATCCAGGAAGAACTGCTCACGGAATTTCACGATTTTGCTTCCACCGCCGCCACCGCAAACTCCGTGATGGAACATATCGCTCAGCGTCTTCACGAGAAAATGGCGCGTTACAACTGGGTCGGTTTTTATCTCGTCGATCCCACCGATTCCGGCGTTTTGCTGGTCGGACCTTACGTCGGCAGCTTTACACCCAACGCTCGCATCCCTCTCAACACTGGACTTTGCGGCGCCGCGGCCAGCACGGGACAGACCGTAGTTGTCGACGATGTCTCCAAAGATCCGCGCTATCTTGCCGGATCACCGCTGGTGAAAAGCGAAATTGTCGTCCCTATCATCGTTAAAAACAAACTCGCGGGCGAGCTCGACATCGAAAGCTATTTTTCTCGGGCATTCGATAAATCGGAGCGGGACTTCATCGAAGCCTGTGCAGATACGGTGGGAAAATACCTGGCAAAGACGTAGTCGCTGGAGAATGGAAGAAATGGAAGACAGATAGAGCCTTCGCCGTTCCCAAGCTCGAACGGCGCTACGCAATCACGGATTGTAGTGTGCCAGCCAGGCGGCAATTTCGCGAAATACGTCCTGCCGCTGCTCCCATAGCGTAGGGAAGTGCGGCGAACCGGGATAGGTGACCATGCGGGTAGTCTTGCCGCGCGCCGCCAGCACTTCAAACAGTTCTCGCCCCTGATACGTGGGGACGCGCTCGTCGGCTGCGCCATGCAGGATGAGCAGCGGTGTGGTCACGCTCTCCGAATGCATGACGGCGGAAAATATCAGAAACGCTTCCGGATCTTTGTCGGGCCAGCGAGCGTCGTAGTCGATCTGCTGAAGATCGCTGGTCCACATGAAGCTGAGCCAGTCGGTAATGCCCGCGCCCTCAATGGCGGCTTTGTAGCGATGCGTCTGAGTCACTGTCCAGGAGGTCATGAAGCCGCCAGCGCTCCAACCGAATATGGTCAGCCGATTGGGATCAGCCCAGCCTTGCGCAATCGCATAGTCGGTCGCGCTATCCACGTCGCGATAAGCGCGATCTCCAAAGTGCTGGTAAATCGCATTCAGGAAGTCCGTCCCGTAACCGGTTGAGCCGCGATATTCCGGCTGCAAAACGATATATCCCATGCCGGCAAATGTTCTGGAGAATATATCGAGCCGCAGCGAGTCGTTCGCTTCCGGCCCTCCGTGAGGTAGCACCATAAATGGGTAACTCCGGCCAGCCTGGTAATCCGCTGGAAACGTAACGATGCCTTCCAGCGCAATGCCTTCCTTGCTGGTCCAGTGAACTGGGCGCACATCGCCCAATGCAACCTTCGCCAGCTGATCGTCGCCTTCTTTGGTAATCCGCTGCAGGGTTTTATCCTGCGCGATGGCCACATTGGAGGCGTGTTGTGGATCGGCAACCGTAAAGGCTTGCACTTCAGGCCCGGAAGCGATCTGCGGCGAGACCGGACCATTACTGATTGTCCCATCGGGCCACTGATATATGGGAACCAACGAATCATTCTGAAAAGCGTCGACTTCAGACCTGACGCCGCGTGCCACGATCGTCCAAGCATTTCCTTTCGCATCTACGGAGAACTGCTGCGCGCTGCCCTCGAGTTTCGGCGTGCGATCGGTCGGAGTTCCACCAGCGGCCGGGACAGTCCAGACATGGTCCGGCGTCAACACCGGTGAGGTTGTGCTCAGGAATGCCAGTTCCTTGTCCCCATTGATCCAGCCGATCCCGCTGGTTGCGTCGTCGAGAGTAGCCACATGCCGCGAACCCGTCGCGCTGCATACGTCGATGAACGAGCGCACATAATGAAATCCTATCTTTCGGGTTTGCGACAAAACCGCGATCGAGGTGCCGTCGTGCGACCAGGCAACCTCCGCAATATCTTTTAATGTCGAACACCACCAAGTCCCGCCAGAACCGTCCACGTTGATGACATAAAGGCTCGTGGGCGGATCTTCGATAACGGTGTGCACTTCGGCCAGCGGATCCGGCAGCCGCGGATCGGCCAGGACCGCGTAATGCGTGCCGTCCGGAGAAATCACCGGAGAATGAATACCCCTGGGCAGTGCTGTAAGTGGAACCGGCGTGGCTGCCGCCGCGGCTGGAGTGTTGGCGGGCGCAAGCGCCATGGTGGCAAGCTGCGGCGTCTTGTTCGCTTCATACACGCCATACAGCGCGTTACCTTCTCGCGTGAATCCCACCGGATGGAATTTGTCGGGAAGATTCAGGTTGCGGGATTCGCCGCCAGCAGTCGAAATCAAGCGCCACTCTGTGTTGTCGGGCCCCTTCGCGCCGCCAAACCTTACGCGGTAGAGAACACTTTTGCCGTCGGGCGAAACTGCAACGGCTGTTGCGCTATGGAGTGACGCGGCATCGTCAAAGTTGAATGAGTGGCGTGGGTTTTGAGTTTGGGCCGCAAGCGAAGTGAGCAACAGAAAAATCGCGGAAAATGCCTTCCGGGACATAAGCTTTCCTCCGAACGAAGGGAAAGCATATCAGCGCCGGAGCCAAGGAAACCACTGGACTCGAGTCGTCGCCAAAGGAACTTTCTCGTTGATACACGCCCGAAGTCTTGTTTCGGAGCGGCCTGCAATCGCGATTATTCGCTGGTGAAGTAATCCACGGTGACGGGATTCTCAAACAGCGAATAGTCGCGTGTCACTACGGTTATGCCGCTCTCAGTCACGAAATAACGCTGGCGGTCGGCCTCGGCATCATAGCCAATCGTCGTGCCTTCGGGAATATGCACATCGCGGTCGAGAATGGCTTTGCGGATGCGGCAACGCCGCCCCACGCTCACGTGCGAGAACAAAATCGAATCGTCCACTTCCGTATAAGAATTCACACGCACATCCGGCGAAAGAATTGAGTTTTTCACCACCCCACCAGAAACGATGCATCCGTTGGAGACGATCGAGTCGAGCGCCGTACCCGTGCGCCCGGATTCCGCAAAAACAAATTTCGCCGGCGGATATTGCCGCTGGTGGGTGCGAATCGGCCACTGCTCGTCGTACAAATTAAAAATAGGCGACACCGAAACGATGTCCATGTTGGCTTCGTAGTAGGCCTCAAGCGTGCCCACATCCCGCCAGTAGAGCGCTTCCTTTTTATTTTCATCGACGAAATCGTAGGCGTAGACGCGGTAATCGTCGACCATCTTGGGCAGAATATCTTTTCCGAAATCGTGGCTCGACTGCGGATTCTCCGCGTCTTTGAGCAGCACCGGAATGAGCACGTCAGCATTAAAGAGATAAATGCCCATCGACCCCGCAACCTTTACCGGATTAATGGGTGAGCGCAGCGCAGTCTCTTTGGGCTTCTCCTCGAAGCCTCTGATGCAGCCATCTTTGTCCACATCCACTACGCCGAAGCGGAAAGTCTCTTCGGGATCGATCTGTATGGTCGCCAGAGTAATATCAGCTGCCGAATCCTGATGCTGCTTCATCATCTTGCCGTAGTCCATCTTGTAGATGTGATCGCCGGAAAGAATCAGCACGTGCTTCGGCTGCTCCGAGCCGATGGAATAAATATTCTGGTAAACCGCGTCGGCCGTGCCCTGGTACCACTGGTCGCTCACCCGCTTCATGGGCGGTAGAACTTCTACGAACTCACCCACCTCGCGCCCCAGAATATTCCAGCCCTCGCGGATGTGGCGGTTGAGCGATAGCGCCTTGTACTGAGTGAGAATGTAAACGCGGCGCAAATCGGAATTCAGGCAATTGGAAAGCGTAACGTCGATGATGCGATAGATGCCGCCGAAGGTAACCGCGGGCTTGGCTCGGTCCCGAGTCAGAGGATAGAGTCGTTCTCCGGCGCCGCCTGCCAAAAGAACCCCGAGAGTATCTTTCATTCCATCCCTCAGATTCCGTTCCGGCGCTCACCCGCCGGAATCTTGCTTTCTGCTCGGCAGATACGAAAAGAAAACAGTAGATGGTAGCACAGCACCGCAGGGTTGCTAACGGTTCCGTTAGAGCCCCCAGTCCGTATAATGCTGCATTTGCGGGACCAGTGCACGCGAATGCCAGGAAACTCGATCTTCGGGTTGAAACGGCCGGGGCCGTCGTTTGCGAGCTCGGAAAATCCCCGGCCCGACAAACTCCTGGGGATGGAACAACCCATAACTCGCCGGGATTTTCTGAATGCCACCTTGCTGGCCTCCGGAACTCTGCTGCTCAATGCCGCGTCGCCAGCGGATCTGCTGGCAACGCGCGCCGGCGCACGTCCAACCAGCGCAAGCCCCGGCAGTGCGCGCTTAAATGAAGACGACTGGACCGGCTACGGAGGCCTTGGCGACTACGCCAACTCCAACGGCAACACGCTCCAGGTGACGGAAGCGGGACACCAGATTCGCGATGCCGTGTTCGAGAGCCTTCCTGCCAGCGTCATCGATACCGGCGAAACCTACGATTGCGTGGTGGTCGGCGGCGGCATCAGCGGACTGGCGGCCGCGCTGATTTTTCAGCGGCAGACGGGTCAGCATAAGACCTGCCTGGTGCTCGACAACCATCCGATTTTCGGTGGCGAAGCCAAGCGCAACGAATTTCTCGTAGACGGTCACCGCTTGACGGCGCATCAGGGCTCGGCGTTCTTTCCTGTTCCCTATCCGCACAGCTTCATCGCGCGGTTCTACGAATCCATCGGACTGAAAACCCCGCGCCTCGAATACCAGAAATGGGGCAGCTCCGCGCCGGAGATGCGGCTCAGCCGCACGCCTTATCTAGGCTCGGCGCCGAGCGCAACCTACTTCGGAGCCAAATTCGGCCAGCCGCGCGGGTTGTGGCTCACGGACCCATGGGGCAGCCAGTCCGGCCAGGCGCCGGTTTCCGCGAAGGCACGCGAAGAGTTGATGAAATATCAGTCCGCTGGCGACTCCGGCGCCCACGCCCCAGAGTATTCCGGCGACGCCATTTCACGGCGCCTCGACACCATCACGCTCGAAGACTACATGATCGAGCGCCATGGAATCAGCCGCGAAACCATCCGCACATTCTTGTCACCCGGCGAAGGTGGAGGCTATGGACTCGGCCCCGACGCGCTCTCAGCCTACACCGCGTACGCGGCCGACATGCTGCATCCGCTCGACATCAGCGACGAGACCGGCACGCAAATGTTTCCCGACGGCAACGGTGGCATCGCGCGTTTGATTACGAAGACGCTGATTCCGGAATCGATCGCGGGCGACGCATCGTTACAAGACGTATGCCGCAATGCCGTAAGCTTTGCCGCGCTTGATCGCGCCGGCGCGGCGGCGCGTGTTCGTCTCGAGTCGACTGCCGTCTGGGTGAAGCATGGCGATGTGAAGCAGGACGGCGATCCCGCAAAATCTGAGTTCGTCACCGTCGCCTACACGCGCGGTGGAAAGACGTATCGCCTTCGAGCGCGCTCGCTGGTAATGGCGGGCGGCAGCTGGACAACTCGCCAGATCGTGCGCGATCTCCCGGCCG
Organism: Acidobacteriaceae bacterium; assembly: GCA_003132445.1. Lineage (GTDB taxonomy): Bacteria > Acidobacteriota > Terriglobia > Terriglobales > Acidobacteriaceae > Sulfotelmatobacter. The sequence continues at coordinate 48,720 of PKXU01000101.1, read as the reverse complement.
ACCGGGTCGCGGCTTACAGCCAGTTCTATCGCGCTCCGTGCATGATGGCCAACGTCGCCGTGCGCAACTGGCGCTTCCTCTACAAACTAGGAATCTCCGGCTGCCAATGGTTCGAGGGACTGGGAAGTTACATGCAGGTGCGCAAGTTGGCGCTCTGCGGCGCCGACGCGCCCACCATCGGTCCCGACTCACCGACTGTACTCTCCATCAAAGTTTTATATCCATATCCTGGCCAGCCCACCGAACGACAAGGCAACATGGGACGCGCGGAATTGCTCTCCACTCCGTTCCGCGATTATGAACGGCAGATTCGTCAGCAATTTACCGAGATGTTCGCGCCTTCCGGCTTCGACTCCGCCCGCGACATTGCCGGAATCATTCTCAACCGCTGGGGACACGCCTATCTCAGCCCCGCTCCTGGATTCTTTTTCGGCAAAGACGGCAATCCCGCTCCCGGCGAAGTACTGCGGGCGGCGCCTTTCGGCAGAATCGCATTCGCGAACACAGATTTATCCGGAGTGGCCGACCACCGCTCATCCATTATTGAGGCAGATCGCGCCGTGGGGCAGTTGCTCGATCAGGTCTTGGCGACGTAACTGTTATTTTGCGGAAACTAATCTCGACAGCCTACTTATTCTTGTCTTTATCGGACTTGCCGGTGTCGTGCTTCTCTTCGTCAATCTTGATGCGAAGCGACTTCAGGAATTTCAGGTCCTGGTCGTTGATTTTGAACTCAGGATTCGTGGAAAGAGTAGTCACCAGCGAAGTTTTATCCGACGATTTTTCGCCCTGCTTGCTCACCCCAATGGTAGCTTCGAGCACTAGAAAAATGTCGTAGCCACCTTCCTTGATGCGGGAGACAACTTCAGAGATCTGCTCGGAATCAGACAGAGATTCGTTGATCGCGTCGCCGAGCTCTTTCATCAGTTGCTTGAGTTGTGGATCCACGTTGTCCCCCGCACGAAATCTGGACTAAATCGCCAGCCTGTAAACTTAGATGCCATATTCCGCCCAACGGTTCGTCGTCGGCGTTGCGCCATTGTATCCCCGCAGGCTGTTAAAATCGAGGCCGTGAACAAGGTTTCTACCTTACGAAAGCTCGGTGCAGTCGCCCGCGTCGCCAGTCAGCAGGCCGGACGCAGCCGTACCTTCAGTGCACTGATGACCGGCGCCCGCACCACTGGCCGCTCTTTTGGCCGCGCCGCGCATCAGTTGTGGCTGGAAGTGACCGGAACGATATTCCTCGCTATGGCATTCTTCGGCGCCGCTGCCGGAGTCCGCGAATATATGAAGTACTCTACCGGACACACGACGGCCGGCCGGGTTGCCATTACGGTCTGCTTCACTCTAGCCTTCGCATGGTTCGGCATGAGTTCGTTTTGGAAGGTACGAAGAAAGAGTCAGCGCCCATGACTCTCTGGATGCTTTGCCTTGAACCTTCGGGCGCAAAAGCATAAGCGGACAGCCTATGTCGGAAAAGTTGAAATCCCGCGCCGCAGACATCGAAACTTCCTCCCACATTGCCGTTAACCCGCTGTACACCCCCACCGATCTCAAAGGGTCTGATTACGAAACCGAAGTTGGCTATCCCGGCGAATATCCCTTCACCCGCGGCGTCCAAGCCACGATGTACCGCGGCCGCCTTTGGACCATGCGGCAGTATGCCGGCATGGGCGACGCCGAGGAATCCAACAAGCGTTACAAATATTTGCTGGCGAATGGAACCACGGGACTTTCTGTAGCCTTCGATTTACCCACGCAGATCGGCCTCGACTCCGATCATCGGCTCGCCAGCGGAGAAGTCGGCAAAGTCGGGGTCGCGATCGACTCCATCGAAGACATGCAGCGCCTCTTCGATGGCATCGACCTGACCAAGATCTCTACATCCATGACCATCAATGCCACGGGATCGATCCTGCTCGCTCTCTACGTGGCCGTCGCGCGCCGCCAGGGTGCCGACCTTCGCAAACTTTCGGGCACGGTGCAGAATGATGTGCTCAAGGAATACATCGCGCGCGGAACTTACATTTATCCGCCGCAACAGGCGATGCGCGTCGTAACCGACATGTTCGCCTGGGCCAACGACAACGTGCCCGACTGGAATACGATTTCGATTTCCGGTTACCACATGCGCGAGGCCGGCTCTACCGCGGTGCAGGAAGTCGCATTCACGCTGGGCAACGGTATGGCTTACGTGCAGGCCGCGATCAACGCCGGACTGGATGTCGATCAGTTCGCCCCGCGGCTTTCGTTCTTCTTCAATGCCCACAACAATTTTCTCGAAGAAGTGGCGAAGTTCCGCGCCGCGCGCCGCATGTGGGCCCGCATCATGCGTGAACACTTCAAAGCAAAAAATCCGCGCTCCTGGATGCTCCGCTTCCATACCCAGACCGCCGGCTCCACTCTGACTGCACAGCAACCGGAAAACAATATCGTCCGCACTGCAATTCAGGCCCTGGCGGCCGTCCTCGGCGGAACGCAGTCCCTGCACACCAATTCTTACGATGAGGCTCTCGCCCTGCCCACCGAGCGGGCAGCCCGCATCGCGCTGCGCACCCAACAGGTCATCGCTTACGAATCGGGCGCGCCCCAGACCATCGATCCGCTCGCGGGCTCGTATTACGTGGAATCACTCACCAACGAAATCGAGAAGCGCGCAGCTGAGTATCTCGGCAAGATCGAAGTCCTCGGCGGAATGTTGAAAGCCATCGAGCGCGGCTTCGTGCAACAGGAAATTCAAAACGCAGCCTACGAATACCAGCAGGCGGTCGATGACCAGCGCGCCATCGTTGTAGGAGTCAACCGCTTCGAAGTCGAAGAAGAAAAACCCATCCCCACTCAGCGCATCGATCCCGCGCTCGAACCGAAGCAAGTAAAACGCGTGCGTGCCCTGCGCGCCAAGCGGGACGCCGGTCCGTGGAAGTCTGCGCTGGCAGGTGTGGAGGATGCGGCGCGCTCCGGTGCCAACCTCATGCCGCGCATCCTGACCGCAGTCGAGGCCTGCGCGACGGTCGGCGAAATTTCCGACGCCATGCGGCGCGTTTTCGGAGAGTACAAAGAAGCAGTGGTGATTTAGAGGATCTGCAACCAGGCTGTTGACACAGAGCGTGGCGCGGGCGCCCCGCCCGCGAAACTTTACGCCGGTTGCGCCTGCATGTCAGCGACAACGCCGTCCAGATGTGCCAGCGTCTCTTCCACCGTCAGCGAATACATCTCGCGCCCCAGGCCTTCCCCCGCCTGGAGCGCGCTCTTCAAATAATGCCCGGCAATTTCCACCGCCAGCGAATCCGTTATGGCCTTCCCGGTCCGCTTTTTATATTCCACCCACGCCGGATGCGGCAGGGCGACCCACACGGTTCGTCCATCCACCAGAAATTTAATATCGACGGCATCGGCGTGGCGCGTGGCAATGGCAACAATGATCGCCTGATACAGGCAGTGCACCTGCTTCTTCGTCCAGCGATCGGTAGCGTGAAAGTCTCGGTACATGCCCAAAACTATAACGGAGTGGGATGGAACCGGCAAACGTCTCAAGGGCGGCGTCGGACTTCGGACGTCGGCCCGCGACGCCATTGGTGAGGTTTGATGTCGCTGACGTCCGAAGTCTGAGGTCTGGAGTCTGAGGTCCATCAGAGTCTGCTGTAACATAAATATGTGCCAACCCGGGCCCCGAACAAAACCAAACTCACCATCCTTCGCGCTGACCAGCTGAGCCGGCTGCCCTGGCTCGTCCACGGCTTCTCCACCCGACTCGGGGGCTTTCCCCGCCAGTACGGCAGCCAAGATCTCAATCTCGGCTTCACGAGTGAGGATTCCCGCGCCGCAGTCGAGCGAAACCGCGCCGCTTTTCTGCGGGAACTGAGAGCAGAAATTTCGACTCGGCGCGCATCGCGCAAACTCGTAACCGGCCGGCTGATCACGCTTCGCCAAATTCACTCCGACATCATTCGCCACGTAGACGCGATGCCACAAGATCAGCTCTCCGGCGACGGTCTGATCACCGCCACTCCCGGCTTGCTCCTGGGAATTCAAACCGCCGATTGTCTTCCCGTCATTCTTGTCGACACTAAGCGTCACGCCGTTGGAATCTTTCACGCCGGCTGGCGCGGAACTGTGCAGCGCATCATTGAGAAAGGCGTCGGCGAAATGCATCGCTGCTTTGGCACGCGCCCTCGCGACCTCAAAGCCGCAATCGGCCCCGGCATTCAAGACTGCTGCTATGAGGTCGGAGAAGAAGTGCGGCTTAAGTTTGAATCGCAATTTCCCTACGCCGCGAAACTGTTCCGGGAGGTCAAAGAGAGCGACCCGATCCGGGACAAATATCCCCTTCTATTTCTCAGCGCTCGTGCTCCCGGCCACAGCGATCTGCCGAAAAAGATTTTTCTAGATCTGGTGGAAGCCAACCGCCAGCAACTCCTGGCCGCGGGCGTGCCGGCGAACAGCATCGAAGCGTCTCCGCACTGCACTCATTGCCGAACGGACCTGCTCTTTTCCTACCGCGCAGAAAAAGGCAGAACGGGACGGATGATGGGCGTGACCGGAATTCGGGAGTAACAAGAGGGTGGGGCCGGCCCAACATTGGTGCGGCGGTTTGATACTAGGCCCCCCGCATTACGGGAATCTCCTTTTTCTCTGATCGTCCGGTCAAGTAGAGTGAATGTGCGCGGAAGGGATTTTGCGCCTCAAGAGGAAAAATTTATGAAACGGTTTCATGGTTGGATCGGATTGTTCTGTTGTCTTTTGGCCTTAACCGTGTTTGCTCTGGCGCAGACAAGAAAAGCCGGTCTCTGGGAGTTGACGACCACGACAACGTGGCAACAGTCTCCTGCGGGCAATGCCGCCCCCAGTGCGGCGCACACATCTCAGTTCTGCGTTACGCAGCAATATTTTGACAAGTACAGTGCCATCCTTCCGCCGATCCCCGGCTGTCGCGTCACCAGTCTCGTCAAGAAAACCAACGGCATGAGCGGAGAGATGATGTGCACCGGAACGATGAACGGAAAGATAACCATGGAGTCTTCTTCGAGCGACGGCGAACACGCCACCGGCAAGGTCCACTTCGCAGGATCAATGCAGGTTGGTCCGAACAGCAAGCCGGTGGAATGGACGAGCACGTCCTCGGGAATCTATAAGGGCGCAGATTGCGGCTCCGTGAAACCTTTGCCCATGCGCGATGAGTGAACTCAGGCCTCTGCGAACTCCTCGCGTTATCTTGTCGCTGAAGCGGGCGCTTCAGCGTCGAGGACTTTCCGTTTGAAACCAAAATTGGCGGCGTCTCTGCTCGCACTGGCAGTAGTTTCTTTCGGAGTTACCGCACCATCCCAGGTGTCGAGTGCCCACGTGTCGAGCGCTCAAATCGACGCCATCTTTGCCGCGCTGAAATCGAACACCCCCCCCGGTGCCGCAGTTCTTGTCATGCACAACGGCAGGCCCGTCTTTCGCCGCGGATACGGCGTCACCGATCTGCGCACTCTGCGTCCTATCGATGAGCACACGAATTTCCGTCTCGCATCCTTCACCAAGCAGTTCACCGCAGCAGCCATCATGCTGTTAGCACGCGATGGCAAGTTGCGCTATGACGACCATCTCACGGAATTCTTTCCTGAATTTCCGGCCTACGGAAAATCCATCACCGTCCGCAATCTGCTCAACCACACTTCGGGCCTGCGCGATTACGAGGAACTGCTGATGAAGCAGTATCCTGATAATCCTCCCGAAAAGGTTCCGCAAATTCACGATTCTGGCGTTTTGCAACTGCTGGAGCAGCAGATCAGCGGAATGTTTGCCGCGGGATCGCAATGGGAATACAGCAACTCAGGCTACGCCGTTCTGGCCATGATCGTGGAGAAAGTTTCGGGCACGAGCTTTGGCGATTTTCTGCACGAAAGAATCTTCACTCCTCTGAAAATGAAGAACACCCTGGCTTACGAGAACGGAAAAAACAAAGTACCGCACCGCGCCTACGGCTACAGCAGGAACAATGAAAACAATAAAGACGATTGGCAGGAAACCGATCAGAGCCCTACCTCAGCCGTATTGGGCGATGGTGGGATTTATTCCTCGCTGGATGACCTGGCGAAATGGGATCGCGCTTTGCGTGAGCACACGCTGCTGAGCGCAGAAGAGATGCGTCCAGCTCTCACTCCCGTGCAACCCACCGGCGGACCCTCGAAGTTCGCCGACCGCCCCGTTGTTAGCTATGGCTTTGGCTGGTTTCTCGATCCCTACAAGGGACACCATCGCATGTTCCACGATGGCAGCACGATCGGCTTCCGGACCACGATTCAGCGCTTCCCCGACGATCAATTAACGGTCATCGTCCTGGCGAACCGGGTCGATGTAGATCCCGAGGCTCTCGCTCTGAAAGTCGCCGACTTATACCTGGGAACGATGCAGTAAAAACTTTATGTGGGGACAGCCGCCCTCGGCTGTCCGCCGCGCGCAGCGTAGCAGCGTCCGTTCGAAAGGGTCCAAAAAAGTTTCGCGCAAAAGAAAAAAGACGTTGCCAGCAACGCCTCTACAACAGTTTGAACTTCGCAAGCCTACGCTGTGGGAGGCACTGTCGTCGCTGGCGGGGCAGGAGCCGGCGGCGCGGCCGCGGCTTCATTCACCAAATCTTTCAGCTCTTTACTTGGCTTAAAGAATGGAATTTTCTTCGCCGGAACTTCCACGCGCTCGCCAGTTTTGGGATTCCGGCCGACGCGCGGTTTGCGCTGACGCGTCCGGAAGCTCCCAAAGCCGCGGATTTCGATCTTGTCTCCGGCGCGCAACGAGCGCACCACGCTGTCGAAGATCGTCTCCACAATCACTTCGCTGTCCTTGCGCGTAAGTTCCGCTAGACGCGAGACTTCATCGATCAGATCGGCTTTGGTCATAATGCCCCTCTCGTTCCTGGTTCCTGACGGCCGGCTTCGTGGCGGACCGAGTCCCGCCAGCCCACGATCCATAACCTTCTCAAATTTCAGGGGGTTAATGCAAGTTACGGCACGTATACGCTCTTGCACAGGCTGACACCATGCGGCTGGCCTTACTTCCACAAATAGTAGAATCCCACCTGCTGCTCCAGCATCTTCTCGCGGCCGGGCAGGAACTGAGAGACGTCTCCGAGAAGAAGATCCATCAGCGTCTTGCGATCTTTTTCTGGATGGACCAGCGTGGGCTCGCCGCGGATGCCCACCGACTTCGCCGTATCCGCCACCGCAGTCTCGAAATCTCCGACGCCGTCGATTAATTTCATCGACATAGCCTGCTCGCCGGTCCAAACCTTGCCGTTGGCGATTGACTTCACATCGTCGTACTTCAATCCGCGGCCGTCGCTCACCGCCTTTACGAATTGCCCAAACATGTTATCGATCAGCGATTGCATGTAGGCCTGCTCAGCCGGAGTAAGATCGCGGGCCGGGTTCCCGGTATCTTTGAATTCGCCGGTCTTGAGTACGACGTCTTTAAGCTTGGCCCACTTGAGCAGATCGCCGTAATTCACCCACTGCGCAATCACGCCAATGGAACCCACGATGCTGCCTGAGTCGGCGTAAATCTTGTCCGACGCCGACGCCACATAGTACGCGCCGCTGGCTCCAACCGTCTCAATAGAAACCACCACGCGCTTCTTCTTTTCACTGCGAATGCGCTTGACCTCGCGATAAATCTCCTCAGAAGCCGCCACGCCACCGCCAGGAGAATTCACGTGCAGAATAATGGCCTTGATCGAAGAGTCTTCGCCGAACTTCTTCAGCTCGCTGACCACCGGTTGCGGAGAGAGAATGACTCCATCCAGATCGACCACGCCGATGCGGTCACCAAACGAGGTGATGCTGCTGGCTTCGGTTCCACCCGCATGCAGCGTGAGGTAGACGAGCGTGAATACAGCCAGCACGAAGAGAAAAAAAGCTCCTCCGCCAATCAAAACCCACAGTAGAGTGCGCGAGCGTCCTTCAGCCATGGAGAAAGTTTAGCACTTACCGGGATTGGGCAATGGCCAAAGGGCACGCCGACGCGCAGCGGGCGCCCCATCAGGTAGTTAGCTTAAGCCTTCGATTCGTATCAGGGCATCGCTTCAGCGGTACCGAAAATGCTACACAAAGAAATGTCGGCTTCAGCCGCTGCAGTACCGCAGCCGCAAAAACAATTTTCGCAAGAACTGCTAAAGAGTGACCACTTTCAGCGCGGCGCGATGCACACTTACCTCAATCGGGGTGCGGCACACATATTCTCCATCCGCATAAACATCGACGAGATGTTCGGTTTCGACCCGCACCCATGTCGCCTGGAAGTAGGAGACTTCGCGAATCTTCAGATGTTTGCCGCTATAGACGCTAGGAAACAGACGCAAAAGCCGGAAGGGCGCGACCGCGCCTACGACGCATACATCGAGCAAGCCGTCGTCAATCTGAGCCAAAGGTGCAATCTGCATTCCGCCGCCATATAGAGGAGTATTGGCGAAGGCCGCCAGCAGGGCAGGCTGATGGCTGCGGGTGCTCCAGTCTGAATTTTGATCGCGGGAAACCAGTGGAGTTTCGTTCCGATTTTCGACCGTCAGAATTTTCATCGCCACTGGAGCAAATGAGAAAATCGCTGGAGCCAGACTAAGTAAGTATCCCCCGTGCCCGCGCAACCAGCGTGGTAGCCGATTGGCGCGCCGCGCAACGTCGGCGTCGAGCCCAACTCCCGCCACCGAACAGAAATAGCGGTCATGTGGCGCGGGCCCCCCGCCCGCGTTTTCCATGGCAGAAATGACTCCCAGGTCAATGCTGCGTAGGTTGCCTGCCCCCGCGCAAAACTTCCTCCAGGCCACCAGAGAATCGCGCACGCGCCGCAATCCCAGCGCCCGGGCAAAATCATTCCCACTGCCCGCAGGCACGAGCAGCACTGGCAATCCGAGTCTGACCAATTGACCAAGATGACGATGAATGGTCCCGTCGCCGCCAAAGAGCAAAATGACATCAGCCTGATCGGCGGAAGAGGGCGTGCCCATGCGCCATTCGACGCCGGGGTCAGACTGAAAAGGCTTGAGATCCTTCGGAGAACATCCCAGCCCGAAAATGGCAGCCGCCCGCATGTGCGGGGGAGAGCGTAGCAGAAAAGGTTTCTGTGGGGACAGCCGCCCCCGGCTGTCCGCGGAGCGAAGCTCCGCGCTTCTGACTTTAGGTTTTGATTTTACTTCCGTCGCTCCCATAGCTGGAGCTGGACAGAATTTGTTCCGACTTGGGAATCACTTGCTGGACAGAAAAGAAAGGCGAGCTTCGCGCGCCCGGACAGCCGAGAGTGGCTGTCCCCACATGAGCAGCGGCGCTCACCAGTTGACTATTGCGATTTTCATCTGTTTGCCAACCCTTAAGAGCAACCTCATCGGGGGCGGCGCAGTCTGCGACAAGTACGGCTCCTTTAGCACATGATCGTCGACTCTCACCGAGCCTTGCTTCAGCTTTCTGCCCGCGTCTGTTGTGGAGGTCGCTAGACCGCACCTAACCAAAAGCCGATCTGCTCTCGCTGTTGCCGTGCCGCTGCCATCAGTAAGCACATAGCCTCCGATCTCAGAAAGGCCGATCAACACCTCGTCCACATCGGCCGGAACTTCGTGCTTCTGAAACTGCTTTGCCCAATCCTCCGCCGCCTTTGCCGCTGCCTCCGCCGAATGGAAATCCGTCACTATTCTCCGCGCTAATTCTTTTTTCGCCGCCATCGGGTGAATCTCTCGCTTCATCTCGTCGATTTCCGCAACCTGCACGTCCGTCAGCAATTCGTAATACCGCCACATCATCTCGTCGGAGATGCTCATGATTTTTCCGTACATCTCCAGCGGCGGTTCATGAATGCCGATTGCATTGCCCAGCGATTTCGACATTTTCTGCACGCCGTCGAGGCCTTCGAGAATCGGTGTGGTCAGCACCACCTGCGACTCCTGCCCGTAGGCGCGCTGCAGTTCGCGGCCCACCAGCAAATTAAACTTCTGGTCAGTACCGCCAAGTTCCACGTCGGCTTCGAGTGCGACCGAGTCGTAGCCTTGCACCAGCGGATAAAGCAATTCGTGCATAGCAATTGGCTTTTCCGCCTGGAAGCGCTTGTGGAAGTCCTCTCGCTCCAGTATCTGCGAAACCGTGTATTTCGCCATGAGCCGCACGAAATCGTCGGCGGTGAACTGCGCGAACCAGCGGCGGTTAAAATCGATGACGGTCTTTTGTGGATCGAGAATCTTGAAAACCTGTGCCTTATAGGTCTCCGCGTTCTGCTCAACCTGTTCGCGAGTGAGCGGCGGCCGGGTCGCGGAACGTCCCGTAGGGTCGCCGATCATCCCCGTGAAATCGCCAATCAAAAAAATCACGGTGTGCCCGAGATCCTGAAAATGTTTCAGCTTGCGCAACACAACCGTGTGCCCCAGGTGCAGATCGGGAGCGGTCGGGTCCATACCCAGTTTCACCCGCAGCGGTTTTCCCGAGGCACGCGACTTCTCCAGCTTGGCGCGTAGTTCGGACTCGCGAATGATCTCCGCCGAGCCCTTCTTGAGATAGTTAAGCTGTTCGTCGACAGGTGCAAAGGTTGACATGAGAAAAGACATTATAAGGAATGTCGAAGTTCAGAAGTCAGAATGCGGAAGTAAATCAGAATGAAGAAGAAACAGTAAAATTGATGGTCGTTGTCAGCCTAAGTTGATGCCTATGAATACCGTGACGTTCCTCGTGCGCAAAGCAAACGTAGACGACATCCCGCGACTGCGCCCGCTGATTGAGGCGTCGGTGCGTGGACTGCAAGTGGGAGATTATTCTTTATCCCAGATCGAAGCTGCGCTCAAAACTGTCTACGGCGTCGATAGCCAGTTGATTGCCGACGGGAGCTATTTCGTTGTAGAAGACTCCTCGCGAAAAGGCCGCCTCTTCGTCGGCTGTGGTGGTTGGAGCAAGCGCAAAACGTTGTATGGTGGCGATCAGTATTCAGGACGCGAAGATTCGCTACTCGATCCGGCGCGCGATGCCGCAAAAATTCGAGCCTTCTTCGTACACCCAAACTATGCGCGGCGCGGCATTGGAGGGATGATCCTGAAACAGTGTGAGGACGCGGCAACGGCCGCCGGCTTTACTCGACTGGAAATGGGAGCGACATTAAGTGGCGTCGCATTCTACCGAGCGAAAGGATACGTGGCCGTCGAGAACCAGGCAGTTTCACTGGAAAATGGCGAACTCTTGCCGATCGTCAGAATGACAAAAGGCACGAAGTAAAGTTGACTTCATTTTTCGTCCAACATTCAGGACCCCTCATTCATGATTTCTCATCAACGATGAGCCGGCGCCCGACGATCCTGAATTTTCCGGCCAACACGACGTTGATCGCTTCCGTGTAGGCAAGGTGCTCCTGCTCCAGAATGCGCGTCGCCAGCTTGTGTTCGTCGTCGCTGTCGAGCACGGCGACAGTTTTTTGCACAATGATCGGGCCATGGTCGAGTTCCTCGTCCACAAAATGCACAGTGCAGCCGGAGACTTTTACTCCGTAGGCAAAGGCCTGCTCCTGCGCTTCAAGGCCGGGAAATGCGGGCAATAGCGAGGGATGGATATTAAGAATGCGGCGCGGAAATTGTTGCACGAACCAAGGCGATAGCAACCGCATATATCCGGCCAGGCAGACCAGATCGACATCATTCTTTTTTAAAGCGGAGACGACTTCGCGGTCATGCTCCTCGCGCGACTTGCCCTTAGAAGGAATGGCTAGCGCATTCAACCCACGCTGACGAGCAGTTGCGATCCCCGGCGCGTCGGCTTTGTTGGTTATCACTGCCGAGATCCGGGCATCAGGAATGCGGCCGGCGTCAATGCTATCAGCAATAGCAATGAAGTTCGAGCCACGCCCGGAAAGAAGTATGCCAAGGGAATGAGGCATTGCTGATTGCCGAGTATTGAGTGCTGAGTGTTGAGTGTTGATTGTTGATTGCTGATCGAAAAACCCGCTCTTAAATCTGCCAATCAGCAATCAGCAACCAGCAATCAAAAATCAGCAATATGTCAGCTGTACGTGACCTTGCGCTCGCCTTTAACAATGCGGCCAATGGTATAGGCCTTTTCGCCGACGCGCTCCAGCACCGACTGCGCCTTCTTGAATTTCGCCGATGGCACCACCAGCAGCATGCCCAGTCCCATGTTGAAGGTGCGCAGCATCTCATCCTGAGGCACGTTGCCGAGTTGCTGCAAGTGTTCAAAAATTGGAAGCACCGGCCAAGTCCCCATCTCAATCACCGCGGCCGTTCCGCGGGGCAGCACGCGCGGCAAATTTTCCGTGATGCCGCCGCCCGTCACATGCGCCAGTGCCGAAACACATTGGCCATCGATTAGCTTTCTCAGTGCCGGCCAGTAACTCTTGTGGGTGCGCATCAATTCGTTGCCAACTTTGTTCTTGACCTCATTCACATAAGTGTCCGCCGAGTAGTGCGCAACCTCGAACAACAGTTTGCGCGCCAGCGAGTAGCCGTTGGTGTGCAGGCCATTCGAGGGCATCCCCAGGATGATGTCGCCGATCTGCACATCTTTCCCCGTAATGATTTTCTCCCGCTCCACCACCCCCACAATGAAGCCCGCCAGGTCATACTCTCCATCCGGATAAAAGCCCGGCATCTCCGCCGTTTCGCCGCCAATTAGCGCGCAGCCGTTGTGTTTGCAGGCATCGGCAATGCCCTCCACAACCTTTTCCGCAATCGAAGGATCGAGCGTACCGGCCGCCAGGTAATCCATGAAAAAAAGCGGTGCTGCGCCCTGCACCGCAACATCGTTGACGCAGTGATTCACCAGGTCGGCCCCGACGGTCGAGTGCAAATCCATCTCAAACGCGATCTTTAACTTCGTGCCCACCCCATCCACGCTCGACACCAGCACGGGGTCGGTATATTTCGTCTTGTCAATGGCGAAGAGCCCGCCAAAGCCGCCAATCTCGCTGAGCACGCCCCGGGTAAACGTTTTGTGCGCGAGATATTTGATGCGCTGCTTGGTGCGGTTCGCGCGGCTGATGTCAACTCCGGCATCGGCGTAGGTGATCGGCGTCGGGCTGGGGGTGGGAGTTTTAGCCACAGATTTTCTTCCGTGCGTTTCGTAGTCGCGTGGGGTTCAGTGCCGGTGCCGAAGCAACAACCAAGGGCCGTTCATTGTAGCACGTTCCATGCGGAGTCGAAGCAATCGGCGGGGAGGGATTCGCAGTTCAAAACGATCGGTTGCTCGCAGCAGACACACTATTCACCGCTTCCGCGAGCGCGCACGCCCGTTCGCTACTGCGGGCCCGGACTAATGCGCGATGAAGTCCGAAAAAAAGTAGGCCAGAACCCCGAACAGAGCCAGACCGGAGATGCCGTAGGCTGTAAGAACCCACGCTCCCCGGCCCTCGTGTCGACGAAGGGCAGAGTTAGAAGGAGAGGATTGTTCCGAGTCAGTAGCGGAAACGACAGGGGCCCGATCTTCCATGCAAGAACCTCCGACGGAAAGATCGTGGCGCAATTACTTTATGCGTCACGCCTGCCTCGCATCATGGCGAAGCAAGACTATCTGAGCCGGATTTTACTCCGGATTGGCGGTTCTGAAAGAAAAAATGTGACCCGAATCACAGTATTTTTATGCAAATAAATTTTCTCCGGAGGATAACTGAGGATGGTAAACTATCGAACCTTTGGCACTGCACCGCGGCTCCCAGACTTACCGCAACGTGGGATAATGATTCAGTCACTCCTCCCAATTTAAATTATGCGTAATCGTTGCCTCGCTGTTCTTATTTCTTGCGCTTGCCTGTTCGTCGTTGCCGCCGATTCTCAACAGTCAGCCACGCCGCCGGGTTCCACGCCGCCGACGGAGAATTCCAAGGCGCCCGCCCAATCGAAAAAGGCCGACGTAGCCCCATCCGGGACCGCCGCAGAAAAAGCCGCGGACGCTCTGAATCCGGCGAAGGCTTCCAAATATCCGGAAGAATCCTTCGTCATCGAGCAGATGCATTCGTATTACCGCTTTGAGGCCGACGGCACGGGACGCAAAGAGACAAAAGCTCGCATTCGCGTGCAAAGCGAAGCGGGCGTGCAGCAGTGGGGACAACTGCAAGAAGGTTACAACTCTGCCAATGAGCGCGTCGAAATCCCTTACGTCCGCGTCTTAAAAGAGGATGGCACCATAGTCAAGGCAGGCGACGACGCCGTGCAGGACCTGACCGCTCCGGTCGAGCGTGAGGCGCCCGTTTACACCGACTACCGGCAGAAACACATCACCGTCCCAGGCCTGCGTCCCGGCGAAGTTCTGGAATATGACATGGTGACAGTGATTCATACGCCGCTGGCCGCGAACCAGTTCTGGGCTGATTACGATTTCGACAAAAGCAACATCTCGCTCGACGAAACAGTCGATGTGGATGTCCCCACCGGCCGCGCGCTTAAGCTAAAGTGCAAACCGGGGATGGATCCGAAGGTCACGGAAGACAATGGCCGCCGCATCTATCATTGGTCCAGTTCTCACCTGCAGAGAGAAGATGACTCCGACAAGGCAAAGCAGAAAAAGAAACACCGTCCCGACGATGACCGTCCCGATATCCAATTAACTACCTTCGCAAGCTGGGAACAAGTTGGCCGCTGGTACGCGAACCTAGAAAAAGACCGCCGCGCGCCCACGCCCGAAGTTCGCGCCAAGGCACAGGAGTTAACGCAAGGCCTGAACACCGATCTGGAGAAGACCGAAGCTCTCTACGACTTCGTGTCCAAGAACTTCCGCTACGTAAGCCTCTCACTAGGTGTCGGCCGTTATCAGCCGCATGCTGCGTCGGATGTGCTTCACGACCAGTACGGTGACTGCAAAGATAAACACACTCTGCTCGCGTCGCTGCTGGAAGCCGAGGGCTTGCACGCCTCTTCGGTACTGATTAATTCCACCCGTAAACTTGATCCCGACGTTCCTTCGCCCTCGCAGTTCGACCACGTCATCACCATGCTTCCCCTGGGCAATGACAAGGATAAAGACAAGCAGGAAGTTTGGATGGATACGACCGCCGAGGTCGCTCCCTTCCGCCTGCTGGCTTACTCCTTGCGCAACAAGCAGGCGCTGGTGATTCCTCCCGCCGAACCGCCGTCGTCCATCCCGCCGCATCTCGAACAGACGCCCGCCGACACTCCCATGCCCGACACCGAGTTCTCCAACATCGATGGCAAGATCAATGACATCGGCAAACTCGAGGCTCACGTGCACTACGAGTTTCGCGGCGATGAAGAACTCCTGCTGCGCTCGGTGTTTCGCCGCGTGCCCCAGGCGAATTGGCAGCGTGTGGTGGAAAACGTAAATGCCGGTCTCGGTGGGGACGTAACGAATCTCAAAATCAGTGATCCCGCGGCGACCCGCGAACCTTTCACCATGTCCTATGACGTTTCCAAGGTCAATTTTCTGGACTGGTCCAAGAAGAAAACTGAAATCGCTTTGCCGCTGGTGCAGTTCAATCTGCCGGAAGTTGGTGGCGGGGACGACAACGACGCGGACTCCGAACCTTTAAAACTAGGTCCCAAGGCGGAGTATTCCTACCAGATCAAACTGCAATTGCCCGCCAAATACAGCGCCCACCTGCCCCTGGCTTTCTCGCTGAAGCGCGACTACGCGGAATACGAAGCCACCTACAAAGTAGACGGAGAAATATTCGCAGCAGGCCGCAAACTGATTCTCCGGCAGGATGAATTGCCGGTCGCGCGCTCGGCCGATTATGAATCTTTCCGTCGAGCCGTCAGCGCCGACCTCGCTCAGAAATTGTCGATAGAAAGCGCAGTCGCCGGCGTTCCCGTTCCTCCGGCGGATATGAAGGCCGACGATCTGGTCGATAGCGCCCGCGCCGCCATGGATAATGGCAACCTGCCGGTGGCGATTGCACTTCTCAAGCGTGCAACGGAAGTTGATCCCAAGAACAAATTCGCCTGGAACAATCTCGGCCTGGTGTATTTAGCCATGCATCAGGATGACCAGGCAATCGTCAATTTTCAAAAACAACTCGACGTCAATCCCTACGACGAGTATGCCTACAACAACTTGGGACGAGTCTATTGGACCGAGCGCAAATACGACGATGCGGTGAAGGCCTTCAACAAGCAACTGGAGAACAATCCGCTCGACAAATTTGCTCATGCCAACCTGGGCGCGATGTACGAGGAATGGCATAAATACGACTTAGCTGTGGCCGAACTGGAGAAGGCAGCGTCGCTCACTCCGGAAGATCCTGAACTGCAGGTAAATCTGGGCAATGCATATTTGAATCTTGGGCAGGACACGAAAGCGTTGGCCGCTTTCGATCAAGCCGTGGAACTGGCCGCCACGCCAATGGTGTGGAACAACATTGCCTACCAGCTTTCTCTGAAAGACTCTCATCTCGACCGCGCGCAGCAGTATGCCGAATCGGCCGTTTCTGCAACCGCAGCCGCGTTGCGCAACGTTTCGCTCGATCGCCTTTCACGCAACGACTTGGGCCTGGTGCCTTCGCTGATCGCCTATTGGGACACGCTGGGCTGGGTGCACTTTGCCGAGGGCGATTTCAACAAAGCGGAGAAATACGTGGGCGCGGCATGGGACCTTGGCCATCACGCCGAAGTGGGAGACCATCTCGGACAAATCTATGAGAAGCGAGGCGAAAAAGATCGCGCTCTGCGGACCTATGCACTGTCGATGAATGGAGTGCGCCCCGCTCCCGAGACCCGCGGACGGTTAGCTTCGCTGGTGGGTGGCGACGCCAAGGCCGACGCCACCGTCGCGCGTTATAAAGAGGAACTGCAGCACCTGAGCACCATCGATTTGGGCAAGGCTTCGCAAACCGGCAACGCCGATTTCTTTATCCTTGTGAGCGGCGGCGGAGGGTCAGATGCGAAAGTCGACACGGTGAAATTTGTAAGCGGAGACGAGAAACTGAAGTCTTATACCGAGGCACTTCGCACCGCGGACTACCATCTAACCTTTCCCGATGATACGCCGGTAAAAGTTTTCCGCCGCGGAACCCTCTCCTGCTCCATGACCACGCGCAACTGCTCGTTCGTGCTCATGCTGCCCGAAGAAGTGAGAACAGTGGACTGAAAAACTCTTGCCGGAGCACGACGTGGAGACAGCCACGACCAATGTGGGGACAGCCGCCTTCGGCTGTCTCGCCAGGGCGAAGCCCGGCGCGCCATACTCTTCTCGTTGTGATCACGCAAGACGCCGCTTATGCCACGCCGTCGCCTGCTCATAGGCATGCGCCAACCGCAACACCAAATCCTCGCGCCAGTGCGGCCCTGCGATCTGCAGGCCGATCGGCAGCCCACTCTGCGTAAATCCGCAAGGCACTGAAATCGCCGGCAATCCCCAAACGTTGAACGGACGCGTGTTGCGCAGCAGCCTGAGCTCCGCTGGCCGCAACGCATCGGGATCGGACTTCAAATCCGCAATCGCGGGCGCGGACATCGGCATGGTCGGAGTCACCAGGACATCTACCTCGGCAAAGATCTGGCCGATCGCGCGACGCGCCTCGTCCAACTCACGTCGCCGCAGAATGTACTCGGCCGCCGAGATATTCTCCCCCCACCGGATTCGTCTCAAAGTATCCGGCTGGTACAACTCTGGAGTCTTGGCAACGTTCTCGGCGTGATAGGCATACGACTCCGCAGCCTGCGAAGTGCGATCCGTGGGCACGACAAGTCGCACTTCTTTTATCTCCGCGACAAGAGTCACGATCCCGCGCAACGCGTGCTCCATTGCCGAAGCCACTTCCGGATCAAGATTGTCGAAAAAATATTCGCGAGGCACTCCCACGCGCAGCGCGTTGCAGTCGTCGCGCAGCGCCGAAACATAATCCGCAACGGGCACATTTGCTGTAGGGATGTCGGCCGCATCGTATCCCGCAATCGCCTGTAGCACGATCGCCGCATCCGCCACAGTGGCCGCTAAAGGCCCCACGTGATCGAGCGACCATGCCAGCGGAATCACTCCCCGGCTCGACACTCGCCCATAAGTCGGTTTCAGGCCCACGCAGCCGCAGAGAGCAGCCGGTTCGCGAATCGAACCCGCCGTATCAGTGCCAATCGCCGTGTAAGCGAGACCAGCAACCACCGCCGCCGCCGATCCTCCCGACGATCCACCGGCAATTCGGCCCGTGTCCCACGGATTGTGAACGTCGCCAAAGTAGCTGATCAACGAACTGCCGCCGTAAGCGAACTCGTGCAGATTATTTTTCCCGACGATGATTGCGCCCGCCTGTCGCAACCGGCGAACCACCTCCGCATCCTGGGTTGGAACGCGATCCTTGTAAAGCGCACTCGCTGCAGTAGTACGAATACCGGCTGTGTCGATGAGATCCTTCAGCGCTACCGGTACGCCATGCAGCGGCCCGCGCCACTCCCCGCGCAGAATCTCAGCCTCCGCAATTCGCGCCTCAGCCAGTGCCGACTCACCCGAAACCGTAATGAACGCGTTGAGAATCGGGTTCTGCTTCTCAATGCGCCGCAGACACTCCTGCGTAATCTCAACTGGCGAAACTTCTTTCCGTCGTAGCCGCTGCGCGAGTTCGAAAATAGTTGTAGGAACAGTCGTCATCGAACCGACCCATTGTAAAGGCGGCGCGCTCGCTCCTCAGTGTTCCTCTGTGTTCCTGTCATCCAAAAGTCCTATAATCGTGAAAGAGTCTGGGGGGCGGAATAATCATGGCAGAGATGACGATCGCGCCCGTTGCGACGCACGGTTTTTTCGTAGATGGCCGCTGGCACGAAGACGGGGACGTCATAGAAATTCGCGCCCCCTACGATGGCAGCATCGTTGCCCGCGTCGTGCGGGGCCGTCATGAACATGCGGAAGCGGCCATTGCAGCCGCCGTCAAGGCTTTCGGCACTACCCGCCGTCTGCCCGCCTTCGAACGCCAGCGCGTTCTCCGCCGAATTTCCGCCTCCATGCTGGAACGCAAAGAAGAATTTGCCCGCACTCTTTCGCAAGAAGCCGGAAAGCCAATTAAGGCCTCCCGCACCGAAGTCGACCGCGCTATCTTCACCTTCAACGTGGCCGCCGAGGAAAGCACTCGCATCTACGGCGAATTTCTTCCTCTCGACTGGCAGGAATTTACCGCCGGCCGCTGGGGCATCGTGCGCCGCTTTCCACTGGGCCCCATCGCCGGCATCACTCCATTTAATTTTCCCATCAATCTGGTCGCCCACAAAGTTGCGCCGGCAATTGCCGCCGGTTGTTCCATGGTCCTGAAGCCCGCGCCGCAAACGCCGCTTTGTTCGCTGCTTCTCGCCGAGTGCGTGCAGCAGGCGGGCTGGCCCGATGGCGGACTGAACGTGCTCCCATTATCGAATGAAGATGCTGGCCTGCTCGTAACCGACGATCGCCTCAAGCTCATTTCTTTTACCGGAAGCGCGCCGGTTGGCTGGGACATCAAAAAGCGCGCGGGGAAGAAAAAAGTCGTGCTCGAACTGGGCGGTAACGCCGCCGTGATTGTGCATAGCGACGCGGATCTGGAATACGCCGCCGATCGATGCGTGGCCGGCGGATTCGGCTATGCCGGCCAGACTTGTATTTCCGTCCAGCGCATTTTGGTGGAGCACTCGGTATACGGAAAATTCACCGACTTTTTTGTCGCGGGAGTCAAGAAGCTGAAAACGGGCGATCCGCTCGATCCATCCATCGACGTTGGCCCGCTCATCCGCGAAAGCGATGCCATCCGCACCACTGCCTGGATCGATGAGGCAGTACGTGCTGGAGCGCGCCTGCTCTGCGGCGGCGGCCGCAAAGGACTCATCGTTGAACCTGCCGTACTCACCGGCACCAAGCCTGAAATGAAAGTCAACTGCCAGGAAGTTTTCGGTCCGGTCGTGACCGTCGAACCCTATAAAGATTTTGATCAAGCCTTGCGCCAGGTCAACCATTCCATCTACGGCCTGCAAACCGGCGTCTTTACGCGGGACGCGAAGTTGCTTTTCCAGGCCTACGAAGAACTGGAAGTCGGTGCAGTCATCGCCGGCGACGTCCCATCCTTCCGCATCGATCAAATGCCCTATGGCGGCGTGAAGGATTCGGGCCTGGGCCGCGAAGGTCTCCGCTACGCAATCGAAGAAATGACCGAGCCCAAGCTCATGGTGATGAATTTGCGGTAGAGAAGCGAAAAAATCTGATTTAATGCCGGAATGCTCCATAACGTAAATTTACGCCGTTGAAAAACCGAACAATTTGTAGGCAACGTTCCGATTAGGTTTTTTTCTTTCGCATAACTTCAATTCTTCGCGACAAACTCCGCTGAAATATTTATAATCTCTGGTTTCGCAAACGACTTCAGAAAACCAGTGGGTGGTTTTCTTTTTTCGCCGTACTAAATAATCAACCGAATCGCGGACGATCCGCGGGTCTCTTAAAGCCAGATCTCACAAGGGAATGTCGCAGATCTTTCATCGCAGTACGAATACATTATCTCGCGCCACCATCTTTGGCGCGGTCTTTGTAGTCGCAGCCCTGGGCTGGGTAGCGATGGAAGTTCAGCGTTCGCCCTACATCACCTACGCCGGAGTACGCAAGCCGCAGCCCGTCCCGTTCAGCCACCAGCACCACGTGACCGGTCTCGGCATCGACTGCCGCTATTGCCATACCTCGGTTGAAACCTCAAGCTTCGCCGGTATTCCTCCGACCAAGACCTGCATGAACTGCCATTCGCAGATTTGGACCAACGCGCAGTTGCTGGAGCCGGTGCGCACGAGCTATAAAACGGGCGAATCACTGCAGTGGACGCGCGTCAACCAGCTTCCTGACTTCGTTTATTTCAATCACAGCATTCACATTAATAAAGGAGTCGGCTGCAACACCTGCCACGGTCCCGTCGATCTAATGCCCTACATGTACCAGCAGGAATCGTTGCAAATGGAGTGGTGCCTCGGTTGCCATCGCGCGGCGCAGAAAAATCTTCGTCCCCGCGATCAGGTGTTCAACATGCGATACCAGCCGCCCAGCGGCGCGACGCCAGTGGTGGTCGACGGACACAGTTACACCGATCAAGAAGAATTAGGACTCGCACTCATTAAGAAATACAACGTTCGCAGCGTGAAAGACATTACCAATTGCAGCACCTGTCATCGCTGAGAAGGACTTATTGAGAAGGACCATGAAGACTTGTCATCCTGAGCGGAGAAATTGTTTGGCGGAGCCAAGCATTTTGGAATCGAAGGACCCCTACTGGCGTCTTTCGTCTCAGCGGATGCAAGGCGTTCTCACGGTGCTGTCGAGATCACAGGGAGAATACCTTGACTTGCATGCGTCGGATTCATGGTCATAGGGTTCCTTCGACTGCGCGAGAGTTCGCTCAGGATGACAGTTTCTAATTTTGTGATGTGTAACCAGTCATGAAGATAGAAGAACAAGACGGTCGCGCCAAGCGCGAAGATGTTTGCCCCAGCCAAAAAGGCAAACTGGACCTGAACTCCGTCCGCGCGCGAATCGATCAGGCCACCGCGCACGACGAGGCCGAAAAGACCGGCCCGGAATACTGGCGCAGCCTCGAAGAGTTTGCCCGCAGCGACGATTTTCAGGAAGCTCTGCACCGCGAATTTCCCAAAGGCGCGTCCGAGTGGCTCGACTCCGTTTCGCGCCGCGGCTTCCTCAAAGTGATGGGCGCATCGCTCGGCTTGGCCGGCATGACCGGCTGCGTAAAGCTTCCACTCGAACCGATCGTTCCCTACGTTCGCCAGCCGGAAGAGGTCATTCCCGGCCGCCCCATGTTTTACGCCACGGCGATGACACTGGGCGGATACGCCAACCCGCTACTCGTGGAAAGCCATCTCGGTCGTCCGACAAAGATCGAAGGCAACGATCAGCATCCGGCCTCTCTCGGCGGCACCGATATTTTTGCCCAGGCTTCTCTTCTCGGCCTCTACGATCCCGATCGTTCGCAGAGCGTGATCTCCATGGGCGACCTGCGATCGTGGCAGGGATTTCTCACGGCCATCCGCGGCCCGCTCAGCGCGCAGAAAGCGCTGCAGGGCGCGGGCATCCGCATTCTCACGCCGACCATTTCTTCGCCCACGCTCGCCGACCAACTGCGCAACTTCCTGAAGATTTATCCGCAAGGCAAGTGGCATGTCTACGAGCCGGTGAATCGCGACAACGTGCTCGAAGGCGCGAAACTGGCCTTCGGCCAGCCCGTCGAGACGCGCTACGATTTTTCAAAAGCGGACGTGATCGTTTCGCTCGACGCCGACTTCCTCTACGCCGGATTCCCCGGCAACGTGAAATACATCCGCGACTTCGCCAAGCGCCGCAATCCTGACGGCAACATGAACCGCCTATACGTGATCGAGAGCGCGCCGACTTCGACGGGCGCGAAGGCGGATCATCGGCTACCAGTGAAGGCGGCCGCCGTCGACGCCTTCGGTCGTTTCCTTGGTTCTGGAGTCGGTGTTTTTGGCCAGAACGCTCAGCCAGATATGGTTGGCGAATCCGGGGACTTCTACGCCCATCTCGCCAAAGACTTGATGACGCACCAGGGTTCCTCGGCCGTCATCGTCGGCGATCATCAACCTGCGTCCGTTCATGCCCTCGCACATTTGCTAAACACTAAGCTCGGCAACGTCGGCAAGACCGTTTTCTACACCGACCCAATCGATGCCAACCCGGTCAATCAGACCGAATCCATCAAAGATCTCGTCGCCGACATGCGCGGCGGCAAAGTCGATTTGCTGATCATTCTCGGCGGCAATCCGGTCTACGACGCGCCCTCCGATCTTAACTTTGCCGACGCGATGACGAGCAGCAAAGTTCCTCTTCGCGTTCATTACGGACTCTATCAAAACGAAACCGCCGAGCTTTGCCAGTGGCACGTCAACGCGACGCACGAACTCGAATCCTGGGGTGACGCTCGCGCCTACGACGGCACGGCGAGCATCATCCAGCCGCTGATTGCGCCGCTTTACAACGGCAAGAGCGCAATTGAATTTGTCGCGCTGCTCTCCGGCCAAACTGAGGTCAATGGTTACGATATAGTGCGCGCCTTTTGGCAGAAGCAGCACAGAGGCGCAGACTTCGAACAGTTCTGGCGCAAGTCGCTGCATGACGGATGGATTGAAGGCACGACGTACCAGCCGAAAACGGTCACCGCGAAAGCCCAAGGCATCCCGATTCCGTCAGCCGCCGACTCCAACGCCATCGAGCTCAACATCCGTCGCGATCCCACCATCTACGACGGACAATTTTCCAACAACGGCTGGCTGCAGGAATTGCCCAAGCCGATGAACAAGCTCACCTGGGACAACGCCGTGCTCATGGGTCCCAAGATGGCCGACCGCCTGGGCGTAAAGACCATCGACGTGGTCGAACTCGAACTCTACGGCAAAAAAGTCACGGGTCCGGTCTGGGTGCAGGTCGGGCATCCCGACAATTCCGTCACCGTATCATTAGGCTACGGCCGCAAGCGCGCTGGCCGAGTCGGCACCGGCCAGGGTTTCGACGCTTATCCTCTGCGCACCAGCGCTAATCCGTGGATCGCGACCGGCGTGCAAATCCGCAAGACCGGCGACAAATACGTTCTCGCTTCCACGCAGGGTTATCAATGGATGGACACGCCCGACGGCAATCATCGGCCCTTGGCCCGCGAAGGTACGCTCGAGGAATACCGCAAAGATCCCAACTTTGCGAAAGAGCAGGGCGAGGATCCGGCGCCTGGCCTCACGCTCTACAAGCCCTATCCTTATAAAGAGGAGGATTACGCGTGGGGCATGGCGATTGACTTGAACTCCTGTGTGGGCTGCAACAACTGCATGCTCGCCTGCCAGTCGGAAAATAACATTGCGGTCGTCGGCAAAGAGCAGTGCGCCATCGGCCGGCACATGCACTGGATTCGCATCGACACCTACTATCACTATCCGGACGAGGCAGCGCGCGACCGCGACAATCCGAAAGCGTACTTCCAGCCCGTGCCATGCCAGCAGTGCGAGAATGCTCCCTGCGAAGTGGTATGCCCGGTCGGCGCCACCGTTCACAGCAGCGAAGGCCTGAACGACATGACCTATAACCGCTGCGTGGGCACGCGCTATTGCTCGAATAACTGCCCTTACAAAGTGCGGCGCTTCAACTTCTTCTTATTCCAGGATTGGGAGACGCCGCAATACAAGATGATGCGCAATCCCGACGTTAGCGTGCGCAGCCGTGGCGTGATGGAGAAGTGCACCTACTGCGTGCAGCGCATCAACGAACGCCGCATCGACGCGGAGCGTGAAGATCGCAAAATTAACGACGCTGCGCACCCGAATGAACTGCAGACCGCCTGCCAGCAGTCCTGTCCGGCGGAGGCCATCATCTTCGGAAATATCAATGATCCGAACAGCAAAGTTTCAAAATTGAAGTCGCAGGCGCGAAATTACAGTCTGCTCGGCGAACTCAACACGCGCCCACGGACGACGTATCTGGCAGAAGTTCGTAACCCGAATCCAGAGTTGGAACGGTGAAGGGCAGCGCCTGAAGGCGCAAGATGTCTGAGTATTGCAACGGCACCGCTGAAGCGGTGCCCTGACACGAACCGGGAGAGGATTCGTATCAGGGCGCGGCTTTAAGCCGCGCCGTTAAGAGTCGAAATTGAATAGGGCTTTAGCCCCTGAGGGATTTCGCAAGCCGCATGAGCGAGCAATACAAATCGGCGATCGATGCAGACCGGGCTCCGGTAATCGAGCCGGGCTACACCTTCGGCACGGTCACGGAGAAAATCAGCGCCATCGTGCTGACCCGTCCCGCCTCCAACGGATGGTTTCTGGGTTTCGGCATTGCCTTCATGCTGACGATGATGATGCTCTACGCCATCGGATACCTTTTCCTCAAGGGCATCGGCATATGGGGTACCACCATTCCCATCGGCTGGGGATTCCCCATCGTCAACTTCGTCTGGTGGATCGGTATTGGCCACGCCGGAACTTTAATTTCCGCCATCCTCCTATTGCTCCGCCAGTCGTGGCGCAATTCCATCAACCGCTTCGCCGAGGCCATGACTCTCTTCGCCGTCGCCGCCGCTGGAATCTTTCCGGCGATTCACGTTGGCCGTCCCTGGCTCGCTTACTGGCTGTTCCCATATCCCAGCACCATGGGCGTGTGGCCGCAATTCCGCAGCCCCCTCATGTGGGATGTGTTCGCCGTTTCGACCTACGCCACCATATCGGCTTTATTCTGGTTCGTCGGGCTCATCCCCGATCTGGCCACGCTGCGCGACCGCACTGACAATCGCGCGCTGAAAATTGTCTACGGCATGCTGTCCTTGGGATGGCGCGGCTCCGCGCGGCACTGGCATCGTTACGAAACTATGTATCTTCTGCTCGCCGGGCTGGCCACGCCTCTGGTCCTCTCAGTTCACACTGTGGTCAGCTTCGATTTCGCCATCGGCATCGTTCCGGGATGGCACACCACCATCTTCCCGCCCTACTTCGTCGCCGGCGCCATCTATTCCGGCTTCGCCATGGTGCTGATGCTCGCTATCCCCATTCGCAAGATTTACGGACTTGAGGATTTCATCACCGAGCGCCATCTGCAAAATTCCGCCAAGGTCATGCTGGCCACGGGCCTGATTGTGGCCTACGGCTACGGGATCGAAGCCTTCATGGGCTGGTATAGCGGCGATCGCTACGACGCGTTCACCCTGTGGAATCGCCTGCATGGCCCATATTCCCCTTGTTACTTTGCGCTGCTCACCTGCAATATTTTCGTTCCGCAGGTGCTCTGGATTCGCAAGCTGCGCACCAGTCCCGTCGCACTGTTCTTCATCTCTTTCGTCATTCTCGTCGGCATGTGGCTGGAGCGTTTCATCATCGTTGTCGTCAGCCTCAGCCGCGATTTCCTGACATCCTCGTGGGGCATGTACTACCCCACTCGCTGGGACTGGATGACCTACATCGGCACCATCGGAATGTTCCTGGCTGCCATGTTCCTGTTCCTGCGCCTGCTCCCGGCGATCTCGATCTTTGAGATGCGCACCCTTCTGCCCGAAGCCGAGGTGAAGGAATGATGCAACGACCTGGAGCCGTGCAGAAGCTCACGGACACTACGGCTTTCTTTAAGTGTTTGTCATTTCGAGCGGAGCGGAATTGCCAGCTCGCGGGCGATTCTGCGGAGTCGAGAAACCTGCTTTCTTGTGTGGCGAGCCCGGTGTCGAAATCGGTATCGAGGTCGGTGTCGAGGTTCATAAGATGAAGCGCGATCCCATCTACGGCATGATGGCGGAGTTCGATTCCGCCACCGCCCTGGTCGAGGCCGCGCGTGCCACTCACCACGCGGGCTATCAGAAGATCGATGCCTACAGTCCATTCCCCATCGAGGGGCTGGCGGATGAAATTGGGTTCCATCGCAACGCGGTTCCGCTCGTCGTCCTGATTGGCGGTATCGTCGGCGGCCTGACCGGCTACCTGATGCAGTACTGGATGGCCGCGGTTTCCTATCCACTGAACATCGGCGGCAAGCCTCCGCACTCCTGGCCCGCATTCATCGTAATCACCTTCGAGATGACGATTCTCTTCGGCGGAATCTCCGCCGTGTTGGGCATGCTGGCCTTGAATGGTTTGCCCATGCCCTACCATCCTGTGTTCAACGTGCCGCGTTTCGCGCTCGCGACCAAAGATCGTTTCTTTCTGATCATATTTTCTTCCGACAAGAAGTACGATCCCGCGGACACGCGAAAGTTCCTGGAAGGCCTTGACCCACGCTCGATTTCGGAGGTGCCCAGCTAACATGCTGCATCTCCGAAAATCTCAATGTGGGGATAGCCGCCCCCGGCTGTCCGCTCGAGTGAAGCTCGACAGACTGTCGAGCGCGCCCGGGTGCCCCATTCTTGCGCGTTCTGTGCGCAAGGGTGGGATTCCACAAAGGCGAGCACAACGGGTCTTGAGGCTTCCTGTCGCACGAGCGCTCACTTTCGCAACGGTGTTGACAACCCTCGTTCTCTCCGCCTGCCGCCTCGACATGCAAGTCCAACCGCGCCAGAATCCGCTCTCTCGCAGCGACTTCTATTCCGACCAGCGCTCGGAGCGGCCGATCGTCGACGGCACGGTGGCCCGCGGGCAGTTGCACGAAAATTCGTACTTCTATACCGGCAAGATCGGCAACAATCCTGGCGACGCTATGCCCTTCCCTGCGACCAAAGAAGTGCTGCAGCGAGGTCAGGAGCGTTACAACATTTTCTGTGCGCCCTGTCACTCGCGTCTGGGAGACGGCAACGGCTTCGTGCCCTCGCGCGGATTTTCAAAAATGCCGCCCTCATTTCACATCGCTCGCTTGCAGAAGGCGCCCTTGGGGTATTTCTTTGACATCATCACCGAAGGTTTCGGAATCATGCCCGACTACGCGTCGCAGATTCCGCCGCAGGATCGTTGGGACATCGTCGCCTACGTTCGCGCCTTGCAGTTGAGCCAGAACGCAACCATGAACGATGTGCCCTCGGGGCAAAATATTCCCTCCGCGCCGTTGAAGTTCGGCGAGCCAGGCACGGGGGCAAGTCTTCCAGCAGTATTGCCTGAAAACAATTCGAAGTCCGAGAGTTCTAAGTCCGAGAGCTCTAAGCCAGAGGAAGAGAAATGAGCACGGCGCCGGTGAAACATCTAGATCTGACGGCTCCGCCAGTGGTGAAGGCCATTGCGCAGCGGTCGTTGATTGTCGGCGTCGTTTGCGGAATCGTCGCGATTATCCTCGCCTTCTTTCGACCGGAGCAGTTCTACCGCGCTTACTTGCTCGGTTTTATGTGCTGGCTAGGCGTGGCCCTCGGTTCCATGGCGATCCTCATGATTCGTCATTTGACCGGCGGCGGCTGGGGCATGGTCATCCGCCGCATCCTCGGCGCTGCCATGCGGACTGTACCATTGCTGGCGCTACTGTTCATTCCCGTCATCCTTGGAGTGCACAAGCTCTACATCTGGGCGCAGCCTCTCGATCAGATCTCCGACAAACATCTGCGCGACCATTTGGAAGACATCACTAAGACGTATCTGACCACCAACGGATTCATCATCCGAGCAGTCATCTATTTCGCCATCTGGAATCTGCTCTCATTTCTGTTGTCGAAATGGTCGAAGCAAACCGACCGAGCCGGAGCCCCCGACAACACGGAGCGCTTCAAAGCAGTCGCCGGCCCCGGTCTCATTCTCTACGGCTTCACCATTTCCTTTGCTGCGATCGACTGGGTCATGTCGCTCGATCCCAGCTGGATATCGACCATCTTCGGCCTGGTCATTCTTATTGGTGAAGTCCTGTCGGCCATGTGCTTCGCCGTAGTCGTGGAGCGCATTCTGTTTGACTCCAAGCCCATGTCTGAGATGTTGAGACCTGACTTCGTGCATGATCACGGCAAATGGATGCTCACATTCATCATGGTCTGGGCTTATTTCAACTACTCGCAGTGGCTCATCATTTGGGCAGGCAATCTGCCTGCAGAGATCACATACTATTTGCGGCGCCTGAACGGCGGCTGGGAATATGTTGGTCTTTTCATCGTCATCTTCCACTTCGCCATTCCCTTTGGAATCTTGCTGTCGCGCTCGTTCAAGCGCAACATCCGCAAACTGGTTTGGCTTGCAGTGTGGCTCCTCTTCATGCGCTATCTGGATCTGTTCTGGATTATCGAACCGAATTTTTCCAAGACTTTCACCGTCACCGTCGCCGATCTAATCGTGCCCGTTGCCATCGGTGGTTTTTGGCTGGCCTACTTCTTCCACAATCTGGGCTCATTGCCGCTCTTGCCCGCTTATGATCCGTCGGCGGGAGAAGTTCTGGAACCACCCCATCACCCCGAAGTGCCGGAGCAGGCATGATCAACTTCGCATCATTAAGACGAGCAGCGAACGCGAGCAACGAAGCATGAGCAACGATACCCATCCCGTACCTTCGACCGGCAACGGCGGCTATGAGCGCCGCGATATCGGTGTCGCTGGAGTTTTGTATTTCCTCGGCGGCCTCGCGCTGGCGTTGATGATCGTTTATTTCGTAGTCGATGGTTTGTATCACTATCTGGAAAATCGTTTCGAAACGCAGCAAGCTCCGGTGAATCCTCTGGTGACCAACGCTCCGGCGGATACTCGCCGGCTTCCGACCGATTACAAAGATTATCTGAAGCACAACTTCCCTAGCCCGCAACTGGAAATCGATGAGCGCGGACAACTCGACAAGCTTCGCATCGATGAAGCGGAAGCGTTGAGCACCTACGATTGGATCGACCAGAAAGCAGGGACGGTCCGCATTCCAATCGATCGTGCCATGGACTTGATCGCGCAGCGCGGGCTGCCCGTGTACGCGCCTGGAGCTGCCGCCACCGCAACCTCACCGCAGGCTTCTAAGCGGCAGCCGGAAAAACCGGGGAGAAACAAAAAGTGATCCGTCATAGTCAAAATTCGATGTCCGTAACTGCTCATGTAGGAAGAGCTCATGCAGGGACAGCTCATACAGGGAAAGCTCATGGGGAAACAGCTGATGTGGGGACAGCCGCCCTCGGCTGTCCGGTCGAGCGAAGCTCGACAGCTCCCTCCCTAAAAAAGCATCGCCGTCTCCGAATGTTCTCGATGCTGGCAATCCTTATGGCCCTGGCTTCGAGTCAGGCCTTATCACAAGCCATGACCAAAGGCATCATGTCGCCGCCATCCAACGTCCGCCCGCCATATTTGCAAAACGTTGGCATCGAGCAACATCTGGATGGCCAGGTTCCTTCCGACCTCGCGTTCGTCGACGACGCCGGCCGCTCTGTAAAACTTGGCGACTACTTCGGCAAGAAGCCGCTAATTTTGAACCTTGTCTATTACAACTGCACCATGCTTTGCGGAGAAGCCCTGGCCGGCCTCACCGGCGCGATGAAGATGGTGAAGTTCGATGTCGGCAATGAATTCGACGTGATTACCGTGAGCTTCAATCCGCAGGAAACTCCCGCCATCGCGGCTGCGAAAAAGCAGGACTATCTCAAGCGCTACGGACGGACAGGCGCGGCGGCAGGCTGGCATTTCTTGACCGGACCGGCGGACTCGATCAATGCTTTGACCAAGGCCGTCGGCTTTCAGTATCAGTACGATCCCAAGATCAATCAGTACGCGCACGCCACCGCCATCATGGTGCTGACGCCGCAGGGCCGCATCTCGCGATATTTTTACGGCGTCGATTATCCGCCGAAAGATTTGCGCATGGGACTCGTGGAAGCCTCGAAGGGCAAGATCGGCAACGCTGTCGATCAAGTCCTGCTCTACTGCTATCACTACGATCCGGCAACAGGAAAATATGGCGCAGTCGTCACCAACATGTTACGACTCGGCGGTGGCCTCACCATTCTGATCGTGGGAGTATTCCTGTTGATTCTCTTCCGTCTGGAAAAACTGGCTCCGCCGCGAAGCGGCTGGGAGCAATCAAAATTAAGCCAAGCACAATCGGGTCAAGCACGACAGGGTCAAGCACGACATGTTCGATAATTTTCCATTATGGCCGGCTCGGGCCTCGACTGCATCCGGCAACGTCGATGCC
This sequence comes from Acidobacteriaceae bacterium, assembly GCA_003132445.1. Taxonomy (GTDB): domain Bacteria; phylum Acidobacteriota; class Terriglobia; order Terriglobales; family Acidobacteriaceae; genus Sulfotelmatobacter. The sequence goes on along the minus strand of PKXU01000101.1, from coordinate 18,283 downwards.
CTGTTCATCTTCCTACTGATCGTGTCGGGACTGATGACCCTGCTGATTTTCACCGCCCTTGTTTACTTCGCTGCACGCTATCGTTATCGCCGCGGCGTTTCTGCCGAACAAATCGAAGGTTCCATCCCGCTCGAATTAACCTGGACCACAATTCCTTTCTTAGTCTTTCTGGTCATCTTCGCGTGGGGTGCAGTAGTGTATTTCAAAAGCCGCACCCCTCCGCGTGATTCAACCGAAGTGTACGTGGTCGCGAAACAATGGATGTGGAAACTGGAACACGCCGAGGGTCAGCGCGAGATCAACGAACTCCACGTCCCAGTAGGCCAAGACGTGAAGCTGATCATGACTTCGCAGGACGTAATTCACAGCTTCTATGTTCCAGCGTTCCGCATGAAGCAGGATGTGCTCCCCGGCCGCTACACTATGGCCTGGTTCCATGCCACCAAAGCCGGCACCTATCATCTGTTCTGCGCCGAATATTGCGGCACGCAACACTCCGGCATGATCGGTGCCATCGTGGTGATGGAGCCTGCGCAATACGAGGCCTGGATGAGCGGCGGCTCGACCGGCCCACTCTCGGCCACCGGAGAAAAAATCTTCGCCGAGTTGGGCTGCGCAACCTGCCATCGTACCGACACACAAGGTCGCGGTCCGAACTTGCAGGGAGTTTTCGGCAAGCCGGTGCTGCTCGAAGACGGACGCACCGTGACTGCCGACGAAAATTACATTCGCGAATCCATTCTCGACCCCGGCGCGAAGATCGTCAGCGGATTCAAGCCGGTGATGCCCACGTTCCAGGGACTGGTGAGTGAAGAGCAATTGAACGCGCTGGTGGCTTATGTGAAGTCGCTGTCGCAACCCGTGGCCACCCCGACCAGCACGGCGGCCGCCACGCAGCAGGACAATCCGAAAGCCGCAGGAAGTCAGGTGCAATGAGTATGGCTACCGCAACGATTCAAACCGTGGAGCGCGAAAATTATCTGAACAAAGAGTACGGAGTGGGCTCGTGGTTGTTCACTACCGACCACAAGCGCATCGCTCTTCTTTACCTCATCTCAATCACTTTTTTCTTTTTCATCGGCGGCTTTTTCGCTCTGCTCATCCGTCTGGAACTGCTCACTCCTGCCGGCGATCTGGTGCAGGCCGACACTTACAACAAACTTTTCACCATGCACGGCATGGTCATGGTCTTCTTCTTTCTTATCCCATCGATTCCCGCCGTGCTGGGCAATTTTCTTGTGCCCATGATGATCGGCGCCAAAGACCTCGCCTTCCCGCGCATCAACCTGCTGAGTTGGTATCTCTACATCATCGGCGGCGTCATGATGATGCACTGCGTACTGACCGGCGGCGTCGATACCGGCTGGACTTTTTACACCCCCTTCAGCACGGCATTCACCAACACAAAAATCGTCGAAGCCGGACTCTCCATCTTCGTCGCCGGATTTTCTTCCATCCTTACCGGCCTTAATTTCGTGGTCACCATCCATCGCATGCGCGCCCCCGGCATGACCTGGTCGCGCCTGCCTCTGTTTATCTGGGCGCATTACGCCACCAGCATCATTCAGATCCTCGGCACTCCCGTCATCGCCATCACCATCGTGCTGGTCGCGGTCGAACGCACTCTGCATCTTGGCATCTTCGATCCTAAACTTGGTGGCGATCCGCTGCTCTTTCAACATCTGTTCTGGTTCTACTCTCATCCCGCCGTCTACATCATGATTCTGCCGTCGATGGGCGTGGTCACCGAGATCATTGCCTGCTTCGCGCGCAAGCGCATCTTCGGCTACAGTTTCGTTGCATTTTCATCGATCGCCATTGCCGTCTTCGGATTCCTCGTATGGGCGCACCACATGTTCGTCGCCGGAATTTCTCTCTACTCCGCGCTCATCTTTTCTTTGCTGAGCTATGCCGTCGCCGTTCCTTCCGCCGTAAAAGTTTTCAACTGGACGGCCACTCTCTATAAAGGATCCATCCACTACGACGCGCCCATGCTCTACGCTTTCGGCTTCATCGGATTGTTCACCATGGGCGGCCTCACCGGCCTATTTCTTGCCGCACTGGGAATCGACGTTCACGTCACCGACACTTATTTCGTCATCGCGCACTTCCACTACATCATGGTCGGCGGCGCGCTCATGGGATATTTAGGCGGACTCCATTTCTGGTGGCCGAAAATCTCCGGCCGGCTCTATCCCGAAAGCTGGGCTCGCCTCGCCGCGCTCATAGTTTTTCTCGGCTTCAATCTCACTTTCTTCCCGCAATTCGTTCTCGGCTACCTTGGCATGCCGCGCCGCTACTTCCACTATCCGCAGGAGTTTCAGGTACTGAATGTTCTTTCTACCGCCGGGGCAACCGTGCTCGGTGTCGGCTATCTGCTCCCCATGATCTACTTCCTGTGGTCCATGCGCTACGGCAAGCCAGCGCCCGATAATCCCTGGAATGCCGCCGGTTTGGAATGGATGACATCGTCACCGCCTACAACCTTCAACTTTGAAACCGAGCCCGTCGTGACCTGGGAAGCTTACAACTACGACGAATTGGACAAGCCACGGCGAGAGGAGGTCAAAGTTGTCGGATAGCACGCTCATCGGCCTTCACCACCAGGAAGAGCACCATCCGGAACTGCTGCATCACTTCGCCGAAGCGCAGCAGCAGCGCGACGCGGCCAGCCTCGGTATGTGGATCTTTTTGGGCACCGAAGTCATGTTCTTCGGCGGATTGTTCTGTGCGTATTTGATTTATCGCCGCGCATATTTCGGAGATTTCGGTGCCGCCAGCAAGTCCATCAACGCCACGCTCGGCGCAACCAACACCGCCGTCCTCATCTGCAGCAGCTTGACGGTCGTGCTTGCGGTTTGGGCCGCGCAAACCGCCCGCCGCTCTCTACTGCTTATCAGCCTCGTGATCACCATGCTGCTCGGTTTAGTCTTCCTTGGCATCAAAGCCGATGAGTACAAGGATAAGTTCGAAGAGCATCACGTTCCCGGCGCATCCTTCAGCTTTGATCACGTTCCTATCCCAGGACATCCCGATCAATACGCTAATCCGCGCCACGCGGAAATCTTCTTTGCTCTTTATTTCATCATGACCGGCCTGCACGCGCTTCACATGATCATTGGGCTCGGTCTGTTCGCATGGCTCTTGTTCATGGCCTGGAAAGGCCACTTCACTCCCGAATATCACACGCCCATCGAAATCGGCGGGCTTTACTGGCACTTCGTCGACATTGTGTGGATCTATTTGTTCCCGTTGCTTTATTTAATCGACCGGCATCCGTAAGGCGTGTAGCTCTGAAGTTTTCTGAGGCAATATGTCTGATCACTCAAAATCGTCGCCCTTGAAAATGTACTTCAGCGTGTGGGCCGCGCTGTTGCTCGGCACCTTCATCACTTACAAAGCGGCCTACATCGAACTGGGCCGCTTCAATGCCGCGGTCGCACTCATCATCGCCACCGTCAAAGCGCTGCTGGTGGCTCTATTTTTTATGCACATCAAGGGCGCCCACGAAAAACTTCTCAAGCTGGTCGTCATCTCCACAGTTTTCTTTCTCTTCATCCTTCTGTTTCTCTCCATGGCCGACTATGGCACGCGCTCCTGGAGCTAGAACCGGATTATCAGCTTTATGTAGAAACGGCTTTGTGTAGAAATGGTTTTATGTGGAAGTGACTTTATGTGCGGACGGCCGCCCTTTGCCGTCCGCCGGGCCGCAGCCCGGCAGGGGTACCCCATATCTCGCCGCCTTTGCGAGACATGGGAAATCAATCTCGCGAAGATGTGATCTGCTCCGTTAGCCCCTGATCTGCGGTATACTCGCGCCGTCGATTTTTCCCAGCACGCGATCTCGAGGTGATTATGGCATTCTGCAATTCTTGTGGAGCGACGCTCAACCCAGGCACGAGGTTCTGCAACAAGTGCGGCGCTGCGGTTACCGCCAGCACACCTGCTCCTGTGACTGCCGCTGCCGCATCGTCCGCTCCTGGCGTCCCTCCCGCTGCGGCTGCGCCGATTCCATCTCCCACAACCGGCAGCAGTGCTCTCAAAATCATTCTGATCGTTGTGGCCGTGATCATCGGCTTCGGAATTCTTGGCCTCGCTACCGTCGGCATCATCGGATATCACATCGCCAAGCGCGCGCACATTACGCAAAACGGCGATCACGTGAAAGTGGAAACTCCCTTCGGAGAAGTGGAAACCTCCAAGGATCCTGACCAGGCCGCGAAAGATTTGGGCGTCGATCTTTACCCTGGAGCGCAAGTGCAGCGCAACGGCGCATCTTCAGTTTCAATGGGAAATATCCGCACCGCAACCGCGCTTTTCGAATCCAGCGACCCTCCTGACAAAGTTTGCAGCTTCTACAAATCCAGGTTTCCCGGCGCCATGGTGACAACTTCTGACCAGAACCGCTGCACCATCGTTTCCAACAATCAGAAGAATATGATTACCATCAACGTCACCCCCAGCGGGGACAATACCAAGCTTCAGATCACCAACGTGAGCAAGAAATCATCCGACTAAGAAATCGGCCCCATGCAAGACGCTGCTGCAGGTTCTCAGCCGGTCCGGAAGTCCACACGAACTTACGCTTCGGGGCTGGCCGAAGCTCTGCGAACACGACTGCCTCGCAAAGCTCGCGACGACGTTCGCTTCGACGACGGAAGCCGCGCCCTCTATGCGACCGACGGGTCGAATTACCGCCAGATTCCCATCGGAGTTGTTCTTCCCCACGATGCCGATGATGTTCTGGCCGCGATTTCCGTCTGCCGCGAATTCGGAGCGCCTCTGCTCTGTCGCGGCGGCGGCACCTCGCTTGCCGGCCAGTGCTGCAACGTCGCCGTGATCCTCGATTTTTCCAAGTACATGGCGAGAATTCTCGAAATCGATCCGGTGCGCCGCATCGCCCGCGTGCAACCCGGCGTGGTTCTCGACAAGCTGCGTAACGCCGCTGAAAAACATCACCTCACGTTCGCGCCCGATCCTGCCAGTCACGACCGCTGCACCATCGGCGGAATGATCGGAAACAATTCCTGCGGCGTCCACTCCGTGATGGCCGGCAAGACCGACGACAACATTGAAGAACTAGAAATCGTCACCTACAACGGCGCGCGCCTGAAAGTCGGCCAGAACCTGATTCACGTAGCCAGCCTGGATGAACCATGTGGGGACAGCCGCCCTCGGCTGTCCAGCGGCCCAGAAGTATCGGGCCGCAGCGCCTCGAACCGTGCCAATCAGATCCACAACGCGCTGAAGCAGATCGCAGATCAATACGGAGATCTGATCCGCAAAAAATTCCCCGCCATCCCCCGTCGCGTCTCCGGCTACAACCTGAATTACCTGCTGCCGGAAAACGGTTTTCATCTCGCCCGAGCCCTCGTCGGTTCCGAAGGCACATGCGCCACAGTTCTCGAAGCGACTTGCCGGCTAGTCGAGAGTCCTCCCGAGCGCGTGCTGCTGGTCGTCGCCTATCCCGACATCTATCAATGCGCCGATCACATCCCGGAAATTCTTGAGCACAAACCGATCGGCCTAGAAGGCTTCGACGATCTTCTGGTCTACTACAACCGCACGAAAGAAATGAATTCTGAAGGACTGGCCCTGCTCCCCGAAGGCGGAGGCTGGCTGATGGTTGAGTTCGGCGGCCAAACCGCGCTGGAAGCCGAGTCTCAAGCTCGCGGTTTGATCGAAGCCCTCAACCGCAGCACCACTCCGCCGAACATCCGCCTTTTCTCCGGCCCACAAGCCAAGCGCATCTGGGAAATCCGTGAGGCCAGTCTGGGCGCGACCTCGCACGTCCCCGGCGAACCGCTGAACTGGGAAGGTTGGGAGGATGCCGCCGTCGCTCCCGAAAAACTCGGCGGCTACCTTCGCGACCTTCGAAAAATGATGGCGGCGTTTGGCTACAAGGGCTCACTCTACGGCCACTTCGGTCACGCCTGCGTGCATACGCGACTCAACTTCGATCTGCAATCGAAAGAAGGAATCATCAAATTCCGCAAGTTCGTGGAAGAAGCTGCGGATCTTGTGATCAGTTACGGAGGTTCGCTTTCCGGCGAACATGGCGATGGGCAAGCCCGCGCGGAACTGCTTCCCAAAATGTTCGGCCCGGAACTAATGCAGGCCTTTCGCAAGTTCAAGTCCGCCTGGGATCCGGATTGGAAGATGAATCCCGGCAAGCTCATTGGTTTGCCTGAAAAGCCGCCATATAAGCTCGACGAAAATCTTCGCCTCGGTCCTAACTACGAACCCTGGGACCCAACGACACATTTCCAGTTTCCCGCCGATCATGGCAGCTTGTCCCACGCTGCGTTACGCTGCGTCGGTGTAGGCAAATGCCGCCGTGAAGAAGGCGGCGTGATGTGCCCCAGTTACCGCGTGACACGCGAAGAAGAGCACTCAACGCGCGGCCGCGCTCACCTGCTTTGGGAGATGACGCAGGGTCCAGCTCGAGAGGATGCGGTCATTCGCAATGGCTGGCGCAGCGAAGAGGTCAAGCAGTCGCTTGATCTTTGCCTCGCATGCAAAGGGTGCAAGAGCGATTGCCCAGTAAGCGTTGACGTCGCAACTTACAAAGCCGAATTTCTCTCGCATTACTACGAAGGCCGACTCAGGCCGCGCAGCGCATATGCTTTCGGCAACATTGACGTGTGGGCGCGGCTGGCGTCGAATGCGCCAGGCCTGGTCAATCTGACGACACAACTGCCGTTCTTGCGCGACGTCGCAAAGATGGTCGCAGGAATTCCACACCAGCGCAGCATCCCGGCCTTCGCTCCTGAAACTTTCCGGCAGTGGTTCCACCGTACGCGAAACGCAAACGCGCGTAGGGGCGGACGCATTCGTCCGCCCCGCGAAGCGAAGCGAGCGTCGTCCGACTCGTATCAGAGCACGGCTTCAGCCGTGCCGTGGAAGAGCGGCGCTTCAGCGCCGCGTCAAGCGCAAGAAGGAAACCGGGCTTCAGCCCCTGACGGCCGCACCGTTCTCCTGTGGCCCGACACCTTCAACAACTATTTCCTGCCCGCGACCGCCAAAGCCGCGGTCAATGTTCTCGAAGCCGCTGGATATCACGTAGTTCTTCCGCGCGCAAATCTTTGCTGCGGTCGCCCTCTCTACGATTTTGGCATGCTCGACCGCGCGCAAGAGTTGCTGCTCGAAATCCTCGACGCGCTGTCGCCTGAAATCGAAGCGGGAATCCCTGTGGTTGGCCTCGAACCCAGCTGCGTCGCAGTCTTTCGCGACGAACTGCTCAACCTTTTCCCAAACGACCAACGCGCGCAAGCGCTGGCGCGGCAGACATTTCTGTTGAGCGAGTTTCTGGAAAACAATTCACGAAATTCTTCCTTGCCCCGTTTCGAACGCAAAGCGCTTCTGCACGGGCACTGCCATCACAAGTCAATCATGAAGATGACCGCCGAAGAGTCTCTCCTGCGCCGCATCGGCATCGACTTTCAATCTCCCGCGCCCGGGTGTTGCGGCATGGCGGGTTCGTTTGGCTTCGAGCACGACAAATACGACGTTTCCATGGCAATTGGCGAACTCGAACTTCTGCCCGCGGTGCGGAAAGCTCCGCCGGAATGGCTCATCATCGCCGACGGCTTCAGTTGCCGCGAACAGATCGCGCAAGGCACCGGACGCCACGCGCTTCATCTCGCCGAAGTCCTGCAAATGGCGATCGAGCCAACAGAATCGGCAATGCCCTATCCCGAATCCGCCCTCATCCGGCAGCGCGAAGCCGAAATCCGCTCCTCGATGAAACGCTCGGCGGTCGGCCTTGGAGCTGTTGCCGCGGGAGCGTTTCTCCTGGCGCGTCTCGCCCGAAGCTGCTGATGTCCAACGACTTAGCTGTTCCTGCACCTCTGGAACAGTCTCCCCATTTCCCATTGCTCCCTTTTCTGCAACAATAAGGAAGCATCAACCCGCATTCACCGCCCCGCGACTCCGCAAGGACGCTCTTATGAACCGCGAAGTCACAACCATGGCCGGCACCGAAGTATTCCGTGAGTTGGCCAGCACGGTCCAGCAGGACCAACAGCCTCAGGCGGTCGGCCCGTTGCGCGGATCGGTCCTGGTCCTCATTCAATACGACGTTTGCGAAGAGATCCGCCTCGATGTGCTCCGCCAGCTCTTCTCTGCTCGCAGCGCCGAAGCCAAGTTCAAGAAGGCGCCCGCCTACGTCCGCTACCAGCGCACTCCGGTGGAAGAGACGCTTGAGCCGCTGGTGCTCGAATCTGGCGAGAGCCTCGAAGGCCAGCTCAAGTATTACGACTACGGAGTCGTCAGTCTCGTCTTCGAACTGCCCTTCTCCGGCGAGTGGGAGACGCTCGTCCAGCTCTCCTCGCGCTGGACCTCGGATACCAACTTCGAGAAACTCGCCCTGCGCGTGGTCAAGCAGAAGCTCGAGCGCGCGGCCCCGGCGTTAGTCAAGCCATACAGCACCGAGTGGTTGCAGGAGGATTACTACATCTTCCACGTGCGCGAAGTGGAAGGCGCACCCTCGGCCAACGAGCTGCTCAACGCGCATGATACCGAGATCGCGCAGGTCGTGCGCGGAGAAACCGTTCCTCTTTCCGATGATGAGCGCCAGGAAATTCTGCTCTCCCGCATCTCCTACTATCCCAGCGATCTGGCGGTCATTGGATGGAATGCGGCCTTCATCTACGACACGGCGCAGGGCGCCGAGACTGCGATCCAGCTTCTGCAGTACGCGAACTCGCAGTTGCTCGAGTTCCGCCATTATGACGAACTGATGACCAAGGAACTGGAAAACGTCTACGACTTCCTCGAAGACGGCGGCACCGGACTTTGGTCGCGCTGGCGCACGGCGCGGGCCGCATCGAAGCTGCACACCGTCCTGCTGGACGTGAACGAACTGACCGAGCGCGCCGACAACGCCATCAAGTTCCTCAGCGACATGTTCTCTGCGCGCCTCTACAAACTGGCCGCGTCGAAAGTCGGCGTGCCCGACTATAAAGACCTGGTCAAAGAGAAACTGCAGACCGCCGAAGACCTCTACCGCTTCATGGTCGACCAGTTCAACCAAAGCCGCGCGTTCGTCCTGGAGCTGATGGTGGTCGTCATCCTGATCATCGAACTGGTCTACTTCTTCCGCGGAAAGCCGATCTAGCAAACCTCCACAGACCATGTGGGGACGGGCGACTCGCTCGTCCGGCGTTGGAAGTGGCATATCCCGATACAATTTTTTTTTGACGTTGGTCGGCTAAGATCTTGGCTTCATTGGAGTTACGAGCCGGAGATATCACTCCATCTCTGTAAAATCTTGGGAAATAAGGACTTGCGGGCAAAATATTGCGGACAAGGGACTTAGCGCGATCAGAGACTGCGAATCCGAAAGTGCTGCCGAAGTTCCTGGAAAATTGCTGATGCATAGTCCCACCTTGGCACGTTTGAAATTCTCAGTAAAGGTTGTTCGTCACAGGGCGAACTGTGGAAGCCTGTGGAAAATTCGCGTCCGGGAGAGACCGCAAGGTTTGGTGAAATCGGATCACTTTTTGGCGGTGCGTTCGGAGGCGCGCAATTCGTGGACGAGGCTGTCCACGTCCTGCTCTCGGATGCCCTGGCGGTCGGCTTTAGTGCGGCCGTACGCGTTGTCCCAATTCGCGGCATCTACACACTGTTCGGAAATTGAATAGGTTGTTGAACTTCTCTTGGCAAGGACCTAACCGCCTTGTGATGCGCACGGATCATCAGCGTAGGAGCCTCCTCATGGTCCGAAGCATGAATCATGTAGTACATAACCCTGTTTCCCTTTTCTTTATCGTAGATGGGATAGGCGGCGGCAAATCGATACCCTAGCTCGTTCTCGAATCTATCGCGTACCAGATTGGCGATCTTGATATGTTTCATCTCTTTCAGCTTCTGCCAATCTTTTCGCCCCCACCACTTATCCATTTTCTCTGTGTGTCGTATACCTGAAAGTGACCTATGCAGCCATCCCACTCCGAGGAAGTACAGGGTCTCGATCTTCTTGTTTGGCGGTTTCTTATACGCCGCTAGTTTCTTGACCGTTTCCCATTGCCAATTGGTTGAGGTTGCCTGCGGCCCGGTACGTCTGGGCCGCCGGACAGCCGGGGGCGGCTGTCCCCACATGGGCGTGAGAGCTGTCGGCGAAAACCCAGGTTCCTCGCTGCGCTCGGAATGACAGCTTTATTGCGGCTCCGAATGACAAATTTCTTTTCGCAGAATAGAGTCTAGGTGCGAGGAGATTCCATGCGTGGACTTAAAGACAAGCGCGTTTTGATTACTGGCGGTGCTAGCGGGATTGGGGCGGCTACGGCGGCGCGGTTTCTGGAAGAGGGGTCGCGGGTGTGCGTGCTGGATCGCGATGAGAAGGCTTGTGAGCATATTCGGCACGAGTTGCCAGGACTCGGCGAAGCCATAATCGTCGACGTTACCGATCTGATGCAGGTGGAGGCGGCATTTGCTGAGGCAATCCGGCTGATGGATGGAGTCGACGTGCTCGTCAACAATGCGGGCATCAGCATTCGGCATAAATTTCTCGACATCACTCCGGAGGAGTGGGAAAAAGTCATCTCCGTGAATCTGACTGGAATGTTTTATGTGGCGCAGACGGCGGCGCGGCATATGTGGGAGCGTTTTTCGATAAAACAAGGAAGCGGAGTGATTTTGCAAACGGCCTCGACCAATGGAATGACGGGATATCCGTATTACGCCGACTACAACGCGACCAAGGCGGGAGTGATTGAGCTGACGCGGTCGATGGCGCTGGAGCTGGCGCCGAAGGTGCGGGTGTGCGCCGTGGCTCCGGGATATGTGCTGACACCAATGCAGCGCACGGAATATTCGGACGCGATGCTGGAGGAAGTGAACCAGAAGATTCCGTTGCGTCGGCATGCGAAGCCGGAGGAGATTGCGGGGCTATTTGCGTATCTGGCGTCGGATGACGCGGCATATGTTACCGGACAAGTGTTCACGATGGATGGTGGAGAAACCGCGGGTGGGTTGGCGAGCCGGTGACGGGCCTGCGCTGATTTGAAGATCACGCGTTCGCCTCTGACGGCGGCGGAATAAAAATGTTGATTGCTGATTGCCGATTGCTGATTGAAAAGCGTGGGGCGCAAATTGAACTCCTGGACGAGAAAGGACAAGTGAGCGCATCATCGCGATCGAAGACGCGTTGAGCAGGTGATTTCAAGAATCCAGCGAAAATCTTTCGCGATAGAACTTTCATGAAAGCTATTGTGTTTCTTGGCGGAGGACGGATCACTAGCGCGCTGCTGTCGGGATTGCGGCTCGCTGGAGATAAGCGGGAGATTGTGGTTTACGACCGGCATGCGGAAAAACTGCGGACGTTGCGGCGGGAATCGCGGGTGGAGACGGCGCGTGATTTGAAGTCGGCGGTGGCGCGGGCGGAGATGCTGATTGTGGCGGTGCGTCCAGCGTCGGTGAGGGAGATGCTTGACGAAGTTGCGGCGTGTGGCGCTGCGCCGCCTGAGCTGTGCATCAGCTTGGCGGCCGGGATTCCATTGCACAAGTTGCGGGCGAGTCTGGCCCGCTCGAGACTGGGCCGCTCGATTCACTGGGCGCGGGCCATGCCGAGCCCGGTATGCCGCATTGGGCGTGGGTTGACGCCGGTGAGCTTTGATCGAAGCGTGACCCGGGCGGAAAGAATCCGCGTCCGGCGATTGTTTGAGCAGGTTGGTCTGGTGCTCGAAATTCCGGATCGCCAAATGGACACAATTACTGCGACGCACTCGCCGAGCCACGGATATCACGCCCTGGCGACGCTGGCGAAGGCTGCGGAACGCGCGGGACTCAATCGTGCGACGGCGATGACTGCGGCGGCGCATGCGCTGGGTGAGTCGATTGCTTATTGGAGAGCGAGTGGAGTGAGTCTGGACGATTTGCTGCACGAGGCGGCGACTCCGGGAGGAATTGCGGCGGCAACGATGTCAGCCATGGATGCGGCCGGATACCCAAGAGCTGTGGAGAAAGGGATTCGTGCCGGCATCAAGCGCGCGCGGCGCAATGCGAGGCTGTGACGGATCTTCGCGCATTGACTTGGTGGACGCGGGCGGGGCGTTCCCATTTCGGAACTGAGCACAATCTTTGTGCGCACCCTATTACCTTAGTCACCATCCGCCACCAGCCGACTCTGCCACAATATTGAGGAGCAATAAAACCTTAGATTAGGGAAAGCCTTTCCGATTGGATGTAAATGCAATGGAAATTTTGACACCCAGAGGAACTCGACGCAGTACACGAATTCGAGTGGAAATTGCTGTGAATGTGACCAGTCTTGACCGCCGGCGATCTTTTGCCGAGAAATGCATGGTCCTGGTCGTAAGCGCGCAAGGATGTGGACTGCGCAGCTCCCGCGCCTTGCCCATGGAAACTCCGATCATGATTAACGATCTGCCCGGCGGCGGCAGTGTGACGGGACATGTGGCGAGTTGTTTGCCGTTGGGGAATGACGGCAAGTATTTTCTTGTTGGAGTCTCGCTCTACAGTCATGGAAATGTTTGGGGGATTGCGAATCCTCCAGAAGATTGGCAGGCCGATGCGTCGAATGCGGGTTCTGTGAATCCCGCCGGGAATGGTGCGGAAGGACCTGGCAAGCTGACGGTGAACAAGAAAGTTTGGCCCTACAATCTGTTCACCGAGGGTGTCGAAAATCATAGCGGCCGCAAGTAGGAAGCGTGTCTGATTCCACGAAAAAGATTGTGCGAGTGGCCTCTCCGAGCGGTGCCGGGGCGGGTCTTGTTCTTTGGTAACTTCGTCAACGCCATTCCCGCTGCCATACTTCGGCATATGGCCGATGAGGTCAAGTCGAAGACTCCGCTTTCAGCCGGCGAAAAGAAACTCGTCGATCGTCCTTTTCGCGTGAAGTTGCGCGGTTCAGTGCTGGCCTTGGTGCGGTTGCCCAATCGGCGGTCGGTGAGAGCGGCGTTTCATCAACTTTCGACGTCGGGTGGAGTTGTTCATCTGGAAAAACCGCTCGACGAAAAACTGGAAGTCGAACTAATTTTTCACATCTGCGAAACCACGATTCGCGGCAAGGCCCAGATGCTGTTTCCCATGTGGGCGACGCAGGGTTGGATGCAACCCTTTCGCTTCGTGGATCTGAACGACGCTAACCGGGAAATCCTGGAGACGAACCTCAGGTCTTTTGTGGGCGTAGCGGCGAATAAAACTTCCGCCGGGGCTTAAAAATCTTAGAGCTAAACTCCCTAAGTTTTTCCTGACAAGCTTCTTTTATCAAGCTTCTTCATCACGCCTCTTTCGCATTCGAAATACTTCTTAACGTCTCGCGTTCCGCATCATTACTCCGGTTACATTGGTAAGAACGATGGCCCGACGTATGATACTCATCAGGGCCCCTTCATGAAACGTCTCTCTTTTGTGGTATCTCTGACGAACAACGATAACGATTATCAACAAGAGCAGGCTGCGGCGGCGGAGAAGGCTGCGCGACAGCTCGGCGTGGATGTGAAGATTGTTCATGCCGATAACGATGCCCTGGCGCAAAGCCAGCAGTTGCTGCATTACGTTCAGGATTCCGGAGTGGTGCGCCCGGACGCAATTCTGTTCGAACCCGCGGGTGGCACAGCATTTCCGCAGGTGGCTCGCGCGGCCGCGGCGGCGGGAATTGGTTGGGTGGTGCTGAATCATGAAGTGGATTACATCCTGGACCTGCGGCGCAGTTTTAAAGTTCCGGCGTTTGCCATCAGTTCCGATCATGTAGAAGTGGGGAAGATTCAAGGTCAGCAATTTGCAGCGCTGCTGCCGAACGGCGGATCGATTTTGTATATCGAAGGGCCGGCGAATAGTTCGGCGGCGAAAGAACGAACGGCCGGGATGCTGAAAACCAAGCCGGCGAATGTTCAGGTGAAGACCATGCGCGCGAACTGGACGGAGGATAGTTCCTATCGCACCGTGAGTTCCTGGTTACGATTGCGGACGTCGCAGGAAAGCCATGTGGACCTGGTAGGGGCGCAGGACGACAGCATGGCGATGGGAGCGAGAAAGGCGTTTGGCGATATCGCGGAAAGCGAGCGGGCCCGTTGGATGAAGATTCCTATTACGGGCTGCGATGGAATGCCGAAGACGGGACAGACCTGGGTGCGCAACGGAACGCTGGCGGCGACGATTTTTATCCGTCCGAATGCGGACCTCGCAATCGAGATGCTGGTCGACGCCATCAGGAACGGAAGTGCGTTGCCCGAACACAAGCTGACGAAGCCGGAGTCCATGCCTGCTCTTGCAGACTTGAAAGCCTCGCCGGGTGCGATCGTGAAAAAGCAGCATTCGGCCGGGATCTGATGGATGTAGACTCGCGTAAGTGAAGGGCGTCCCTGCGAAGGCGACCAAATTTTTTGCGTCACCATGTACCGAGCACAATAAAAATTGCCGCAATAACGATTTCCCAAGCTTCAATATCACCAACCTACTACTGATCTTCCAACCCCTCGCCGATATAAACCCCAGCGCTGGGTGTGACCCACGTTGTCCCAGATGTTATCCGTCCTCGTTGCCGCCCATTTACGTCTGAGATAACAAGCTCGGATGAACACTCTCGTCCCAAACCGGGATGATTGCCCCTAGCACCCGCACACGATTGCATGACGAGAGAACGCCGCATGTCTTGGATTGCACGGTAAACGAAACTGCTCCCGCGAAGGAGGAGAGATCAATCATGCTGAAATTCAAGCAGCTGAAGTTGAAGCCATCGATTTGCTGTTGTTTATTCCTAATCGTATCGGTCGCGCCCGCTCTGGCTGGAGCCAAGGATGCCACCAACGCGAAAGCATCCACTGAGACCACCCCCAACCCAGGCGCGCCGGCAGCAGCCGCGGCCAGCCCCAACATAAGCGCGGGCAATGCCAACCTTACGGCGTCCGTCTAGGCCACACAAGAACCGCCTGCGCGCTATAGGTCCGCGAATATGCTAGATTGAGTTTCGCGGGCCTATAGCTCAACGGTTAGAGCAGCAGACTCATAATCTGTTGGTTCCAGGTTCAAATCCTGGTGGGCCCACCAAACCTGACATCTGAATTCTTCTCAGTCCAAAAGTCACATAAATCCTGCATGATAGAGAGATTCTTAGAGTTCAAAAAGCCCCATTCGTGACCCCACACCAAACCTGACGGAAACAGCATTTCGCATAGCTCACGTCGTTCCCTCAGTCCGGCCCGCTTCCACGCGGCCGGCAGATCGATTAATTCGCGCTGTGTCTGTGCGATCAGTTCCTCCATTGTGGAACACTCTGATTCTAAAGCTTTAAGAGCATTCTCGATCATCGCTATTTCCTCGGTAATGTTCTGTTTCACTGCGGCGAAATCCTCTTCCGATAGTTCGCCCTGAAGTTTTGCCTTGATCGCCTGAGAGTTCAAACGCTTCTGATCCTCTAGACGGATATTCAGCGAACGTGAGTCCTGCTTCGCGCGCTCCTGGCGCTCCGCCCACACCCCTTTGGCCAATTCCGGCAGCATGGAGAGATATTCGGCTGTCGGCTCATACTGGCCCAGCCACATCACAAATGCTTCCTCCAGCTTTGCGGCTGGCACGGATACAGCATGGCAGTCCTTTTGATAGCACCAGTAGTAGCCGAATTTTTTCTTAGCCAAACCTGCAGTCAGACCCTTATCACATTTCGCGCAACGTACAAATTGACGCAGTGGGAACTCTGGATTCAGTACCTGTCGCGTTCGCTTTGTTTTAGAACGTCCCTCTAAAACTTCTTGTACGGCATCAAACAGCTCCTGAGCCACAATAGGCGAATGCTGTCCACGCACTAGCAGATCGCCGGATTTAACCCAACCTGCGAAAAGTGGGTTGCGAAGTGCGGCGTGCCAAGTTTGTCTCGGGAGCACCGCGCCTCGCATCGTCCGTAGTCCCAGAGCCGTGATGGTTCGCAGCGCCTCATCCGCATGGTGATTGCCTGATGCTATCAACTCAAATCCTTTGCGGACGAGTGGAGCACGCTCTGGGTCGATTTTAATGACGGAACCTGTTGCCCCGGTTTTTGGATTTGTGTATCCGATGGGAGCGCGCCAAACGAACCTTAGCACTCGCTATTCCGACAATCTGAGGCCCAAGGCAACTGCCAGCACACCGATCCTTGCAGGCAGCCATCGAGAAGCATATCCCGAGTCCCATGTAATCCGCCGAGATCGTGGCAGACCCCAAGTTATCGACGGACTTCACTCGTCCAGAAAATGGGATGGTCTTCAGAGGGTCGCACACAAACTGAAGATTGATGTCCGAAGTTCCGACCGCAACATCGAATTCCTTCATCTTGCATCCCGGTGCCCAAACCACTGCTTTGAAACGATCGACCGCCTTGCCCTGCAACATTGCCGGAATTTCGAAGGGTGAAGCACTGGAAGCCCCAGACACCCCTGCGTATCCGTGCCCGCCAGTCGGACCGTGCAGTGCATAGGTCATTGACGCCTTCTCGGAGTGAACGCCTTCGGGGAAAACGATCCTCACCTTCGGCGCCGGAGTAACTTTGAGCCAACATCGCGGCAGTCAACAACGATGCAGTCATGCAACTGCGAATCATGCCAGAGATCATACGCCCAATCGTGCCTTACTTGGCGTAACCAGGCGATTACACAAGCTTGCGCCGTCTGTTCGCCGCTCCGTCGATTCTGACGGGGATTTTGAGTGCTATGGGGATATTTCAACAGTTGAGACGAATTGCTTAACCCCCAGAGCAACGAGCGGAAGGGGATAGCCTATTTTTCAAAGTCATACTCGTAGAATCATCACTTCGGTAGCTTTGATCAGGGCGGCTGCAGTCTGTCCCCGCTTGAGCTGCATCTCTCGCGCCGAAGCCGCAGTGATAATTGACGTGATTTGCTGGCCCCCAATCGAGATCTTTACTTCGGCCATCAGTCCGCTGATACGAACAGAGTCGATGCGTCCCACAAGCTGATTGCGTCCACTGACGCGGCGGACGATCTGTTGCCGTTCCTTCTCGGTCTCGCCCCGTGTTCTGAAAAGGAGCTTGTCCACTTCACTCCGGGGGATGCGGTGGTGTCCTCCCGCCGTCTGGATGCTACGAATCTTTTTCTTGTAAATCCACTGCTTGATGGTGGGGAAGCTGATTCCTAGCTGTAGAGCGGCATCCCGAAGCATGAGCATTTCTTCGTCATTGCGTTGGGGCTGTAATTTCCTGCGCATCGGAATCAAATCCTACAGTTAGCGCGGGGTACGGTCAACCCGGCAAGTCCAGGCCACAGCCCGTCGGGAGCCTGCTAAATAGCATGTATCTGTGTATTACTAGACATCAGAACTGTATGTCGTATACACTGCACGCTCCTTGGCTTAATTCCGACGTTGGAGGTGTGGATGCGTCGCATCCGTCCGCTGTTCGCCATGATTGTCCTCTGCTTTTCGTCACGGTTGTCGGCGGCACAGGACGGATTTCCTGCCAATTGGTTCAACATGGTATCCACGACGCAAGCCGAACAGCCGCACTGGATCACTCCCCTCGCCACGACCACTCCGCGGCTGGAACAGGAGTTTCGCTATGATCTTCAATGGCAGACCCATAATAGCGGCGTGACTACCGACAACTACGGCGTGAGTAAGGGGCTGGAAATCATCCCGGCAAAGAACTTCGAGGTCATTCTTGCGGTGCCCCCCTATATCGTGAACAACCCGGATTCCAAGGACGGATTTGGGGACTGGCAGTTCCTAGTGAAATATCGAATCGCTGCTGGAAGCGAAGAGCACGGAAACTACATCCTGACGGCTTTCTTTCAGATGAGTTTTCCGACTGGGCAGTACAAACAGGGAGCATCGAGTTATATCATCACACCCACGCTGGCATACGGAAAGGGCTTCAAGGATTTCGATGTCCAAGGGACATTGGGGATCAGTATGCCCACCGGAAACGAGAATACGATTGGACGCAATCTGAGTTGGAATAACACGTTTCAGTACCGGGTCCTCAAGAAACTCTGGCCAGAGACGGAAGTAAATTTCACCCACTACTACCAGGGCTCACACGCTGGTAACACGTCCGTATACCTCACTCCGGGCATTGTATTGGGCAGGTTCCACGTGTGGAATCGCGTCGGTTTCACCGTCGGCGGCGGATTCCAGATCGCGGCGACGTCATTCCATCCTACGAACCATATCCCAATTTTCTCGGTACGGGTTCCATTCTAGATTTGACTGGGCGGCCCGAGTGACGGGCCTTCTAGCCAGCCAACTATTGATGACAGGCGTGGCTGTTGAAAAACTCACTCATCAGAAAATGGCTGAAAAAACTTTGCACTAGGATGCCCTACAAACGACT
>PKXU01000079.1:3736-8486 GCA_003132445.1 Acidobacteriaceae bacterium | reverse complement strand
GCGCGATGCGTGGGCGCCCCGGTATTCAATCAGCAAGGTCTGATTGAGGCCAGTGTGGGCTTAAGCGGAACGATTGGCCAAGTCAACGCTCAGACGATGCCGCGTATTCTCGAAGCTTTGAAAGATGCGGCGCGGCATGTCTCCATGCAGTTGGATTATCGTGCCCCGCATCGCCGATCGGGCGCATAGCCAATTTCCACAACCGGTTTCGGATGAGCAACTGCGATTGCATCCAGCAGAGAAACAGGTGCGGTGATTCCTGTGCCTTTGCTCGCCCCGGCCCGTTGACAATCATCTAAGCTGCGACAGCAGCCGGTCGGTAGTGCGTCAGGTCTGCAATCAGTGGATTCACCAGCCGAGCCAGGTCTTCCCAATTCATGCGAATAAGGTCGCGATGCGTACCGGCGGTGAAGGTGATCTCCTCATTTTTCGCAAGGCTCGCATCGGCATATACGGTCATGTCGTAGAGATTCCCAAACGGAGGCATCGCGCCTGTCTCGCAATCGGGGAAGGCGTCTTGAAACTCGCGCTCCGAGGCGATCTCAACGGCCCGAGCGCCGGCCAGGTTTCTCAGCCGGTCAAGGTCCACGTGCAGCGATGCCGGGACGACCGCCATGGCGAGGATGCCATCAATTTTGACGATCACCGTCTTCGCCAGCTTCTTGCCTGATAAGTGCGTGACAGCGGCGATCCCCTGAGCGGTGTAGGCAGGGGAGTGCGAAATGGTAAGGTATTTGACGTGGCGAGAATCGAGAAAGTTGCGAAGCTTCGACATCGGCATAAGACCTCCTCGCTGCTGTAGAACGAATGTTGATGGGCCCGCCTGCGCGGTTTTCTCTTCAACAAAATTTTATAGGTGTGCGCAGCTATGGTCAGTGACGTCCGTCACTGGATAGCCCACGCTGGGATCGATCGGAATCGCTGCCTGCTGTACTCTGCGGCGAGTATTGTGTGCCGTCAATATTTGTGAAGAGGAAGCGATGGCGCTGCGAGCCACGGTCGAGAGGCATCGGGGGATGATACCCGTCTCTGCGAGAACTCACCTGCGAGTCCCCGAAATGTTTAGTACTTCACGATCGCCGCAAACGATTTTGGATCGAGCGACGCTCCGCCCACCAAAGCCCCGTCAATTTCTTCCTGCGACATGAGGGCTTTTGAATTTTCTGGTTTGACCGACCCGCCGTAAAGAATGCGCAAGTCGCCCGCAAACTCTTCCCCAAAGATCTCAGTTGCTTCACTGCGGATCACCGCATGGGCCTCGGCGGCCAATTCTGGCGTCGCCGTCTTTCCCGTGCCGATGGCCCACACAGGCTCATAGGCAACAATAAGTTTCGCCGCTTTTTTCGCCGAGATTGCGTGGAACGCGCGTACGCACTGGCGACGAAGAACGTCGTCGGTGAGTCCGGCTTCGCGCTCTTCGAGTACTTCGCCCACGCAGCAGATGGGGATAAGCCCTGCTTCCAACGCTGCTTTCAGGCGCAGATTCACGGTGTCGTCGGTCTCGCAGAAATATTGCCGCCGTTCCGAGTGGCCGACGATTACGTGCGACACGCCCAGCGCCAGCAACTGTCCCGCGGAGGTTTCGCCGGTGAAAGCGCCTTCTTCTTTCCAGTGCACGTTTTGTGCACCGATCGCAATCTTCGATTCTTTGGACGCTTCCAACGCAGCCGGCAGATCCAGGAATGGCGGGCAAACTACGATTTCGTCACGGCTATGCCCGGAGACAAGCGGCAAGAAATTGCGGAAAAATTCGGAAGTCTGGTCTGGTGTTTTGTACATTTTCCAATTGGCAGCCATTACTTTTGTTCTAGGCATAGGCGCGATTGAAACCTCGATCGATTATTTTTGTGGCTGCTGGGATTGCACGGGCTTCCGTGTCGTAGAAGTGGATGTTGGCGAACGCTGCTCTTTCACAGGGAACTTTCTTTGAAGGACTGAAAACGCCCGGTGTTTCATCCGTCAATGTGACTTGCGTCCCCCGGTGGCAGCGGGCCGAGGCGCACCGGTTGCGGTCCCTTCTGCATCTTTTTTCTTTTCCGTTAGCGCCTCGACTCCTGGAAGCTTCTTTCCTTCCAGAAATTCCAGCGACGCGCCGCCTCCGGTGGAGATGTGCGTGATCTGGTCGGCGACGTTTGCGGCGTGCACTGCTGCGACTGAATCGCCGCCTCCCACAATCGAAATTGCGCCGGCGTTTTCCGCAATTGCGTGAGCGATCTTGAATGTCCCGCGGGAAAATCCCGGGACCTCGAACACTCCCATGGGCCCGTTCCACACAATCGTGCGCGCTCGGGAGATTTCTTCCGAGAACAATTCAATCGTCTGCGGCCCTATGTCCAGGGCCATCTTGTCGGGTGGAATGGGCTGGCCTTCGCCGATCTGCTGAATTACCGCGTTCGCCTCCGGCCTGATGGCGACCACGTGATCGATCGGCAACAGAAATTTTAGGTTGCG
The DNA here is from genome assembly GCA_003132445.1 of Acidobacteriaceae bacterium. Classification (GTDB taxonomy): domain Bacteria; phylum Acidobacteriota; class Terriglobia; order Terriglobales; family Acidobacteriaceae; genus Sulfotelmatobacter. The sequence goes on along the minus strand of PKXU01000079.1, from coordinate 6,035 downwards.
CTTCTTCGCTTCGGCGAGCAACTGGCCGGCCAGTTCTACTTTATCGGCTTCTAGAAGCGACTTTCCGATCTCTTGTCCCTGCGCCTTCAGAAAAGTATAGGCCATACCGCCGCCGATGATGAGGGCGTTCACTTTGTCCATCAGATGCTGAATCACGCCGATCTTGTCGCTAACTTTCGCGCCGCCCAGGATGGCAACGAACGGCTCTTCCGGATGTTCCAGCGCCTGGCCCAGGTATTTCAATTCCTTTTCCATGAGCAAGCCGGCCGCCGATTGCTTTACGAATTTAGTGATCCCGACCGTCGATGCGTGTGCCCGATGTGCTGTGCCAAAAGCATCGTTGACGTAGTATTCGGCCAGATTCGCCAGTTGTCGCGCGAACTTCTCGTCGTTCGCTTCTTCTTCCTTGTGGAAGCGCAGATTCTCGAGCAGGAGCGTCTGTCCTTTTTCCAGCTGCGTCGCGACTTCCTCGGCTTCCGGTCCCACACACTCTGGACAAAAGCCCACGTTTTCGCCGCGCGCCAGTTCCTTATCGAGTAGCATGCGCAAGCGTTCGGCGACGGGTTTCAGGCTCATTTTTGGATTCGGCTTGCCTTTCGGGCGGCCCAAATGCGATGCCAGAATCAGACGCGCTCCGTGACGCAGGGCATATTCGATGGAAGGCAGAGTTTCGCGAATGCGGGTATCGTCCATCACCCGCCCGTCGTCGAGCGGCACATTGAAATCGACGCGCATGAATATCCGATTGCCGTTGAGTGGAAGATCACGGATGGAGAGCTTGGACATGGCTGGTCGTCCTCGATTGCCGATGAATTGATGTGGCGCGGGTGCCCTCGCCCGCGCCGCCGGTTCGTAATGCACGAAACGCGGGTGAGGGCACCAGCGTCACAAGCATGAAACGCGATTCTACAGGCCCTTGCCGGCGATATAGTTGATCAGGTCGCGAACGCGGCAAGAGTAGGCCCACTCATTGTCGTACCACGAGATCACCTTCACACAATTACCACCGACCACCAGGGTCATGGGCGAATCCACGACCGAAGAACGTGGGTCACCCTTGTAATCCGACGACACCAGTTCATGCTCCTCGTAACCCAAATATCCCTTCAGCGGCCCAGACTCCGATGCCTTTTTCAGCGCCGTATTTACTTCTTCCTTGGTTGTCTTTTTTTCTACCCACACAACCAGGTCAACTACTGACACATTCGGTGTCGGCACGCGCATGGAGAATCCGTCAAGCTTACCAGCCAATTCCGGAACTACCAGCTTCAGCGCCTTGGCCGCGCCCGTGGAGGTGGGGATCATGTTGATCGCCGCCGCACGCGCACGCCGCAAGTCCTTGTGCGGAAAGTCGAGAATCACCTGATCGTTCGTGTAGGAGTGAATGGTCGTCATGGTGCCGCTGATGATCTTGAACACGTCATTGATAACCTTGGCCACGGGCGCCAGGCAGTTCGTGGTGCACGAAGCATTGGAAATGATGTTGTGCTTCGCGCCGTCGTATTTTTCATGATTCACGCCCAGCACCAGCGTGATGTCCTCATTCTTTGCGGGAGCCGAAATAATGACTTTTTTTACTGTCCCGCCCATATGCTTCTTCGCATCGTTGGCATCGGTGAAGCGACCGGTCGATTCGATCACGACCTGCGCACCCACTGATTCCCAGGGCAGCGCCGCCGGATCTTTTTCTTTGAACACTTTGATGGTCTTGCCGTCGACCGTAATGCTGTCAGAGCCAGCGGAAACTTCATTCGGAAGGTTGCCCAGCACCGAGTCATATTTCAAAAGATGGGCCAGAGTTTTCGGATCGGTCAGGTCGTTGACCGCGACAAAGTCCAGGTTTGAATCTTTCAGCGAGGCGCGCAGCACATTCCGGCCAATTCGTCCGAAGCCGTTAATGCCAACTTTGATTGCCATAGTTCCTCCGTAAATTTATGAAGGCGTAATCAGGTTTATTTGAGCGTTGAGTTGTGAAGCAATGATGTTAGCAGGGAACTGGAAGCAACGTAAATGACGACGGGTACGGATCGGACTAAGACCTTGGTTTGCAAATAAGTTTTTTATAACCTAAAGCGCAACTCGGGAAGATTCAAATTCACCGATAGACGTGATCCTAATCACAGCCCGGCAAGCAGCCGAGGAATATATACAAAACTGTGGTGGTTTGCCACGAGCGGCCGCGGTTCGCCCGACGGCAGCAGGAGACAATCATGTCCATAAGCAAGCAGCAGGCTCTCGACTATCACCAGGGTTCACGCCCGGGAAAGATCGAAGTCATACCGACCAAGCCCTGCCGCAC
>PKXU01000079.1:0-3650 GCA_003132445.1 Acidobacteriaceae bacterium | reverse complement strand
AACAGCCACGATCCCGAGGAGATTATTAAACTCTGCCAGTTGCTTGAACCCACCTTTGGTGGCATCAACCTCGAGGACATTAAGGCGCCCGACTGTTTCCAGATCGAAGAGACGCTGCGCAAGACCATGAAAATCCCAGTTTTTCATGACGATCAGCATGGAACCGCGATTATTTCCGGTGCCGCATTGCTGAATGCTCTCGAAGTCGTCGGTAAACGCATCGACCAAGTTCGCGTGGTGTTTAACGGCGCGGGAGCGGCCGGAATCGCCTGCGCCGCACATTATGTTCGCTTGGGCGTGAAAGCGGAAAACATAATTCTTTGCGACACCAAGGGAGTCGTCTACAAGGGGCGCAAAGAGGGCATGAATAAATACAAAGAGCGCTTCGCGCAAGAAACCAATCTTCGCACGCTCGCGGAAGCGATGGTCGGTGCCGATGTGTTTGCGGGTCTCTCTGTGAAAGGTGCGATCAATCAGGAAATGGTTCGCTCCATGGCGCCCAACCCAATCGTCTTTGCCATGGCAAACCCGGACCCGGAGATCAGCTACGAAGAAGCGAAGGCTGCACGCAACGATGTCATCATCGCCACGGGGCGCTCGGACTATCCCAACCAGGTAAACAATGTTCTCGGGTTTCCCTTTATCTTCCGCGGTGCTCTCGATGTTCGCGCCACCGCTATCAATGAAGAAATGAAGCTGGCTGCCACGCACGCGCTCGCCGACCTCGCCAAGGAAGCCGTTCCCGATTCGGTCTGCCGTGCCTACGGCGTGGCGCGCCTGCAGTTTGGCCGCGAATATCTTATTCCCAAGCCTTTCGATCCGCGCGTGCTGATGTGGGAATCCGCCGCCGTCGCCGAAGCTGCCATGCGCAGCGGGGTCGCACAGGAGCCGGTCGATCTTGGCAGCTATCGGGCACAACTGGAGCGAAGACTAGGCAAGGCCTATGAGGTGGCGCGAACGATGATCCACAAGGCCCAGGCCAATCCCAAGCAAGTGGTTTTTCCTGAGGGCGACAACGAAAAAATTCTGCGCGCCTGCCAGGTTCTGGTAGAAGAGAAGATCGGGCATCCGATCCTGCTCGGGGATCCGGCCAGGATCCAAAACCGCGCATTAGAGTTCGGCGTAAATCTTGAGGGTATGCGAATTGTCGATCCTATCGGCTCTGCACATCATGAATCCTACGTTGAGGAACTATTTCGCTTGCGCCAGCGCCGCGGTGTAACCCTTCAGGAAGCGGAAACCCTGATCCATAACCGCAACGTGTTTGGCTCCATGATGGTGCACATGGGCGATGCGGACGCTCTGGTTTCGGGCGTGACCCAGCATTTTCCCGATACCATCCGCCCCGCGCTACAGATTGTTCGCATGCGCGAAGGCCTGCATCGCGTCTCTGGCTGTTACTGCGTCATTACCCGTAAAGGAGAAGTCTTCTTCCTTGCCGACTCCAGCGTGAACATTGAGCCCACAGCCGAAGACCTGGTCGAGATTGCGCTCTGCACGGCTCACATGGCTCGGCGCTTCGATCTCGTCCCACGAGTCGCAATGTTGTCATTCTCCAGCTTCGGAAGCGTCGATCATCCTATCTGCACCAAGGTCCGCACAGCCGTCGAAATGATTAAATTCGCCGACCCAACCCTGATTGTTGACGGCGAAATCATGGCCGATGAGGCATTGTCGCCAGAGATCATCGAAGAGCAATATCCCTTCAGTTCCTTGAAGGGCGGCGCCAATGTACTCATTTTTCCCGATCTCGCTTCCGCCAACATCGCAACGAAGCTGGTGGCACAAATCGGCGGCGGCGAACTCATCGGCCCCATTCTCATGGGCATGAGCCGTCCCGTCCACGTTCTGCAGCGTTCCGCTACAGTGGAAGTCATCGTCAATGTTGCCGCAATCGCCGTCGTCGATGCGCAAGAGAACGACGCTTACACCCATCGCCACGTACACATCCCGGTCGAGCCTGAATTAGTAGGCGAAGACTGATAAGTCTGCGCAGTTGCGTTCGCGGCGGCGGCGGTCTAAATGTGAAACAGCCGCTCTGTCCGCGCGAAAAACCTGTGTTTCTTTGTGTGACTTGAATCACATTTTCCGGTGACCCAGGGCACCGCAGCATCGGTGCCTAAGGTCCATCCTGTAAATGTCCAGAGTTAGGTCAAATCAGGTTCAGCCGACGACTGATAGCTTGTGCTATTTTCCGGAGGTCTGCTATGGCGTTCACGGTGCTCGTTGCCCTCGCCGTCGTTTCATTGGCTGTCGGTCTTTTCGTCTTCCGCTCCATCCCAGCAATCCGCGCCTACTTCGAATACAGGGGAAAACGTCTGGTCGCGTGCCCCGAGACCTACAAGCCCGAAGCCGTCGATGTCGCCGCACGAGAAGCTGCGGTGGCCGCATTTCTTTCCGAACCCACGCTTCGCCTGAAAGAATGTTCACGCTGGCCCGAGCGTCAGGACTGCGGCCAGGAATGCCTGCAGCAAATCGAGGCTGATCCGGTAAACTGCCTGGTCTGGAATATTGTCTCGCAGTGGTATGCAGGGAAGACTTGCGCATTTTGCCACAAGCCGATTGGGCCGCTCCATCACCTCGATCACGCGCCAGCCTTGTTAGGGCCGGACTTCAAAACTGCCGAGTGGAAGGATTTCCGTCCCGAACAGCTTCCTGAGGTTCTCTCAACATACCGACCCGTCTGCTGGAACTGCCACGTGGCACAAAGCTTCCGCGCTTTGCATCCCGAGCTCGTCGTGGATCGGGAGTTTGACTCGAAAAGGGTTTACTAAGCCAGTGCTCTTCAGCCAGTGCGCTTCGTTTTGAGGATGCGGCTGGTCCTTGCAGCTCGTGATCTATCGCTTCATTCGTAGGCGCATTGGCTTACGGCATTGTTGCGCGTAGCCACGCTACGGTTTCTCGAGCGGATTCGAAGTCTTGGGGGAAACCGGCGGAGTATCCACGTTGTGCTTTTTCGAAAGCTTGCGATGAACGTCTGGCCAGAATTCCTTTATAACGATCGTCATCGTGTCCAAGCCAACCTGCGTCCCCCAGACGCTGATGGCGTTCGCTAGCGTTCGATCCGACGGAATAAATAAGTGCGAGTTCGTCGGTGTACGGATGTAGGTACTGTGCGGGTGATAGCTGTACGTTGAAATGCCGGCCGCTATAGCGGCGCCCACAATCTCGGAATAGTTGAACTGCGTACCACCAGAATCGCTGCGAGTGACAAAAATTCGACTTACCGCATAAAAAGTCCTGTGAGTAAATCCGCCCTTGCTGGACTGAAAGAAACGTGGGTCCTGATGAAGGATCGAGGGCAAAACCGCCGCAGTCATAAAGTTTTCGATGGTGCTGTCCGCAGCTGTGGTTCCGAATCGTTTTGCATACGCGAGCCAGCCTTGACCATAACCCGGCTCGCTGTTCTCGGCCTGGCCAATCGCCGACAGAAAAGCCCACCAGGGATATTGCACCGGATCGAATGTTCCTCGAGCCACCACCGCGAATTTTTGTTTTGTAGTCAGCGGCGGAAGCTGAGCAGTATTTTCAATGCTCAAGAAATTTGGCAGAGCATAGAAAAGTCGGTCGTTCGACGTGCCCGCTTTCTGTCCTTGTCCGCTCGCGCTTTGCGCGGCCTTATCCTTATCCTTGTCCTTGTCCTTGTCCTT
>PKXU01000083.1 GCA_003132445.1 Acidobacteriaceae bacterium | reverse complement strand
CAGACAAAGGGTCGACATCGGCGGCCGGCTCACTGGCAAAGCCAAGCACACCAGTGAAGGCGGTCAGCAGAGAAATACCTACACGTAGAGCTTTCATTGCTCCTCCGTAACAATTCATAAATAGAGGGATAGGAGGCGTGTCCGCATCAGTCGCACCGAGGGTGCAGCAAGGCGGAGCACGGCCTTATCTGGGCAATGAAAGTGGTCTAGATTCTCAAAACGGAATTACAGCCGGCAGATAGTTCTGGGGGCGGGGCATGAAGAAACGAAAGATGGCAGCGCACTGTCACTGCGGGCAATGTTGCTAACGAAGCGACCGGTGGTGTCACAGCCATTGTGAGAGGACGAATCGACCCGGCCGTCAGCGCCTGAGGAAGAACCGTGTTTGTTGGTCCCTGAGCCTTACAGCAGGACTGAGTGGCTGGCATCATGGAACTTCCACATTGCTCCGCCATGTGGTTGCAGCACTCCCGCTCCGCGGGAGTCATTGTCGCACCCGGAAGAACACACGCCATGGCTGGCGTGATCGCCCACAACACGGCTATCGTCAGCAGCGCGAATGGTCGGGTTCTAGTCACCCTCATAAGTGTACTGCGTTTTCTGGCGGCGATGAAGAAGACATCACTTCAATGAATGATGTTAGTCCGACACAGAGGACAACCGCTGTAACGGGAATCACAGCCTCAAAACTAAAGAAAAATCTTTCACTGCGGCTTTGGTGGGCTATGCTGCGCTATCCAAGCGAAAATAGGTTTTACCCCTGAGCAGGGTATCGATAGCGTCGACCAGACAGTGCATTTCGTCTTTTGCACACATACCCCTGATTCCGGCTCGCTTTGCCTCTCTCTCGAGTTCGGTCGAGGGATCGGTCGTGATCATTAAAATAAGAATATTGGGATTGGACCTGGTGAGGCGCCGAGCGGCTTCCAATCCATTCATTTCAGGCATTAGGAAGTCCATTACAGTAACCTGAGGTTGATGTGCAGGAAAGTTCTCCAGAGCCTGACGTCCATTGCACGCTTCTCCGACTACAACCCACTCGGAATGCTGCTGCAGTGCGCCCTTAATTGCGCCTCGGGCCGCTGCGTTGTCATCTACAAGAAAAATCCGAAGCAAAATCGCCTCACACCTGACACGAGATGAACGGTCCAGTCGGCCGCCGTAACCCACACATGTACGCCGATGTTTGGGCATCGCACCCCGACATCACGGTGCTCTGTGTTTATGAAGCAGCTACTTTGACAATACGCTGCAAGGAAGAAGATAGAATACGGCAGATACTGTACGCTAGCGAACATTCTCCGGATTTTGTGCCAATTCGGGACCTGAGTTGCGTTTTCGGAACGAAACTCTTGGCGGGCGTATGGACGTCGTTTGTGTTCTGCGGTGGAGGCGGCTACCGTGATGGCTGTCACGTGCACGCGTGACGAACGTCACCGACCACGATTCCTTCACGATCTCTACTTTTGATCTACGAGGTCAATCCCGTGGTTGCCGCATCCCAGGTCAGCGACAGTCTCGAAGATTTGCTGGCGCATCTGCATGAATCCCACGACGTTGCGGTGTATGCAGCCATCGAAAGGCTCGTCCGAGCTGGAGAAGCCATAGGGTTGGACGCAAAAAGTTTGCTACGCATGCTTGACCGAGGGATGAGCTTCGAGGCCCTACTCACGCTTATTGAATCTCGCATGGAAGGTCCTCCGAAAGCTGCTTAGGGTCTTCCCGCTGGGAGCTCGCGCCGAATCTAAATTTGACGAAACTAGATTTTGACGAAGCTAGGTTTTGACCAGAAAGGGATTGTTCTCGCGTTCTTCGCCAATCGTCGTAAGGGGGCCGTGGCCGGGAACCACCACAGTTTCGTCAGGCAATGCCAGCACGGTTTCGTGCAGAGAACGCAGAATTTTCTGCATTGAGCCGCCGGGTAGGTCGGTGCGGCCGATGGAGCCGGCGAAGAGTGTGTCTCCCGCAATCAGCTTCTTATCAACGGCGAAGTAAAGGCAGATGCTGCCTTCCGTGTGACCGGGCGTGTGCAGAATGCTGGCCGTGATCGATCCGGCGGTGACGGTTTCCCCGGTACTGACGCTACGGTCGATTTCGACTTTTCCTGGTGAAGGCATGCCGACCCATGCTGCCTGTGCATCGAGCATCTTCAGGAGAGCATAGTCATTTTGGTTGAGCAGGATGGGGGCGCCAGTGGCCGCGCGAAGTTTCATGGCCCCGCCCACATGGTCGATGTGAGCGTGCGTCACCACAATCTGCTTGACTTGCAGGTTATGCTTGCGGATGAGCGCGAGGATTTCCTGAATGTTATCCCCCGGGTCAATCACCATGGCTTCGCGGGTGGTTTCGTCGCCGATGACCGAGCAGTTGCATTGCAGCGGACCGACGGGAAGAATCTCGTGAATCATAGGTCTATTGTAGCGAGTCGGTTATCGAGTACCGAGTACCAAGTACCGAGCTAACCGGGAGGCGAGCGGGAAGCCCGATTATTGCAGAGCGAAAGGCGCCTAGCGCACCGCGGCTCGCCCAGGCCCTTCGCGCGCAAAGGCGGCGCCCTTAGGATAACAATCGCATTTCTAACGCGCTTGAGACAGTTGGTACTTGCCGGGTGGGCTGCGCTGGGGAGACAATACGGGCCGCGTGCGTAGGAGGTAATTTGGCGAAATACCGGCAGCATGGTTATCAGGACCGCGACCATGAGTCGCGCAAAGGGTCTGGAGAGAGAACTGGCCCGGCGCCGCCAAGAAGAGACAATACATTTGGTCCCAGGCCCGTCAATCTGCCGGGTACGCACGCGGTCTCGCGCTGCACGCAGTGTGGCACGGTGTTGCAGGGAATGCCTTCGACAGGGCAGTGTCCGAAGTGCGGGTTTGAGTTACATTCGTGCAAGCAGTGTACCTATTTCGATCCTGGCAGCCGGTTTGAGTGCATGCAGCCGGTTCAGGTACGAATCCCGAAAAAAGATGCCCGCAATGAGTGTCCGCTCTATGAAATTCGAGTGACCAGAGAGAAGGAAACTTCCACGCCTGCTACTTTGCGGCCCAACGATGCGCGCGCCGCGTTTGAAAATCTGTTTAAGAAGTAGGGAATGTCAGGTCTTACCATCAAGGCCCGACAATAAAATCCGCGGCCGGCTTGTAGTGCTAACGCAGGAACCCAGCGAAGCTTCGCTTCGCGGACAGCCGAGGGCGGCTGTCCCCACACAAACACTCCCTCACAAATATTCCCTCACAAGAATAACTGCGCTGGCATTTACGGTTTCTGGGTCGGGCGAATAAGAATCTCGCTGACGAACGATTGTGGTGCTTGCGTTACCAACATAGCTACGGCGTGAGCGATGTCTTCGGGTTGCAGCATTTTTTTAGCGTCTTTGCCGGCGTGTGGACCCAAATCGGTTTCCGTCGAACCAGGGCAGATCACGGCCGCGCGAATATTATGCGGACGCAGTTCTTCTGCCATGGAATAGGTCAATCCGTTGAGTCCCCATTTTGAGGCTGCGTAGGCTGCGCCCTTGGGAAGGGCGTTCTTTCCTGCGAGCGAAGAGATGTTGATGATGTGTCCGTAGCGGGCGCGAATCATCAAGGGAACGAAAGCGCGGACAGAAAAATAAACGCCGCGGAGGTTGGTATTGAGAATACGGTCCCAATCCTCGGGCGGAAGCTCGTGTAATAGTTTGGTGAAGCCGCCGAGACCGGCGTTATTCACTAGAATGTCGAGACGGCCGAAGCTGCTGTCGACTCGGGTAGCGGCATATTCAACCTGGTGAAGCAGGGTGACGTCACAGGGAATGACTTCGGTTTTGCCTCCTGCGTCGAGAATGGCCCGCGCCGTCGAATCGAGAGTGGATTGCGTACGCCCGCAGAGCACCGAGGTGGCGCCTAAACTGGCCAGTTTGCGCGCGATGGCAGCGCCGATTCCGCGCCCCGCTCCGGTGATCACGGCCACTTGCCCGAAAAGTGGTTGTCCGGTGTCCATATAAGAAGCTCCTGCGCATCGAATGGCAGAGCGGCCACGCAGATAAGGAACATCCGCCGCATCTGCTATCCGCATCTTAGCAATAAATAGGAGGGAGCTTGGGAACTCGCTTGCCTTCGGAGGAAGAGGTACTTATAATCCGGCCAGCCGGAAAAAAGGTTCAGGCGCATTTGCGTTCCAGCAAATCACCTCTTCTTTTCGGCGCCCTGCCAGGAAGCCGGGCATTCCAAAGCAGGATCCGGACGCAGAGCGGTCCAGACGGAATGCAGTTGCTGCTAAGTTTTAAGGAATACGTTTCCCATAAGAGTTATTTCCCGAAGTTCCAAGGAGCCATACTGATGAAAAAGATTCTGCTTACGGTTGTGCTTGGGTGTTCGGTGGCCGCGGTAGCGCAGAGCACGATGCAGCCCGCTCAGGGACAGTCGTCCACCCCTCCCGCGCAGGGGCAACCGGCTACAACAGCAACGCCGAGCCAGACGCCCGCTCCGGCTGCGCCCGCCGCACCGCCGGTCATCAAGGATCCCGCGGAATACAACGCATATGTAGCCGCCGTGCAAGCGACAGATCCCAACGCCAAGATCAGCGGCCTGGAAGCGTTTCTCACTCAATATCCGAACAGCGTCATGAAGAATCAGGCGCTGGAAATTCTGATGCAGACTTACCAGCAAGCGGGAAATGCGAAGAAGACCATGGACACCGCTACGAAGCTGGTAAGCGCGGACTCTTGCAACGTACGCGCCCTGGCTTTGTTGTCTTATTTTGACCGGGTGATGGCACAAGGCGGCGATCCCAACGCCAAGCAGTTGCTCGCAGACGGCAAGAAATATGGCCAGCAAGGACTCGATTGTTTGCCGAAGTTCGCCAAGCCAGATGGCACTTCGGACGCGGACTTTCAAAAGACCAAAGGCCAGATGACCGGGATTTTCAATGCGGCGATCGGAATCTCGGATCTGCAGGATAAAGACTATGCAGGTGCGGTGCCGGCTCTGCGAACGACCGTAGACGCGAACCCGGCCGACTTCAGCGTAGTCTATCCGTTGGCGCTAGCGTATCTGGGGCAGCCTCAGCCCGATTATCAAAATGGGATATGGTTTGCGGCGCGCGCCGCAGCGGTGGCGCCTCCGGCAGCGGAAGCGCAGATCGAAAAGTATGCGCACTCGCAGTACGTGAAATTCCATGCGGGTGAAGATGGCTGGCCGGAACTCCTGGCCGCCGCCAAAGCTAACGGCCCACAAGTTCCCATTAAGCCCGCGCCTTCGCCGGCCGAGCAGGCTCATAATATGATTGCGGCAACGTCGCCCGACAAAATGGACTTCGCTACATGGGAGTTCGTGTTGAGCAACGGCAGCCCGGAAGATCAGGCCACGGTCTGGAACGCAATCAAGGGCAAAGCCGTGCAGATGAATGGCACCGTCATCAGCACTGCTCCCACCGAGTTCATGATTGCCGGCAGTTCGGATGACATTGACGCGAAGAAGGCTGACATTACTCTGCAGTTTGAAGACAAGGTTCCGGTAAGGCTGATTCCGAAAGACGGAGCCAGTTTCGACTTTCAGGGCGAACCCGCATCGTACACGCCGAATCCCTTCATGATGGTTATGGAAAAAGGGACCTTGTTGCGGGCTAAGCCAGCGGCAAAACCGCCGGTACACCATAAGCCGACAGCGCAGTAGACCGGCTCGATCTGCATGCTAAAAGGCAGCCCGCGAGGGCTGCCTTTAGTTTTTGAGGGAAATATTGAGGCTAATGTTTATGAGGCGAATGTTATGTGGGGACAGCCGCCCTCCGCTGTCCGTGGAGCGCAGCTCCGCTGATTTCAGATTGGCTTACCGCACGATCTTTTTTTCCATCGTAACCGGGCGGGCACTGCGAGGAGGACGCTTTACACCGTCGCGCAGTTGCCGCACGTCAATCTTGAGCTCGCTAATTGTGCGGCTCAGCGTGTTGCGGTGCATTCCCAGCTCACGGGCGGCGCGGCACTGGTTGCCTTTGTTTTCCTGAAGAACCGTCAGGATGAACCGTTTCTTGAACTCGCGAACTCCTTCGGAATAAAGAATGTTGCTGCGATACATTTGCAGGATTAGTGCTTCCAATTGATCTTTCACGATGCATCCTCTTCGCTATGAATTTTTTCACTGCACCGCGGCCTATTTCGGCGGGGAAGCCTGGGAGTCGGTGAACTTGTGCGGAGCCTGATGAAGCAGATCCAAACCTTGATAGAAACGAGCGCGTAACTCCGAGGGCGCCAGCCAGATGGCAGCTCGGCCTGTCACCAGAAAATAGGGCGCAAGCTGCGAATTCTGCAGCAGCTTCGAAGTTGGCTCAAACGCCGTCATACCCATCAGGATCACCGCTACCATCAATCCGCCCTTCAGCAATCCCAGGATTGCGCCAAGGAAACGGTCAAAGCCACTGAGTCCAGATTCTTTCATCACCCAGCGTGCGACCCTGGCGGCCAAGCCGAACAGGAGCACGATGACAAAAAAGATGATGAGAAAACCGAGAATCTCAGCTAGCCAGTCATTCTTTAAGAATCTCTCAAGCCACTCCGCCAGACTGCGGTACTGCCACGCAGCCACAACGTAGCCCACTACCAGTCCCGCCATGGTAAGGGCCTCCGAAAAGAAGCCTTGCATGGCGGCTGTAACGACGTTTAGAAGCACTACCGCACAAATGATCCAATCCGCGAGAGTCATATGATCCTCCCACGGTCAAAAAGTACAACCCGGTTACACATCCAACTTGTGACCGGTAAGCTGAAAATATGCCTCGAGGTACTTTTCGCTGGTCTGAAGCGCCACGTCTGGCGGCAGAGCCGGAGCAGGCGGTTGCTTGTTCCAGTGAATTTGCTCGAGGTAATCGCGAACATACTGCTTGTCATAAGAATCCTGCGGCCGTCCCGGAGCGTACTTGTCGGCGGGCCAGAAGCGGGAGGAATCGGGAGTAAGGACCTCGTCGGCCAGAGTAATCCCTTTGGAAGTTCGTCCAAATTCGAACTTAGTATCGGCGATGATAATGCCGCGCTGCCGTGCGTAGGCCGCGGCTTTCTTGTACACGCGTAAAGTCAGATCGCGAAGATGGCTGGCGGTTTCAACCCCCACAATCTTGCACATTTGGTCGAAAGAAATATTCTCATCGTGTCCGGTAGTAGCTTTCGTCGATGGTGTGAAGATCGGCTCAGGAAACGCATCGGATTCTTTCAGTCCCGGCGGAAGCTGGATGCCGGAAACTTTGCCGGTAGCTTTGTATTCCTTCCAGGCAGAACCAGAGATGTATCCGCGTACCACGCACTCCACCGGAAACATGTCGGCGCGCTGCACCAGCATGGAACGTCCACGCAATTGGTCGGCGTATTTTCGGACCGACGAAGGATATTGATCCACATCAGCCGTAATCAGATGGTTAGGAACGATGTCGGCGAGGTAATCGAACCAGAACAGGGAGATCTGGCTCAGGACGTGTCCCTTGTGCGGGATTCCCGTGGCCAGAATGTAATCGAAGGCGGAAATGCGGTCGGTGGCAACGAAGAGCAGTTGCTGGTCGCCTACGCTGTAGACGTCCCGCACCTTGCCGCTGGCATGAAGGTGAAGATCGCTGAAGTTTGTTTGTAAGAGGACGGAATCGAGAAGTTCAGGGCTCATGATGGAATTTTACAAGGAAGGAGCGAGGCGTATTCTAGCTGGTCCGAAAAAAATGTCAAACGATTCTGATCACAGTGCGGGAAACAATGCGTGCGCCATTCACTTTAAAGAAGTTGACAGCCAGCGAATGCTTGAGAAGCCACGTGCAGCAAGGCGTTCAGCGCATCCTTCTGTGGAAAAGCTGAGGATGAGAGTGGATAACGTGGAGCGGACCGACCAGAATTGAAGATATTCGTGAGATTGAGCACGGATGCTCACAATTTTTTCGGCTACCTTCGGGCGGCGTGAAACACCCGCAATATTTCAATGGTATCGTGTCGCACACGATATGGAATGATGTAGGGAGTGCCGGGAATGACCAATTCTCGAGTGCCTGCGACCCTTCCCGCGCGGCCGAGCGACGGAAAACGGCGGAGCTTCCTCTGTATATTCTAAATTCGGCGTATTCGGCTGTATTGATCCGGAGGTCGCT
>PKXU01000117.1 GCA_003132445.1 Acidobacteriaceae bacterium | reverse complement strand
CCACTGAGTTACTCCCGCTCGACCCAAAAATTATACCGCATTTGAACTTTTCAGCGCCCGTTACCTTGATGTACAAGTTTGACGTACAAGTTGCCGTTTCGCGGTAGCCCGCCCGTGCTGCTAACCTCTATGCTACGCGCAGCACGGGCGAGGGCGCCCGCGCCACACCGTCGCTGCGGTCGTGGCTATGCCAACTCAAGTTCAATCTTCTTCGCCGCCCGGTCCAGCTTCACGATGCGAAAACTGCGCACCTGGCCCGTACGCGCTGGCTCTGCCTTAGGAACTCCGCCAGAGCCGCTCTTCCAGCGCGCCTGCAGCATCGAACTGAGCGAAGAAAGATCCGCCTTCGATTGCTTCGGAGCCTCGCTATTTGCCGCAGCCGCTGCGCCCGGGCTTGTCACAGGCATCTTGCACGTGGCGTGGAGGCCTTCGCCCAGCTCCACTCGCGCTTGCCCGTCGGAATCATCCATCAATCGGCCTGTAACCACATCGCCTTCAGTGTGTTCCGCAATATATTCGTCCAAGCCCGTTGGGACCAGTTGCTTCATCCCGAGCCGGATCTGCCGTTTCTCCAGATCGATGGCGAGCACCTGCGCTTTGACGACTTGTCCCACTCGCAGTACGTCCTGCTGCTGACTGATCCGCTTTTCCGCGCTGATGTCGCTGACGTGAACCATGCCTTCAATTCCTTCTGAAAGCTGCACAAATGCGCCGAACTTCGTCAGATTAGTGACGGGCCCCTCGACCGCCGAACCCACCTGAAAGCGTTGCCCAATGTCGGCCCAGGGATCGCCTAATGCCTGCTTCAGTCCTAGAGAGATACGGTGTTCTGCAGCGTTGACTTGCAGAATGACGACCTCGACCGTCTCGCCCTGCTTTACTACATCGCTCGCTTTTCGGATCTTGCCCTTCGACCACGACATTTCGGAGATATGAATCAAGCCCTCAATGCCCGGTTCCAGTTCCACAAACGCTCCGAAATCAACCAGTCGTGTAACCGTTCCGCGTACGCGGTCGCCTGCCTTGAACTTTTCTGCAACCGCGTCCCAAGGATGCGGTTGCAATTGCTTCAACCCAACCGAAATCCGTCGCTTGTCGGCATCGGGCGCCACCTTGAGCACTTTGACTTCAACCGCCTGCCCAACCGAGAGCACATCCGCCGGCTTGTTCACGCGTCCCCAGGCGATGTCGCTCACATGCAGCAATGCATCCACTCCGCCGAGGTCAATGAAAGCGCCGTAATCGGTTAGGCTGCGCACCGTGCCGCTCAAGATCTCACCTTCTTTAATCTGCGAATAGAACTTATTTTTCGCAGAGCGTTCTTCTTCCTCTGCTACTGTGCGCCGATCCACGACCACGTCTTCGTCAGTGACATCGAGCTTAATGATGCGACAGCGAATCTCCTGCCCCACCAGCTTTTCCATCTCGGCCGCATCGCGTACTCCGCTTCGCGAGGCCGGCATAAACGCCCGCACTCCCACGTCAACGCTAAATCCACCTTTGATCACGCCCGTCACGGTGCCGAGCACGGCCGTTTTGTCGGCGAACGCTTTTTCCAGCGCCGTCCAATCCATCGGCCGTTCGACGTGGAAGCGAGACAATTCGTAATAACCGTCAAGGTCGCGGCCTTTGACGGTTACCAGGCACTTGTCGCCGGGCTTTAGGGTCTCGCCTTGCAATGCCTTCAGCGGCAGAATTCCCTCCGACTTGTATCCGATATCGAAGAATACCGACTCGGAATTCACCGCGATTACCGTAGCTTGCAGTTGTCGGCTGCCTTCCGTTTTGCGGGAATGGCTCTTCTGGAACTGCGACAAAATATCGCCAAATGATTCCGTGCTCTCAGTGGGGATTTCCGAATTGGAAGTTTCTGGATTGGACATGAAAGGCTACAGTCCTCGTCGCGGGATACGATTCACTAGGATAACATCGCAGCAAGCGCCGCTGTCCCGGCGTCTGTCCAGCGTGCTACAGGAAAAATCGGCCGCGCGCTAACGGGCTACCCACTGCGGATCATCCTCCGGCCTGACAATCTGCCCGTCGCGCATGTGGATGATGCGATCGCCATATTTCGCCGCTTCTGGATTGTGCGTGATCATCAGCACGGTCTGACCCAATTCCTGGTTCGAGCGGCGTAACATTCCCAGCACAACGTCCGAATTTTTGGAATCGAGGTTGCCTGTCGGTTCATCGGCCAGCACGACCGCAGGCTTGTTGATGAGAGCGCGCGCCAATGCCACCCGCTGCTGCTCTCCTCCGGAAAGTTCTGATGGCCTGTGTCCCAGGCGTTTGCTTAGACCGAGCAGATCGGTGATTCGAGTGAAGTGCGCGGGATCTCCATCGGTTTTGCCGGAGATTTCCCGAGCAATTTCGATGTTGGAACGTGCGTCGAGCGTGGGCAGCAGATTAAACTTCTGAAAGACGAAGCCAATCTTGCGCTTGCGCATGCGGGTTCGTTCCGCGTCGGAGAGCTCGGCGAGGTTTTCACCATCGAGCACCACGCTGCCTCCATCAGCCCGCGTCAGCCCACCGAGCAAGTAAAAGAGGGTCGACTTGCCGCTACCCGAGGGCCCGACCACGCTGACAAATTCTCCCTTCTGCACGCTGAAGGAAATGTCACGCAGCGCCTCGACTTCGATTTTCCCCACGTGATAGGTCTTGCGCAGGTTCCTTGCTTCGATGAATGCTTCGGCCATGCCTGGCAAGAATCTTACACGATTGCGCAGGAGAGGAACGGAAGGCAGCGGAAGGCCAACTTCTCGCTGTTGGTTCCCAGCGAAGCAGGCTTTCGAAAAACTCGGCGTGCGTTGCAAGTAGTACTGGACGCCAGGATCTGATTTTATGCTACCCCAATTTGACGAGGAACTTCCTGCACGCGCGGCTGCATGCGCTTAGGTCCGCGCTTCCGCACTAACAACTGTCGAACCCGCTCCAACAGATCGATAGGCGCGTACATTCCTTTGGTGAGAAAGACATCGGCTTGCGAGTCGTGACTGTAGCTGCAGACCTTGCTTGAAATCAAAATTGCGGGAGTATGCGGCGACAAGTCTTTCACTTTGGCGATCAATTGCGATCCATCCAGTCCCGGCATGGTCATGTCGGCAATCACCAGGTCGACTCCGCCATCCTTAAAGCGCGCCAGCGCCTCTTCGCCACGCGAAAAGCTCGCTACGCGATATCCCCGGGTTTCCAGCATGATTTTGCGGTGGGAAAGGGACTGTTCATTGTCATCGACACACAGTATCGTGCGTTTAGGTTTCATCTGCCTTCCGCAATCTATTGGCTGCGGGCGCAAGCGCGTCCGCGAAACCAACAGAGGCTTTTCTCAATATGAAGAATGTCAGAGCGAGATGAATCCTAGCGGGAAGAGCGCCGACTGTAAAGTAGCGTTGATGCTAATGGGACGTTCTGGCTATTGATTTTTTTGCAGCGAGTGCTCATCCGCATTTTCCGCAGCTTGCGCGAAAGACTTCAGAAAAAAACTTCACCGCGCATAACTTCGATTGCATTGCCGCCGACGCGCACGTTAACTATCCGGTTATCGCGCAGATTATTTTCCCGGGAGGCGCGCACGAAAATTCGGCTGGGCCTCTGCATTTCAATCCCTTGCTCAATGAGTACGCGCTCCTCGGGTTCGGCCACTCCGTGCGCTACCATCCACGCTGCCGCGCATCCCGCCGCCGATTCCGTAGCCGGATCTTCAGCGTTATAGAAAAGCATCCGCGCATGCAAACGGGCTGCCGAATCTACGGTTTCACGGCACACAAAGTAGAGAAACTTCGCCCCTGTTTTTTCCAGATACTCGACGGCGCCATTCGGGTTCACTTTCAACTTCTGCATGACCTGTAAACATTTCAGCGGAGCTACAGTAAAAGGAACGCCAGTCGATACTGTCTCGATTGGCGATTCCGTATCGAAGTCTTCCACCCGCAATCCGGTAGCGCGGGCCACGGCCTCGCGGTCGTGCTGCATTCCAAACTTGGGATCCACCTGCGTCATTTCCCCAAACAGCGGCTCGATGGAAGTTTGCTCAAATCGCACAGGAACTTTTCCCACGTTCAGATCCAGCGTAATTTGTTCCGCGCCAGAGTTTCCGCGCAATGCGAAGGCCGTACCCAGCGTGGGATGCCCCGCGAATGGCAATTCCTCCTGCACTGTGAAAATTCTCACCCTCACGCCGCTTTCCCGTTCGTGTCGGCGTCGCGCGGCAAGATAAAGGTCGTCTCTGAGAGGTTCATCTCTTTTGCAATTGCTTGCATCTCGGCATCGCTCAGCCCGCGCGCGTCAAAAATCACCGCCAGCGAATTTCCTTCCAGCGGCTTGGACGTGAAAACATCCCACTGCGCCATAGCCAGCCGCCTCGCCTCTTTGCCCATGCGGTTTCCTCCGGAACCTCTCGTTAACTCACGGATCGCGTGCAAGGAAAAGGATGCATCGCGCCCCCGGGCGATGCAGAAAATCATTTCGCGATGAAACGCGTGGCGGAGAAAAATCAGCCCGTAGCGTTTGACACAGGCGTTCCGCGCTTCTATCCTGACGTTATGTCTCTCTTGTCCACCGCCCGTGCCATGTGTTGTTGTCGACTGGCGCCGGCGTGTGGTTAGGGAAACACTGAGATTCTTCCCAGCCCACCCGGTAAAGCGGGTGGGTTTTACTTTTCATCCGCTTTTTTCAATATGAACGCCGGGGGCGGCAGACTTTCCGAATCTTGAACGATTTAAATTCATCAAGGACATAAAGGAGAAGATTATGACTACCGCGACCGCAAACGAGACTCAGAGCATTCCACGTATCAATGACACGGCGCCAGATTTCACTGCTGAAACCACGCAAGGAACGATCCACTTCCATGACTGGATCGGCAACGGTTGGGCTGTGCTGTTCTCTCATCCCAAAGACTTCACGCCCGTCTGCACCACCGAACTCGGCGCCATGGCGCGCCTGCAACCGGAGTTTGCCAAACGCAACGTTAAGATTCTCGGCCTAAGCGTTGATCCCGTCACCAGCCACAGCAAGTGGGCCGCCGACATTGAAGAAACTCAAGGCGCAAAGGTGAACTATCCCATGATCGGCGACCCGCAGCTGAAAATCGCCAAACTCTACGGCATGTTGCCCGCGGAAAGCGGTAACACATCCGAAGGCCGCACCCCTGCCGACAACGCCACCGTACGCACCGTTTTTGTGATAGGACCGGACAAGAAAATCAAGCTGCAGCTCAGCTATCCTATGAGCACCGGCCGCAACTTCGACGAAATTCTGCGTGTCATCGACTCGATTCAGCTCACGGCCAAACACAAAGTTTCAACTCCGGCGAACTGGAAGCCAGGGGATGACGTGATCATCGGCGGCAACGTCTCCAATGAAGAAGCGCAGAAACTATATCCCAACGGATGGAAGACACCGAAGCCGTATCTGCGCATCGTTCCGCAGCCGAAATAGGCGGGGCGCGCTTAAGAAAACAAGTCGGCCACGGATTTGCGCGGATACGTTCACAGCCTGCTTCGTGCTCAGTTGTGATTCGTGAGAATCCGTGCAGATCAGTGGCAGTCTCGCCTTGATGGAAGCGCATGCGGTCCGGT
>PKXU01000132.1 GCA_003132445.1 Acidobacteriaceae bacterium | reverse complement strand
TCACTGGACGGCAAAAAATCCTCGCCCGTTATCGTTCCTATCACGGCGCAACCGGCGGCAGCATCACGCTCACCGGTGACCCCCGCCGCTGGGCCGCCGAGCCCGGCATCCCCGGCGTCGTTCACGTACTCGACCCCTATCACGGCATCGAGCGCGGCTGGGAGTCAGCGGAAAGCTCCCTGGCGATGATTGAAGAAACCATCCAGCTCGAAGGCCCGCACACCTTCGCCGCCTTCATCCTCGAAACCGTGGTCGGCACCAACGGCATCCTTATTCCGCCCGACGGATACCTCGAGGGAGTGCGCAAACTCTGCGACAAGTATGGCATCCTGATGATCGCCGATGAAGTCATGGCCGGCTTCGGTCGTACGGGCGAGTGGTTTGCCGTGGATCATTGGAAAGTTGTGCCGGACTTGATCTGCATGGCCAAGGGATTAACTTCAAGCTATCTGCCCCTGGGCGCGGTCGGGATGCGGCATCACATTGCGCAGCATTTTCAGGACAAAGTGTTTTATGGAGGGCTGACCTATAACTCGCACCCCATGGGATGCGCAGCAGCGCTGGCCACAATTGCGGTCTACGAAGAAGATAATCTGATCGAAAACACCAGGAAGATGGGCGCGATCATGAAAGATTTGGGGCGCAATTTGCAGGAGAAACATCCTTCGGTAGGAGCCGTGCGGTCGATCGGGCTATTTGGCATCGTGGAGTTGGTGCGTAGCCGCAAGACCCGGCAGCCCATGGCCCCGTTCAACGGGACTTCAGATGAGATGGCCGCCCTCGGGCGCTTCTTCCGCGAGCAGGGACTCTATACGCTGGTACGCTGGAACACCTTCTATACGAACCCTCCGCTGTGTATTAACGAACAGCAACTGCGGGAGGCTTTTGCCATTCTTGATAAAGGTCTTGAGATCACGGACAAAGCGGTCAAGGATTAGTTTGCGGTTTGAACGCGTCCACCCGCACTTCAAAATGCTCTGACTTGCGGATGGGAACGGCGCAGCCCCCAGTCGTCTCTGCCCGGTTCCGCTCACTCTGCGGACAACCTCCGCCTAAGAAAAGACAACCAACTCCTGTTCTGGGATTTATCTCCGAAATTTGACAAAAAATCGTGAGCGACGAGGCGAAAGCTGTGCTAACATCCGCCTCACTGAGGTATCTATGGCCCGCCTGGCTGATGGGCGTTGGTCATCTCACCCGATGGCCGTAGTTCGATGTGGCTGTCTGGTTCTCCCCTGGGACCCGACCCAAGCCCGACTGCGCAAAACAATCTGCTCTGCGAATTTGC
This sequence comes from Acidobacteriaceae bacterium, assembly GCA_003132445.1. Classification (GTDB taxonomy): domain Bacteria; phylum Acidobacteriota; class Terriglobia; order Terriglobales; family Acidobacteriaceae; genus Sulfotelmatobacter. The sequence goes on along the minus strand of PKXU01000132.1, from coordinate 16,189 downwards.
AATCGTGGGTGTGTCTGTGTTTTATCCTGTTTGGTCTGGTTTGTATTCCGGGGTTTGCTCAAACCGACGTGAACGATGTTCATGTATTGCCACGGGAAGCGGACAAACCGCCCGACATTCCCCAGCCCCAGCTCGTGAGTTCCACAACCGGATTAACCACACACGTGCATCCCCTGAAGGTCGACGTGGACTTGGTATTGGTGCCGGTGACGATCACCGACCCCATGAACCGTCTGGTGACCGGCTTGGATAAGGCAAATTTCCAGTTGTTCGAAGGCAATGCTGCCCAGGAGATTCGAACGTTTTCCAGTGAGGATGCGCCGGTATCGCTGGGGGTGATTTTTGATTCCAGCGGAAGCATGGCCAGCAAGATGGATCGCGCCAAAGACGCGGTCATGGAGTTCTTCAAGACGGCGAATCCACAGGACGAGTTTTTCATGATCACCTTCTCCGACGAACCCGAGGCGGTGAGTGACTTCACGAACTCCGTGGACGAAATTCAAAATAAACTGGTGTTCGCCGTGCCCCGGCATCGTACCGCGCTGCTTGACGCGATTTACATGGGCATCAGTAAGATGCGGCAAGCCAAGTATCCCAAGAAGGCCCTGCTGATCATTTCCGACGGAGGCGACAATCACAGCCGCTATACCGAGGGCGAGATCAAATCGTTGGTGAAAGAAGCTGATGTCATGATTTATGCCATTGGCATTTTCGACCGCTATTCTTCCACCATAGAGGAACGTCTCGGTCCGCAGCTTCTAACCGACATTACCGAACTGACCGGAGGGCGAGCGTTTACCATCGACAATCCGAATGATTTGGGAGACGTGGCCACCAAAATCGGTGTTGAGCTGCGCAATCAATACGTATTGGGTTACCGTCCGAACAGAATCGTGCGCGACGGCAAATGGCGTAAGATAAAAGTGAAACTGCTGCCGCCGAAAGGATTGCCGCCTCTACGGGTGTATGCCAGGACGGGATATTACGCGCCTGCAGAATAGGGCCGCGAGGGTTCTTCTCTTCACGTTGCTGATTTTGGCAGGTGTGCTGACGGCGATGCCGGTATGGTCGCAATCGGCTGCACCGCAGAATGATGCCAAGCCTTCGACTGCGCCTTCTTCCACTCAATCCTCTCCTGCCCCATCGTCGCCCTCTCAATCTTCGTCGACTCCAGCTTCTCCCGCGCAGTCTCCCGCCCAGTCTTCGTCTCCTCCCGCGCCCGCGACTCCCGGGCAAACGCAGCCCAAAAAAGACGAGCAAGATCAGAAGCTCAACGATCAGGGAGTCTTTGTCTTTCGCCAGGATGTAAACGAAGTTCTGCTGCATGCTTCCGTCGTCGATGACAAGCAGCGCATCGTCACTAATCTGACACGTGACGATTTCACCGTGCTGGAAGATGGAAAGCCGCAAAAGATCATCTCGTTCCGTCATGAAGATATTCCTGTGTCGATGGGCATTCTCATCGACAATTCGGGGTCGATGCGGGAGAAGCGAAATAAAGTAAATCAGGCTGCGCTCAATCTGGTGCGATCGAGCAATCCGCAGGACGAGGTTTTCATCGTGAATTTTAACGACGAATATTATCTCGACCAGGATTTCACCAACAACCTGCTCAAGCTGAAAGAAGCGCTGGAAAAGATTGACGCCCGCGGAGGTACGGCACTCTACGATGCCCTGGTCGCGTCCGCTGAACACCTAAAGCGGTTTGCGCGCCTGGAGAAGAAAGTGCTGTTCGTGGTGACCGACGGCGAGGACAACGCCAGCAACGAGACCCTGGAACAGGCCGTAAAGCACCTCCAGGAAGAGAACGGCCCCTCGGTGTACGCCATTGGAATTCTCGGGGACGAGGAACATCCCAAGCGTGCCAGGCGGGCGCTGGAGATCATTACGCAGCGCACCGGCGGCATTGCATTTTTTCCCAAGACGCTGGATGAAGTAGACGAGATAAGCAAGAGCGTTGCCCGCGACATTCGCAGCCAATACACCATCGGTTATCATCCAACGAATCCCAGAGGCAACGGCGGCTTTCGCCAGATTCGCGTCGAGGCCAAGGCCAAAGGACACGGCAAGTTAATCGTCCGCACCAAGAGTGGGTACTACGCCGGCGCACAAGCGGCAGCGGGCACTCGCTAAGCAAAACTGAGCTGGAAAACGGCTGTCTGGATTAAACTCTTGAGAGTCTGTTGCCAAATCCGGAGGCCGCATTGCAAAAAGCGCTAATCGCGGCATTTCTGGCATCTTTGCCGATGCTGCCGGTTCGTGCGTGGGCGCAGGCAGAGGACCTTTTCAAGGCGCAGTGCTCGAGTTGCCACGGCATGGATGGAAGTGGTTCGACCCCGGCGGGAAGGAAACTGGGCGTAGCCGACCTTCGATCCCAACAAGTCCAGAGTCTGACCGATCAGAAACTGTTCGATACGATTGCTTACGGGATCAAACACAAGCAGTATCCACATGCTTTCGCGAAGCGCGGTATGACGGAGAAGCAGATCGCGGACCTGGTTGTGCTTATTCGCAAACTACCCAAAAAATAGGTGACATCGTTTCTGTCGAGATGAGGCCGGCCTCGCAACGGGTCCATACGCGGCAACAGAAGAATTGGCCGCCGGGGTAAATAAGTGAAATGGGGATCTCTCAAGTGCCCCCACCTTTGTTTTGCTCAAGCGAATAACGAGAAACAGCGCGAGAACTCAGAACCGCAGCACAATTCCGGTCGAAATGCGCACATTGTTCTGCCCCGCGCTGAAGAAGCGCGTGTGCACGTAATCCCCCTCGACCCTCCAGGCCATCGCATGAAAAATCTTGTAGTCCATTCCGCCGCCCAACGCCGTGGCAAATGACGTGTTCGACTCACTACTCGCTGAGACGTGTCCAGCCCCGATTTCAAATTCGCCGAACGGGCGAAACTTCCCAATCGTCGTCCCCACCCGCGGACCGAACATCACGTTGTACTCGTGTGTGCTCAGGTTGAAAGTCACACAGCCCCCGCCGCCCCCTCCCACCGGAACAACCGGACAGATCTCCCCGAGGTCCAGCGAGCCATACTGCCCCGTGAGATCGGCCACAATCCCCAGCATTGGAAGCAGCTTCCCTTCCAGCGTTCCCTGCCACCCGTTTAGACCGCCGCGGTTCGGCGCCAGATTAGTGTTGGTATAGGCATAGCCGAAGTAAACGTTCCCCGAAGCCGGAACTTGAGCACCGACGATCCCGGCGCACAGCCCGAACGTCAGGACTGAGAATGCTGCGACGCTCACGATCTTTCGCATGAAAAACGCTCCGTTTCACTCGGGTTCGTAATTCATTCTCCCACTTTCCGAGAAGGATGCGCGCGCTGATTGTAGTACGAAAAGTTGTCTCGTCAGACTCGTCGGAATAGAGATGCCGCTCAGAAACTGCGCAGAAGGCCGCCGATAATCGAATCAGGGAGCCCACCTAATGTGCGCCTCTTCCCAACGCCTGTGCGGCTGACTCGATCAGTGCTGACTCATCCTGCAATGCCTTCGCCACGCGCACGATTTCCTGGTTCGCCTCGTCATAGTTCTTCTGTTCAATAGCCTCGCGCACGCCGGGAACGGTCTTCACGCCGTATCCGCTGTAGACGCCCGGAGCGTAGAGCAAATGCTTGTACCATGGACGACGCGGGAGTCCATCGTCATTCGTGAGTTTTCTTTCGCTCTCCATCAGTTGCTGATTCAAGCTTCGCAAAGACTCGACCTGACTCTCGTCCAGATCCGCTTCCCTTTGCGATAGAGCCTTTCGGTAATCTTCTGCGCTATGCGCGAGCGAATCCACCGCGTTCTGCATGGGCGCGAAATTCAGGTGTGGAGGAACTTCCTCGCGCGGCGGCGCGATCGTGGGGCGTCGCGGATCGAGGGTAGCTTTGAAAACGCCTTCGTCCAATTCCTGATTGCGCTCGCGAATTTCTTCCTGCTTATCCGCCAGCAGTTTCTCCAGTTCTTTGGTGTATTTCTGAATGGTGTCGGCAAAATCTACGAAATCGAGCGGCAATATTTCAGCGTCAGCCAGGCGCATTACCGACGTTCCGATGGTCTGCGACAGAGCGCGGCCATATACGAAATCGTAATCAGAGAAATGGGTGTACCAGTAAAAATCATCGTAAATGGAGTGGTAAATTCCCTGCGGGTCCTCGCCGCCGTAGCTGAGATCCAGCGTAGCGATGCCGATGTGATCAAGAAATGCGGTGAAGTCGGTGCCTGATCCCAAGGCATTGATGCGGAGATCGCCGCGTTGCCGCAATTCTTTGCGTTCGTCGGCGGACTTTGCCTCGGCAATCTCCGACAATTGCAGCCGCTGCCACACCGTCATTTTCGTTTCAGGATCCTCGATGTCGCGAGCAACCCCGTTGACGAACTGTTCCAGCGTATGCGATCCGCCCATGCCAAGCAGGCCGCGATCGTTGCCATCACTATTGATATAGACGGCTGCGTGCTGGCGCAATTCGTCGGCGTGAGTTTCCACCCATTCGGTCGAGCCCAGCAGCATAGGTTCTTCGCCATCCCACGCGCAATAGATGATTGTGCGACGAGGCTTCCAACCTTGCTTGAGTAACACCCCCATGGCGCGAGCTTCTTCGAGCAGCGGAGCTTGGCCGGAGAGCGGATCTTCCGCGCCGTTCACCCACGCATCGTGGTGATTGCCGCGGATAATCCACTCGTCAGGCGCCACGCTGCCGGGAATTTTCGCGATGACGTCGTTTACCGGCTTCGTGTCCCAGTTGAACTCCAGTTTTAAATGAACTTTCGCGGGTCCGGGCCCTACGTGGTAGGAAATAGGCAGACTTCCACGCCACTCCTCCGGCGCCATGGGTCCTCTCAGCGCGGCCAGCAGCGGCTGCGCGTCGCCGTAGGAAATCGGCAGCACCGGAATCTTGGTAATGCTCTTCGCGTCCTTCAGAGCTAATCGCTTCGCGCCCGGCGTGGCGCCAATGCCGGGAGTCAGCGGATCTCCCGGACTCGAGGATGCGAAGTCCATTACGCTTCCGCGCTGCACGCCGTCGGGGTTGCGCATCGGTCCCTTAGGGAAAACATCGTCGACGGTGTAACCATCATCGTGCGGCTCGGAATAAATCAAGCAGCCGATGGCTCCGTGCTCGGCTGCAACTTTCGGTTTCACTCCCCGCCAGGAGTGATAGTACTTGGCGATCACAATCGCGCCTTTCACCGAAATGCCGAGCCGGTCGAGTTTCTCGTAATCCTCGGGCAAACCGTAATTCACAAATACCAGTGGCGCGATCACATCGCCGTCGGTTGAATAGGCGTTGTAGGTAGGAAGCTGCTCAGATTTTTGATTCGAGGTAGGATCGACCGCGAGCGAAGGCTCTTCCAGCTTGGCCGTGAACTTCGTGGGCTCAACCATTTCCAGCACACGCACCTTCGGCGTAGGAAAGAGCACGTCGAAGGTTTCGATGTGCGCGTCGAGTCCCCATTCCTTAAAACGGGCCAGAATCCACTCGGCATTTTCTTTGTCATAGGGCGAGCCGACGTGATGCGGCCGCGCGCTGAGGTGCCGCATATCTTCTTTGAGATTCGCTGGATCAGGAATCGCGCGAAACTTGGTCTCCCATTCGCGCTCAGTCTGGCTGGAGCGCGGCGAGTAGCCCACGAGCGGAGCCTGGTCGGCAGCAGACAACAGCGAAGGAACAACGAGGTTGAAGATCAACACCACGGCGGCGAAGCATCGCATGCGATTCCCTTTCTGTTTTTGGTGCGGGGAATTATAGCGTGAGTGTGGCGTCATCATGAACGGAGGCGTCTTTCAGGCGGCGAGAACGGATGTGGCGCGGGAGTGAATTGAGCATGGGCTTTCGGCTGAACTGCGCCGCGGTTTGGGATGATCAGTTCCAGGATAATACGGATAATACAACGCTCGCGGAATTGACGATTCTGCGCCGTCCCCCGTACCCTGTAGTGTGATTTCGAAGACTTCTGAGATGCCCCGCTTGCGCGTTGCCGACGACATCACCGAGCTGGTCGGCGAGACCCCGATGTTGCAGTTGAAACGCCTGGTTCCGGCCGGGTCGGCGGACGTGTTTGCCAAACTGGAGTACCTGAACCCGGGCGGCAGTGTGAAAGACCGGGCGGCGATTGGGATCATCAAGCGTGCGGAGCAGGAAGGAAAACTTCGTCCCGGTGGAACGATTGTGGAGGCGACTGCCGGAAACACCGGGATCGGACTCGCGCTGATCGGCGTGAACCACGGCTACAAAGTACAGTTGTTTGTGCCGGAGAATTTTTCGCAGGAAAAGGTAATCATCATGCGCGCCCTTGGCGCAGAGGTGGTTCGCACTCCTGACGCCGAGGGCATGCAGGGCGCGATCGAACAGGCGAAAAAACTGGTGGCCAGCGATCCCAGCGCATTTATGGCCGGGCAGTTCGAAAATCTCGCCAATCCCGACTATCACTACGAAACCACGGCGCGGGAAATCTACGAGCAGATGAACGGAAAAATCGATGCAGTCGTGCTCGGCTGCGGAACTTCGGGAACGTTCTCTGGGGTCGCGCGATATGTGAAGGAAAAACTGCCTCGCGCATTCGCGTTTGCGGTCGAAACCCAAGGCTCGACTCTGGGAGGAGGGCCGGCGGGTCCGCACAAGGTGGAAGGGATCGGCACCAGTTTCACTCCGAAGACTTTTGATGCATCGGTCTGCGATGAAGTGATGATGGTGATGGATGACGAAGCGTTCGGCATGGTGAAGACACTGGCAGCACGCGAAGGCGTGCTGGCGGGATCGAGCGGCGGGGCAGCAGTCTTTGCATCCCTGAAAGTTGCGAAAAGGTTGGGCGCGGGCAAGCGCGTAGTAACCATCATTCCAGATTCGGCCGAACGCTATTTGTCGAAGAAGATTTTTGAGGGCGGCATCTAAGGCTTTCCATTGGGGAACGACCGGCGCATCTCGCAGATCATACTCATGAAAAAAAATAAAGAACAAGGTTTTGCAACTCGCGCCATTCACTGTGGACAAGAGCCGGATCCCATGACCGGCGCCGTGACCGTGCCCATTTATCCCACGTCGACTTATGTGCAACAGGGCATCGGCCAGAACAAAGGATATGAATATGCGCGCGTGTCGAATCCCACGCGGACAAGACTAGAGACAAATCTTGCGGCTCTCGAAGGTGGAGTAGCAGCGCCCGTCTTTGCGAGTGGCATGGCTGCGATCAATGCGGTCGTCAGCCTGCTGAAATCGGGTGACCACGTGGTGTGCGGCAACGACCTTTACGGTGGCACGCCACGATTGTTTAACAACGTGATGACGGGTTTTGGGCTGGAGTTTACTTACATCGATACCTCGGAGGCGCAGAACGTTGAACGCGCGATTCGCAAAAATACTCGGATGGTTTATGTGGAGACGCCGACGAATCCGTTGATGCGGCTGAGTGATCTTGCGACTATCAGTCAGATTTGCCGCCAGAAAAAAGTTTCGCTTGTGGTCGATAACACATTCATGTCTCCCTATTTTCAGCAGCCGCTGGCGCTGGGCGCGGACATGGTGGTGCACTCGACCACAAAATTTCTGAATGGCCATAGCGACGGCTTGGGCGGCGTGGTGGTTTGCGCAAAACAGGAAGACGCCGACAAATTGGCGTTTCTGCAGAAGGCGGCGGGCGCGATTCTTTCTCCGTTTGAATGCTGGCTGGTGCTGCGCGGAGTGAAAACTTTGGCGGCACGCATGGAGATTCACGACCGCAGCGGCCGCATCGTCGCCGATTTTCTTTCCAAGCACAAAAAAGTGAAGGCAGTTTTCTATCCAGGTTTACCTGACCATCCGCAGCACGCGCTTGCGCGACGGCAGATGAGCGGCTTTGGGGCGATGATCACGTTTGAGACCGGCTCTCTGAAGAACGCCAACAAGATGCTCAAGAAAGTGCGCGTGTGCTCGCTGGGCGAGTCGCTCGGTGGCGTGGAGACTCTCATCTCGCATCCCGCAACGATGACTCATGCCGGGCTGGGAGTGAAGGACCGCAAAGCCATCGGCATCACCGACGGCTTGGTGCGGATCTCCGTTGGGATTGAAGATGTGGATGACATTCTCGACGATCTGGATCAGGCGCTGAACGTTATCTAAGCTACTTCTTTGCACGCCCGATATATACCGTTTATTTTTTTATATCGAGGTCGCCAAATTATTGAAGTCACATGACTTAGCGGTTTTCGGTATGCCCCCCGGTTCGTAAAATTTTGAAAACAAGGGTGTTGCGCGCAAAATATTCTGGAACGAGGACTTAGTGTTAGCCCCGAATTAAGAGCTCGCTGTGATTTACTGTTAGCTGATTGTTGGAGCCGATCGCGCACGATGTCAGTATGAGCTTCCTGTATCCTCGGTCAAGGTTGTTCGTCACAAGAAATGGGAATTTTTTGTGGACGGCTGTGGAAAAGTATTGGGCTGACAGGATTCGGGCAGGGTAACGGGAAGAGCACTGAGGTCAAACGTCGCGGTGTAAAATAGCTCTCTTATGGCGGCGGACAAAGAACATGCCCATAAACTGATCGAGCAGCTTGCCCCGGGCCAGGTGCCTGCCGCGATTGGTATGCTCGAGCGTCTGCTTGATCCGGTGTCTGGGGCGATCGCGAACGCTCCGGTCGATGATGAGCCCGAGACCGATGAAGAGCGTACAGCGGTCGCTAAGTCGAAAGCCTGGTTCAAGCAACGCGGAGGACAGGGAATCTCGCACCAAGAAGTTCTCGCCGATTTTGGCCTTATTCCCGTTGATCTCAAGAACAAATAACCGCGGGCGTTCGCCACGACGCCAAGGGTTACTTACCCACGGAGTTCAGATTTCGGCGGTTTTCGTGCGGCATGGCGAAAGTGAAGAACCTCAATCACGCGCTTATCCTCATCTAGTCGGTAATAGATCAGAAACGGACTATGGACCAGTTTCCTAACTTGCGGCCGTTTGCGGATGATGCTGCCCATGCGCGGAAAGCGGGCGAGCAGATCAACGTGGTCCAGTAGAGAGCTGCCGAAGCGGGATGCTGCATCCGCGTCGTCATCGGCGATACCGCCGATGATTTCAGCGAGATCGTTCAGCGCCCTTTGCGTGTAGAGGAGGCGGTGATCCACTTGGGCAACCGCTTGCGGACTTCTTCGGCGGGGACGGTTCGGCCAGCCTTCGCGTCCCGAATGCCTTCATCGATGGCAGCGAGCGTTTCCTCGTCCTCTTCGTTGAGGGTGGGAGCAGCACTCTCAAGTTCGAACTTCTTCGCCTTCGCCATAGGCTTATCGTAGGCTGGAATCGGCGGTCGGCGCAATGGAATTCGCTCCCCGCCGTCCGGCGATCCCACTTCTCGCGAAGGAGCCGAGAAGTGGGGCACCCGGGCGACCTTCTGCTCCGCGAAATCCATCAATTGGAGCGCTGCGCAGACGTCGTCAACTGCAGCGTCGCCTTCGCGCCCTTTCCACGGGCTGAGGCGGTCAACTCTCTCATGCGCCACCCTGTCGGTGCGGTCCCTTGCTCTTGCTAACAATCTCAGAGCGTCCGCAATCTGACCGCCCTGAAACTCTTCGTCCGCAGCGTTTACCACCAAAGCCGGGGGGAGGAAAAGAGAATCCTTGTTCTGCAGTCCTAGCATTGCCTCGTTAGCCCGGGCCAACGCCTCACCGGCCGGTATTGAGCGCGGCAGGACATTGAGTGCCGTTTTATGGCAGTCGATCGTGCCTCGGGAGCAACCTAGACCCAATCCGATAAGCGGGAGAACCACCACAATTTGCGCCAACGTCGGAAGCGGAATGCAACCCATACGCTTAAGTTCTAGGTCGGAGTGGCATTAAAGACCTTGGAGTGAAGCCCCGACAATGCGGACCTTAGCCTCGAAGTCGAACTTTCGTTCCTCTCGCCGGTTCATCGTAGCCTGGATTGATGCTTGATGCAATGTAAACGCAGTTGCAGCCCGAACTACTCTTCTCGCATATGTCCGACAACGCCCTCAGCGCCTTCCTGCGGTATGCCGAGGTACCATCCACAGTCGTTGATGTCGTACGTGCTTACCGCGTAGCCGGCGGCTTTGAAAAGTGCAGTCAAGCCGCGTAGATGACGGCGGCCCACTATCACGAGGGCAGCATGATCAATATGTTTTTCCTGAACTCTTTCAAACATGTGTTGCTCGAAGGCTTGGTACGCAGCCTTCCTCGTGTTTTCGTTTCGGTCGTAGCCGGGTGTCTGTATCCCGTGCCTCTCTCGTTCAGAGATAGGCATCGTAATGTCGATGTGCTCCGCGCCATTTTGTTTTGCGAGAACGGATCCTAGACAGGGCCGATCAAGCTTCCCTTCCTCCGCGATTAAGCGAACGCGATTGTCTTGAATTATTTTATTCAGGAACTTCGACAACTCATCTTTCTGCAGACTCTCTTCATTCTTTCCCGCCTCCGTGAGACACCTCGTCTCAAGGTTTTGAAGAAAGTGATCGAGTCCCACGATGTGAAGTTGTAGCCGCTGTTCGTTGGTCATTCTCCAAGTAGACGCAGGCAAGCGTTACTTAATCGACGCCAGCTTCTCCACCAGCTCCGAGTAATTCTTCTTCTCGATGCCATGCACCTGCTTGTTGTACTCGTCCACCTTCGACGAATAATTCACCGAGCAGAATTTCGGGCTCATCCAGCACTATTTCTCTTTGACTTTCTCCGACAATTCGCGAAACTCTTTGGCTTGCTTGTGGCTCGCCTTTATTTGCAATTGTGCGAGCTGCCGAGAGTTCTCAGTCGTCAGGATCGGTGCCAAGGCCTCCAGTTCCGTCGCTACTTCGCGTGCGTGATCGGCCTCTTGCAACATTAAATGTTCAAACTTCCTAACTGCTTCGTGGTGATCCATAAACCTCGCCTTGGGGGTAGATTCAAGTACGTGTTTTACTTCAGCGACACCAGCCTCTCCACCAACTCCGAATAATCCTTCTTCTCGATGCCGTGGACCTGCTTGTTGTACTCGTCGACTTTCGACGAATAGTTCATCGAGCAGAATTTTGGGCCGCACATCGAGCAGAAGGCTGCCTCTTTGTAGTAATCGTCGGGCAGGGTTTCGTCGTGCATGGAGCGGGCGGTTTCGGGATCGAGGGAGAGCGCGAATTGTTTTTCCCAGTCGAATTTGTAGCGGGCGTAGCTAAGGGCGTCGTCGCGGTCGCGGGCGCCGGGGCGTTGGCGGGCGATGTCGGCGGCGTGCGCGGAAATTTTGTAGGCGATGATGCCGTCTTTCACGTCTTTTTCGTTTGGTAACCCCAGATGCTCCTTTGGCGTGACGTAGCACAGCATGGCGGCGCCGTACCATCCGATCATGGCTGCGCCGATGGCACTGGTGATGTGGTCGTAGCCGGGAGCGATATCGGTGACCAGCGGGCCGAGCGTGTAGAACGGCGCTTCGTAGCAGAGCTCGACTTCTTTTTCGACCTGCTCCTTGATCTTGTCCATGGAAACGTGGCCGGGGCCTTCGATCATGACCTGCACGTCGTGCTCCCAGGCTTTTTTCGTGAGTTCGCCCAGAGTTTTGAGTTCGGCGAACTGGGCTTCGTCGCTGGCGTCGGCGACGCAGCCGGGACGCAGGCCGTCGCCAAGCGAGAAGCTAACGTCGTACTTCTTGAAAATCTTGACGATGTCGTCGAAGCGGTCATACAGAAAATTTTGTTTGTGGTTGTAGACCATCCATTGAGCAAGGATGGCGCCCCCGCGGCTGACGATTCCGGTGATGCGCTTCGAAATCAGCGGGAGATATTGGATCAGCACGCCGGCGTGGATGGTCATGTAATCGACGCCTTGAGCAGCCTGCTCTTCGATGACTTCGAGCATGACTTCGGCGTTCAGGTCTTCGACGCGCTTGACGCGGGCGATGGCTTCGTAAATCGGAACGGTGCCAATGGGCACGGGCGAGTGGCGAAGAATGGCTTCGCGAATTTCATGGATGTTGCCGCCGGTGGAAAGATCCATGACGGTGTCGGCGCCGTAGTGGACAGCGGTGTGGAGCTTCTTCAGTTCTTCGTTGATTTCGGAGGTGACGGCGGAGTTGCCGATGTTGGCGTTAATTTTGCAGAGCGACGCCACGCCGATCGCCATGGGCTCGAGCTCGGGATGGTTGATGTTCGCGGGGATGATCATACGGCCGCGGGCCACTTCGTCGCGGACCAGCTCCGGCGACAACTTTTCTTTGTGGGCGATGAAGGCCATTTCTTCTGTTGTCACGCCCTGACGCGCGTAGTGCATCTGCGAAAAATTGCCGGAAGTGTTTTCTTTCTTTCGGCGAGCGAGCCACTCTGCGCGGGGTCGAGGGACGCTGTAACCGTTGCTGCCATTGCCATTCGAGTCGTTGCTGGGGGTCATGACAGATTCCGCCTCATTGGAGTTGATCATTTGTGAAATTATACTCGTCTCTCTCCCCGAAATGCCGTCGCGAGAAGCGTTCTGGCGTCGTGTAATAGTTTCGTAATGTGGCGGCGATCACCGCCGAACAGTTTGCGCGAACGCTATTCTGCCATTAGCTATGAAAGCTCATGATATGAAACCTCATCCCAAAGGCAGTCAAGCTCGCATTCTTCTCAGTTCGGTGTTTGGACCTTATGCGCAAGACGATGAATTTGGCAGCCGCGCCATCAATCCCATGGAGCTTTATCACAACCAGGTCACGCGCGCACAGGGAAGCTTCTCGCTGCGCATGTTTCATCGCTCCTGGGGAATTATGATGATTCAGGAAAATATTTCCGCGCCTTGCAGCGTGCTCGACTTTCCTACTCGCAAAGCTTTTGCCGATGAATTAACCGCCAACCGCTACGACATTGTGGGTATCTCCTCGATCATCACCAATGTTTTGAAGGTGCGGGAGATGTGCCGCATGGTGCGGGAGCTGTCGCCAGAATCGGTGATTGTGGTAGGCGGACACGTCGCCGCCATTCCCGGCCTGGAAGCGATGATCGATGCGGATCACATTGTGCGTGGAGAAGGCATTCGTTGGATGCGCGGCTATCTGGGGGAAGATGAAAGCGCTCCAATTCGGCATCCGGCCATTGTGTCCGGCTTGCAAACGCGCATCATGGGCGTGCGCCTGCCGCAGCGCAAGGGCGGGACGGCGGCGACCATCATTCCGTCGGTGGGCTGCCCCATGGGATGCAACTTCTGCACCACCTCCGCATTTTTTGGCGGAAAAGGAAAATTCGTCAACTTTTATGAGAGCGGCGATGAATTGTTCGACGTCATGTGCCGAATCGAGGCTGAACTTCAAGTAAGTTCCTTCTTCGTGATGGACGAAAATTTTCTGCTGCACCGCACGCGCGCGATGCGCTTGCTCGAACTTATGAAGAACGCAGGCAAGAGTTGGGAGCTCTCGGTCTTCGCCTCAGCGAACGCGATTCGAAAATACACCATGCTGGAACTGGTCGAACTCGGCGTTTCCTGGGTGTGGATGGGATTGGAATCTCCGCGATCGAACTACGGCAAGCTCCAGGGCCAGGATCTGGTCGAACTCACGCGCGAACTTCGTGAACACGGAATTCGGGTGCAGGGCTCGACTATCATCGGACTCGAACATCACACGCCAGACAATATCGTGCAGGAAATCGAATCGGCCGTGGACTACGGAACGGACTTTCACCAGTTTATGCTATACACGCCGGTTCCCGGGACGCCGCTTTATCAGGAGATGGCCGATCAGGGCCGTTTACTGTCGAATGTCGACTACGCCGACATCCATGGACAATACAAATTCAACTTTCGGCATGCAGCCATTGGCCGCGAAGATTCCCAGCGGTTTCTGGATTGGGCCTTCTGGCGCGACTTTGAGCGCAACGGGCCTAGTCTTTATCGGTTGTGTCAGACCATGCTGCAAGGTTGGCGACGCTACAAGGATTATCCTGACGCACGCGTTCGGCAGCGCTTTCACCGGCAGGTGAAGAAGATCATCGGCGCCTACAATGCAGCGCTCTGGGCGATGGAACGGGAATTCCGGCATGTGAATGCCGGCGTCAGCGATAAGATCCACGAACTGCGGCGCGAAGTTGAAAAAGAATTCCCCGTGGCCGCTCGCCTTACAGCAGCATTGTTAGGTCCTGTTTTGTTATGGTCGACTCGCAGAGAAGAGAAGCGACTGGCCGCCGGCCGCACCTACGAACCTCCGACTTTTCTTGAACGCCGCAATTGGGTCGCGTCTTGCTCCTGACAGTCTTGCTCCTGACCATCAGCGCAGCTTAGAATCTCCTGCGTTCTTCAAAAGGAGAATTGCCGCTATGCGCGTGTCCGCTCTTTTGCCTGTGTTGTTGCTTGTGATGAGTGTTGCCGGTTCGGCTCAGATGTCGCCCTCGAGCTCCAGCAAGCCTTCGCCCGGTTTCAGCATTGACAACATCGATAAAACGCTGGACCCGTGCGTGGATTTTTATCAGTACGCGTGCGGAAATTGGATTAAGAACTCAGAGATTCCCGCCGACCAGTCGCAGTGGGGAAGTTTTACGGAATTGCACGAACGCAATATGGAAATCGCGCGCGGCATTTTGGAGAAAGCTGCCGCGGGCGGAGCGGGGCGGAACGCCATCGACCAGAAGATTGGCGACCTTTACGGTTCATGCATGGATGAGAAGGTCGCGGACAGGAAAGGATTTGAGCCCGTAAAGCCGGAACTGGATCGAGTGGCTGCAGTAAAAGACAAGCAGGCGCTGATCGACGAAATCGCACGCATTCATCTCACCGGTGTAAGTCCCTTGTTCAATTTCTATTCCGCATCGGATATGCACAATGCGGATCAGGTGATCGCGTACATCGATCAAGGCGGTCTGACGCTGCCTGACCGCAACTATTACATCAAGGAAGACGATCCGAAGATGAAAGAAATGCGCCAGCATCTGGTCGAGTATGCGACTCAGACTTTTACGCTGGCCGGCCAGACTCCGCAGCAGGCCGTGGAATCGGCGGCGACCGTGCTGCAGGTGGAAACGGAACTCGCCAAGGCGGCGATGGATCGTACCGAGCGCCGCAAGCCGGAGAATCGCGATCATAAAATGAGCCGCGATCAGGCGGTTGCGCTGGGGCCTGATTTTTATCTCAATCAATATTTCGCCGCCGTGGGCGCGCCGCCATTCACGCAGCTGAACGTGACTAATCCTGATTTCTTCAAGAAAGTGAATGGAACAATCGAGTCGGAGCCGCTGGATGCGTTGAAAACTTACGTGGACTGGCATGTACTCAATGCCGCCGCGCCTTGGCTGTCGCAGCCGTTCGTGGAGGCGAATTTCAAATATCAACAGGCGCTGACTGGGCAGAAAGAAATTCAAGCACGCTGGAAGCGGTGCGTGAACCTCACAGATCGCGAACTGGGCGAGGCTTTGGGGCAGAGATATGTCGAGGTAACTTTTGGTCCGGAAGCCAAGGCTCGCATGTTGAAAATGGTGGACGCACTGGAGAAATCTTTGGACGAAGATATTCACGACTTGTCGTGGATGAGCGAAGACACACGCAAGCAAGCGAAAGTGAAACTGGAAGCGATCCGGAACAAGATTGGATATCCGGAAGTGTGGCGGGACTACAGTTCGGTTGTGATCAAGCGCGACGACTTAATCGGAAATGTGCGACGCGCTAATGAATTCGAAGCGAAGCGGGATATCGCGAAAATCGATAAGCCCCTCGATCGCAAGGAGTGGGGTATGACGCCGCCGACGGTGAACGCCTATTACAGCCCGTCGTACAACGAAATCGTGTTTCCGGCGGGAATTTTGCAGCCGCCGTTCTTCGATCCGAAAATGGATGATGCCGTTAATTTTGGCGGGATTGGACTGGTGATTGGACACGAACTGACGCACGGCTTCGACGATCAGGGCCGCAAGTTCGATCCGCAGGGAAACTTTCACGACTGGTGGACGAAGCAGGATGGCGAGGAATTTGAGAAGCGCGTGACTTGCGTCGCCGACGAGTACTCGAATTTTGTCGCCGTGGATGACATCAAGCTGAATGGCCGACTGACGCTGGGCGAGAACACGGCAGACAATGGCGGCGCACGGATCGCGCTGGCGGCACTCGAACACATGATCGCGGACGATAAGACCGGGAAAGAAGGTCAGAAGATCGACGGCTATACGCCGGAGCAACGGTTCTTTTTGGGATTCGGGCGGGTGTGGTGCGAGAAGCGACGACCGGAGGTGGCGCGCATGCGGGTGCTGACCGATCCGCACTCGCCGGGGAAGTATCGCGTGGACGGCGTGGTCGAGAACATGCCGG
>PKXU01000011.1 GCA_003132445.1 Acidobacteriaceae bacterium | reverse complement strand
CGTAGTTCAGTTGGTTAGAACGCCTGCCTGTCACACAGGAGGCCGCGGGTTCGAGTCCCGTCGCTCGCGCTAGTGCGATTCCCGAGCATCATCTACTCAAGTGACGAATCGTCCTTTTCGGTGGATTGCACACGCGGCGGCATAGGGGCCTCTCTATTCTCAGTGACACTTGGTGGCTGAGGAAGGCGATGATCCAATTCCCATTCGATCCAGTCTTCCCCGAACAACTCAACTGGATGCTGCGTCCTAATAGTGCCGTTTCCACAACGGAGATCGTTGGCGGCACAGTATTTATCGCACCCCCAGCAGACGCGCTCTGGATGCTGCGGATTGAGCGCTATCTTCGGTTTTGTCATTCGTCTCCCCGTTCTTGATTGCCACAACGGCTACTCACTGTATTGCATAAGCCGTTTCTCGCCTTGCAGTTCTCGTAGCGGGGCGATGTCCTGGGTCAGTTCGACGGTCCCTAAGTAGTCTCCTTGCGTGTTACGAACGGCAAAATAGCGGATGTGCACGAACTTGCTGTGAAAGTTGATCCAGAACTCGGCCACATTCTGGCGGCCGAAGCGAAAATCCTCCAGGATCTTGTTGACCGTATCCGCGCTTCGCGGAGGATGACAGTGTTGAACCTTGCGGCCGATGATTGCTTTGCTACGGGCGAAGATGCGATCGGGGCCTTCACTAAAGAAAGCGACTCGATCTTGGGCATCGACGAATGTCAGGTCGAGCGGCAAGGTGGAGAGCATGGCGGTCAGCTGTTCGACGGTTACATGGCCGGTGGCCATCATGATGGTGGCGTCGTGCGGTACGGTTCTGGTTGTGGCGCCTGTGGTCACGGGAGGAGCATACCCGGTTTGGGGTTCGACCAGACACCAGCCATATTGCGGGGAGACTGACCAGATCTCAGCCCACTCGTTCTCGGTTAGCGTCTGCAAAGACATCGGAAAGAGAATATTTTCCTCTTTGAATATCATTTCTTCGACAGCCGACAGAGCCGCCGTAGCGTGTTGGTTGAAAAACTGCCTCGCTTCGTCAGATGTCGGACCGCAGTCGTGCGCTGCCTGATTCATCTGTTTGAGCAGGTTCCGGACGTCATCGTCTTTCGCCCACATCACTTTGGAAGGCCCAGTGATCCCGTGCCGCTCAAGACACGAAAACAGTGCATGCTCTTTCCGCTGGTAGTGTTTGTCGAGGTCCATGAGGTCGTTTGCCGACTGACGGAGGCGAAGAATGACTTCCTTCGCGCTGGCATTCCCGTCGAGGTTGGCAATCTCGGCAGAGATCCCTCGCATCGTCGCGATCACCTGTTTGAGCGCGCTGTTTTCGCGACGGAAGGTGTCAACCGGGTGTCCCGCTTGGATGGATGCAGGCGGAGCCACCTGGACGAGAACGTCTCGCGTGACCTGAGAATGCAGGTCACACATCGAGCGCACTNNATTCGGCCATGAGTTGTTGTTCCATAGCCATGATCTCGGTTGCGTCTGTCTCGCCGACGAGCTTCCGCAGACGTTCTTTCACCAGTGCTGGGTCGGCACCCGCGTGCAGGTGCTGGATGATCTCCTTAAGAACGGAAATACGATGCGCCCGATTGTCAATCAATTCGCTCACGGTTCTCTCCTGGAGTTAGCCTAGGCGGGCGACGAGATGGAGACAATGACTTATGTCACGGGGCGATGCGAGCCCTCGATCCGACAGGATCGGCAACTCGCTTCCAATGCCTTCAATGCACGGCTAGCTCTCTTCTAGGATCTTCGCCGGTTCCGGCAATGGAAGTCTTAGGCTGCCAAACGCAACAGGGTTCCTCGGCGAACACATCTCCTGTCAGGGCGTAGGCTCGTGCCCGCGATCCGCCGCAAACCTCGCGGAATTCACAAATGCCACATTTCCCCTTCAGGTTCTTGCTGTCACGCAGCGAGACAAAAAGCGGCGAGTGCCGGTAGAGTTCGGCAAGTGACTGTTTACGCACATTTCCCGCGGAGACAGGCAGGAACCCGCTGGGGAATACTTCTCCGAGGTGAGAGATGAAAACGAAGCCCTTGCCGTCGTTGATTCCACGAGGGGCGCGACCGATTCCGTCCGCCGTACTTGTGCCAAGTATCGCCGGGCGTGACTGGCTGTTGCCTTTGCGCTTCTCTTCCGTCCGGCGTTGAAGCAGAAAGCGACGATAGTGTTGTGCTTCCGTGCTCTTGATATCAAATTTCACCCGGTGCGAGGTCTCGTAGAGTTTTTCAAAGACCTGCTCGAACTCCTCGGCCGAGATCAGGTCGGCCGTCGAACCCCGGCCGGTTGGCACGAGGAAGAAGACACTCCACAGCACGATGTCGAGCTGCTCGAGTAGGGTGATCATTGAGTCTAGATACTGCAGGTTGTGTCGCGTGATCGTGGTGTTGATCTGAACCGGCAGTCCGATCTCGCGCGCCCAGCGTACCGCGCGTAGTGTCCAATCGTATGAACCTGGCACTCGCCGGAACGCGTCGTGAATGTCGGCGCTGGGCCCATCGAGACTGATGGCCAGCCGCGCCAGGCCACACTGTTTCAGTTTGTGAATAGCCTCCTGCGTAAGAAGTGGGGTGGCACTCGGGGTGAGAGAAATTCGTACTCCATGAGTTGAAGCGTATTCGACTAATTCGAAGATGTCGGGGCGCTTCAGCGGATCGCCGCCGGTGAGCACGAAGACTGGGGCTTTCAGAGCAGAGACCTCGTCAATAAGGCGCTTGGCTTCGTCGGTGCTCAGTTCGAGAGCGCTGCGAACGGGTTGAGCGCATGCGCGGCAGTGGACGCACGCAAGATCGCATGCCTGGGTTGTCTCCCAGATCACAATGAATGGGCGCTCATTGAAGTCCAGTTGTGGTTCCACGCTGCCCTCCTGCCTGCGTCTTGTAGTCAAGCCTGCCAGAGTCCTCACTGGGCGCATATGACTGATGTCACAGCTGGAATTTGCTCGGATACAATAGCCACCGTGCCGGAAACCAAGGTGAATCATAGTCAGACGCTGGCGAAGGTCCCGATCTTTTCCGGGCTGACAGAGGGCGAACTCGCTTTCCTCCTGCAGCGCGCAGTTCCACGCCACTACGCAGCGGGCGAGATTGTTTTTGGCGAAGGTGAACCGTGTTTGGGCTTGTATGTTGTCGAATCCGGGCACATCCGTATCTTTAAGAGTTCCTCCGGGGGCCGCGAGCATGTGCTCAGCGTTGACGGACCAGGCAGTTCGGTGGCGGAGTTGCCGGTTTTTGACGGCGGCAACTATCCGGCATCAGTGGCCGCAATCGACGACGCCACACTGCTCTTCGTGAGCAAACAAGACTTCCACGCACTGTGTCTTACCCATCCACAGGTTGCGCTCAAGGTATTGCGGGTCGTGGGGGCACGCTTACGGAAGCTGGTTGGTATCATCGAAGAGCTTTCGTTTACGACAGTGCGTCACAGGCTCGCGTCATTCC
>PKXU01000076.1 GCA_003132445.1 Acidobacteriaceae bacterium | reverse complement strand
CTTACGGCACGGCTAAAGCCGTACCCTGATACGAACCTCTTACGGCACGGCTAAAGCCGTGCCCTGATACGAATCTGTTACGCAGCGCTAAAGCGCTGCGCCACCCAAAAGCTTCCGGTCAGAAACCGGAGGGGAGTGGGGTGGGGCGGTGAATGTTGGTGGCGGCTCCGGAGTCTAGCTGCGGGGCCGTCGGTTGGGATGTCGGGACAGGAAAACCAATTTCGGCGCAGGGGTCGCTCGCTTCGCTTTTTCCTGAACGCGGGCCGCTCGCTTCGCTCGCGGGACGGACCCTTCGGCTTCGCTCAGGGCAAGCTGCGTCCGTCGCCACATGAGCATCGGTAGCGCTGGCAAAGAGCGGTTGCTGGGCGTCGGCGGGCACGTATGCGGCATCGGAGGCAGCGGGCACGTATTCGGTGGCCGGAGTCAGCTCCAGCGAAGTGGCGAAGTGGGAGCCGATGCCGGTGGCTTTTTCCGCGGCGGTGACCATCCATTGATTCAACGCGTTGCAGATGGTGCGGCGTTGGGCTTGATCTTCGATGACGACGAAGCGGACGAAATAGCGGCCGGAGATGAGGCGGGCGCGCATGGGATTCTGTCGCGAGAGCATGCGGTCGAGGACGAAAGCCATGTCGTCGTCTTCGAAGAATTGAGTGACGGCCAGCATGCGACGGGATGCGACTTCCGGTTGCCGGCTTTCGGCTTCCGGCTTCCGGTTTTCGGCCTCCGGGGATTGGACGGGATGATTGGAAACCTGGTCCCAACCGGGGGTGCTCGCTTCGCTCGCGGGACGGACCCTTCGGCTTCGCTCAGGGCAAGCTGCGTCCGTCTCCACATGAGGGTTGCTGGGGGTTAAGTCCATGATTTCTTCGGCTATGGCGAAGACTCCGGGCTTGCTGGGGACGAAGAGGAGGCTGTGATGGGATTCGCAGCGGAACCAGCGCGACCAGTGAAGGCGGCGATAGTCCAGGGGACGGTCGAAGCCGTGTCGAGCCAAAGATTCTGAGACAAGTCGAGTTAAACCTTCCATTTGCGGGCTCCGGTGTGTCTGCTGCCGCGGCGGCGAAAGGAAGTTCCCTTATCGGCCGACTGGCAGGTTACAGATGAATGCTGGCTGCAACATCATTCGTCATTCGTCGAAAATCTCGTTCGCCGCGTCTTTCACTTGGCGTGCCCGGGGGAGGGTCGGGCGCGGCCACCGCATCTTGTTTTCTGGCTTCGGGCTTCCGGCATTCGGCTTCCGGAAAGCCTGAAGGTTCACTCCGGTTTAACTGGCGGCGCCGGACTTACGGATCGGAAGCCCGGACGCCCTGGTTTATCGGACCTGGTTTATTGGCCCTAGTTTGTCGGACCACGGAGAGCGCCGAGTCACCTCTGGCTGGGCGCCGAACCGCGGAGTGTCATTGTGCATTCCAGCGTTGTGACGGCAATTCCGTCTCATTCCCGTGAGGCGGAATTTGTTGCTTGGGATTGCAAAGTTACTCCCGCTTATTGTGCCTGTCAAGGGGGAAACACTACAGGTTGTATCTCTAACAATGACGGGGCTGATACGTGGGTGAGGGCCGGGTTTTCCACATTCAGTTTTTTCGGACCGAGAAAACTGGGTGGCGAAACGTGGTTTCGACGAGGGTCTCTGCGACACTGATTGTGGTCCGATGAGGGTGTAATGGTTTTGCTCTGTGGTCAGCGTAATCTTCAGCCCCTTTTTCGCCGAGCGAGTCTGCGTATCTCTTTCGCCCCTGCGGGGCTTTTGATTTCTGCCTGACCACCCCACAGCTTGCGCTGTGGGCTGCAATCCGTCGCCGCGACGCGTCTGGGCGCGTCGGGTCTTTGTGGTAACGTGAGGCTCACATCAATCCGGGTCACATCAAGCCAAGGGAAGCGGATGGGTTGCGGCCGCGACAGGGCTGCGGTAATTTGCGCGGGGTGCGGACGGTATTCGGCTGGGTGGCCTGTGCCTGGTTCGTTGGCTGACGGCCGGTGGAAGACTTGCGGAGCCTGATTTTCTGGATCTCAAGAGCTTGGATGTCAAGCGACTGGAAATTTTGAAGGTTGATTCCGTCGCTTGTCATTGTGCGCATTCTCTGTCCGTTCGTCATTTTTCCGTCTGACACGGTTCCTTCTGACATGGCTCCGTCTGCTGCGGTCCTGTTTGCCATTGCGTCAGTCGTCGCTGCTTCACGCATCGATGTTTCGGTCGTCATTGATTCCGTAGCCGGCGTTTTGTCGAACTTGTATGCTTCTTGCGGCGGAAGCATGGGAACGTAAATGTCTTCAAAGATGCGGCGTGGAGTGATGCTGAGGACGCCGTCGGAAGATTCGACGAGGTAATCGCCTTTGCGGCCGCAATGCTGCCGACCGAGTTGGTCGACGAAGCTGAGACTGGAATTGAGTTGTTTGGCATTGACCAGGAAACGCGTACGGTAGGACTTCCATTCTTCTGATTTCATCTGTTGCCGTCCCGAGTGTCTGCTGATGGAAATGGTTGAAAGCGATCCAGCGTTGGCCTATGCCGCTGAAATTATTCAGAAATTTTTATGAGAACGAAGGTGACTGTACGGGCGAAACGGGCGCGGGTCAATTCAGTATTTTTGGTGCAACTGAGGAAAAAGAATGTGGATGAAAGTTGGGGATCGAATGGGTTCACGCGAATGCTTTGAGCGGGCGTCATTCCTCAATAGATGGCGACAGTTTTCGTGAGGAGGAAGTGGGGCGAGCGAAATCTGATAGAGTGGGCAGCCGGATTGTCCACAGGACGTGCACAGGAAATGCAGAAAGACGGTTCTTCAGTTCTCAGTTCTCAGTGCGGAGGCTCACTTGATCAGAAAGGTTGCTGGTGCCATTGCCGCGGTTTTCTTCCTTTTGTTTGGTGCTTATCTCTTTGGGCAGGGTGCGGCGGGAAATAAAGTTGTGGCGCTGCGGTGTGGGAGTTTGTTTGACGGGCGCGGGGATTCGTTGCGCAGGAATGTTGTGATCGTGATTGAAGGAGAGAAGATTCGCGAAGTTGCCGGCAGCGCGCCGGCGGGCGCGGATGTGATCGATCTGTCGCACGAGACTTGCCTGCCGGGGTTGATCGACACGCATACACATATTTTGCTGCAGGGAGACATTACCGCCGCGGATTATGACGAGCAGCTGCTGAAGCAGTCTCCGGAGTACCGGACGATTCTGGCGACGGTGAATGCGCGGCGGGCGCTGGAGTATGGGTTCACGTCAATTCGCGATGTCGAGACCGAGGGCGCGGGGTATGCGGACGCGGATGTGAAGAAGGCGATCAACAATGGCGTGATCCCGGGACCACGGATGCAGGTGGCGACGCGGGCGTTGGATGTGACGGGAGCGTATCCGCTGCAGGGATATGCGCCGGGTGTGACGGTGCCGCATGGAGTGCAGTTAGTGGATGGAGCGGACAATGCTCGGCAGGCGGTGCGGGAGCAGATCAGTCACGGCGCGGACTGGATCAAGGTGTATAGCGACCGGTCGTATCGTGTCCGCGAGGATGGAGTGCTGGACGATATTCCGACGTTCACGATGGAGGAGTTGCGGGCGATTGTGGATGAGGCGCATCGCGAGCGGCATAAAGTTGCGTCGCATGCGATGGCTCTGAATGGAGTGCATAATTCGGTGGAGGCGGGAGTGGATACGATTGAGCATGGGAATTATATTGCGGACGAAGATTTGAAGACCATGGCGGCGCGTGGGATTTTTTATGTGCCGACAATTTTTGTGGGGGAGTATGTGGCCGAGGGGCGGGCGGCGGCGGGGGCTCCGGTGTGGGTGAAGATGATCCAGATTCACGAAGAGACGTTTCGGCGCGCGATGAAGGCGGGCGTGAAGATTGCGTTTGGGACGGATGCGGGCGGTTTTGATTGGAAGGTGAATCCGGCGAAGGAATTTTCGTCGATGGTGAAATTTGGGATGACTCCGGCGCAGGCGATTCGGGCGGCGACGGTTACGGCGGCGGAATTGCTGGGAGTGAAGGATTCGCTGGGGACGGTGGAGGCGGGGAAGTTGGCGGATATCGTGGCCGTGCCGGGGGATCCGTTGAGTGATGTTTCGGTGATGGAGAAGGTGGAATTTGTGATGAAGGGCGGGGTGGTGGTGAAGAGGCCGTAGGATTTAATGCAAAGGTCTTTAGCCACGGAGGACACGGAGGACACAGAGGAAATCGGTGGGGTACGATCCTTTCTTCGCGTGGCACGAACAGCCCGCTTCGGTTACGGGTTTGGATTACGGGAATTACCTGAGCGCAATTTCGTGGGAGCGGCGCGAGAATCTATGTAACAAAGAAAATTCATAAGAGGAGAAACTTTATGACTAAAGATCCGGTTTGCGGAATGAATGTCGACGAAAATAATTCTCAATATCAGTCGCAGTATGGCGGGAAGAAATACAACTTCTGTTCGGAGCAGTGCAAGAAGGAATTTGATAAGCGGCCGGAACAGTACGCGAAATCGGCTTCGGCTGCGTAGATTGCTGGGACAATAAAAGATCGGGAAAGAAAACGGCCCCGGACGAATGCGTCCGGGGCTAACGTGTCTCGATCAGGTTTAGCGGTGGGCTAATTCGGGCTCGTGTACCGACTTTCCGGATTTGAAGGTGGAGTAGCGCTGGTTGATTTCGTCCCAGTTGAGGACGTTCCACCAGGCCGCTAGATATTCGGGGCGGCGATTGTTGTATTTCAGATAGTAGGCGTGCTCCCAAACGTCGTTGCCGAAGATGGGATAGAGGCCTTGCGAAATTGGGTTGTCTTGATTGGGGGTGCTGATGATTTGCACTTCGCCGCCGGACTTGCCCGCCAGCCAGACCCATCCGCTGCCGAATTGCTTGACGCCGGCGTCGTTGAATTTGGTTTGAAAATCTTTGAAGCTGCCGAAAGTTTTCTTAATGACATCGGCGATGGGGCCGCTGGGGTCGCCTCCACCTTTGGGCTTCATAATTTTCCAGAACATGCTGTGGTTGACGTGGCCTCCGCCATTGTTGCGGACGGCGGCGCGGATGTCTTCGGGGATGGCATTGAGGTTGCGGATTAAATCTTCGGCGGATTTGTTGGCCAGGTCGGGATGCTTCTCGATGGCGGCATTCAGATTTTTTACGTAGGCACCGTGGTGCATATCGTGGTGCAGGGTCATCGTCTGCTTATCGATGGTGGGTTCTAGTGCGTCATACCCGTAGGGGAGTGCTGGTAATTCGTGAGCCATGATTGATCCTCCAAGCTTTTCTGATGACATTGAGCGGGGTTTCGATGCAAGTGTCGATACGATTATATCGCGGGGCGATAGGCGTGGGTTCGCGCCGAGAGACGAGGATTTCGTAGTGCGGGTAGGGAGTGGGACGATGAACTAACCCTGGCTGGCGAGATATTGGCAGACGCGCTGGATGGTGTCACGCTGGCTGTCGTTGAGGGTGAGGAATTCGAATCCGTAGCGAAGGCCCTGACGATAGCGAACGATGGCGCGGACCTTGATGGGGTATGGGGTGAGAGGCAGAGGGATGTCGAGAGTGACGATCTCGCCCGGTTCAAGACTGCCGGTGAGAGTCGCGCCGATGCCGTCCTGACCCATTTCGGTGGAGCGGCCCCAGCAAGTGCGAAATTCTCCGGCTTGAAACATCTTGACCTGGAGGCGCATGTCGATGACGAAGCGGGGAAAGCGCCGAGTATAGGAGACCTTGGCCGGAGGAGCACCAGCGGATGCACGCGTGCCCGATGCTGCATCGGCAGAAGCGGCGGCTGCTTTGGCTTTTTTCTCGGTACTCATTTCTCAGTGGTCATTTCTCTGTGCTTAAGTATTTTCTGTGCCCGCGTTTCTCTGTGCTCATGATCGAGACGGCGCAGATCAGCCGCGGCGCCTTAGTTCCCATGCAGAAGGTAGCCAGGCTCGAGGGGAAGTTTGCCAGCAAGTTTAACGACGGTGACGCCGCTGTTGATGGCGTAAACGTCCACAACGCCAACCGCGCCGGGGATGGATGCCACCCGGTTCACCAATTCTTCATCGGAATCCACAATCATGATGGCAGGGTGACCCGCGCGCCCGTGATTGGCCGTAGCGATGAGATCCTTGACCTCGGATTCCGGGAGTTCATAGATCTTTTCCAGAAATAGTTTCATTTCCGGCGCAGAGGGTGAGCGCATGACGAAAGTGACAGACTTGCCATCAGGCCAGCGATTGGTTTGGCCTTTGCAGACTTTCACAAGTTCGGGCACGGTGAGGGCAGAGACAGAGTTGGCCTTGTTCGAGACCAGCGCAAGATCGCGCGCGGCCGCCAAAGAAAGGCTCACGATAAGAAAAAGACAGACGCGTAGGGTTTGACGGTAGCGCACAGCTCTCTCCAGCAAGGCGCAATCGGCCTTGCAAGGATTTTCGTGGAGATTGAGCGGCGGCTCAACGTCACTAAAGTCACGTGCGTTGCGAGTGAGACTGGTGGTGGCTCAATTTGAATTTTTCGGCCGATAGTTCGGGGTCATCCTGAGTGCAGCCGTTTTTTTCAGGCGGAGCGAAGAGCCTGTCCTGAGCGAAGTCGAAGGGATCTTCCACCGGTTGTATCTATGGGAGATCCCTCACGCGGCTGAAGTGCGCCGCGTTTCGGGATGACGGCCTCGTAGGAGAAGAAATTGAAACTGAGCCACTACCTCAAGGCTCGAAGCCTTGATGAGGAGCTTGCCGTGCGATGCGGGGTCAGGACGCTGCGCGAGCCCGGCGATCCTGGGAAGACTTACGATGTTCCGGGGGAAGATCGGGGCATCCGGTAAGGAGGGCGGCTGCGCGGTTTCTGAGGCGCTGAGTGTATTGATGCAACGCGACCTGCAATTCTGCGAGGACCTCCCTCGCTTTGTGGGAGCTTTTTGCGGCGACAGCTTCAGCACACAGTTCTCGAATGCGATCATCTACGCGTCGGGCGCGCACTACCATCAAAGCGAAATCCAGTTCACGGGAGGAAGTTATTGTTTTTGATAGCACAAATTGCGGGTTCGAATCTCTACCCTCGATACCGTAGAAAAACCGGGATTGTATACGCGGAAGGGCAATGAAATCCAAGGGTTATAGGGGCTTGGCAAGTCGCGGGCAATCGGTTAGGCTAGGGCTTCTTTATATCCCTAGATACAGGAATATCTCTCCTATGACAAATCGTGTTGCTTACGCTCCGCATGATTTCGAAAAGATGTGCAAGCAAGCTGAACGAGATCACGAATCGAAAAAACTAGTCGTTCTGATCGATCGCGTGAAGAAGCAAATTGCCGAAAGGGAAAACCCCAACCGCAAGGCAGAAATATCGGAGCCGGCGGCGGCGCGAGGGAACGGCGATTTGTTGCGGCTGCCCAGTCGCTCGGCCCTATTTGAAAGATAGCCGCAGACGACTCTTCGATCCGGCTTTTGAAACTTCACCGATGAATTTTGTCTTCCTGGCACTCCCTGCTTCTCTCACAACCTGTTTGGCGGTAAGATTTTTTGACGATTCCGGGGCGCTTTCTGACGCGTGGAGTTTTCGGTGACGGGGAGGAATTGTGCGCGAAGACGAGAGCAACAGGCAAGGTCACGCGCCGGGCGGGATGTGGGCCGCAGGCCGAGAAGATCTTGGCGCCGCTTTTTCTGCGATGCGCGGGTTGGCGAAGCCGGCGATGAAAGCTGATCCGGGACAGTATTGCCCGAACTGCTCGATGGAATTGCGGGAGAGTGGTTGCAAGATGAAGTGTCAGCAGTGCGGATTTTATTTAAGCTGCTCGGACTTTTACTGAGATCGAGTGATGATTTTGATTGTTGAAAAAGGCGGTGCCGCGTCCGTTGCAATCAAGTTCCTCAATCATCTTCCTGGTGCGTTTCTTTAATCAGCAATCAAAATAATTAATCATCAATTTCGCTGACTCCTGACGAGCAGGCGTAATTCCGTCTACAATGACAAGCGAGATTTCATTCAACTTCATTGCTTAGGAGAACGTCATGCAACGCAAGGCTAGCGCGGTTTGGAAGGGTGGACTGAAGGACGGCAAGGGAACGATTTCGGCTCCGAGCGGGGTGCTGAAGGATACGCAGTATTCTTTTTCGACGCGATTTGAGAGTGGGCAGGGAACCAATCCCGAGGAGTTGATTGCGGCCGCGCATGCGGGATGTTTTTCCATGGCGCTGTCGGCGCAGCTGGGCGGCGCGAATCTGACTGCGGAAAGTATTTCGACTACCGTCACGCTATCTCTGGATAAGCTGGAGGCGGGGTGGGCGATTACGGCGAGTCACATTGATGTCGTGGGAAAAGTTCCGGGCGCGGATGCGGCGACGTTTCAGAAATATGCGGAGGCGGCGGAGAAGGGATGTCCGGTGTCGAAGGTGCTGAACGCGAAGATTACGATGACGGCGAAGCTGGGGTAGGGCTTCGGGCTTGCGGCGATCTGCTTTCGGCCGTGAGTTTTTCAGGAGATCCCTTCGACTTCGCTCAGGGCAGGCTCTTCGCTGCGCCTGAAGAACGGCTCCGCTCAGGATGACGCCGAAGTAATAATTGGAAAATCCTGTAGAATAAGAGTGTAGTTTTTCTGATTCGGCGGCCTTAGGGCCGCCGCTGCAGTGTAAGTCCACTTGCCATCGTGGCGGAATTGGCAGACGC
>PKXU01000185.1 GCA_003132445.1 Acidobacteriaceae bacterium | reverse complement strand
GCGGGCATACGGTTGGCGCGGGAACGATCGCGGAGATTGTGCAGTAGGAACGAAATGCAGCGGAGCTTTACTCCGCATGGACAGCCAAGGGCGGTTGTCCCCACATAAACAAAACGCGGCTTGCGGCTTGCCGCCAGTTCTTTCCTGCCGGGGCTTCAAACTGAAGATCAGCCGGCAGGGGCAAAGAGAGTGAAACAGTGATTGGAAACGAGAAAATTCGGATACGGCTGAAGGCTTACGACTATCGCATTCTGGATCAGTCGACCAGCGAGATCGTGGAAACCGCTAAGCGCACGGGTGCGCGGCTGGCGGGACCGATTCCACTGCCCACGATGAAGAACAAGTACTGTGTGCTGCGTTCGCCGCATGTGGATAAGAAATCGCGGGAGCAGTTTGAGATCCGCACGCATAAGCGGCTGCTCGATATTCTGGATCCGACGGCGCAGACGGTGGACGCGCTGATGAAGCTCGACTTGCCGGCGGGCGTGGATGTGGAGATCAAGGCGTTCGGGAAAGAGCACAAGTAAGTAGGGACACGCGGGCTTCGCCCCGCGTGGACGGACGAATGCTTCCGTCCCTACGTGAGCAGATCAGCTCCCCAGCCAATAGCTGAACGATAGGCCATGCTGGGCATTGAAGAGGAAAACGGAAATGGCAACCAAGGTCGCGGGGATTCTGGGCAAGAAGGTCGGGATGACGCAGTTGTTTGATTCGAAGGGCGACGTGCGGCCCGTGACCGTGCTGCAGGCTGGCCCTTGCGTGGTCACCCAGCACAAGTCGGCGACGAGGGATGGTTACGAGGCGGCTCAGATTGGATTGGTCGAGTTTGTCAAGCAGTCGCGGCTGACCAAGCCGGCGCAGGGACATCTGGCCAAGAACAATCTTCCGCCGGTGAAGTTCATGCGGGAAGTGCCGCTCGAAGTTGAAGGCGCGGCTGATGGCGACGGTGCAGTGAAAGTGGGCGACCGGGTGCTGGTCGAGATTTTTGAAGGCGAACGTTTTGTCGATATCGTGGGAATCAGCAAGGGAAAAGGATTTCAGGGTGTGGTGAAGCGGCATCATTTTGGCGGCGGCCCGAAGTCCCACGGATCGATGTTCCAGATTACGGGCTCGATTGGTTCGTCGGCATTTCCGTCGCGAGTATTTAAAGGCATGCGCATGTCAGGGCACATGGGTCATGCGCGGGTCACGCAGCGCAACCTGCGCGTGCTGGGAGTGGATAAAGACGAGAATTTGCTGGTGGTCGAGGGCAGTGTGCCTGGGCCTGAGGGCGGCTACATCGTGATTACGAAAGCGAAGAAACCGCCACGAGAACGGCGCGGGTTCGCAGGGTCGGCGACCGTGGATCCGTTGAAGGCGGCCAAGAGGGCGGCCAAGAAGGCATAAGAACGCGTGCGGACGAATGCGTCCGCCGCTACGTGAGCAATATATGGCAACTATCGATATACACAATTTGAGCGGCGAGAAAGTCGGGACGCTCGACCTGGCCGACGAGGTTTTCGGCGCGGTCAACGAAGATCTGCTGTGGGAGGCGGTGAAACACTACCGCGCCTCGCAGCGCGCCGGCACGCACAAAACGAAAGCCCGCTGGGAGGTTTCCGGTTCGGGCAAGAAGCTGTGGAAGCAGAAGGGCACCGGCCGGGCCCGCATCGGATCGATCCGGTCGCCACTGTGGCGGCATGGCGCGACGGTGCATGGTCCAGTGCCGCGGTCTTACGACTACACCTTCCCCAAAAAGAAACTGCTGGGCGCGTTGCGCTCGGCGCTGGCCGCGAAGCTGGCCGACGGCAAGCTGATCGTGGTGAATGCGTTCGATGTGAAAGAGCCGAAGACGAAGGAGTTCCAGAAGGCTTTGACCTCGCTGAAAGTGGATGCGACGGTGCTGATTGTGGAAGAGGCGAAGCACGAGAATCGCAACCTGGGATTGAGCGCGCGGAATATCCCGGGCTTGGAGCTTATACGCAGCAACGAGGTGCATCCATATCACCTGCTGCGCTATGACCGCGTGATTTTCTCGCAGCCGGCGATCGAGAAGCTGCAGGTTTCGCTGCACTCTTCGGTGTCGAAGCGGCAGCACAAGCCGAAGGATGGCGAAGGCAAAGACGATGCCACGAAAAAAGCGCACAGCGAGCGCCGGCGGCGTCCACGGCACGATAAAGCGGCGGAGGTAGCCTGATGAAATCCGCATACCAGATCATTCGCCGTCCGGTGATTACCGAAAAGGGCCTGGCCATCAAGGAAAACCAGAACACGCTGGTGTTTCAGGTGGCGCCGAAGGCGACCAAGACGGAAATCAAGGAAGCGGTGCAGTCGATTTTCAAAGTAAAAGTGTATTCGGTGCGCACGGCCACCTATCCGGGAAAAGAGCGGCGGCGCGGGAAGTTCGCAGGCTACCGTCCGGATTGGAAGAAGGCGTATGTGCGGTTAAGGTCTGGCGAGAAGATGCCCGAGTACGCGCAGAATTTGTAGGAGCGGCTTCCGCTGTCGGGCGTTCGGCGTTCGGGGACGGAAAGAAGCAGATTCCTCACCGGCGAAAGCGCCGGTTCGGAATGACAAGAATTTAGGTCCGAAGTTTTAACGACGGAAACGATTTGAGCTAAGAGCTAGAAGCTATTAGCGAATGGCCAAGAGTTAAGAGCTGATTATGGCAATCAAGACATACAGACCGACAACCCAGACGCTGCGCTATCGCACGACCATCGTCAATGACGACATTACGACGAAGCATCCGCATAAGCCGCTGGTTGAGCCCAAGCAGCGTACCGGCGGACGGCGCAATTCGGGCGACATCACCATCTGGCATCGCGGCGGCGGACACAAGCGCAAGCTGCGCATCATCGATTTCAAGCGCGACAAGACCGGGATTCCCGCGACTGTCACTACGATTGAGTACGATCCCAATCGCTCTTCGCGCATTGCGCTGCTGGCCTATGCGGACGGCGAGAAGCGCTACATCCTGCAGCCCGAAGGGATGAAAGTGGGACAAAAAGTTTTGAGCGGGCCGGATGCCGACATTCTGGTGGGCAATGCGCTGCCGCTGCGCAATATTCCTCCTGGCACGCAGATTCACAATCTGGAATTGAAGCCGGGCAAGGGCGGGCAGATGGTGCGTTCGGCGGGCGGTTCGGCGCAATTGGTGGCGAAAGAAGAAGAATACGCGCTGGTGAAACTGCCTTCGGGCGAGACCCGCAAGATTTCGCAGGATTGCATGGCGACGATCGGGCAGGTGGGCAATCTCGATCACGAGAACATCACCATCGGCAAGGCGGGACGAACGCGTTGGCTGGGACGGCGTCCGGTAAACCGCGGCGTGTCGATGAATCCGGTGGATCATCCGCATGGCGGTGGCGAGGGCAAGACTTCAGGCGGAAGGCATCCGGTGACGCCGTGGGGCCAGCCGACGCGCGGGTACAAGACGCGGAACAACAAGCGTACGGATAAGTTTATTGTGAGCCGGCGCAGTAAGTAGCGCTGCAAAGGAAAGCAGGTTCCTCGACTTCGCTCGGAATGACCGAGATTTTAGAAGCTTGGGAATGACAGGGATTTTAGAAGCTGTTAGCTGAGGCTGACGGCTGAAAGCTGAGAGCTGACTTTATGGCACGTTCAACCAAGAAAGGCGCGTTCGTGGATGCTTACCTTCAGACGAGGGTCGAGGGCATGAATGCGCGCAATGAAAAGAAAGTGCTGCGCACCTGGTCGAGGCGCTCGACCGTGGTGCCGGAGATGGTGGGACACACCATTGCAGTGCACAACGGGAAGAAGTTTATTCCGGTGTACGTCACCGAAAACATGGTGGGCCACAAGTTGGGCGAGTTCAGTTTCACGCGCAACTTTAAAGGACACTCCATGCGGGCGGCGACGGAAACCGCGGCCAAGCCAGCCGGGATTCCGGGCGGTCCGGGAGCGATTACTCCGTCGGCGCCGTCTGCGCCTGCGGCACCGAAGGCGTAACGCAGTTACGAGCTTTGAGCTACGAGCAAGCGAGAACAGAGACTATGGAATTTCGAGCGGAGATGCGGTACCTGCGAGTTTCGCCTCAGAAGGCGCGGCTGGTCCTGGAGTTGATTAAAGGACGGCGCGTGGAAGAAGCGCGCAACACGCTGGCCTTTACCAAGAAGCGGGTGGCGGCGCATGTGGGCAAGCTGCTGCAGTCGGCGCTGGACAATGCGAATTTTCTCAGCGCGGAGAAGAATCTCGATGTGGAGATTGACAATCTCTATGTCAAGAGCGCGATCGCCAACGAGGGGCCGCGCATGAAGCGCATTCGCCCGGCCCCGCAAGGGCGGGCTTATCGCTATCAACGGCGCATTTCGCACATTGAGTTGATTTTGGCGGAGCGCGGCAAGAATGGGGAATCGGTCAGCACGCAGGAACACGAGCAAGCGTCCCCGGTAAAGGCTGCGGCCCGGACCAAGAGACACGCTCCGGCGAAGAAGTCGGCGGGAAAGAGTCAGAGCAACAAGGGGCACAGCAAGAAGAAGGCGGCTGCGAAATAGATTTCCCGGACGAATGCGTCCGGGGCTATGCGAGCGGTTTGATTTACGCGAGTTTGTTCGATTTACGCGAGCAGGTTTGATTTAGGAGAAGCAATGGGACAAAAAGTCCATCCTTATGGTTTTCGCCTCGGCTNNAAGCCGTGGAAGTCGCGCTGGTTTGTCGAGAAGGATTACGACAAGCTGCTGCTTGAGGACTACAAGCTCAAGGCGGAGCTGAAGGACAAGCTCAAGTCGGCGGGCGTGAGTTCGGTCGAGATCGAGCGTCCGGGCAACAAGCTGCGCATCATCATTAAGACGGCGCGGCCGGGAATCATTATTGGGCGCAAGGGCGCGGAAATCGACAAGCTCAAGGCGGAGTTGCAGAAGCGGACGAAGGGCAAGGACATTTTTGTCGACATTCAGGAAGTGCACAAGCCGGAACTGGACGCGCAGCTGGTCTCGGAATCGATCGCGCTGCAGCTGGAAAAACGCGTAGGCTTCCGGCGGGCGATGCGCAAGGCAGTCGACTCGGCGCTGCGCTTTGGCTGTAAGGGAATTAAAGTTCGGGTGAGCGGACGGCTGAATGGTAACGAAATCGCGCGGTCGGAGTGGTATTTGCAGGGGCGGTTGCCGCTGCACACCCTGCGCGCGGATATTGACTACGGCTTCACGGAAGCGCGAACGACGTACGGCGTGATTGGCGTGAAGTGCTGGGTGTACAAGGGCGAGATTCTCCCGCAGAAGAAGCGGGAAGCAACAGCGGCGGCGGGCGGGTTCTAAGGAAGTGAGCCAAACGCGCGATTAATTCGCCGCAAAGAACGCGGCGATTCGCGCGGCGCGTCCAGGTCCCTCGCGAGACAAAAAGCGTCTCGCTCAGGATGACAGGAAAAGGTTTTGCTAAGAGCTAAAAGCTGAGAGCTAAGAGCTGATTCTTATGTTGATGCCAAAGAAAGTGAAGTATCGCAAGCAGCAGCGCGGGCGCATGTGCGGCAAGGCCTGGCGCGGGTCAACGCTGGCATTCGGCGACTTCGGGCTGAAGGTGCTCGAGCCAGGATGGATTACCGACCGTCAGATTGAAGCCAGCCGCGTGGCCATGACGCGTTTCGTGAAGCGTGGTGGAAAGATCTGGATTCGCGTGTTTCCCGACAAGCCGGTCACGAAGAAGCCGGCTGAAACTCGTATGGGCAAGGGCAAAGGGGCGCCGGATCACTGGGTCGCGGTGGTGCGTCCGGGAAAGATTTTGTTTGAGATGGAAGGCGTGTCTTTGCAGGATGCAAGCGAGGCCATGCGGCTCGCCTCGCACAAGCTGGCTCTGCGGACGACGCTGGTGAAGCGCGAAGGCGCTACGCGCTAAGAAGAAGCTGTCAGCTATCAGCCATCGGCTGTCAGTCAAAGCGGAGTCAAGGTAGCTGAAAGCTAACGGCTGAGAGCGGTTAAGGAATTTTATGAAGGCAGACAAAATCAGGAACTTGACGGAAGAAGAGCTGCGCCATCAGGAAGGCGAACTCGCGGACCAGCTATTTAAGCTGAAATTTCAGCTGAACATGGGGCAGACGGAGAGCCTGAAGAAGATTCGCGGTCTGCGCAAGGATATTGCGCGGGTCAAGACGATCCGCGGAGAGCGCGAGCGCTCGGCCGCAACGGAGAAACGATAATGGCGGAAACCGGCACATCAGCCCAGGGCGCGGAAACGGCGCAGGGCCGCCGCAAGGAAGTGGTGGGAGAAGTAGTCTCCAACCGCATGCAAAAGACGATTGTGGTCAAAGTCACGCGCAAGAAGGCGCATCCGTTTTACAAGCGGGTGGTGGCGCGCAACAAGAAGTTCTATGCGCACGACGAAAAGAACGAAGCGCATGTGGGCGACGTGGTGCGGATTGAAGAGACGCGTCCGCTGTCGAAGCTGAAGCGCTGGAAGCTGAAAGATATTGTGCGCAAGGCGCCGCTGGTGCCGGAAGCTGCGGTGGAAGTAGCGAGCTGAAGGCTTTTGGTCGCCCGGCAAGAAGCAGATTCCTCACCCGCGCTTTGCGCGTGTTCGGAATGACAACAGAATTTTAGGGAGATTGACGCCATGGCTGTGATGATGAGATCGATGCTGGAGGTCGCCGACAATTCCGGCGCCCGCAAGCTGCAGATGATTCTGCCGCTGGGGGGCTCGACCGGATTGAATGCCGGGCTGGGCGACATAATCACGGCGTCGGTGAAAGAGGCGGCGCCCGAGGGCCAGACGAAAAAGGGAACGGTGGTGAAGGCCGTTATCGTGCGTACGCGCAAAGAGCATCGGCGGCGCGATGGAACCTACATTCGGTTCGACCAGAATGCGGCGGTGCTGATCAACGACGCGGGCGAGCCGGTGGGGACGCGCGTCTTCGGGCCGGTAGCGCGCGAGCTGCGCGATAAGAAATTCTTGAAGATTGTGTCGCTGGCGCCGGAAGTGATTTAGGGGCAAGTTTCAAGGTTTCAAAGTTTCAAGGCTTCAAGGTGCCTTGCGACGTCGAAATCCTGGAGTTGGGCGTAAACATTGAAACCTTGTAACGTTGAAACTTTGTAACTTTGACTTATGAGAACTGTGAGCACGGAAAATAAACGAGTGGATTTGCGGCGGAACGACACCGTAAAGGTGATCACCGGGCGCGACAAGGGCAAGGAAGGGCGTGTACTGCGCGTGTTTCCCAACGATGCCAAGCTGCTGGTGGAGCACGTGATGATGGTGAAAAAGCACGTGCGCCCGAATCCGCAGCGCAACATCAAAGGCGGCATTGCGGAGCAGGAGAGCCGGATTGCGATTTCCAATGTGCAACTGGTATGCGCGACTTGCGGGCCGGTGCGCATTGGGCATGAAGTACGCGGCGACCGCAAGGTGCGCGTGTGCAAGAAGTGCGGAACGACGCTGGATAAGTAAGCTGTTAGCTCTTAGCCATTACTTTTAGCTGGTGGCTGCGATGCAAACAGCAGTGACGAAAAGTTTAGTCTCACGAACCGGTAGACGTTGGTTTCAAGCTAAGAGCCAATGGCTAACGGCTAAGAGCTGACAATCCGACACCGTGAGCGGGAAGTGGAATAGACGAAATGGCAAAAGACAAAAAAGGATCGAAAGAATCTTCGCAGGAGCAGAAGGCGCCAGATCAGGCGCGGCATAGCGCGAAGGAGCGTCCGCGGCTGCGCTCGAGGTTTGAGAAGGAAGTGGCTCCGGCGTTGCTGAAAGAGCTGGAATTGAAGAATGTGATGGCGGTGCCGCGGCTGCACAAGATTGTCGTGAACATGGGCGTGGGCGAAGCGACGCAGAACGCGAAAGTGCTCGATCCGGCAGTGAACGAACTGGGGCAGATCACCGGACAGAAGCCGGTAGTGACGCGGGCGAAGAAATCGATTGCGGCGTTCAAAGTGCGCCAGGGGCAGTCGATCGGCGCGATGGTGACGCTGCGCGGCGACCGCATGTACGAATTTTTTGACCGGCTGGTGAATATCGTGCTGCCGAGGGTGCGCGACTTCCGCGGAGTTTCGACCAAATCGTTTGACGGGCGCGGAAATTACACGCTGGGGCTGCACGACCAGTTGATCTTTCCGGAGATTTCGTACGAAAAGGTCGATAAGCAGAAAGGCATGAACGTCACCATTGTGACCACAGCGGCGAATGATAATCAGGCGCGGACGTTGTTGAAGCACATGGGCATGCCGTTCCGGGCGTAGGTTTTGGGGCGTAAAAGGTCAAGGATTCTAGTGACGAAGATTTTGAGGATGGAATGACAACAGCAAAACGGGTAAAAGACGCGAAGATTCAAGAGACGTTTCAGAAGGCGCGCGACAACAAAGAGCCGAAGCCGAAGTTTTCCACGCGCCGGCATAACCGCTGCAAGCTGTGCGGGCGGCCGCGCGCTTTCCTGCGCAAGTTCGGCATTTGCCGCTTGTGCTTCCGGCAGTTGGCGTTGCGCGGGGAGATTCCAGGGGTTGCGAAGTCGTCGTGGTAGGAGTGCGATTAGGAGCGCGCGGCGCTCTCAGGTCCTTCGCGAGACAAAAAACGTTTCGCTCAGGATGACAGGCCAAATGGCAGGATGAAGTAAAAAGCTGCTGCAGGTTCTCCGCGGAGTGCGGAGCGAACGGGTGGCTAGAGGAGAAGCGAACGATGAGGTTGACCGATCCGGTGGCAGACATGTTGACGCGAGTGCGGAACGCACTCCAGGCGCGGCACCAGAAGGTGGATATTCCGGCGTCGCGGCTGAAGCTGGAGATTGCCCGCATTCTGAAGGAAGAGGGATACATCTCCAATTTCAAGCCGACCGAAGAAGAAGGCCATAAGGTCATCCGGATTTATCTGAAGTACGGTGCCAACCATGAGGCGGCGATCTCAAAGGTGGAACGCGTGTCGCGTCCGGGATGCCGCGTCTACGTGCGGCGCGCGGAGATTCCACGCGTGCTGGGCGGCATGGGAATCAACATTCTCACGACTCCGCGCGGAGTCATGACCGGCCGCCAGGCGCGCAAAGAGGGCGTGGGCGGCGAGTTGCTGTGCCAGATTTATTAGAAAAGAAGCTGTCAGCTCTCAGCCGTCGGCCCTTAGCAGGGGCTCGGTCGAGGAGAAGCTGAGAGCCGAAAGCTGAGAGCTGAAAGCTTATGTCACGAATTGGAAAAAAGCCGATCCCGATCCCCAAAGGGGTGACGGTCAAAGTCGAAGGCAACACGGTTGCGGTGCAGGGGCCGAAGGGCAAACTGGATACCGAGCTGCCCGAAGGCATCACGGTCCAACAGAAGGACGGAATCATCGTCGCGGTTCGTCAGAACGATTCGCAGGCGGCGCTGCATGGGTTGGCGCGGGCGCTGGTCAACAATGCGGTCGAGGGCGTGACCAAGGGCTGGACGCGGGAACTGGAAATCGTCGGCATCGGCTACCGCGCCGAGATGAAGGGCAAGTCGATGGTCGTGTTCAACCTGGGCTTCTCGCATCCGATCGAATATCCACTGCCTACGGGCGTGGATGCGACGGTGGATCCGAAGCAGACCAAGATTGCGCTGACCGGGATTGACCGGCAAAAAGTGGGACAGGTCGCGGCGGAGATGCGCTCGCTGCGTCCGCCGGACCCGTACAAAAACAAAGGCGTCCGCTATGCAGGCGAGCGCTTGAAGAAGAAAGTTGGAAAGACGGGAGCGAAATAGCGGCGCTATGCGGGCGTGAGCGAAGCGGGAGCCCGCAGCCGCTATCCTGAGCGAAGCGAAGGATCTCCTGGAGGAATTAGCACAATGCTGACACGAATCACAAAAAACGAGAAGCGCGGACATGTGCACGACCGCATTCGCAAGAAGATGCAGGGGACCGCGGAGCGTCCGCGGCTGAACGTGTACCGCTCGCTGAATCACATTTACGTGCAGGTCATTGACGATTTGCACGGCAAGACGCTGGTTTCGGCCAGCACCGCGGAAGGCAAAAAGGAAGATCGGCGCACCGGCGGCAACGTGGCTTCGGCGAAAGCGATTGGAAAAGCGATTGCCGAGAGAGCCAAAGCCAAGGGCGTGACCAAGGTCGTGTTCGACCGCGGCGGCTACATTTATCACGGGCGCGTGAAGGCTTTGGCCGACGCGGCGCGCGAAGCGGGATTGAAGTTCTAGTCACGAGTCTTGAGCTGCGAGCTATGAGCAAACCGGTTTGCTCGCGGCTCATAGCTCGAAGCGAAAAAATATGCCAACAATCATTAAGAAACTCGATGCAGGTTCGTACCAGCTGAAGGACCAGGTGGTCGCCATCAACCGCGTGACCAAGGTGGTCAAGGGTGGTAAAAATCTTTCGTTCGCGGCATTAGTTGTAGTCGGCGATCCTTCGGCTGGAGTGGTGGGACACGGAGCGGGCAAGGCCAAGGAAGTTCCGCAGGCGATTCGCAAGGCCATTGAGTCGGCGAAGAAAAATCTGATGAAGGTGAATCTTACGCAGACCAGCATTGCGCATCTGGTGCTGGGACGCTACGGTTCGGGCAAAGTGCTGCTGAAGCCGGCTCCGGAAGGGACGGGCGTGATTGCGGGCGGTGCCGTGCGCGCGGTCATGACTTCGGCGGGCGTGCAGAATGTGCTGACGAAATCGATCGGCACGACCAATCCGCACAACGTGATCAAGGCCACGTTCGACGCCTTGAGGCAATTGAAAACGCGCGAGGGCGTGGCGGCCATGCGCGGTAAGACGGCGCAGGAATTGTAGGCGGGGCCAGGGGCTGAAGCCCTCGGTAGAAAAGGGGTTGATCGCAGCGCTGAAAAGCGCCGCGCCACCCAAAAGCGAGGTCGAGGTTTTGGCAATGACGGCGAAGAAAACGGATTCGGGCAGCGCGAAGATTCACCTGAAGTGGGTGCGTTCCGCGATTTGTGCTCCGGTGAAACAGAAGCGGGTGATCAAGGGCCTGGGATTTACGCGGCTGAACCAGGTGATTGAGCGGCCGGACACGAACGCGATTCGCGGGATGGTGGCGAAGGTTCCGCATCTGGTGGAGTTTGTAAAGGAGTAGGTTTCAAAGTTTCACGGTTTCAAGTTTCAATGTGTGCCAGAAGATTTGGAGGTTGAAACTGTGAAACTGTGAAACATTGAAACATTGAAACATTGAAACCTGGGTTCAATTATGAATTTATCCAATATTCGAGCACCGAAGAAGGCTACGGAAAAGCGCAAGCGTGTGGGCCGTGGCATGGGCTCCGGCATGGGCAAGACTTCGACTCGTGGGCACAAAGGGCAGCGTTCGCGCACCGGTTCGCGCATGATTCGCGGCTTCGAAGGCGGGCAGATGCCGCTGCACCGGCGCATGCCGAAGCGCGGCTTCACCAACATTTTCCGCAAGGAATTTAACATCGTGAGCCTGGAGCGGCTGGTGGAGATGGGCGAGGAATTTCATGGCGAGCCCATTACTCCCGAAGTGCTGCGCAAAGCCGGGGTGATTAAGACCAAGCACCCGGTAAAGATTCTGGGCGACGGCGAGTTGACGGTTGCGATCACGGTGCACGCGCACAAGTTTTCCAAGTCGGCGCAGGAGAAGATCGCCAAGGCGGGCGGCAAGGTTGAGGTCTTATCAGTGAAGGCGGGGCAGTAATGTTCGAAAAACTGGCGAACATCTTTCGCATTCCGGACCTGCGCAAGCGAATCCTGTTTACGCTGGCGATGTTGTTCGTGTACCGCCTGGGCGGACACCTGCCGACGCCGGGAATCGATACCGCCAAGCTGGAAAGTTTCTTTACTCAGAGCAGTACCAGCGGCTCGCTGCTGGGATTTGTCGACCTGTTTTCGGGCGGCCAGTTGCGCCGCATGACGATTTTCGCTCTGGGCATCATGCCCTACATTACGGCGTCCATTATTCTGCAACTGCTGACAGTGGTGTACGAGCCGCTGGCCAAACTGCAGAAGGAGGGCGAACTCGGGCGCAAGAAGATCACGCAGTGGACGCGGTATATCACGGTCATCTTGAGCGCGGTGCAATCGTTCGGCATCGCGGTGGGGCTGGAAAAGGGCGGTTTCGCGCTCAGTCCGGGCTGGAGTTTCCGGATGATGACGATGCTGACCTTAACCACGGGCAGCGCATTCATCATGTGGCTGGGCGAACAGATTACTGATCGCGGCGTGGGCAATGGAATGTCGCTGCTGATTTTT
Organism: Acidobacteriaceae bacterium; assembly: GCA_003132445.1. Taxonomy (GTDB): domain Bacteria; phylum Acidobacteriota; class Terriglobia; order Terriglobales; family Acidobacteriaceae; genus Sulfotelmatobacter. The sequence continues at coordinate 110,825 of PKXU01000185.1, read as the reverse complement.
GCCGGCATTGTGGTGGGCTTGCCGCGCGGCGTGGTGGATTTGATCGACAAAGCGAAGAATGCAGCCTGGGGCGCGATGACCTTCCCGCTGATGGTATTCCTGATCATTTTCATGATCGCGGTAGTGGCGTTCATCGTGTACGTGGAACGAAGCGAGCGTCGAATTCCAGTGCAATACGCCAAACGTGTGGTCGGACGCAAGGTGATGGGCGGGCAGTCGACGCACCTGCCGTTGCGCGTGAATGCGGGCGGGGTAATGCCGGTGATTTTTGCGTCGTCGATTTTGACGTTGCCGCAGACGGTCGGCTACGGGCTGCGGAATAACCGATATTTCGGAGACCTGTTCCGCATGCTGGGATGGGGCGAGCCGCTTTATACTGTCCTCTATGCGGTTGGGATTATTTTCTTCGCCTACTTCTACGTTTCGATTGTTTTCAATCCCAGCGAAGTCGCCGACAACATGCGGAAGTATGGCGGATTTATTCCCGGCATTCGTCCGGGGAAGCGAACCGCGGACTTTATCAACGAAGTGCTCACGCGGATCACGCTGGTGGGGGCGCTGTATCTGATTGTGATTTCCTTCATTCCCGAGTGGATGATCACCGGCATCCATTTGAACCATCTTCCCGGCGCGCTGGGAAGGTTTTTTGAAGGGCTTCCGAATTGGGTAACGAACGGTTTGGGTGTGACATTTTATTTTGGCGGAACCTCGCTGCTGATCGTCGTAGGCGTTGCCATGGATACGGTGACGCAAATTGAAGCGCAGTTGATCATGCGCCACTATGACGGATTTACGCCGCGCAGCGGTCGGATACGCGGAAGACGAACCTGGTAGGACGAGCCTGGCAGGGCGAAGCCGGTCGTTGGGTGTTTGCGCCGACCTGGGTCCTGAGTTCTGGCTGCGGATCCGGACATGGGAGCAGACGCGTTGCCAGCGGCGGTCTTTAACATTAAAAGCAGTTGCGAACATTAGAAGCAGTTGCGGCGGAATCACTGTGGTGTTCTTACAGATTGGATGCGCCTCGGCGGGGCGGGCCGGGAGATTGAGCTCGGGAGGCTTTGGGCAAGCCGATGGTGCAGGAAACCTCGCGTGACGTGGGTCCTGTGGTATTGCTGGGGCCGCCGGGAGCGGGAAAAGGCACGCAGTCCAAGCGCCTGATGGAACACTACGGCATCCCGCAGGTATCGACCGGGGATTTGTTGAGGGAGAATGTGGCGCACGGAACCGAACTGGGGCTTGCGGCCAAGGCCGTAATGGCCCGCGGAGAGCTGGTTTCCGACGACCTGGTTTGCAACATGGTCCGGGAACGGCTGCTGCAGCCCGATTGCAAGCGCGGTTATATTCTTGATGGGTTTCCGCGAACGGCGGCCCAAGCGGGATGGCTCGATGCGCTGCTCGAGCATCAGATCTTTGACAACTCGCGTGGCACCCGAACCTGGCCAATTGTGATCCGCCTGGACGTGGACTATAATCAGCTATTGCTCCGGATTACTGGACGGCGTTGTTGTCCTACCTGTGGACGGATCTATAACGTCCATTCTCAACCGGCCCACGTCTACGAAGTTTGCGACATCGATGGATCTAAGCTGGTGACCCGGAATGACGACCGGTTGGAAGTGATTCAGCCCAGACTCAAGGCATATCAGGAGCAGACTCGTCCGGTGGCGGATTATTACCAGCGCACGGGCCGGTTGATCTCGGTGAATGGGGATCGCCCCGTGGACGAAGTTACGGAGCAGATTTACCGGATCTTGGAAGATCGCGTGTGACCAGAATGGCGATTGTGTGCAAGTCATCGGCGGAAATCGAACGCATGCGGCAGAGTGGGCGCATCGTGAGACAAGTTCTGGACTATGTGAGAACGCTGGTGGCGCCGGGAGTAACTACGATGGACCTGGAACACGCCGCCGAAAAGAAGATCAAAGAACTTGGAGCTAAGCCGGCGTTCAAGGGATATTACGATTACCCTTGCGTATTGTGCACGTCGGTGAATGAAGAGATTGTGCACGGCATTCCCTCGGAGAAACGAGTGCTGCAGGAAGGCGACATCGTTTCGATTGATTGCGGCGTGGTGCTCGAAGGATATTATGGCGATGCGGCGATTACCGTGCCGGTGGGCAATGGAGTGAAGCCGGAGTTGCAGAAGTTGCTGGAAGTAACGGAAGCGTCGCTATACCGCGGGATTGAGCAGGCGCGGATCGGGAATTCGATTGGCGATGTGGGCGCGGCGGTGCAGGAGCATGTGGAAGCCGCAGGGTTCAGCGTAGTGCGTGAGTTTGTGGGACACGGAATTGGGACGCGCTTGCACGAAGAGCCGCAGGTTCCGAATTTCGGAGCGCGCGGGCATGGCGCGAAATTGCGTGAGGGCATGGTCATCGCGATTGAGCCCATGGTGAATTACGGCAAGCCCGAAACGCGAGTGTTGGGCGATAAATGGACGGCGGTTACCGCGGACGGCAGTTGCAGCGCGCACTTCGAGCATTGCGTGGCGGTGACGCGGGATGGTCCGGTGATTTTGACGCAGTAACAAAGCAGTTCTCGGTTCTCAGTTCTCAGTGGGGAACCGGGTGCTTTTAACTGAGAACTGGCAACTGAGAACTGATCTTAATGAGCAAAGAAGACGCGATTGAAGTTGAGGCGTCTTGCGGGCGTGAGCGAAGCGGGAGCCCGCAGCCGAAATCCTGAGCGAAGGGAAGGATCTCCCGCGTGAAAAACATAAGGGGTGCATGAGCAAAGAAGACGCGATTGAAGTGATGGCGGTGGTGCTGGAACCCCTGCCCAACGCTATGTTCCGGGTGGAACTGGAAAACAAGCATCAGGTGCTGGCGCACGTTTCAGGGAAGATGCGCAAGAATTTTATTCGCATTCTGCCCGGGGACAAGGTCGCGGTGGAACTTTCGCCCTACGATTTGAATCGCGGACGAATTGTGTATCGGTACAAGTAGAAAACGCCGAGCCTGCGCTCGGCGGACGGGCGAACGCGCGCGTCGCTACATGAACTGGGAAACAGAGAAAAGTTATGAAAGTACGGGCATCGGTAAAAAAGATTTGCGACAAGTGCAAGGTCATCCACCGCAAGGGTGTGGTGCGGGTGATTTGCGTCAACTCGAAACATAAACAGCGCCAGGGCTAGGAGCGGCGAGCGCCGAGCTGCGAGCAATCGCGGTTAGGTTTGGCTCTTAGCTCAAAACTCGCGGCTCGAAGCTGAAAGCAGAAGCTGTCGGAGGCATAAAGGAATATGGCACGTATTGCAGGCGTCGATCTTCCACGCCAGAAGCACATCAACATTGCGCTGACGTACATCTATGGCATTGGGCACCCGCGCTCGAGCCGCATTCTCAGTGAGGCCAAGGTCGACCCGATGAAAGTGGTGCAGGATCTGAGCGAAGAAGAGGTCAACCGCATCCGTACGGTCATCGAGGCCGAGGGTTTGGTGGAAGGCGATCTGCGCAAGGAAGTTTCGATGAACATCAAACGGCTCATCGAAATCGGCTCCTATCGCGGGTTCCGGCACCGCCGCAACCTGCCGGTCCGCGGCCAGCGCACGCATACCAATGCCCGAACCCGCAAGGGTCCGCGCAAGGGAACAGTGGCACAGAAGAAGAAGGCGACGGCGAAAACATAAGAGCAGGTTTCAAAGTTTCACAGGTTTCAGGGTTTCAAAGACCTTGAAACCTTGAAACTTTGAAACTTTGAAACTGAGGTTTTATGGCGAAACCAGCAGCAGCGGGCGGCGCAGCCGCCGCACCGGATAAAAAGGGCAAGAAGAAGACTTTCAAGAAGAAGGAGCGCAAGCACGTTCCGCATGGTCTGTGCTACGTGCAGGCGTCTTTCAATAACACGATCGTGACCATTACCGATATGAATGGCAACGTTCTGTCGTGGAAGAGTTCGGGATCGCTCGGCTTCCGGGGATCGCGCAAGGGCACGCCCTTTGCCGCCCAGCAAGCCGCGTCGAACGCCGCGAACATGGCTCGCGATCATGGAGTGCGCAGCGTGGATGTGCGCGTGAGCGGTCCGGGATCGGGGCGGGAATCGGCAGTGCGCGCGCTGGCAGCTTCGGGAATCGAAGTACGCTCGATTCGCGACGTGACGCCGATTCCGCACAANNTTTCGTCCGGGACGAAGGGTGAAGCCAAACCTGTAAACCGGTCATCTAAAGGAGAAGAAACTTGGCACGTTATACCGATGCAGTTTGCCGTCTATGCCGCCGCGAGGGCATGAAGCTGTTCCTCAAAGGCGCAAAGTGTTTCAGCGACAAGTGTCCCATCGAGAAGCGCAACTTCGCTCCCGGACAACATGGGAAGGACCGCAAAGCCAAGATCGTTGGCTACGGGCTGCAGTTGCGCGAAAAACAGAAAGCCAAGCGCATTTACTTCACGCAGGAAGGGCAGTTCCGCAACTACTTTGAGAAGGCCGCGAGTTCGCAGGGTGTGACCGGCGAGAAGTTGCTGCAGCAGCTAGAGCGGCGATTGGACAATGTGGTCTACCGCCTGGGATTCGCCCAGTCGCGGCGCCAGGCGCGGCAGTTGGTACGCCATGGACACGTTGCTGTGAACAATCGCAAGGTCAATATTCCTTCGTATGAAGTGAGCGCGGGCGAAGAGATCGCGATTCGTGAGAACAGCAAAAAGCTTGCCGTGCTGGAGCTGGCGAAGGAATTTGCCAGCCATGGAACCACCGTGAGCTGGCTGGAAGTGGATCGCGATAATTACAAGGCGCGGGTGTTGTCGTTGCCCAACCGCGAAGATATTCAGTTGCCGGTGAATGAGCAGCTGATTGTGGAACTTTATAGTAAGTAACGAATTGAGCGATTGTGCCATTGGGCCATTGAGCGATTTAAAATCACTTAATCTCCCGATCGCTAAATCGCAGAATTTGTTGAGGTCCATATTTTCGAGCCAGATCAGCCTTGGCTGACGATTGACCTGCATCCGGACCGATTCAGGGAGTCAGCTTTGAGCCAAACGGCCGAAGGAGAAACAAATGCTTTGGAAGGGTTTTCAAAAACCAAAACGTCTCGCGACCGACACCTCCAGCCTCACCGACAAATATGGAATGTTCTGGGCGCAGCCGTTTGAGCGCGGCTTTGGAACGACCGTGGGCAACGCTTTGCGGCGCGTGCTGTTGAGCTCGATTGAAGGCGCTGCCGTTACCGCAGTAAAGATGGAAGGCGTGCTGCACGAGTTCCAGTCGATTCCCGGCGTGGTCGAGGACGCGACCGACATCATCCTCAACCTGAAGCAGATTCCGTTCAAGCTTTCAGGCGACGCGCCCAAGGCGATTTATTTGCGCGCGGATCAGCCTGGCGTGGTCACCAGCGGCATGATCGAAGCCGATGGCGATGTCGAGGTGCTGGATAAAGACGTCTACATTGCGACCGTGAGCGAGGGCGGCAAGCTCGACATGGAGATGCGCCTGAAGCGCGGCCGCGGCTACGTTTCCGCTGACAAGAATTTCGACGAAGATCTCGGCATCGGTTTTATTCCGATCGATTCGGTTCACTCACCCGTGCGCAAGTGCAATTACACGGTGGAAGCGGCGCGTCTCGGACAGATCACCGACTACGACAAGCTGACGATTGAAATGTGGACCAACGGTTCCATCACGCCCGCCGACGCGCTCGGCCTGGCGGCGAAGCTGCTGAAGGACCACATGAATATCTTCATCAACTTCGAGGAAGAGATTGAAACCGGCACGTCGTCGTCGGACGATCGCAAGCCCGAGATTCACAACGAGAACCTGAACCGTTCGGTGGAAGAGCTTGAGCTTTCGGTGCGCAGCTACAACTGCCTGAAGAACGCGAACATCCAGACCATCGGAGAACTGGTGCAGAAGACGGAAGCCGAGATGCTGAAGACCAAGAATTTCGGCCGCAAGTCTCTGAACGAGATCAAGGAGATTCTCTCCTCGATGGGGCTGAGCCTAGGCATGAAGATCGACGAGCACGGCAATGCTGTGCCTGGGCCGACTTCGAATCAGGTGCTGCCGGCTTCCGCGTACGGGCCGGACGATCAGCTGTAAGAACGGCTTTCGGCGCCCGGCTTCCGGCTTCAGGAAGTCGGGCCGCCCGCGAAGCACGTGAGTTGAGTTTGATTTTGAGCTAAAGCTAGAAGCTAAGAGCTAGAAGCTGAGGGTTTCCCATGCGTCACAAAGTTGCAGGATACAAACTCGGACGGAACACTGCGCACCGGCGGTCGCTGCTGCGCAACCTGGTCACCTCGGTGATTGTGGAAGAGCGCATCGAAACGACCGTCCCCAAGGCCAAGGCAGCTCGTCCAATCGTCGAGAAGATGATCACACTGGGCAAGCGCGGAGACTTGGCGGCACGTCGCCTGGCTACGGCTTATCTGATGACCGACGAGGCGGTGGTGAAATTGTTTGATACGGTCGGACCACGATTTGGCGATCGCCAGGGCGGGTACACGCGCATTATTCGCACGCACTGGAACAAGGGCGACGGCGCGGACAAGGCTTTTCTCGAACTGTTGGGGAGCGAGAAAATTCTCGACGAAAAGAAAGAAAAACGTGCCGAAGCCCGCGCAAAGAAAGCCACTGAAGCTAAGAAGGCGATGGAAGATGCCGAGGCGCAGGCGCAGCACGATGGTGGCGTCGAGCCAGTGAAGGAAGAAGAAGATAAGAAAGAGTAGTCTGCATTGATTTGCGAAAGGGCGCGGCCTAAGGCTGCGCCTTTTTTTTGGTCTAAATAAGGATTGCCGCCTAGCGCTTGATCCCAAACCGCGCGCACTCGTACATGTCCTTCCGCGTCTCCCACTAGTAATCTTTCATCGCTTCAGCCATCTCCATAAACTCTTTCTAATGGCCTTCACTCGCACACAAATCGGCATTGCCGTGGGCACCGGAACGCTACTGGTGATGGTGTTTGTCGGCTACCTGTGGTGGTTGAGCAATCAGGGTCCGGTGCTGGCGCGTTCGGAAGATCACGATCCGCTGACCGGGCTGCCGGTCTCGATCAAGATGAATCCGTTGCGCGATCGCTCGACTGAGCACGCGGCGAATAAGTTTCTGCGCGAGTTGCGGGATGGGCACTGCGACGAACTGCTCTCGAAGTGGGAGCACGATTACCACAAGAAATATGCGAAGTACATTTGCAGCTCCGAGGCGCAGCATCCGCTGCTGTCGTGGGAGTTGGTCGATTGGGAAGAGGCGCCGCCGCTGGTAGTCCTACACTATCGCGCCAAGCGGCCGAGCAACGCGGGCCCGGACCAGCCTGGGATCGATTCGGATCTGTTCACCGTCACGGTTGAGAACGAGGGTGGCGCGTGGGTGGTGACGAAGTACGACGCGATGTACTGAAGAGCAGATCTCAGCCATCAGCCATCAGCTGTCAGCTTCCAACAAGCGTTAAGAAAGATGTGGGGACAGCCGCCCCCGGCTGTCCCACGGGCGAAGCCCGGCTGCGCGCTCACCAGAGACGACCTGCACCGATAATCCCGCCCCTCCGTGTCTCGTGGTAAAACTTTTTTATGTCAGCCCCTACCTCAGATTCTCCCTCCGCTGCCCGCAACATCTACGCCTTCGGTATTACTTCCTTCCTGAACGACACGGCTACCGAAATGGCGTATTGGGTGCTGCCGGCGTTTCTGGTTTCGCTGGGCGCGGGACCGGCGCAGTTGGGATTGATCGAAGGCGTGGCCGAGAGTGTCGCGTCGTTCTCGCAGCTCTTTTCCGGATATCTGGCTGATCACATCCGACGCCGAAAGCCAGTGGTGGTCGCAGGATATGTCATCGCGAATACAGTCAAGCCGCTGCTGGCCGTCGCCAGGTCGTGGCCGCAGATTTTGCTGATTCGGTTTAGCGACCGGCTCTCAAAAGGATTTCGCTCTGCTCCGCGCGATGTAATGGTGGCTGAATCTGTACCGAAGAACCGTCTGGGCTCAGCGTACGGTCTAATTCAGTCGATGGATTCCGCAGGTGCGGTTGCCGGGCCGATCGCTGCGCTGGCGATCCTTTCTCGCTTCAGCATCCGAAGCGTTTTCTGGGCGGCGGCTGTTCCCGGGGCTTTGTGCGTGCTGGCGGCATGGGTTGGCATACGCGAAATCAGAACAGACGGAACGGAGTCCGGAATCGCCGCTGAAAAGAGAAGTGCCACAAAAAGCAGCAAGGTGATTCCAACGTTGTCTATCGCCGGCGTGAAACTTCCTGCAGGTTTTTATTTTGTGCTGATTGCCGTGACGATTTTTTCGCTGGGAAATTCCAGCGACATGTTTCTGGTGATGCGAGCGCAGAACGTAGGCATACGCGTGGCGCTGGCGCCGCTGCTGGGACTTGTTTTTAACATCACCTACACGCTCGGCTCGTGGCCTGCGGGATGGTTCAGCGACCACTTTTCGCGGCGCGGAATTTCACGAAGATGGATTGCGGCAGCCGGATATTTAATTTTTGCGGCAGTCTATTTTGTTTTCGGGCGTGCTCCCTCGACACTTGCGATATGGATCACCATGGCCGTCTATGGTTTGTATTACGCGCTGACGCAGCCGGTGCTGAAGGCGCTGGTGGTTGAGAGCGTGCGAGCGGACGTCCGCGGGCGGGCGCTAGGGATCTATTTTTTTATAACTAGTGTAGCCACGCTGGCAGCGAGCCTGATTACCGGAGAACTCTGGAAATACTACGGGGCTGGGGTGCCGTTTTATTTTTCGGCGGGACTGGCGGCGGTGTCGGCGATGTTGTTGGTGATCACGCCTAGGGCGACGGCGAGAGCTTGATGGTAGGCGTTTCAACACGTATCAGGTGGACAATACGATCTTTCTTTGGCTCCCTCCGGGGCTTGCTCATTCTTCGTTGGCTACCCACGGCTTGCGCCCCTTCGGCAAGCTCAGGGCAAGCTGTGGGCTGCGTTCTTTCGCCGCTCTGCGGCTTACACCACATCGCATTACTCTTTGACTTTAATCGTAATTAATTCCAATTTAATCGTCGAATTAATCATTTCGCGGAGCGTGGCGAGCGCAGGCCGTCAGCTTTGGGAAGATCTTCTTCGCCACGAGTAGTAGATGGCGAGCAGAATCTGCACGGCGATGCCGGCGCAGGTGTCGAGGAGAACGTCCCATGGCGTTCCTGTGCGCGAGGGCAGGAAGCTCTGATGCCATTCGTCGAGGCTTGCGACCAGCGCGGTTCCCAGCACCGCCAGAATCGCCCAGCGCAAAGTCCACTTTGCGCCCATCATGATCGGCAGAGTTTCGCGCCAGGCGCGGAACAGCAAAATGCACAACAGGCCGTAACCGAAAACGTGTCCGCCCTTGCGGATGAAGAAGTGCCAATGCTCGAAGTGGGCGTAGTCCATCCCCAATAAAAAATGAAGCAGCGGATAGAGGATGCGGCTGGTGTTGTGTGATGAGGCGAGGTTAGTCGACTCAATGGCGATGACGATCAGCCACAGGATTGCGGCGATCCAAGTCTTTAGAAGGCGGTGGCGGTCGGCGCTCAAGCGGAAATTGTGCCAGTGTTGGGGAAATCCCCACGTCTCGCAAAATCGGCGAGACATGGGGCACCCAGATTTAGAAATGGGGACTCCGGATTTAGAAACAGGGCATCCAGAGCGTTATTCGATGGCATAGTTGGGCGCCTCGCGGGTGATCATAACGTCGTGGACGTGGCTTTCGCGCAGGCCGGCGCCGCTGATGCGAACGAAGCGCGTTTTCTGCAAAAGTTCGGGAATCGTCGCGCAGCCGCAGTAGCCCATGCCCGATTTCAATCCGCCGACCATCTGGTGAACGATCATAGCCACTGATCCGCGATAGGGAACGCGACCTTCAATTCCTTCGGGAACCAATTTCGCGAGACGGTTGGCGTCGCCGTCGGAGGCGGAGATCGACGCCGAAGAATCGCCCTCGGTGCTCTGGAAATAGCGTTCGCTCGATCCCTGAGCCATGGCGCCGATCGATCCCATGCCGCGATAGGACTTGAAAGATCGGCCTTGATAAAGAATCAATTCGCCGGGACTTTCGTCCGTGCCGGCGAACAGCGATCCGATCATGACCACGCTTGCGCCCGCGGCCAGCGCCTTGGTAACGTCGCCCGAATATTTGATGCCGCCATCGGCGATGATCGGAACGCCGGAATCTTTGGTGGCGCGGTAGGCCTCGGCGATGGCGGTAATCTGCGGAACGCCAGCGCCAGTCACTACGCGCGTCGTACAAATCGAGCCCGGCCCGATGCCAACCTTGATGCCGTCGGCGCCGGCGCGTGTGAGTTCACAGGCTCCATCGAATGTAGCTACGTTGCCGGCCAACAGTTCCAGGTGCGGCAGCTTCGATTTCACCAGCCTCACGGCGTCTAGCACTTTGGTGGAGTGACCGTGGGCGCTGTCGATGGCGATCACGTCGACTTTGGCTTCGGCGAGTTCCTGCGCGCGTTCGAGAAAATCTCCGGTGGCGCCGATCGCCGCGCCCACGCGTAAACGGCCCTGAGAATCTTTGGCGGCGTTGGGATATTTCAATTTTTTCTGAATGTCTTTAACTGTGATTAGGCCCTTCAGGTTGTATTTGTCGTCGACGACGAGAAGTTTTTCAACCCGGTGCTCGTGCAGAATTGTTTCCGCTTCTTCAAGCGTGGTCCCCACGGGCACAGTAATCAGATTTTTCTTGGTCATCACTTTGTTGATGGGAATATCGAAGCGAGTTTCAAAACGCAAGTCGCGGTTGGTGAGGATGCCGACGAGCTTGCCGTGATCGGTGATGGGGACACCGGAAATCTTGTACTTGCGCATGACTTCGAGCGCATCGCTAACGCGATCGGTGGCCGACATGGTGACCGGGTCGACGATCATGCCGCTTTCCGAACGCTTCACCTTGTCGACTTCATTGGCTTGCTGATCGACGGTGAGGTTGCGATGAATAATCCCGAGGCCGCCCTGCTGCGCCAACGCAATCGCCATGTGCGATTCGGTCACGGTATCCATGGCGGCGCTCACGACCGGAATGTTGAGGCTGATGTTGCGCGTGAGCTGTGTTTGCGTAGAGGCCTGCGCGGGAATTACATCGGAGCGAGCCGGCAGAAGAAGAACGTCGTCGAAAGTAAGAGCCTCAGGAACGGGAAAATGAATCATAGTTGTCTCTGTGAGTATTCATTCTAGAGAGGGCGGGGGATTGAGGCAACTTTCGATCGGGACTCGCGGTACGTTTCTGTGCCGGATGGACTGAGATTCCTCCGCGCGTGAAGAAAAGCACGCGCTGTCGGAATGACAAGGTAGGAAGACATGGCAGAGGTTAATTCTGGCGCTGAAGTCGGCGTCTGAGCGTTTGTCTTTTAGCAGTCAGGCGCGTATATTAGAGAACTGAGAACTGCTGTGTACCGGCAAGTGGCGAAGCACACCAGTGGGCGCAAGCCCACTTTTTAGTTGGGCCCTTCGGGTGTGCAGCCATCGCCTGTAAGCTATTTGATTCATGGCACTTGACGTTGAACGTGTGCGGGAAATCGCGGAGCGGGTAGCCGCCTCCAGCGGGCTCGAGATCGTGGAAATCGAGTTCCTCGGCGGAGGCACAGCACGTATGTTGCGGGTGTTTTTGGATAAGCCCGCGGCGGGGCCGGCCTCAGAGAACGATCCGCTGGCTGGAGTGACGCACGAAGATTGTGCGAATTTCAGCCGCGAGTTTGGCACGATCCTGGATGTGGAAGATGTTATGCCGGGGGCGTATACGTTGGAAGTTTCATCGCCAGGCTTGGATCGGAAGTTGATCAAGGCCGCGGACTTCAACCGCTTCACCGGCAGTCGACTGAAGTTGACCACAAGGCAGCCGGTCGACAATAACCGCCACTTTGAAGGACGGCTGGAAAGTTTCAAGGACGGACGTCTGACACTGGATTTAAGCGTGGCCAGCCACAAGTCGCGGAAGAAGATGGGTGCGACGGCCGGAGAAAAGATTGAAATCGAATTCGCCAATGTGGAGAAGGCGAATTTGGTGCCAGAGCTATAAGGTTTCAATGTTTCAAAGTTTCAAGGTTTCAACGACCTTGTAACTTTGAAACCTTGAAACGTTGAAACTTTTATTATGGCAAGCGAGCTCTACAACACGATCGACGCACTCAGCCGGGAAAAGGGCATTGATCCGCAGATTGTCGTCAGCGCGGTGGAAGACGCCATTGTTATGGCGACGCGCAAGTACTACAAGTCGCAGGAAAATCTGCGGGCCAAGCTCGATAAGGAAACCGGCAAGATCAACGCCTTCGCGGTGAAAACCGTGGTGGAGACTCCGGAACAGGTGGAAGATCCGAACTTGCAGATCACGCTGGAAGATGCGCGCAAGGTGGATCCCGGTCTTGAAGTCGGCGGCGAGTTGCAGATTCCGAAAGTGACGGAAGGAATTCTGGGACGCATCGCGGCGCAATTGGCGAAGCAGGTGATTTTCCAGAAGGTGCGCGAAGCCGAACGGGATACTGTTTACAACGAATACATTGGGCGCGTAGGCGAAATTGTCAACGCCACTGTGAAACGCGTGGAAGGTCCCGATGTGATCTTCGATATCGGCAAGGCGGAAGCGCGCATGCCGCGGAAAGAACAGTCGCGATTGGAATCGTTTGCCATTGCGGAGCGTGTTCGCGTCGTTATCGCGCGTGTGGAGCGAGCTTCGAAAGGTCCTGGCGTCGTGGTTTCGCGCGCCGCGCCGGAGCTGGTGCAGCATCTGTTTCAGACGGAAGTTCCCGAGATTTATGACGGCACCGTTGTAATCCGCGCGATTGCCCGCGAAGCTGGCGAGCGCACGAAGATCGCGGTCATGTCGAAAGACAAAGACGTGGACGCGGTGGGCGCGTGCGTCGGGATGAAGGGAATGCGCGTGCAGTCGATCATCCGCGAATTGCGCGGAGAGAAGATCGACATCATTGAGTATCACGAAGATGCAGTGACGTTCGCCGAAAAGGCGCTGCAGCCGGCGAAGGTGAGCCGCGTAACGGTGGTCGACAGCGCGGATAAACATCTTGAAGTTGTGGTCGACGACAGCCAGTTGTCGCTTGCAATCGGTAAGAAGGGGCAAAACGTTCGTCTGGCGGCGAAGTTGCTCGGCTGGAAGATCGACATCAAGAGCGAGGAAGAAAAACGTCAGGAAGTCGAACTGCAGATGGCCGCGATGGCCCCGCAGGCGATGACTCCGCTCGAAGATGTAACCGGACTGGGCGAGGGTCTGGTGGAGAAACTCAGCGCCGCGGGCGTGACCACCGTAGAGGCATTGGCCGATATGACTCCGGAACAACTGGAAGCCATCGAGGGTATCGGGCCTAAAACGGTNNGGGACTGAAGGCGTGAGCGCTGAGGGTGAAGTGGCGGCGGAAGAAATGGCGCCGGAAGCCGCTGCTGAAGGGGAGCCCGGCGAAGTTGCCGCGGAAGAACAGGTGGCAGCGCCCGAGGCGACGGCGGAAGCCGAGGCCGTCTCGGAAGAAAAGGAAGAGCAGGGGCCGGAAGAAGGCTCCGCTCCCGAAAAAACTGAATAGTCGACACAGATTGCACACGCCGGCATCTTCGATGACGTGCGGGTGCAGGACGCTGACTCCGTGAGGATGCAATGAAGACCTAAGCGCAACGCGGGGCACAAGAAAGGCCGGATGAGTAAGGTTCGAATCAACGATCTCGCAAGGGAGTTGGAAGTTAAAAGCAAAGCCATTCTCGACGCACTACCGCTCGTCGGGGTGACGGAGAAGAAGACTCATTCCAGTTCGCTTGAGGAGCATGAAGCGGAAAAGGTGCGCGTGCACCTGCGTGGCTCGTCCGAAGCGCAGTCGTCGTCTGCCCGCGCAGCGCGCTCGCCGCGCGGCGAAGAAGAAATCAAGACGAAGATCGATTTGTCGCACATTTCCCGGCCGGGAGATGTGCTAAAAGCTATTACGCAAAAGAAGGAAGCTGCGGCTCCCGCTCGGCCGGCTGTGCCTGCCGCGCCGGCAAGGCCCGTTGCCGCGTCTCCGGCGCTAAGACCAGCGCAACCTCCGGTTGCGCCTTCGGCACCAGCTGCGACGGTTGCACCGCCAGCGGCGCGGCCTGAAGTTGTGACTCCCCTAGTAGAGAGGCCCGCTGCGTCTGTCACTCCGCCCGCAATTCAAACGACGCCTGCGGCTCCCGCACCGCCGCGTCCGGCCGCGCCTTCTTTTTCAGTTGCGCCACCTTCCGTCGCGCCGTCCGCGCCGTCGACTATGGCGTCTGCCGCGCCTCAACCGCCAGTTGCCGCGCCGCGTCCGCCTGCTCCTCCGGCAGTGGCTGGTCCGCCGCAGCCTCCAGCGCCGCGAATGATTGTTCCGCAGACTGGACCGCGCCCGGTGTACAAAGCTCCGCCGCCACGGCCGATCGCTCCAGTTGCGCAATCCAGTGCGCCCGTGGGGACTATGCGTCCCGCACCCGGGCGTCCCGTGCCAGGGCAGCCAATTTTTCAACGTCCCCGTCCGCAAGTGCCCGGCGGAGGTCCGCCAAGGCCGCTGCGTCCGGGCGAACGTCGTCCGATGCATCCCACGCGCCAGGCTCCGGCAGGTGCGCGGCCTCTTGGCGTAGGTCCGGGGCTTCCGGCTCCAGGCCAAGTTCGTCCGGGCAGCCGTCCGGGCGCTCCCGCGCGCCGGCCCGGCCAGCGCTATGTTCCGCGTGGCGTAAAAGAAGGCCCCATGAAGGGGTACACGCCACCGCCGCGCATGGTGGTTTCGAACGAGCCGATGCCGATCACGCGCAATATCACGATCACGGAAGGCATCAGCGTCAAAGATCTTGCGGAGAAACTGGACGTTCGCGCGAAGGATTTGATTTCGCGCCTGCTTGGCCGCGGAGTTTTTGCAACCATCAACCAGACGCTCGATGCCGAACTGGCGAGCGAGATGGCGCGCTTCTTCGGCGCGGAGACGAACGTCATCACGTTCGAAGAGCAGGCTTCGAAAGATATTGATGCAGCCGCTGGGAGCGGAGAAGAATCCACGGTTGAAATTACGCCGCGTCCGCCAGTGGTCACGATCATGGGTCACGTCGATCACGGCAAAACCACGCTGCTCGACTCGATTCGCGAGACCAGCGTTGCCGAAGGCGAAGCTGGAGGCATCACGCAGCACATTGGCGCTTATAAAGTTCGAATCACCGACAAGGAATCTCCGGCATATGGACGCGAGATTGTGTTCCTGGATACGCCGGGTCACGAAGCGTTCACGCGTATGCGGTCGCGCGGCGCCAAGGCTACCGATATCGTGGTGCTGGTTGTCGCTGCCGATGATGGCGTTATGCCGCAGACGGTTGAGGCCATCGATCATGCGCACGCGGCCGAAGTCCCGATCATCGTTGCGGTCAATAAAATCGATAAGCCAGACGCTCTGCCGGATCGTGTGAAGAAGCAGCTTGCCGATCGCGGGCTGGTGCCGGAGGAGTGGGGCGGCAAGACGGTGTTCGTCGACGTTTCGGCCAAGAAGAAAACGAATCTGAACTTGTTGATGGAAATGATTTGTCTCGTTGCGGATCTGGCGGAGTTGAAAGCGACTCCGGAGCGTGCGGCCACGGGCGTAGTGCTGGAAGCGAAACTTGATCGCGGCCGCGGACCTGTGGCTACGGTTTTGGTACAGAACGGCACGCTCATTGCCGGCGACAATTTTGTGGTGGGCAACGTTTACGGCAAGATCCGCGCCATGTTTGATGATCGCGGTATCGCCCTTGCGTCCGCGCCTCCGTCTACGCCCGTGGAAATTCTGGGCATGGAGGGTTTACCGCAGGCCGGAGATCAGTTCGTGGTAGTTGCGGATCGCGACAAGGCTCGTGGCATTTCGGAATACCGCGAGCAGAAAGCGCGCGAAGCCGCGCTGGCCAAGAGTTCGCGCGTGTCGCTCGAAGGATTGGCGGAGCAGATCAAGACGGCCGGAACCAAGGAACTGAACATCATCCTGAAGGGCGATGTGCAGGGCTCGGTGGAAGTGCTCAGCGATCTGCTGTCGAGACTGTCGAACGAGAAGGTTCGGCTGAGGCTGCTGCGTTCGGGCGTGGGCGCGATCACTGAAACCGATGTGCTGCTGGCCTCGGCGTCGAATGCGATCATCATCGGTTTCAACGTGCGGCCGGAGCGCAAGGCGCAGGAACTGGCGGAGCAGGAAGAAGTCGACATCCGCCTGCACTCGATCATTTACGAACTGCAGGACGAGATCAAGCGCGCCATGACCGGCCTGCTCGAGCCGACCATCAAGGAAACTTACCAGGGCCGCGCCGAGGTGCTCGAAACCTTCCGCATTCCGAAAGTTGGAACCGTCGCGGGGTGCCGCGTGCTCGATGGCTTGATCAAACGCGACTCCGAAGTGCGCCTGTTGCGCGACAACGTGGTTGTGTTCAAGGGCAAGATCGGATCGCTGCGCCGCTTCAAGGACGACGCCAAAGAAGTAACCAACGGCATGGAGTGCGGCATCTCCATCGCGAACTATGGCGACATCAAAGCCCGCGATGTAATCGAGGCCTTTGCCACGGAGCGGATCGCCGCGGAAGTCATGGCGTAAGTTAGTTCTCGGTTCTCCGTTCCCAGTTGCTGGCGTTTCTTGAAAACTGAGAACTGCGAACCGAGAACTGCATGCCCATCGCTTTCCTCACCCTCGAAGTCCACATCGAAGCCGCACAGTCGATCAAAGACCGGCGCCAGGTGGTGCGCAGCCTGAAAGACCGGCTGCGCACCAGCTTCAACGTATCGGTCGCCGAACTCGATGCTGCCGAACTTTGGAACCGCGCCACCATCGGCGTGGTCAGCGTCTCGAATTCGCGCGACTATCTTGATGGCCTAATGAAGAATGTGGAACGCGCCGCCACGCGCATCGCCAACAACCACGGTGCGGAGATCGCGGATTCTTTCGTGGAATTTCTGTAGGATTTCGAGGCCTGTACCCAGGGCCGCCGCGCTTCGCCCAGGCGGGACGGGCGAGGGCGCCCGTCGCCACACGAGGATTCATCCTAACACGTTGTTACCTCCGTACTTATCTCTCGCCCACCAAAGCGCGCGACAATAGCGCATCCTGATCACACACTTGGACCTCGTTTTCTGATATTCTCATGCGTTTTACCTGAGAGGGGATTGGTCGTGGAGAAGCGCGGGCTGAAATATCATCGCGGGCGGGTTGGCGAGGCTTTGCGCGAGGAGATCGAAACGCTGGTGGAAGGCGAACTGGCCGATCCGCGAATTGGGCTGGTGAGCGTGACGGCGGTGCATATCGCCGACGATGGGCGCTCAGCGCAGGTTTGGGTGAACGTGGAAGGCGACGACGAGGATGCGGACCAGAGCCTAGAGGGATTGGAAGCGGCGCGCGAATACATTCGGCATGAACTGGTCGAGAGATTGCGGTTAAGACGCGCGCCGGAATTGTATTTCCGGCTGGATCGCGCGGAACAGGAGAAAGCGCGAGTCGAAGAATTGCTGGCGCGGGCAAAGAAACGAGAGAAGGCTCGCAAGGAACGCAGTGGAAAAAAGATATAGTGACGTGCTGGAGGATGTACTCCGGCAGATCGGTCAGCATGAGCGATTCGTGTTGACCTCGCACGCCCGTCCTGATGGCGATGCCGTGGGATCGGCGCTGGCCTGCTGCCAGATTTTGCGCACCATGGGCAAGCAAGCTGATGTTGTGCTGCACGATGGCGTGCCGCGCGTCTACCGTTCGCTTCCGTTCGCCGATCAGGTTGTGCAGTCCAGCCACGTCCTGGGCAGTTACGATTCGGCGATCATTCTGGAGTGTGACAGCATTCACCGTACGCGGCTCCAAGGTCTCGAAAACCGATTTCTGATCAGCATCGACCATCATGTCAGCGGACGCCCGTTCGCCCACGTTAACTGGATCGATCCTCATGCTGTCGCTACCGCGGAAATGGTCTTCCGTCTGGCACGGGAAGCGGGCGTGAAATTTTCTGCCGAGGTTGCGACCTGTCTTTATACCGCGCTGATGACCGACACAGGGTCGTTTATGTTTCAAGGGACGACTGAGAATACTTTTGCTTTGGCGCGTGAACTAGTATTGGCCGGAGCGGATCCGGCGCACTGTGCGCGGGGGATTTATTTCGCGCACTCCGTCGCCAAGATTCGGTTGCTGGGCGAAGCTCTTCGCAGCCTGAAAGTCGAGGACCACCTGGCTTACGCCTGGGTCACGCAGAAGCAGATGGAGCGCTGCGGCGCCATCGAAGAAGATTGTGAAGGCCTGGTCAACTATGTTCTTTCCATTGGCGGCGTCGAAGTGGCGGCGTTTTTCCGCGAGTTGCCCGATGGACGATACCGCGCCAGTTTGCGAAGCAAGGGCAAGCTTGACGTCGCGAAGGTGGCCGAGAATTTCGGCGGCGGAGGCCACGAATGCGCCAGCGGGTGCTCGGTCGACGGTCCGCTGGCAGAAGCCGTGCGCCAAGTTCTCTCCACAATACGCCGCGGACCCTCCGTACAATAGAAAACCAATTGCTGATTGATGATTTTTGATTGCTGATTGAAAAGCCTTCAATTTTCCGCTGCTTCGATTTCAATCAGCAATCAGCACTCTCTTCTCATGACTGCTCGCACCCGCACCGACGTGTTACTGATGGCAGGGTTTTGTGCATTCCTGTTTTTCTACGGCTTGGGGCAGTTTGGATTGATCGGCGCGGATGAACCACGCTACGCGCAGGTAGCGCGGGGGATGCTCGAACGGCGCGACTGGATCACCCCGATTCTTGGCGGACATGTGTGGCTGGAGAAGCCTCCGCTGTATTACTGGCAGGCGATGGTGGCTTACGCGATATTCGGCGTGAACGACGTAGCGGCGCGCATACCGTCAGCTTGTGACGCGACACTGCTCGTGATTGCTGTTTATCTTTTCTTTCGCAAGTTTCGACGCGGCGTGGAAGCCGATGCTGCATTGATTACGGCCTCTTGCGCGGGCGTGATCGGATATGCGCGCGCAGCCTCCATGGACATGCCGCTGGCGGCGTCGTTCTCTGTGGGGATGCTCTCATGGTGGGCCTGGCGGGAGAGCGGAAAAAAAATTTACCTTTCGCTATTTTACATTTTTATGGCGCTCGGCATGCTTGCCAAGGGGCCAGTGGCGCCCTTCTTGGCTGCGAGTGTCATCGTGCTGTTCGCGTTGGGAGCGCGCGAATCTCGGCTGGTCTTGAGAACCGTTTGGTTGCCTGGCATTCTTCTGTTCTTTGCGATTGCTTTACCCTGGTACGTTGCGGTGCAAGTGCGGAATCCGCAGTTCTTTCGCGAATTCATTCTTGAGCACAATCTGGCCCGCTACTCCAGCGATCTCTATCATCACCGCCAGCCGTTTTGGTATTACCTTCCGGTCACGGCGCTTGCGCTGGTGCCGTGGGTCGTATTTGTGGTCGCTGCATTTGTGGAGCCAGTGAGAATCTGGTGGGCGGAGCGTAAAACCGTCTCACTCGAGCCTGACCTCGAATGGCAGTTCAGCTTGTTCGCCTCCTGCTGGCTGGTCGTGCCAGTGATTTTCTTTTCCATCTCGCAATCGAAGTTGCCTGGCTATATTCTTCCGGCAATTCCGGCCGGGGCTGTGCTGTTGGCGGATTATTTGAGACAGCGGCTTGCGGACAATGAAAAAGTTTCGAAGGGCTTGGTTGTGCTTCACGCAGTGGTGGCGTCCGCGCCGATTGTCCCGGCGTTGCTGATCGCTTATGTCGTGACCGACCGCCGATTGCCTGGAGGGCGGCCGATGATTTTTGCACTCGCAGTCGGGTTCGCTTTGTGTGCGGCGATTGCGCTGACGCTGGTCAGCCGATTGCGCCTGCGCATGCTGCGCTTTGTGACTCTGATTCCGGTGGTGTTGTCGGTTGCCGCGGTGCTGAAGCTGGGAACAACAACGATCGATCAAAAGGTTTCGGCGCGTCCGGTGGCGGCTGAAATCGCGAGCATAGAGACGCATCAGCTGCCGCTGGCAGTTTACGGTGTAACTCGCGAGTTGGAGTACGGGCTTGCGTTTTATCGCAATGCGGTCATTCTGCATTACGAGGGCGGAAGCGTTCCGGCCGAGGAACATTTGCTGGTCGCTCCGTCGACGTGGAAGATGAATGTGGTAAAGCAAACGGCGGGAAGACGCTTGTTGTTCTTAGGGCACTACGCGCCGCAGGATGTTGATTACTACTGGGTTGCAGCGGCGGCTCTTGAACGGTGAACCAATGTCTTTCTCATCCTGAGGTGCGCGATTGGGATGCCGAAGAAACTGTGCCGTCGCCAACGGTCGCAATATCGCCGGCAAGTTGCATAGGTCCTTCGCTTCGCTCAGGATGACAAAACAGTGGCGACTGCAGAAAGTGGACTTTGCGATCTGGCTTCTACTCGCTGGAGTACGCAAGCTCTTGCAATCCGGCGCGCGGTGGAACTGCGGCCAGTTGGGCGTTGCCGTATTCAAATCCCTTTTCGAAGGCCTTCAGATTTAGCTCGCGGAAGCTTGGCGGCACTGAATCCGCGACGGCTTTGCGAACGGCGTCGGCGGTAAGAAGTTTGGTGACCGCGGTGAAAAATCCTACCATCACGGAATTGAGCACCATGCGTTTGCCGAGTTCTTCGGCAATGCGCGTGGCCGGAATGCTGTAGACCTTGGGATCGCCCTTGAGATCCGAGACGCGCACCAGGTCTTCTTCAACGATCAGCAATCCTTCCGGTTTCAGTTCGGGCGCGAAGCGGTTGTAGGCCTCCTGCGACATGCAGACCATGATGTCGGGGCGGGTCACATAGGGATAAAGCACCGGCGAGTCGGAAAGAACAAGTTGGGCGCTGCAGGCGCCTCCACGCGCTTCGGGGCCGAAGTTCTGCGTCATGGTGGCGAAGCCGCTGTCGTAAATCGACGCCGCTTTACCCAGCACTATGGCCGAGAGGATTACTCCCTGACCGCCGAATCCTGCCACACGAATTTCAGTTAGCCGCATACGCACTCCGTTTCTGATTCTTGCTCTGGCACTTCGATATAGCGCTCGCCCAGACTTTCGACATACTGTGCGCGCATCATAGTTTGGTAATCGGGACGGTCGCGGTCCACAAATTTGCCGACCACGATGTCGCCGTTGAGAGTGAGGCCGACCTCGCCAGTAGGAGCGCCGTGCCGGATCCTGCTTTTTTCTTTGTAGTACTTCATGGTGTCGAGACCGTCTCCCATTTTGTTGCGACGCTGGTAGAGCGTGGGGCAGGGCGAGATGACCTCGATGAACGAGAAACCTTTTTTGGAGAACGCTTCGCTGATGGAACGCGCCAGTTGCCGCACGTGGAAAGTCGTCCAGCGAGCGACGTAGACGGCGCCGGCGGCTTCCACCAGGTGCGGCAGATTGAATGCCGGTTCAAATGTTCCGTAAGGATTGGTCGACGTGATGGCGTGGCCGGGCGTGGTCGGCGCAGTCTGGCCACCGGTCATGGCGTAAATGAGATTGTTGACGCAGATCACTTTTAAGTCGATGTTGCGCCGCGCCGCGTGGATCAGGTGATTGCCGCCGATCGCTGAAAGATCGCCGTCACCGGAGTAGACGACCACGTTGAGTTTGGGATTCGCCAGCTTAAGTCCCGTGGCAAACGGAATGGCTCGGCCATGGGTGGTATGAAACGAGTCGAGCTTGACGTAGCCCGCGACGCGTCCAGTGCAACCGATGCCAGAAACCAATGCCAGCGACTCGAGGTCAATTTTCGATTCAATCAAGGCGCGAGCGAAGGAGTTCACCGCGGTGCCGATGCCGCAGCCCGGGCACCAGATATGCGGCATGCGGTCGCTGCGCAGAAACGGTTCGACGGGGTTGAGCGTGTCGTCGAGTTTGTTGTCCAGAATGTTCAGCATCGGCTTGCCTCCACGATGGCGTTCAGGATTTCGTCAGGATTGTGGACTCCGCCTCCGGCATGCGATACGGCGTAAGTTTTCGCTTTGCCGTGGGCGGCGCGTTCGACTTCATGCACCATCTGGCCCAGGTTGAGCTCTGGCACGACGAAGGCTTTAATATGCGCGGCCAGTTCGGCAATTATTTTCTCGGGGAAGGGCCAGGCGGTAATGAGGCGCAACTTTCCGACTCGCAATCCGCGGCTGCGAGCCGCGTCGATGGCGCGTTGGGCCACGCGGGAGGTGATGCCGTAAGAGATCACGACTATCTCTGCGTCGTCGAGTTGATCTTCTTCGACGAGGCAGATTCTTTCGGTCGCATTCTGAATTTTGCTTTGCAGGCGGCGCACCAGCTTGTCCTGAACTGCCGGCGTCATGTTGGGATAGCCGCGTTCGTCATGGGTCAGGCCGGTAACGTGAAACTTGTAGCCCTCGCCGGCATGAGCCATCTCCGGAACCTGGTCGCCGTTCGTGCCATAGGGCAGGTAATCTTCGACGGATTTGCGAGTGTGCTTGCGCGGCGTGACTTCGATCTGGTCGGCAGGTGGTATGACAACTTTTTCGGTCATATGCCCGACCACTTCGTCCATCATGAACATTACGGGAACACGAAATTCTTCGGCGAAGTTGAAAGCTCTTATGGTGAGGTCGAAACATTCCTGGGGCGAGTTCGGACAGAGCGCGATGATCTGATAGTCGCCGTGTGATCCCCAGCGCGCCTGCATCATGTCGGCTTGCGCGGGAAGTGTGGGAAGGCCGGTTGAAGGACCGCCGCGCTGCACATCGACAAAGACGCAGGGAGTTTCGGTCATGGCCGCGTAGCCAATGTGCTCCATCATCAGCGAGAAGCCCGGGCCTGAGGTTACAGTGAAGGCTTTGGCGCCGCCCCATACTCCGCCTTGCAGCGCGATAGAGGCTGCAAGTTCATCTTCCATTTGAATGAAGGTTCCCCCCACTGTGGGCACGCGGGCGGCAAAGCGCTCGACAATTTCTGTGGAGGGTGTAATGGGATATCCAGCGGCGAACCTGGCACCAGCCGCGAGCGCGCCTTCACAGCAGGCGTGGTCACCGTCAATAAAGTGCGTTCCGGTTAAAACTCCGTGGGGATCGGCTTTCATTTTTCACCTCTGCCCGATGCGATTTTGGTGCCGGCGATGGCGAAGTCGGGGCAGTACATCCCGCAAAGATCGCAGCCGCTGCATTTTTCCGGATGCACCACGTGCGGTGGATGGTAGCCTTTGGAGTTAAAAGCGGAAGAGAGCGCCAGCACGTGCGTGGGACAAAACTCCACGCAAAAGCCGCAAGCTTTGCAGCGCTCAACGACGATCGAAACGCGTCCTTTTGCCACGAGATCCCCCAGCCAAGGAGTGAGTACCACTCCGGAATTCGAACAAGCAGGATGCGATTATGCTTTGAAGGGCGATAAAGGGGGTGTGACCAGGGTCACAGATCAGGGTGAGGCCGAGCACCAGCGTAGCAGGGCTGAACCGAAGGTAAATGACGTTGGCTGTTGGAGTTAGGGTGATTACGGTAGACGGGGTGTGTCACGAAATACGGGTGTCAATATGGGGCAGGGGTGACAGAAATCACTGGAATCGTGGCGACTCAGGTTGGCCGGATGTAGCTGTTGTTAGTGCTTGTTCGCTCGGTTTGCCTCCGGTCGGCGAACCCACTAGACTCGGAATTTTGCCGCGACGTTTGCCGGTCCTGTTTCGGCCGCTGCGCAGGAGCTTTTTTGGAGATCCTTGATCTCAGACATTTTTCTTCCGTGGACCTGCGCCTTCTGCTGCAGGACGAGACGCAACTTTGGTCACGGTTGCTCTCGTGGGATTATTCCGGTTCGGCGGAGATGATTCTCCGCTACGTCGATGCGAAAATCTTACCGGGTTATGCGGCGGTTGATCGCGGCCGCGTCTTCGGCTACTCATTTTTTGTGTACGAGGGCAGTAAGGGAGTGATTGGCGATCTCTACGTGATCAATGGCAATCGCTTGCCTAACGCATGCGAGGTCGAATTAAAGTTGCTGACGCACGTGATCGAAACCTTGCAGCAGTCTCCTGGAATTCATCGCGTGGAGGCGCAACTGCTGGCTCACGAGGCAAATTCGGTGTCGCGCCCGTTTCTGGAAACGGGATTCCAGCGACACCCACGCCTTTTTATGACACTGCCGTTAGGAAAGGCAGCTCCAGAGAATGTTCGCACGCATCCTGAAGTTGAAATTCGTCCTTGGAGCGAAGGCGACTACCAGCCATCGGCAGCCGTCATCACGGCGGCCTATCGCAGTCACGTCGACGCCCAGATCAATGATCAATATCACACCCTGAGCGGATCGCTACGATTTCTCAACAATGTGGTACGCTTTCCGGGATGCGGAACGTTCGATGCGGAATCGTCGTTCGTCGCGCTGGATCGCAAGGCGAGAAGCCTGATCGGATTGATTCTTTGCTCGCGCGTTCGAAATGATGTTGGACATATTACGCAGGTGTGCATTTTGCCGGAATATCGCTCGCGCGGGATTGGTGAAACTTTAATTGCGGCAACCGAGAACAACCTGCGCAAGCGAAACTTCGATCTGCTCTCGCTGACTGTGACCGAAGCGAACGCGCGAGCTGTGGCGCTTTATCGCCGCCTGAACTTTGAGTCGAAGAGAATTTTTGATGCGTTTGTGTGGGAGGGTTGAGGCTTCTAGCGGCTAGCTCCTAGCTTCTAGCAACAACCTACTGGTGAGGCTGTTGAGTGATGGTTGAACTTACCGCAGGATGGAACAGATTCGAATCGTGCGGAGGAAGTTGTAAGCCGGGAGCTAGAAGGTAACAGCTACCTTCGCAACAGCCACATTGCCCAGCCCGCAACGAACACGCCGCCCAAGAACATTGCGAAACAATAGAGGCCGTAGCGCACCATTTCGCGAGTAGTGTCGCGATGGGTGATGCCGAATACGATGGAGGCGAACAGGGCGAATACCGCCGCCGCGCTGAAATGGTTGAGGGTGATGGTCACGCACGTCTCCGCGAAATGATTTTAGCTGAGAACTGAGAACTGGGAACTGACAACTGCTTCATCGTTTCTTCCCGATGGCAATGTGATAGGCGTCGGCGACAGCGATGAAATTCAGCAATCCGGCGACGATCATGAATTTTGTACCGTAATCGGCGGTGGCGAATGCGATCGCGCCCTGTCCCCAGTCATTGGCCAGTGTGACAATGTAGAGAGCTCCAGCGCCGACGTCGCCGACGAAACCAAGCATGTCGAGAATGTCTCCGCCATTGGCCTTGTAAATGCGGCCCTGCATTGCGAGCCCCAGCAGGAAGAGCGTTGCAATCGACACGAACAACAGCAAGCCGCGAATCCAGCGCCGTTGAATGATGTGACCCGCGCCCGGAATCAGCCAACCTAGAGCGGGGGCGAGCACCGCCATCATGCTCAGCGGCTGCGCCTCCGCTACTCTCGTTTTTTCTGTGGTGGAATTTGCCATTCAGATATTCACAATCTCTCGTTGAATTTTCCCGGTGACTTCGGCGGACTTGGCGCGAACCAACACATTGACTTCGCTGCGCACGCCAAACTCCGGCAAGTAGATGCCGGGCTCGATGGAAAAGCAGGAGTTGGGCAGAATCTGCCGCTCGTCGTGAATTTCAAGATCGTCCATGTTGGCGCCGTTGGAGTGGACGTCGGTCCCGATGGAATGTCCCGTGCGATGAATAAAATAATCGCCGTAGCCGGCTTTTTTGATATGGCCGCGGGTCGCTTGATCGACTTCCCAGCCGGCGATGCGGCGTCCGGCATGAATTGCGTCGACCACAGTCTTTATGCCGGCGTCGCGAGCGTCGCGCACAATTTCGAAAACTTCGCGCATGCGACCCGAGGGCGCGGCTCCGACAAAACCCATCCACGTGATGTCGTAGTACACCGAGTTGGGAGTATTTTTCTTGCCCCAGACGTCGAGCAGGATGAGATCGCCCTCGCGAACGGAAACAGGATGATCGGCGTTGGGCTCGTAGTGCGGATTTCCGGCGTTAGCATTGACCGCGACAATAGGCGGATCGTCGGTTAGCAGATTCTCTCGACGAAAGGCTTCCATGAACCACTGCTGAATCTCGTGTTCTTTCGTGCCGCCGTTGCGGACGCGCCTGCCGATTTCTTTGAATGACTCGGCGACGATGGAGTCGACGCTGTCTCGCGCCGCGAAGTGAGACTGGATTTGCTCCTGGCTCCAGGTGGATTCGAACTGCGCCACCAGATCGGCGGAACTGACGATGTTTTTGCCCAGGCCGCGCAGCAGGTCGAGCGTACCTCCGTCGACGAGAGAGACGGTGAAGACAATGTTATTCGGGGAGTATTGCATGGCGAGATCGAGATAGTTCGCCAGGATCGATTTCAGCTTGTCGAATAGTTCTTGCCAGCCGGAATATTGATGTTTCTTGCCGGGCAGGGAATCGAGATGTCCAGCTTCAATCTTGTGCACGAGTTTCACCGGCTCGCCTTCGGCAGGAATCAGGTAAAACCAGCGTCGCGTCACCATCAGGTTGGCAGGCAGGCCGAGAACACGATAGGCGATGGGATCGCGATGATGGTGATCATAGAAAAGCCACGCGTCGATATTGCGTTCGCGCAGCGCAGATTGAATGGCAGCCAAGTCCATGGGGAAGCCTCTATTGTAAACAAGAGCAAGAATTTGGGCGAATTCTCGCGTGGAGAACCGGATTCAATAACCTGCCTCGCGAGCTAGATTCATGTGGGGACCGCCGCCCCGGCTTTTCCGGTCGAGCAAAGCTCCACTTTTTCGCGCAGTCTCTCCCGACCTTCTTTTGTTAAACTTCGCTTTTCTTAGCTCCGCCCCATGCCCGCGATTGCCGAAACCGCCCAGCCCAAACGCGTTCGTATCGAATCGATCGACGTGGTGCGCGGGATGATCATGATTCTCATGGCGCTCGACCATACACGGGACTTTCTCGGCACCCGCGGCGTGAATCCTACCGATCCCGCTACGACGACCATTGCGTTATTCTTTACGCGCTGGATCACGCATTTCTGCGCGCCCGTTTTTTTCCTGTTGACAGGTACGGGAGCGTATCTCTCGCTGCGAAAGAAGTCCAAGGCCGAGCTGTCGCAATTCCTCTTCACCCGGGGCGTGTGGCTGCTCTTTCTGGAGATCGTGGTGGTCCGGTGTTTAGGGTGGCAGTTCAACTTCGACTACTGCCTGTTGATCTTGAATGTCTTGTGGGCACTGGGCTGGGCAATGATCGTGCTATCGCCGCTGGTTTACCTGCCGGCGTGGGTGATTGGGGCGTTCGGGGTTGGGATGATCGCGAGCCATAATGTTTTCGACTTTGTGGAATCTTCCAACCCGATCTGGACGATTCTGCATTCGCCGAATTTCCTGATCAACGATCCGCGGCACGCTGTTCTTGTCGCGTATGCACTCGTTCCGTGGGTCGGAGTCACGGCGGCTGGCTACGCGCTGGGGCAGATATATAGCTGGCCGCCGGCGCGGCGCAGGGGTTTTCTGTTGCCGGCCGGAATCGGGTTGGTAGCAACTTTCGTTGTCCTGCGAGCGATTAACATTTACGGCGATCCGCAGCGTTGGGCTACTCAGCGATCCGCAGCCTTTACTGTGCTTTCGTTCTTGAATACTACGAAGTATCCGCCATCGCTGTTGTTTCTTTTGATGACGCTCGGTCCGGCGCTGCTTTTCCTGTGGGCGGTGGATGCCGGCACACCGCGCTGGCTGCGGCCCGCGCTTATCGTCGGCAAAGTGCCGATGTTCTATTATCTGCTGCACATTCCGCTCATCCATTTGATCGCCATCGCGGTGTGCTATGCGCGCTACGGGCAGGTGCATTGGATGTTTGAATCGGCGACGCCGGATCAATTTCCGGTTACTCCGCCGCCGGGCTGGGGATATTCGTTGCCCATTGTCTATTTGCTTTGGGGAGTTGTGGTGTCGACGCTCTATCCGCTGTGCCGGTGGTTTGCTGGGTTGAAGCAGCGGCGCAGCGATGCGTGGCTGAGCTACTTTTGAGAACCTAATGTTCGGATCACGAGTACTGCTGAGATCAAGAAGAAGGCGCGAGAATCTTCTTCTTTATTCCGGCTGGAAGGGTTTCGCACGCCGTGCGCAATACAAGCCGCGGAGCGCGTCCGCGAATTTTCATGAGGTAGGGAACGGTGCGCTGCGCATCGAATTTGGCCGTCTCTCGCAGCAGCCAGCCCAAACCTTTCTGCACCATATCGTCCTGATCGGTGAGCAGGGAATCGGAGAGCGTCACGATCTGCGGGAAAAGCATTCTCACCCGCGCTCCGCGGATCAGGGCCACGCAAGCTGCCCGCCGATGCCAGCGATCGCTCGACTTTGCCCAACGAAACACATCTTTAACCCGCGCCGGATTCGCCGCCACCATGGGCGCGATCAGGTAGTGCACCGGCCCATCGTGATCGGCCCAACTGCTGATGCGGTCAAGCCACGACTCGAATAATCGGAACTCGCGATCGCCGAACTGCGCGTCCATCTTTTCCAACAGAAATACGGCGGCTATTTTTTCTTCGAGCACGGGACCGCGGAAAAGTTCGTCTGCTACTTTGACGAGGAATTCAAGATCATGAGCGCGCAGGATATCCCGGCGTAACACGCGTATGGCTCGCCGCAATTCGGCAGTGTACCAGCCGTGCGATTTGATCTCGTCCTTGAAGAACCACTGCACCCCGGCAGCGTGCTCATCCGAACCGCCGTGTTTCAGCGTCTGTCGAATCTGTGCGGCGATGGAGGACGCGATAGGTTTTTGTTTCGCCATTGGGACCGTTCGATCCAAAACAGAAACTCACGTCGCCGCGACGCGGGACGTTCTCGCGAATCTGTCATATATCCACAGCCCCGCTGCGGTCACGAGGCCGGTTCCGGTGATCCAAAACCAGATCATCGCCGGACGATGCTGGACTTCTCCGAAGTGATGCAGCAGGAATCCGCCAAACGGGCCGCCGATGAGCGACCCGATGCCGATGGGGACGAAGGCAAATCCCATGTACGTACCCTGCTGACCCTGGGGCGCTAGGCGGGAGATATATTCGTAGTAGCGAGGCGCCTGGATGATTTCGCCCAGCGCAAGGACGAATAATGAGGTGACTGCGCCCCAGATAGTTGGGCGAAACGCGAGGATAAGCCACGAAAGCGAGGTAATCACGGTGCCTAAAATGACGGCCGGGAAGGCAGGTATTTTTCGCGTGAGAAAGTTTACCGCCAATGTTAAACAGATTACGGTGAGCCCATCGACCACGAGAATCATTTCAACGTCGGCGTGGGGGTTGATGTAGCCGTGAATAAAGCCGGGCAGGCTGATGTATTGCTGCCAGAAGACGATCCAGTAGCCGGTGAAGATTACCAGGAACCACATAAAGCGGCTTATGCCTGCAAGGGCAATCGCGAGAAACGCAATCCAAAACCACCAGGGCACGGACCATTCGGGCTGTACCCAGAGTGCGATGCGCAGCAATAACGCGACCAGTAAGACTGGCAGAACCAGCCGATAATTTCCCAATACAACGCAGAAATTCCGTGCGACGGTCGCGATTGAGGGCGGAGGTGCGTCACCGACTTTGTGCGGCTCCCGGAAGAAAAGCAGTACGACAAAAAACATCGCGAAAACGCTGAGGGCGGCTACGCGATAAACATTTTCTACGCCCAAATGGCGATGCGCCCAGGAAGCAAAATAAGGCCCCGCCGCGCCGCCCACGTTAACCATGGTGTAGTAAATCGAATAGCCGATCGAGCGTACGTTTTCCTTCGAAGCGCGGGCTGTTGTGCCCACCACGGAAGGCTTGACGAGCGCTACTCCAAGAGCGGGCAGAATGAGAATAAAGCCGACAAACAGGCCGAGCGGCATGGCGTTGCGCACGGGCGCGAGCCACGACGCTCCGATGGAGCCGATCAGAAAATACGAAGCGCCAAGAATAAGGTAAGCGACGGAAAGCGCGCGACGGAATCCCAGTCGGTCGGCGGCGGCGCCGCCAAAAATCGCGAGAAACCACACCATGCCGCCGAAGATGCCGGTAAGCGTGCCGGTTTGCTCGGTCGAGAAATTGAGTTGCTCTTGCAGATAGAGGGCGAGCGAGGCGAAGGCGCCATAGTAGGCCAGGCGCTCGAAAATTTCGGTAATATTCGCGACCCAGAACGATTGCTCAAAGCCGGTGCGAATTTCTTCGAAGCGTTGCGAGAAAGGCAAATTGGCTCCTAGAGTTGTGTGCCGCGCGCACGGTGCTTTAGCGGCGCAGCCGATCTTGAACGTACTGGGCAGTCACTCCGGCTACGCGAATGATTTTATTCCGGCTGTTCTGGCCGGAGGCAATGGTAACGGAAGATCGCGGCACCTTCAAAAGTTTGGCGAAGAATTCGATGCAGGCTTCATTGGCGCGGCCCTCGATGGGAGGAGTGGTCAAGGAAAGTTTCAGAGCGGCGCCGAGTTCGCCGGTGATGGCGTTCTTCTTCGCGCGGGGATGGAGCTTGACTGCGAAGGTGACTGCGCCGGAGGTTGCTTGTTGGTCGAGGATCAATTTCTCAGTGACTCCATATGGCGACTCCAATGCAGAGAACAACCAGAGCAATTCCTACGGCGATGTAAATCGCGTAGTTGTTAGGGCTTCGGTCGTTCTCCGAAGATCGCGGTTCCTACGCGCACGCAGGTCGAGCCTTCTTCGATGGCCACTTCGAAGTCGTGCGACATGCCCGTAGAAAGCACGTCCATTTCGATTGCAGGGAGTTTGCGCTTAGCGATGGCGTCGCGCAGTTCGCGGAGCCTGCGAAAGTAAGGGTGCGCGTCTTCGGGATCATCGGTGAACGGAGGCACGGTCATGAGTCCGCGAAAATTCAAGGCTTCCAACCGCGGCGCGGCCAGTAGTATTTCTTCCAGTTCGCGTGAGCCGGGTGCGGTACCGCTCTTCGCCGTCTCGCCACCAACGTTGATTTCGATCAGTAGGCTTAATTTCTTGCCCAGGTTCCGCGCAGCCGCATCAAGCTTTTCCGCCAGTTTCACTGAATCTATCGAGTCCACGGCGTGGAAAAGTTCTGCGGCTTTCGTAGCCTTATTCGTCTGTAGGTGTCCGATCATGTGCCATTCGGCTTCAACCAGATCGGAGAGCGCGCCTGCCTTGCCGGCAAATTCCTGCACGCGATTTTCTCCGAACAGGCGCAGGCCAGCGGCGTAGGCTTGGCGAATGCGGTCCGGTGGATGCGTTTTGCTCACGGCCATCAGCGCGATTTCTTCCGGGCGCCGCGCGGAGCGCTTTGCGGCTGCTGCGATGCGCTGACGAATCGCGTCGACATTTTCGGCAATGGACATAGCAACACTAAAAGGAGGATGTTATACGAACGAATTTGGAATTGTTGCTTTACCGATCTGGGGAGCTGAAGTTTTCGCAGTCCGCGGCACTGGCGGGCGGGGGCGCCCGCCCCACACTGGCCCCGCCCCACACCACGCCCGCCTCACACTGGACTACTTCAGCCGGTACTACATCATTGCCGTGGGCGGCGCGGGTTCGTTGGGATCGCCGGCGCTTGTGAGGGGCAGCCAGATCATCAGGATCGCCAGCAGCGCCATGACGATTATTCCAGCAAAATATGTGGGATGTTCGAAGATTTGCGATGCCGTGATGTGGCGGGCCCAGCCTTCGATCACTTGCAACGTGTGGTGCTGAGAAGTGGCAAGTCCGGTCGCGATGAGCGCGGCCCACAGCAATCCAAAGATGGATTCTCCGGCAATAAGGCCCGAGGACGTCAAGACTCCCGCATTCTCCACCCGAGCCATCTGCGCCTGATTCAGACCGCGGCGCTTGGCCAACCAGTCTCCGAGCGAGCGGAAGACCCCGCCGATGAAAATTGCGAACGTAGTCTCGAATGGTAGATACATGCCGACTGCAACCAGCATGGGGCTGCGAACCTGCATCATGATCATTCCGATGCCGAAGAATATGCCGACGACTACCAGCGGCCAGGGCATGTCGCCGCCGACGATGCCGATGGCCAGCGTGGCCATGAGTCCAGCTTGCGGCGCCGAGAGTTGACGACTGCCGAAGCCGAACGCGGTGTTGAGAAGATAGAGCGGCCAGTACATCACCAGACTGGCGACGACAACGGCGATCAATTCCGCAATTTGAATGCGGCGAGGCGTGCCACCCAGGATGTAGCCGACTTTGAAATCCTGCAACAACTCGCCGGCCACCGAAGAGGAAACGCAAACCACTGCGGCGACGCCGAGGACTGTGGCCACGCCTGGAGTTCCCGAGACGCCGAGTGAAACCATGAGGAGAGCTGCGATCAGCAACGTCGAAAGGGTTAGGCCAGAAACTGGATTATTGGAAGAGCCGATGAAGCCGACGAGACTGCCGGAAACTGTCGCGAAGAAAAATCCGACTACCAGCATGACAACTGCGGCCAGTATCGCGGGCCAGAGCAATCCTGAAATGTGCACATACAGAAAACACATCAAGATGAACATGAGCGCGATCAAACTAAAAACTACTTTTGAGCTCATGTATTGCTCGGTGCGCGACAACTGAGCGCGTTGCGCCGCCGTCTGGCGAAGATCGCCCAGCGCTTTGCCTATGCCGGCCGTCAGGCTCTTACCCATCTTGAACAAGGTCCAGGCCGCGCCAACCAGCATGCCGCCGACAGCGATGGGGCGCACCACAAAACGCCAAACTGCAATGGCCATGCCAGCCCAATCGTCGGGAGTGTCCGCAGGAAGATAATGTTTCAGCTGCGGTCCAAGGAAAAAAATCAGCATGGGAACCAACAATCCCCAGGCCAGAACGCCACCGGCGAACTGGATGGAGGCTAGGCGCAATCCGATGATGTAACCGACGCCAAGGTAAGCGGGGCTGACGCTGGGCGCGGCGAATGTGCTGGTTCCTCCAGCAGCGAGGATGTTCGTGCTGCCGGTTGTGCCTAAACGAACCTGACTGCGGCCCAGGCTGCCGACGGTGAAATGAATATCTTTGTCGGCCGCGAAGAGCCCGAAGCGGCCCAGGAGATAAACAACACCGCCGACGCCGATATTCCAGAAAAGATATTTCGCGGCTTGGGCTCCGCGCCGCCCGGCCTTGTGAATTTCTGCCGCAGCTACCGATTCGGGGAAGGGAAGTTCCGGATCTTCAACCATCACGCGGCGCACGAGAGAAATAAACAAAACTCCTAAAATGCTGCCAACCATCATCAGGGCGGTGGATTTCCAATATGCGTCCGCCGGCCGAAACGACGGCCATGCCTTGGAGATGACGAAGGCGGGGATAGTGAAAATTGCGCCTGCGGCCAGACCCTCGCCGATCGTGCCCGCGGTTCGGGCAATGTTCTCTTCCAGCAAAGTGCCCTTCCAGGCGCGCAGGACGGCCATTGCGATCACTGCCGCTGGATACGTCGCTGCGATGGTGATGCCGGCACGCAGGCCGAGGTAAGCGTTGGCCGCTCCCAGGACCACCGTCAGCACCAGCCCAAGAAGCATGGCGCGGAGAGTGAACTCCTTCATGTGCATGGTTTCGGGCACGAAGGGAACGTGCTTCTTAGGGCCGGGCACGTCGCTGGCGGGACTGCTCATAGGTGGAATCCTTTTTGGGCGTGGGTTGAAAACAAAAGTTTCTGTGCAGTCTGCTCAACCGTGTTGTGTAGTCGAAGCGCGACGAAACCATGCAACAGCGAACGGCGCACCTTAGCATGCGGCTAGCCCGCAAGACAAGTGCGGCGGGGGAGTTCGTGTGGGAAAAGCCGCGCTCGACTGTCCGATTGGAGCGAAGAGTCGACGGTTCGTCGCACAAACGGCGCGTCGCACAAGACGTCAGACGAGTCCGCAGCGTTCGGCAATCAGGCGCATGGCCGGCTCGCTCACCCAGGAGTGACCATGCGATCCAGGATTATAGAAGCGCTGGCCCCAGGAGAGCGGCGTCACGTCGCGATATTCAAGCATCGATTCGTCGGGAACGAAACGAAGGCGCTTGCGCAAGGAGACGCGCACGTTGGGATCCGCGCCATGATCGAGGAGAAGGCGAGCGAATGCTGCGTCCCGCTGTCGCCCACAGAGGTTGATGTTTGAGCTGATCGAGGTTGGGGCGAACGGGAAAGTGACGATCGTTAAACTTGCGAGTCGTCTTTATCGCGGGAAGGATTGGCGACTGATCAGACGATTCTTCAGACATCGACGGACCTCCTTCGTGGTCATGCCCGGTCCGCTGGAGCGGGCGAAAAGGAGGTTCGCTAGAACCTTGAATCAGTGTATATAGCTCAGGTGGACTCGGTCCTGTCCGCGGACGGGCGGCGTCCTGTACGCCGTGAGTGAGTATAACGCACGGGACAGGATCGGGAGGAAAATTCAGCAGCTAATCTGCTTTGCGCCAGCTGGCATCGCGATCATAGCGCGTCAGCCGTTTTGCGATCTCGGCGGTTCGCGGTCCCAGATCTTTTTCATAGACAATTCCATCCTGGTTCACAACGAAGGTCATGACCCCCGAGGAGCGATATTCCGCTGGATAAGCGACGAAAGCAAAACCGCGTGTCATCTTTCCGTCGACCACATAGCTGTGACTTCGGCCTTCACCCTTCAGGATTTCAAAATAGTAACCTTCGAAGGGCTGATGTTCCTTACCGCCATTGCCTTGGCCCGCAGCGGCAGCAACCAAGGGGCCGATAGGGCTGGCGGGTTCGCCCTGCGACGCCTGCCAGTAAAGCCCGTTGTGTTTGCCTGGATCGCTGTAAAGCTTCTGCGCGTACTGGTTTTTGTCGCCGTCGTGCGCTTCAGCGTAATATTCTTTTTCTGCGTCGACTAACTCCCGGCAAACCTGGATTGCCGCAAGTTCATTCTTGCCAATTCTGCGATAAAGAATTTCTTCTTTTCCCGCCGTGGTATCGAAGTACCATTTATCGGCTTTCTGTACCAGTGGAATGGGCGTCGGCCAGTTTTCAGCACCAATGTAGAGAGTGGTGGTGCCATCGGGTTCTGTTATCAGGCGATGCATCTGGCGGTATTTTTGTATGAACTCACTTCTATCGTTCTTGTCTTCCGCATCGTCGCCTGACGAGATAATGTCTTTCGCATTCGGACCTAAGATTTTCAGTAATGCCGCCTGATCATTCTTCTTGATGGCAACGACCAGAGCATCGGTCGCTTCCGGGGCGGAAGGGAACGTTTGTTGCCCAGGCTGGACGTCAGTAGGCTTTCGAGTCGCAGGTTCCTGACCATTTGTCATCTGGCCTGCTCGTGCCTGTCCCGACTTTTCGGGGGCCGATTGCCCCGCCGCCAAGCCGGAAAAAAACCCCAATGCCGCGAGGGCGCTAACGGATACCACGGTGTGAATGCCACGAGTCTTGCTGAAACGAATCATGTCGTCCTTCACTTTCTCGTCTTGTTCAGAACGTGCTGTGGTATTAGCGGATTTTTGAGAGCACGGCCGGGTTAATGCCGGCCTCCTCCGTGGCCGCCCCCACCGTGGAAGCCGCCGCCGCCATGAAAGCCACCGCCGCCGAAGCTAGCTCTGCCACGGGAAGAATAGCCGCGTGCTTCGCCGCCGCGACTGATTCCACCAAAGGCTCCGCCTCGAGCGGGAGCGCGATAAGCGCCGCCCCGGCCCGGAGCACCAAAACCGCGAGCGGCGCGGTCACCTCGACCGTAGGGCGCAAAGCCACGGTAGTTGCCACGGAAGTAGGCGTTGCGGTCATAAAACGCGCGGCTGTGGAATCCATATCGACCGCCACCATACATTAGGCCACGACCGCCCCAATCCATGCCCCAGCCATGCCAGCCCCAGCCGAATCCGAAGAAGGGACCGATTCCGAATCCCATTCCGAAAGACATATACGGGCCTCCGACGCCCCACCAGGGGTAGAAGCCAGGCCACAGGCCAACCGGATAGCCATAAATTAGGTCGGGGTCGTATTCAGGGACGTACACAACGTCTGGATTCGCCGGTTGAATAACTACGTCCGGTCCCTGATTGCTCACAGTCTGCTGCGGTGTGTTTTGCAAATGGCCGGCTTCTTCCGCTTTCTTGCGCATGGTCTGAACCGCCGCCATGACATCGGCTTGCTGGTTGTAATTGGCGTCGCCGAGTTCTGAGGTCCACGAAAGATCTTTATCCATGTTCGCCAACACGGAAGGGAATTGGCAAAGAGCCTTGACGCTTGGATCCCAATCCTGCTGGTTGACCGCGTCGCCCAATTCTTTTCCCTTCAAGTTCGGATTCTGTTGGATAAACCGTTGTGCCTCGACGATCTGCGTGGGATAAGCCGAGGCGGCAAGAATCTGCGCCAGCAGCGCGTCAGGATACAGCGCAATGGGCGCGACCAACTGCTGCAATTGTTCCGGACTCAAAATGGCCGAGTGCGCCCGCGGCGGACCGGCTGGGGAAGCCTGGTCGGGTCCACCCTGGTCTGGCGCTGGCCCCTGATCCTGCGGCTGATCTTGCGGAGGGGGGCCGGGGTCCTGCTGCTGATCCTGTTGCGCGTAGGCCGACAACGACCCCATGCTCATGGTTGTTGCAAGAATAACGGTAACCGCGCTGGTAAAAATCCTGTTGAATAATCTCAATCTCACAATGAACCTCCAGTTCGTGCGCCGGGGTCAAGATGCGGGTTACTTGAGTGGTCGCGGACTATAAGTGATGCGAATTTTACTACAAAGTTTGTGTGCAAACCGACCTCGCTCCACACTATCAACTCAGCTCTTACCGCCTGCCCTTGCGATGCTGCTCTCTTCAGTAATTAGATGCGAAACAGAAGCATCTAGATGGGCCGTCAGGCAACCAGCGTGTTCGCGCATGTTTGGGCGCTCATGTATACCAACACATTTCGCGGCCAATAGTTTCGCGGACGAGACGCAGGCAGGAGAGGTCCAGGCGGACCGGGCAGAATGACTTAGGTGGCTTTCAGCCCCCGCGAATGTTTTGCGGTGAAGATTCGAGTTCGAACGTATTTACGAAGAATCTGTCTACGAGCCTGGTGATAGGTGATCGATACGAGGAGGGGCCGGGTTCGCCGCTGGCGGCACGAGTTGCGATGTGGATGAGGAATAACGCTTGGACACCACCATGCGAACACTGAAAACACCGCCTGACTTCGACTGGAGGGAATACTGGCCGACAGCCAGACAGCGGAGAACCAGTTCGCGAAAGATCAGATGCCGCGCCGGATTTGCGGGGTTGGCGGCTTGTGGAAAAGGGCGATCTCTTCTTCAGGGAGGCAATTGGGCGTGGTACAATCCTCGGGCTTTTGGCTAGCCGCCGCTTCCTGCGTATTGTCGCGATATTAAAACCCTGCCGGAGGTACTCCATGATCTGTCGTTTCCTCGCGCTGCAACGCTTGGCTTTTTTCTCTCTTATCGGCCTAATGGCAGTTTCGATCCCATGCGCAAACGCGCAACAGTCGACGCCGAACCATCTTTTAAAACGCGTAGTCGGCGACTACGGATATTGGAGCAAGTATCAGACTCCGGCCTACGGTGCAGGGCAGATCCCGTACCGTCAACTCACGCACATCAACCACTCCGGGGTTTCGTTCGATGCGAGCGGCACTCTCTCAGTGCCCACTGGACCCGGCAACGAATTCATTGAGCCCGAACTAAACCGTCGCGCTCACGCCGCAGGCGTCAAGGTCCTGCTCCTGCTGGGCGGGGACTTCAATGGGCTTGAGGCCAGCGGTGAGGTGCAGACTCTGGTCGACAACATTGCTGCGTTTGAAAGGCAGTACGGGTACGACGGCGTCGATATGGACTGGGAATATCCGGAAACGAACGCAGATGGCAGCTTTTTTGTGGAGCTGATGAAGAAGCTGCGGAAATCAAACCCTAGCTACGTCCTTTCAATCGATGCGGCGCCTTGGGGTGGTTCTCCTTACGACCTGAAACACCTGCAGCTTTGGGTCGACTACGTGAACATTATGATGTATGACTGTGCCGGCCCCTGGACGGCTCATGGCCAACTCAATTCACCCATTTTCTGGGACCCGAACAATCCGGCGCCCTATGAATGTCAGCCCGGCGGCAGCGTCAACGACGCCGCAAACATTTTTCTGAAGTCGGTTCCCGCCGTGCAACTCAACATGGGCACGCCCTTCTATGGCTACTATTACACCAACATCAACCAGCTTTTTGGATTGTGTCCGAATGCGGCTTACACTGCAGATGGGGAATGCGACGACACCGTGCTGACGGTCAATTATGGTCCGAACGTGAAACCGATCATCAACCGAGATGGCTGGCGGACCTATTACGATCCTATCGCGTTGGTTCCTTACATGCTGAAGATTGACGGGAGAGATGGGTATATCACCTACGATGATCCGGTCTCGACCTATTTGCGGGTGTCGTATTCCGATTGGGATCGAGGCATGGGCGGCACTTTTATGTGGTCGCTCGACGCCGATTATGACGGACACTCGCAAGACTTGATGGATGCTATGTATAGCGCCTCGCTTGGCGGAGGGAAATAAGAGGGAGTTAGGAAATACAGGCGCCGACAGGTGGTGCGGGTCCCGATCCGACTCAACGGCCAAAGGCAAATAGTTTGCCGAGAACGATCAGGTACGCTCCAATGGCAACGATGCCGTTGACGCGAATGGCGCGATGTGTGGCGCGCCAGGGAAACATCAACATGCGAAAGACCGGCATCAGTTGATCGGGCCAGATCAGTCCAGCGACGCCGAATATAAAATTCAGCAGAGGAATCACGCAAAATATCAAGTTATCCATTTAGCTGTGGCCTACTCGAATGGGGATGAGACTGCCCTAAATATGAGCCTCCATTAAAAACGGGACTGAGACTTGAAAGGAAGTTACGAGGGTAACTGTGTGTTCACTTAATTAACGCCGCGACACCCAACTGAGCGGCGTTCTGATCGACCTCAGATAGAAGACGCATGAGGGACTTGAAGAAGCGGGAGCGAAACGCCATCGAAGCCGTCGCCAGACGGTTCTCGGCGACATGGGAAAAGGGTAAGGGTAATGATCCGTCCGGACGCTGTCCCTCTACATCTGTGCAGCGTAGAGCTTTCTCAGCAGCGCGGTACTGGCGCTTGCAGCTCAGCATTCGCCGGCGTCTATATGATGGTGGCTGGAAAACGGGTCGCGGTTGATATAGCAACCCTCAAACGGCGCGGCACTGGCGAACGTGACAGCGGCAAGCCTGGTCTCGCCAAACCTGGCCAAGGCAAACCTAGTTTGAGATTCGACAAGGTTGCCACCCGGCTCATTGAGCGTCTGCGATCCACCTTTGGCGAAACGGTGCCGGACGGCGTGACGGTTCTGGTGACCGTCACCGCTCCCATCTGTTTGCCATTGAAAACCGCTGCCTCGCTGGAAGACAAAATACGCACTCTTCTCGGGCGGCGATCGCCGGGTCGAGATGAGAAAGATACGATTCACGGGAATCGTGTCCAGATCCGAATTTTGAGGGAAGGATCGGAGCGAGCGCCGAAAATGATTGGGTTCGTGCACAACTCCGATTCAGACCCACTTATGCTTTTGAACATGACACGTGAGTTGCTTGAGCTAATCGTTGTCGAGGCTGGCAGGAGGGCGCCGAGACTTGAGGGTGATCGATGGCTCGTTGTGATAAGCGCCGGAGAAAGTTCGTGCCTAGAGGCATATTGCTATATCTATTCGCAGTTGCGCATTCCGACCGACTTTAACAAGATTCTTATGGTGTTTGGTGATGGGCGTGTCTGGACGTTGATGGGATGAAGCTAGTTGCGCGCTGTCGAGCGGTATGTAGGGATCGACTTCAAAAATCGAAATTTGGTCCAATTAAACAACGGGGATTGGCCCAATTCAAAAAGATCCGGTGCCATCCCAAGATGGTAATGCCTCAGTTCAGAGTGCGGCATTACCCCCCGTTCGGGGTTTGACCCTGCTTACCTGACGTGTTATAAACGGCTGTTTTGTGCTGGGATGGCAGGATCAGGGTCTTACTTCTCCTGTCGACTTTTCAGGTTGATCCTTTTCAAGTTAATCCCAGGCTCGAAACCCGACGCGGCCAAGCTCAACACTCCTTCTGGTCTTGCGGTGGAAGCGTGTTCGGAATTCCGGAGACATTCTTTGAGGCTCGTGGCTCCATTGCGTTACCGGGTGCGAGTTTCGATACTGCTTTCGGAAGGCAGTGCCTAAACACGTTTGTAATCCTTAAACCGTTATCTTTCGGAGGCTTTATTTATGCGCATCTGGCTTGCTACTGCTGCGTTTTCCGCACGGCGCCTGAGCACGAAAATTTCCGCCATGTTCGCACTACTCATAGTGAGCACGGCGGCTGCTTTTGGTCAGCCTGCGGGCGAATCTGTGGGCGGCGAAGCTTCATTAAGGCTGCCCGATTTATCTCAAGTGAGCTTTTTCAATGGCGCCATTGATGGCCATAAGCTGCTGTTGATCGGAATCCTGTTCTGCCTGTTCGGGCTCGGTTTTGGCATGGCAATTTTCATGCGGCTGAAGAACCTGCCGGTGCATCGCGCCATGCGCGAGATCTCGGAGCTGATTTACGAGACCTGCAAAACATATCTGGTAACGCAAGGTAAGTTCATCCTGTTGTTGTGGGCATTTATCGCAGTCATTATTGCGGCCTATTTCGGATGGCTTTCGCCGGTGCCGGGAAAGTCGGTAGGACTGACGCTTCCTATTATTCTTGCGTTCAGCCTGGTCGGGATCGCGGGCAGTTACGGTGTGGCGTGGTTCGGCATTCGCGTGAACACGTTTGCCAACTCGCGGACGGCATTCGCTTCGCTGCCCGGCAAACCGTATCCGGTGTATCAGATTCCGCTTGAGGCCGGCATGAGCATCGGCATGATGCTGATCAGCGTGGAACTGCTGATCATGCTGTTTATTTTGCTGTTCATCCCGGGCGATTATGCGGGACCGTGCTTCATCGGCTTCGCGATTGGCGAATCGCTGGGCGCGGCGGCGCTGCGAATTGCGGGCGGCATCTTCACCAAGATCGCCGACATCGGGTCGGATCTGATGAAGATTGTTTTCAAGATCAAAGAAGATGACGCGCGAAATCCTGGCGTGATTGCCGACTGCACCGGGGACAACGCCGGTGATTCCGTTGGCCCCTCGGCCGACGGTTTCGAAACTTACGGGGTGACCGGCGTCGCGCTGATAGCTTTCATTCTGCTGGGCGTGAAGGATCCCAGCGTCCAGGTGCAGTTGCTGGTATGGATTTTCGTGATGCGCGTGATGATGCTCATATCGAGCTCGCTCTCTTATTTCCTGAACAGCGTGATTGCCAAGGCGAAATACGGCTCCGCTGCGGAGATGAATTTTGAGGCGCCGCTGACTTCGCTGGTATGGATCACGTCGATCGTCTCGATCGCATTAACGTATGTGGTCTCCTACTACATCATCCCGCATCTTGGCAGCGATGGCTCGCAGTGGTGGAAGCTGGCGACGATTATTTCGTGCGGCACTCTGGCCGGCGCGGTGATTCCGGAACTGGTGAAGGTGTTCACGTCGACGGGGTCGCGGCATGTGAGGGAAGTCGTGATTTCGGCGCAGGAAGGTGGAGCGTCGCTCGGCATCCTTTCGGGATTTGTGGCGGGAAATTTCTCCGCCTACTATCTGGGTCTGGCCATGATGTTTCTGATGGCGCTGGCTTATTACATGAGCACCATGGGCCTGGCGATGGCCGCGGGAATGCTGGCTCCCGCGGTCTTCGCGTTCGGATTGGTGGCGTTCGGATTCCTGGGCATGGGGCCGGTGACAATCGCCGTCGATTCTTATGGTCCTGTGACCGACAATGCGCAATCGGTGTACGAGCTTTCGTTGATCGAGGCGGTGCCAAACGTCGAGAGTGAGATTAAGAAAGACTTCAACATGACCGTGGACTTCGAGCGCGCCAAGCACTTGCTCGAAGAGAATGACGGCGCGGGAAATACGTTCAAGGCGACGGCGAAGCCGGTGCTGATTGGCACGGCGGTGGTAGGCGCGACGACCATGATTTTCTCCATCATCATGGCGCTGACCAATGGGTTGACCGATACGGAAAATGTGGCCAAACTGTCGCTGCTCAACGCGCCATTTTTCCTGGGGCTGATCACGGGCGGGGCGATGATCTACTGGTTTACAGGCGCGTCTACGCAGGCCGTGACCACGGGTGCGTACCGGGCGGTTGAATTTATCAAGGCCAATATCAAACTCGAAGGCGTGGAGAAGGCTTCGGTTTCCGATAGCAAGAAAGTGGTTGCGATCTGCACCAAGTATGCGCAGAAGGGAATGTTGAACATTTTTATCGCGGTGTTTTTCGGGACGCTGGCGTTTGCCTTTGTCGATCCCTTCTTTTTCGTGGGTTACCTGATCTCGATTGCCATCTTCGGTCTATACCAGGCGATTTTTATGGCCAATGCGGGTGCAGCCTGGGACAACGCCAAGAAGATTGTCGAAGTGGAGATGAAGCAGAAGGGCACGCCACTGCACGATGCCACGGTGATTGGCGATACGGTGGGCGATCCGTTTAAGGATACGTCATCGGTGGCGCTGAATCCGGTCATTAAGTTTACGACGCTGTTCGGATTGCTGGCGGTGGAATTGGCCGTAAAGCTCTCGTTCGAACAAGGCACGACATTAACGCGAGTGCTGGCGCTGGCGTTCTTCGTGGTGTCATTCGTCTTCGTCTATCGTTCTTTCTACGGCATGCGGATCAAGGCAGGCACGTAAGTAGCGCGGCAAGATAATCATCNNCGTTTTTGCATGCGCGATCAGCCATTTCATTTCGAGCCGGGGACTTCGCAACTTGGATAGTAATCAGCTTGATAACCGCTTCTCGTATGGGCAGGAGAACGTTGTACGATGAAAAAAAGCTTAATCCCCCGATGGAGCTTAATATGGCAAATACATGGACGGAACGTGCGGATAAAGTGTTGGCTTTCCTGGATAAGTTTCCTGTGGCACAAGAGGGGTCTTTTGAGAACGACTTCAAGCGGGAAGTGTTCCGCTTGTGCCAACAACTGAAAGATGCCGACCACAGCGGTGGGCAGTTTATACCTCAGTCTTTGATGGACTAGCGCGGATGGACTAGCGGGCGATAGACAGAGCGACGCGATCGTTTCAGGTTTGTGACAGCCCGCACGTTTGAAGAACCTGCCGCGTGGTGTTCTATCTGCTGCGGTCTTCAACAAAAATCCATCGTCATGCTCAGTTCGGGCCTTTCATTTTATCTTTCACGCTGCGAGCCAATTTCTCGATCTCTTCGGCCTTCTTGATCACGTCGAGCGATAAGACATTTTCGTCCGACTTGTCGACCGATTGTTTCAGCTCTACGGATAACCTTAGCAATGTGTCGGTATCTTTTTTGAGCGCGGCGACGCGCTCCTTGGCGGCTTTTTTCGCCATCTCGCTGGCGATTCGTGCGCGAGCGTCGTCCCCATCCCCCATCGGCGCAGAGCCATTCGGCAGGGTCGGTGGCGGCGGCGCAGGAGTTATTTTTTGGGCACGGCCGAGGCGGGCAAACACGCAAAGGAATAAAATCCATACGACAAGTTTGAATCGCACGGGAACCTCGCAGAGAGTTGAACAGGGCTTTTACGAAATTATACGTCGGGGGGGGCGAGTCAGCTTCGCTCGGTAGCCATACTCTGACGCAGTACGCGCTCTCTTGCGGCAGCCGCCGACATACTCTGCAAGAAAAAATGACCGGTCCCCGTTTGCGTCGGAGCCGGTCATTATGGAAGAGCTCGGTGGCTTTTTAAAGTGCGCTCATGTTCGCCAGGAACTCGCTGTTTCCGCGAGTCTTGCTGAGTTTGTCAATCAGCAGCTCCATGGCTTCAACGGGAGAGAGTGGGTTCAGGACCTTGCGCAGAACCCAGATGCGGGAAAGATCTTCCTTGGGGATGAGCAGTTCCTCTTTACGCGTTCCGGAGCGCTGAATGTCGATCGCGGGGAAGACGCGCTTGTCGACCAGTTTGCGCTCGAGGATGATTTCCGAATTGCCGGTGCCCTTGAACTCCTCGAAGATGACGTCATCCATGCGCGAACCAGTGTCGATCAAGGCTGTGGCAATGATAGTCAATGAGCCACCTTCCTCAATATTGCGAGCGGAGCCGAAGAAGCGTTTTGGACGTTGCAGGGCGTTGGAATCGACGCCGCCGGAAAGCACCTTGCCCGAGGGCGGAACAATCGTGTTATAGGCGCGGGCAAGACGGGTGATGGAATCGAGCAGAATTACGACGTCGCGCTTGTGCTCGACAAGTCTCTTCGCTTTTTCAATCACCATTTCCGCAACCTGTACGTGGCGTGCGGCGGGCTCGTCGAAGGTGGAGGAAATCACTTCGCCTTTGACCGAACGCTGCATGTCGGTGACTTCTTCGGGGCGCTCGTCGATCAGCAGCACCATCAACACAACTTCAGGATGATTCGTCGTGATGGAGTTCGCTACGTTTTGCAAAAGCATTGTCTTGCCGGCGCGCGGCGGGGAAACGATCAGTCCGCGCTGGCCTTTGCCAAGGGGCGTGAGCAAGTCCATCACGCGGGCGCTGGCGTTTTCGCGCGTAGTTTCGAGTTTCAAGCGCTCCTGCGGGTAGAGCGGAGTCAGGTTATCGAACAGAATCTTGTTTCGGGCTTCATCGGGCGATTCGAAATTGACGGCTTCAATCTTTACCAGCGCGAAATACTTTTCGCCTTCGTGAGGAGGGCGCACCTGGCCACTGATGGTGTCGCCGGTCTTGAGGTCGAATTTGCGGATCTGCGAGGGCGAGACGTAGATGTCGTCCGGCCCGGGAAGGTAGTTGTAGTCGGGAGAGCGCAGGAAACCGTAGCCGTCAGGCAGGATTTCGAGGACGCCTTCGGCGAAAATGTGTCCTTCTTTTTCGCTTTGTGCCTGCAGGATTTTGAAGATAAGGTCTTGCTTGCGCATACCACTGGCACCGGGCAGATCCAAGGTCCTTGCGATCTTGGTCAACTCGGTGATGTTCTTTTCTTTCAGTTCAGCGATGGTCATGAATTCACCTGAACCCGCGCACTAGAACGTATTCGTTAGTGTTAGCGGGAGATTTTCAAAAGGAGGGGACGCAGGAAAGACGCAGTACTACCAGGCAGGAAGGCGGGGCTGGTTAAGCAGCCCGCCGTTGTGCCTCAGCAAAATTCTCTGGTTCCGACAAAATTTCTTGCCGCTCCGAGTCAGCGAT
Source organism: Acidobacteriaceae bacterium (assembly GCA_003132445.1). Lineage (GTDB taxonomy): Bacteria > Acidobacteriota > Terriglobia > Terriglobales > Acidobacteriaceae > Sulfotelmatobacter. The sequence goes on along the minus strand of PKXU01000185.1, from coordinate 65,935 downwards.
CCGGTCCAAAACACCGTTCATGGTTTCCTGGATTCTGGTGCTGGGCCGGTGGAACTTACGCGTGGCCTTGGAGGCAAGCTGACAAAGCATATACCGGTTACGCAACGTCTGTAAAGCATCAAACACACGATCAGAGCGCATGTGCCTTCTCTCTCCTTGCTTTATGATTTGGGCCTTCCGCCTTCGTCCTTTATTTGAGGAGGGTGACCGGAACCCGGATTGCGCGATAAGTCACTGATTCCTATTAGGTTGTAAAGGAGTTAGCGTAAAAACTCACTTTTTGAATAGATGCGCGACAGGACACTGAAGATGCTCGATTTTCTGGGCCAGGTTCCTCTGCGCAAACGATTCAACAGGCCCCATGGATTACTGTGTCCCGGGAACTGGCTACTCTATCTGTACGGAGGAGTGCGGTCAAGTAATTATTTGTCAAAGGAGCAGGAATCGGAGACCAATTTGATCGACAGGAGACTATAAGCAATTCGCAATCAGCAACTTAGACTTGATGAGTGAGCCGTGTCAAATTGGGCGCAAGAAGGCTCGTGTCCCGTTAGGGGGAATGTTCGATTTCGGGCAGTTCGAGTCCGGGAATGGACGGGATTTCAACCGACCACGGTGGATCTTCCTTTGTCGTCAATGGCCTCCGGCTGATCGATTCGGAACGTAATGTGCTTGAGGGCTTTGAGTCGCAGTTCGCCCGAAAGGTCACCAGGAGTCGGGTGCGCGAGATTCTTCGCTGCGCCTGAAGAACGGCTTCGGTGACTCCATGCGCCAGGAGGCGGGAGCTAAAGCTATGGAAACGATGGTGCAGGACTTGCGATACGCGCTGCGGACGTTGCGGAAGAATCCCGGCTTTTCATTTGTTACCGTTTTTACGCTGGCTCTTGGCATTGGGGCCACGACCGCAATCTTTGGCGTGGTTTACGCAGTACTCCTTCGATCCCTTCCTTACGACAAGCCGGATCAGATTGTTCGGCTCTGGGAGGTGAGCGACCGCGGCCATCAGATGAACTTCACTGACCCGAACTTTGAGGATTTGCGTTCGCAAGGGCATTCCTTGCAGGGATTGGCGGAGTATGCAGCATGGGTGCAGCCGGTATTAGGCGGGGCGGAGCCGACGCGGACGATGGTCGCCTCTGTTTCCCAGGACTTTTTTCCACTGATGCGGCTCCAACCGGCTTTGGGTCGCGGGTTTCTGCCGGAGAATCATCGCTTTGGCGCTGCGCCGGTCGCCTTGGTCAGTTACGGTTATTGGCAGCAGTATCTGGGCAGCGCGACTGATCTTTCCGCGATCAAGCTCACAATTCGGGACCGGGTTGCATCGGTGATCGGAGTGATGCCTACGGGATTCCGCTTTCCCGACCAGGCCGAGATATGGGTACCGCGAGAACTCTGGGAGCGCTTGCCTAGTCGCAGCGCCCACAATTGGCATGTGATTGGCCGATTGCGAGATGGCGTCACGCCCAATCAGGCGTACGCCGAATTGAGTGTAATCGCTCGCCAGATCAAGCGACAGTACGGACAAGACGTGGATATGACCGACGTGTCGGTGGCGCGCTTGCAGGACGCAATGACCGGCGATGTACGCGAGGGTTTGTTGATTCTGATGGGAGCGGTGGGCTTTCTGCTGCTAATTGCATGCGCGAATGTCGCGAATCTATTGCTGGCGCAAGCTTCGACGCGAGAGAAGGAACTGGCGATCAGAACGGCTATCGGAGCGGGCAGGGGACGACTGGCGCGGCAGTTTCTGACCGAATCGCTTTTGCTTTCGCTCGCCGGCGGATTGATTGGCGTGCTGGTGGCGCGCTGGGGGGTGCTTGCGCTGGTTCACCTGGCACCGCCTGAATTGATGCTTCTTCAAGACACGTCCATTCAGTTGCCAGTATTGTTCTTTGCATTCGGAATTTCTTTGCTAGTCGCGGTTGGACTTGGACTTTTCAGCGCCCTACGGGCGACCTCGGGCGATGTGCAGAAGGCGCTCGGGGAACAGGGGCGTTCGCAGACGGGTTCACGGCGTAGCCAGCGCGTAGGCCGCGCTATTATTGCGGGACAATTGGCGATCACGCTCGTGCTGCTCACCGGGGCCGGACTACTCGGTCGCAGTCTGCTGCACGTGCTCTCGGTTGATCCTGGTTTCCGCACGGAGAACATTGTGACTATGGATCTGGCACTCCCGTTCGTCGACAAGGACACGATGAGGGTCCGCGCTCAGTTCCTGAGTGAACTGCTGTCGCGGTTACGCCAGATTCCTGGTGTGCAGCAGGTAGGCGGTACGGGAACGTTACCGCTGACCGAGGGGCTCTCAGATGGGACTTATGTCATGATGGCGTCGGGGGATCAGCCGCCCCGATCGATGGAAGATTTGGAACGCTGGTTTCACAACACGGTGCGCACCGGGCATGCGGACTATTGTCCTGCAAGCGACGGCTATTTTCGCGCGCTGGGAATTCCGCTGCTGCGCGGGCGCTTATTCGATGACGGCGACACGATGGATGCAACGCATGTTGCTGTAGTTAGCCAATCGCTGGCGCGAGAAAAATGGCCGGGGCAGGATCCGATTGGACAAAGGATTGAATTCGGAAATATGGATGGCGATTTTCGTCCCCTGACCATTGTTGGTGTGGTCGGGGATGTACGTGAGGACAGTCTGGAAAAACCCTCTGGTCCGATCGTGTATGTGAATTACCGCCAGCGGCCTGAAGCGACAGATCGTTTTAGTGCGGTGATGCGCACGGCCACCGATCCATCGGCAGTGATTTCATCGGCTCGCAGAATCGTCCGGGCGCTTGACCCGAATGTGCCGCCGGTGTTCGGCACGCTGGCTGAGATATCGTCGCTTTCTCTTCAATCGCGGCGATTTAACCTGCTGCTATTGGGTGTGTTTGCGGGCACTGCGTTGCTGCTGGCGGTTGCTGGGCTCTATGGTGTGATGGCGTATTCGGTGTCACGCCGCACGGCAGAGTTGGGCACAAGGATCGCCCTGGGTGCAACGCCCGGAAATGTTCTTCGCCTGGTGCTTTGGCAGGGACTGGTGACTGCGCTGATCGGGGTGGCGATTGGAATTGCCGGTGCAGTCGTGCTAACGCGGACACTACGATCCTTTTTGTTCGGGCTAAGTCCAACCGATCCCCTGACATTTGCGGCCGTTGCCTTGCTGCTGATGCTGGTGGGGCTGCTGGCTTGCTACGTTCCCGCTCGACGCGCAGCCAGAGTGGATCCTATGGAAGCGCTGCGGTACGAGTAAGAGATTCCCGACGGCACGCTGGTTCGGCCTGGCACACTCCGGTGTGATTGAAATCACAGACCGGCGAAAGCGCTGCCGTTACGTTAAGGCATCGGACAGCCGGAAGGCGGCTGTATTCACGCTGATCGGGAGCGGCTCTCCATGTCGATTGCAATCCCTACTTCTACTACTCGCGTTCTGAATCCAACTTTAGAGCGAAAGATTATGAGCGCCGCCGAGGCGGCGGCCTTGATTCGCTCCGGCGATCAGATTGGCATGAGCGGATTTACCGGCTCTGGTTATCCGAAAGTAGTGCCGATTGAGTTGGCGCACCGCATTGCAGACGCCCATTTCCGCGGGCAGAAATTCCAGGTCAGCGTGTTTACCGGCGCGTCCACGGGGCCAGAACTCGATGGGGCGCTGGCCATGGCGGACGGGATTCACCTGCGGCTTCCGTACCAGTCCGATCCTGAAACGCGCAAGCGCATTAACGCGGGCGAGATGGATTACATGGATATTCATCTCAGCCACGTAGCCCAATTCGTGGAATACGGATTTCTGGGCAAGCTTGACGTGGCGCTGATTGAAGTAACCGCCATTCTGGAAGACGGACGGGTGGTGCCGAGTTCGTCGCTGGGCAATAACCGGACGTGGATCGATTGCGCGGAGCGGGTGATCCTCGAAGTGAACTCGTGGCAACCCGCGGCGCTGGAAGGAATGCACGATATTTATTACGGGCTGGAGCCGCCCCCGAATCGCCAGCCCATTCCGCTGACCAAACCGGGGCAGAGGATTGGGACGCCATATCTGAACATTCCCGCAGAAAAAATTGCTGGAATTGTTTTAACCGACTCGCCAGATCGAAATAGCCCGTTCAAAGCTCCGGACGAGGCTTCAAAGCGAATCGCCGGGCATATCCTGGAATTTCTGAGCTGGGAGGTGAAGAAAGGGCGGATGCCAGCGAATCTGTTGCCACTGCAATCGGGAGTGGGAAACATAGCGAACGCAGTTCTTTTCGGACTGGAGGAAGGCCCGTTCGAAGGACTTACTTCGTACACGGAAGTGATTCAGGATGGAATGATTCGGCTACTGAAATCGGGCAAGGTTACATCGGCGTCGGCAACTGCGTTCTCGCTCAGTCCGGAAATGCTGGATGAAGTGAATGCCGATATGGCGATGTATCGCGAGAGGATTGTGTTGCGTCCGCAGGACATCTCGAATAACCCTGGCATCATCCGGCGGCTGGGCGTGATTGCGATGAATGGAATGATTGAAGCTGATATTTACGGCAACGTGAATTCGACGCACATCATGGGATCGCGCATTCAAAACGGAATTGGCGGCTCGGGAGATTTTGCCCGCAATGGATATCTGTCGATATTTATGGCTCCGTCGACGGCGCAAAAGGGGGCGATTTCAACGGTCGTGCCAATGGTCTCACATGTGGATCATACCGAACACGATGTGCAGGTACTCGTTACCGAGCAAGGGTTAGCCGATCTACGCGGACTTTCGCCGCGGCAGCGGGCGAAGCTGGTTATTGAGAAATGCACGAGTCCGGAATATAAGCCTTTGCTGCTTGACTATCTCGCGCGGGCGGAAAAGTTGTCGTATGGGAAACACACGCCGCATCTGCTGACGGAATCTCTGAGCTGGCACAATCGCTATCTGCGGACGGGCCAGATGCGTCCGCGGGAAGAAAATTAAGAAGGGAACTGGAAGTTCGAATCTTCTAATGACCGTCCCCGCGAAGACCTAAGCTGCAGCGATTCGCAGCTTCCGCTCAACCCATCCGCAGGATCTCGACGTCATGCTGAAGGCCAAGGGATTTAAGGTCGCGCTTTCGGCTGGCAGTTGTGTACTTCACAATGGATTTCAATAGAAAACCTCGCAGCGCGAAGATGGCCGCACGATATTAGAAATTGGTTGCCAGGCGCAGCATAACGCTTCGCGACGGTCCGACGGCGTTGCCCGAAAAGAGACCGCCGAAATCGATCACATCCAGAATGTTAGTAAGATTTTGGCCGTCGATCTGAAATCGCACCTTCATGCGGTCCCGTCGATAAACATCCGCTCCTGCCGATGCGTTGAGCTGAAAAGCAGGATAGATTCGGCCTTGAGAGAAGTTGATTCGATCAATCACCTGTGAGCCATATTCGGCGAGCGCTTGTTGTTGGGTGCCGGTGAAATCGAACGGCAATCCGCTGTCGTACTGAAATCCGCCAGCGATCCAGAAGCGCGAGTTTACCTGATAGCGAAGACGTCCGCGAACGGTGTGGCGCTGGTCTTGCGAATCGGGGAAATGTCCAGTGAGCTGAGTGGTGGCGGTGACGGCATCGTCACCTAGAAAAAGACCGCCAGTCACAGGAAACCAGGCATTGCCGACGATGTAGGAGTAGCTTGCGAAGCCAGAGAAGCGGTGCCAATGAGGAAGTTCGATCTTGCCCTCGGCACCGTAGAGAATGCCTTTGAGAAATGCGATCGGGAAACTGATGCTGGTATTCAAAATTTGATCGTCGTCGGCATAGTTATTGACGTCGCGGCGGAAAACGTTGGCGTCCACGCGGAATTGGCTGAAAAAGCTTTGGGAAGCTCCAATTTCAAAATAGTTGCCGTGTGAAGGTTGCACGGGCAAGCGTAGAACCGTGGGCTCAAAGGACTGCACCTGGGCGGAACTGGAGAGCAGGATGTTCTCAAACGATGGGGTTTGAAAAATGCGGTCGTAAGAGGCATGAACGATCAAATTCGCTGTGGGAAAATAACGCGACGCGGCGAAGCGCGGGCTAAGCGCGTTTTGATTGAGCAGCAACTGGTAGTGGTCCCAGCGCAGACCTGCATTGATCGTCCACTTGCCGACCTGGACGAGGTCTTGAACAAATGCCGCTTGCTCGAGATCAGGACGATTGCCGTCGAAAGCGAAAGCCATGACCGTGCCGGGATCGAAGGGGTAGCTGGTGTAATTCGGATTGGCGGTAATCGCGTCGCTGTAGTTTTCGTGGAGGAAAATGTTGTCCGATTCGATGCCGACTTTCCACTCCTGATGGCCGCGATGAATCGAAGCTGAACTGTTGAAATAACCTTCGTTAAAGTAGTTATGCTGGAAAATGATTACGGGCCAAGAATAAGGGTTCGAATAAAAGTCATTGGAGTTGTTGCGCACCATGCCGCGCGCATCGAGCACAGCGTTGGGCGAAAAAGTATGTTGATATGACACGCTGCCCATCGTTTCGAAATTATCGGCAGTCTGGAACTGCGAAGGTGTTCCGGGCGGGGGCGATGGCTGGCCAAGCTCTACGAGAAGCTGCGGATCTTCCTGCACTTGTTCATTGGGGATCTCATAACGCGCAAGTTCATGCCGCACGGTCAACCGCAATCGATCTTTGGGCGTTAAATCGCGCTCATAGTTTACGGAAAAATCCCCGAGCGTACCTCGATTGGTAAAGTTTTGCGGAACCACAGGATTTAGATAATGATCGGTCATGCTGCCGCTAGCGCTAGTGCCGAAGGAATTTTGTTTCCCGATGTACTGTGCCTGAGCGGAAGCGCCGGCAGAATCGAAATTTCCACCAGAGAGCACGAACTCTCCGTGAAAACCAGGCTGCGAATTTTGCAGCGTGTTCAGTTCGATCACGCCTCCCATTTTTCGGCCATATTCTGCTGGGATGCCAGCGGTATAAATGCTCATCGATTGCACATCGTCGGCGTCGATGGCCGGTCCGAAGCTGGGCGAGCGATTATCGGTGAGAGGAATGCCATCGACCACCACTTGGGTCTGATATTCGGAACCTCGCGGATGCAGCACGGCATTGCCTTCATACAGCCAGCCGGGCTGCGAATTTACTAAATCCTGCAGGGAACGGCCGGGGATGGAGCCGAGACGGTCCTGGATAGAATCCGAGCCAACCTGATTGACGGCGCCGGCTTGATCGGTGTCGATTAAGGTGGCTGGCAAAGTTACGTTCACTGATTGATTCACCGTCGGCAGTTTGAGGTGAACTGCGAGCTGGGTTGGAATCGAGGAATGAATGTCGACCGATTCAGATATTTCCGCAAATCCAGATTGCATGATTTGCAGATGGTAAGTTCCGAAAGGCAGATGCTGCACTTTTAAAATACCCTGGTCGGTGGTGTCCAGAGTATTTCGGTACTCATTCGCCTCGCTGACAATCCGTACAGTCGCTCTCACGCCAAGACCCGCCGGGTCGGTCACTTTAAGGCGTAGTTCGCCACTATTGCTCTGGCCAAAGAGGGGCGGCAAGGTGAACAAGAATAGGATCGTTAGCAATCTCTTCATGAATTGGCGGGCCTCTAACAGTCTAGATGTTCTCGGAACCAGGATTGGCCACGCTTGTTTTGCGAGAACTATTATCATGCGGTGGCGCGGGCGGAGAGTAATCGGCGTCCAAAGCTCATGCCGGTTGACCGTGCTTGGATACTTGAACAATTTATGGCAGTATTGGTTTCCAGTCGAGTGTGCAGATTCTTGGAGCAAGCTTGAACAGTCAGCAATCTGTGACGTTTCGGCAGGCGGTTGTTTACTCTAGTCATGTTCCCCTATCCGCGGGATGGGAAAATCCGAATTCGTTAGCACACGCCAGTGTTCTGCCGATTTTGCTGTTGTTATTCGTCTCCGTTCCCGGGTTCCTGCACGCCCAGAATGCGAACGGGGCATTGCGCGGAGAGGTTCAGGATCCCAGTGCGGCGCGGGTGGCGGGTGCGACAGTCGTGTTGCAGGCCGTGAGTTCCTCCTTTCGCCGCGCAGCCACGAGCAACGCACAGGGAGAGTTTCGCATAGAGGGATTGCTGCCGGGTTCTTACCGCGTGGTCGTGACCGCTAAAGGCTTTGCGGACGCCACGGCCGATGTGGAGATTGCCGTCGGTTTACTACGTATTATTAATGTCACTCTGAAACCGCAAAGCGAACACGAGACGATCAGTGTGCAGGGAAATTCTTCCTCAATTACAACTGAAACCATTGACACGTCGAGCGCCGTTCGCGGGGGAGTGGTTGGCACTCGCGACCTTGAAACCTTGCCGCTGCCGGCGCGCAGCTTCGCCAACATTGCGTATCTGGTGCCCGGGACTGAGCCGGTTGAACCTTCCGATCCAACCAAGGCGCGCATTACTGCCGTCTCTACGGGAGGAAGTTCCGGATTGAACAACGAGCTGTCTGTGGATGGCGCCGAGAACTCGGACGACTGGATTGGCGGTTTCCTGCAAAACTTTTCGCCGGATGGCATTCAGGAGTTTGCGGTGCGCACATCGAATGAAGATGCCGATACCGGCTGGACTACGGCTGGCTCGGTCGTGATTACTACTAAGCGCGGGACCAATGACTGGCACGGCGATGGAGCCTTTTACGAGCGCGCCGCTTCCCTGAACGCGCGCTTTCCCATCGAGAATCCGGCGGAAACATGCACAGATGGAGTTTGCCTGCACAATCCCAAGCAGCCTTTCTCGCGACAAAATTATGTTGGAACTCTTGGCGGTCCCGTTGCAAGAAACAAGGTATGGTTTTTTACTTCGTTCGAAGGTGTGCACGAGAATGCGAGCATCGCCTACAGTCCAGCCAGCGTTACGCAATTTGACGCACTGGCGCAATTAGCGGCAGCGGGATTAATTGCCGGTGTTCCTTCGATTTCCGTCCCCGGCACCGTTCCCATTCCTTTTCGCGACTACCTCGGTTCGGTGCGCTTTGACTGGGCACAATCCTCGAAATCGAACTGGTTTCTTCGCACCTCGGAAGACAGTTATCTCACCCACAACGCGCTGGTAGAACAGGGCACGCTGCCATCGACGGGCCTGACTACACACAACAATTATTTGAACCTGGCACTCATGAATTCGTACGCTTTCAATTCCACCTGGCTTGGCAATTTGGTTGTCGACGCCAGCTTGTTGCACCTTACGCAGACGCGCAATTCGGACCTGGGTTTCGCGCTGGCATTTCCCTTTAGCTCGACGGCGTTGACGATCTCCGGCTTTGAAACCTTCGGGGACAACCAATTCGCTACTCCGATCACGCTTTTCCCCGACCTGCGCAATCAGGAAAAATACCAGTTCCGCTATGACCTGAATCATGTTGTGGGCACACATGCCCTGAAACTCGGTGTCGACTTCATTCATGAACCGGTGCTGAGCGGAGCCTTCGCTTCGACGGCGGAGACGCTGGCGAGTTACGTCAACAATCCAACCTATTACACACAGAACCCGGGCGTCTTCGGAACTTTCACTCCGCAATGTATAAATTTCACCGCTACCGATGGTTCGACCTGCACTTACACTCCCGCAGGCGACGGCAGCTTCTCGCAGAACGTGCAGCGTCTGGCGCTTTACGCCGAAGACTCATGGCGGGTCTCGCGTCAACTTACGATCAACTATGGGCTGCGCTATCAAACGACCTGGGGGTTGTTCGAGGGCTCGAGCCGCAGCGAAGCGGAGAACGCCGCGTACCTAACGCTGCAGGCGTTGCAGATTCCGGTTGTGCCCGGTCTGCCGCAGGATTATCGCAAGCAGATCGCTCCTCGTCTTGGCATCGCGTACTCTCCCAGCAAAGCCGCGAAGACGGTAATCCGCGCCGGTTTCGGCATTTACTATGACGATCTGGCACAGAACGGATGGGCGACTGCATTCCAAGGCGTCAACAATTCAAATTTCACCACGGGGTCGTGCAGCCTTACGGGAGGGCCGGGCACATATGCACTCACCGGCGCGGGCTGCCTGGGGGGCGGGAGCGGAGCCACGGGTAATCTGGTCGGCTCACGTTACAAAACACCCTATGCCATTCACACTACCGGCGGCGTGCAGCACGCGTTCAACGAACATTGGCTTGCGAGCGCCGATTACGTGCACGAGCAGGGAAATCACGGCTACCGCGCCTTCCCCTATACCAGCGGCACTAATCTGTTCAGCCCGCTTATTCCCACGACCGATCCGACATATGCGAGCGATCAGGGGGCGGTGGTGCCCAACGTCAATGTTTTCGAATCCGATAACCGTTCCAGCTACAACGGACTGATGTTGCATTTGCAAGGCAACATGCACAGCTTCGATCTGGTGGCGAACTATACGCTCTCTAAGGCGCAGACGTGGGGTTGCCTGCTGGGCGAGTTGTTTGACTATGTGGATGGCGTGTGTAACCAGCAACCCCCGAATCCTCCGCTACTCAATGCGTTCGGGCCGGGCGACTACGGGCCATCCGGCGAAGACGTTCGGCATCGTTTTGTGCTGGCGGGGATATTTCATCTTCCGGGCGGTTTTGAATTAAGCACGATTAATCAGATCGAGAGCGCTCGTCCCATTACCATCACCAATGCGGACAATAGCGACCGCATTTATGTAAATGGAGCCTACACGAGTCTCGACCAATTTCGCGGAACGCCTTACGTTCAATCCGATTTGCGGGTGACGCGTCCTTTCAAAATCAACGAGCGCTGGCAGATCGAACCCTTTGCCGAGTTTTTTAACATCTTCAACCGAAATAATCCCGGAGCGAACTATGCGGTCAACGTGGTCCAGCTTCCTGTTCCGGCGGCGCAGATGATGCCCGATCCGGTGACAGGCATCACCAATGTCACCAGTATCTGCACGGTTGCCGATTGCTCCCAGACCGTTCCCGTCACCAGCCTGAAGCAGCTCGAGATTCCTGAAGGCGCTCTGGGAGATTTCTTCGGCCCCGGCACGACGGTGGGGATTCCTTTCGCCGCTCAGGTGGGCGTGAGGATCACGTTCTAGAGCAGCGCATGCGGCAGTGTGCATTCGATCGGAATTGAAACCTGCCAAGCTTCGCTTGGCGGACAGCCGTGGGCGGTTGTCCCCACATGAGCCACCCGGAAGCCGAGAGCCGGAAGTCCGAGGTCTGAAGTCCGAGGTCTGACGCCTGGTGTCCGCTATTTCTTCGTCCAGCGGTCGACCCAGTCGTTGACTGTCTTGTACCAGAGTTGCGAATTCTGTGGCTTGAGCACCCAGTGGCCCTCATCGGGGAAATACAGCATCTCTGACGACACGCCTTCCATCTGCAAAGTAGTGAAGAGATCGAATCCCTGCGACACGTCGAGCCGATAATCTCTTTGGCCGTGAATCACCAGCGTCGGCGTCTTGAAATTTTTCGCGTACTGGTGCGGCGACCATTTGCGATACAGCTCGCGATTGTCATACGGCGTGCCTTTGAACTCCCAGTCGTTGAACCAGAGTTCTTCGGTCGTGCCCCAGGCGGATTCCGCGTTGAACATGCCGTCATGTGTAACGATGCACTTGAAGCGGTCAGTGTGGCCGAGAATCCAGTTGGCCATGTATCCGCCATAGCTGGCGCCCAGCGCGCACTCCCGGTCTTTATCAATAAAACCGTAATGCTCCTCTGCGTAGTCGAGTCCCTTCATCAGGTCTTCAAACGGAGCGCCGCCCCAGTCGCCGTTGATCGCGTCGATGAACTTCTGTCCGTATCCGGTCGAGCCGTGGAAGTTGATCATGATGACCACGTATCCTGGGCCTGATGAAGTTGGTGCGGCGAAGAGTTCGGGATTCCAGCGGTAGCTCCAATCGTCTCCCCAGGCACCCTGCGGCCCGCCGTGAATGAGGAACTTCACGGGATATTTTTTGCTGGCATCGAAGTTCGGCGGCTTGATCAGGAAGCCTTCGACTTTGTCGTTGTTGGCTCCAACAAACCAGAAGGATCCGAGGGGGGACATGGCGACTTGGGAGAGGATGGCGTCGTTGAAGTGAGTAAGTTTCTTCGCTTCACCTAGAACAAAAGGCTCCATCGCATAGAGCTGGTCTCTCTCCTCTTTCGTCATCGTTACGAGCATTACGTCAGCCCTCGCCATATAGATATCTGAGGGGGATTTCAGGGAATTACGACTGAACAGTACTGATTTTCCGTCGGGCGTGAACGCCGTAGAGTCGTTCGTAGCTTCTCCGATAACGGCGAGCGGCGCCGTTCCTTGAACCTCGTGATTGGCCGACATCACCAAGCGAACCGCGAATATTGCAGTTCTTCCGGAATCGCTGCCCGTCGTGAAGATGTACTTGGAATCAGGTCTCCAAACCATCGACTCGATCCACCCAGGCCAGTCCTCTGTCAGATTCTTCTTCTCGCCAGTCTTGCGGTCGTAGAGCATGAGGCGGAAGCGGTCGCTTTCGTACCCCGGACGCTGCTGGGCGCGGTAGGCGATGTAGCGGCCATCGGACGAATAGAGCGGCGTCGAGTCGCTGGCGGGATTGTCGGCGGTGATGTTCTTGGCCGGGCCTCCGTTGACCGGAACGGTCCATAGATCGTTGTTAGTCGAAGCGGCCTGATTTTTGTCGTGATTCGAGGTGTAGCAAATCTCCTGCCCGTCGGGCGAGAAGGCATAATTGTCCTGTCCGCCGAGCGAGAACACGGGCGCGTCGTAGTCGCCGGGCGTGAGGTCGCTCGGATAGGCGATCAGGGAGCACAGGTTCCGCGCAGAGGTCGAGGGTTGCTTTTGCGCGTCGCAGAGAGCGCCTTCGGGCACGCCCGCAACGAACAGATGCGAACGCTTCCCCTCCCGATAGGCATTCCAATGCCGATATAGCAAGTGATCGAAGATCAATGCCTTGACCTTGGAATCCTCCGCCGCCTTGAGCCGATTTGCGTTGCACTGCCCTTCAGCCTCGGGAGTTCCGTCGCAGTCCGGATACACATCTGATGTAAAGAGAATGTTCTTGCCGTCGGGCGACCACAATTCGCCGCCGGCTTCGGTCGCGATCGAACTTAGCTTATGCACCCCGGTCACTGTTCCCGCAGCGCCATCGAAATCCGCGATCCAAACCTGCGATCCGCCTTCTTTCGTTGATATGAATGCAAAGCGCTTGCCGTCTGGCGCCCAGCGCGGGCGATCTCCATCTTGATCCGGGATGAGTTCGCGTTCCGTGGCTCCCATGTCTCGCAAATTCGGCGAGACATGGGGCACCCCACTTTTTTCCTCTGTCATTCCGACCGGAGTGGGATGATTCGCCGAAGGCGAAGCGTCCTGCGGAGCGGAGGAACCTGCTTTTTCTTTCCCACCGAGCGGCACGATCCAGATGTGCGGCGTCTTGGTGTTGGCTGCAAGATCGACATCCACCACGCTGAAGATTACCCACTTGCCGTCAGGCGAAACCTCCGGCTCGCCCACGCGCTTGAGCTTCATCATGTCTTCAAACGTGAAGGGATGTTTCGCCTGGGCAAGGGCGGGAAGTGTGACAGCGAGAACGAGAAGAGATAGAAAAAGACGGCGCATGAAGAACTCCTTGGGCAAACGGATGAGTGTAGCACCGGGAAGTTATTGGCTTCTAGCTTCTCGCTTTTTTCCCAAGACCTGTCATCCTGAGCGGCGCTCTAACGTTTCCGACTAGTTCGAAAAGATCATTTTTTTCGCCAACCTCTTTTTCAGGAAGGCATCCAACTGAATGGCAGAACTGCAGCACCCTACCCTCCGGCCTCACTGAGCGGAGAGGGGTTGGAGGGTGGGGTCGCCGCAGTATCTGTCTTCCCAAATTTCCTTTTTTGTTTTTGACCGGCGCAAGTGTTTTCCGGCACCGCGACGGCCTTGCCTGGAATTCGATAAACTAGAGATATGAAATTGGTATCCGCTCGTTTGCTATTTTTCGTAGCCTTGCTAGCCTGCGGACTAGCGGCTCGGCCTGCGCGCGCTCAGGAAGGCCCTCTCGAGAATAATTCCCCCGCCGGAACCACGCCCGAGGACATCATCAAGCGCTTCGCCGCCAAAGAGACGGAATTTGCCAAGGCGCGCGACCAATACACGTACCGCCAGGATGTAACCGTCGACACCCTCGACGGCAACACGGTCGACGGCCAGTACCACGAAGTCTTCGACGTAATGTTCGACGATAAGGGCCATCGCATTGAGAACGTAGTCTTCGCGCCGCAATCGAGCCTGAGCAAGATTTATATGTCGCAGGAAGATTTCGAAGATATCCGGCACCGGCTGCCATTCGTTCTGACTACGGAAGACCTTCCGGAATACGACATCCTTTACGTAGGGCAGCAGCAGGAAGACGAACTGCATTGCTACGTATTCGACATCGCGCCGAAAAAGATTGAAGGCAAGAAGCGCTACTTCCAGGGACGCGTCTGGGTCGACGACCACGATTTTCAGATCGTGAAGACCTACGGGAAAACGGTGCCCGACATTCGCGAGAAGCATGGCAACCAGGAGAATTTATTTCCCAAGTTCACCACTTGGCGGCAGCAAATCGACGGCCAGTATTGGTTTCCCGTCTATACCAAGGCGGACGACGAGCTACACTTTAAGCTGGAAGATGTGCACATCAAGGAAATCGTGAAGTACGAAGACTACAAGCGCTTCGGCGCCAATTCGAAAATTCTGTATCAGGGTAAAGAAATTCCCAAGGACACTCAGCCTCCAGACCAGAAACCGGATGAGAAGAAGCCGCAGTGAGGCAAAGTTTCAGAGTTTCAAAGTTTCAAGGTTTCAGGATCTGGCGCTGACGAACGTTGAACCGGTTTTGGGCGGAGGGATTCGATAAGCCGGTTGAGTAAACCGAGCACTTGATAGACTTCCAGCGCCAGCTGTCGTTGTTGTCCCGCATCGAGGTAGTTCAGGTCTAGCGCAATTTCCAGTTGGGTATCTAGTTCCAGCAGCGATCCCCGTGCTTGCCAAGGAAATGCAGGAATTCACCGCGGGTCAACCTGCCTTGTCCCTCTGCGATGTTTGAAGCGACTGATACTGCCGCGCGCCTGATCTGAGAAGTCAGACCATAGGTCTCAGTTCTGGGAAACTTTTCGCTGACTCTGTAGGCATGCACGGCGAGAGCTTTCGCCTTCTGCCAAACGAATAATTCACGGTAGGAGCGCGCCACGGAGTAAGACTAAGTTTCAACGTGTCATAGTTTCAAGGTAAAAATGAGTGACCCAGTCCCACTTTGAAACGTTGAAACTTTGCCACTTTGAAACTTTAATAAAACAGATACTTGCGCCACTTATCATCCGACCGGCCCATCAACCGCATAATGTGGCGGCTGGTGTGGAGGTTGAAGGCGCGGGGTTCGCGCATCAGCTTCATGCCGGCTTCGGCGGGATGTTGGTTGCCTTTGCGGCGATTGCATCCGTGGCAGCAGGCGACAAGATTTTCCCAGGTGGACGAGCCTCCGCGGGAGCGCGGGATGACGTGGTCGAGCGTCAGGTCACTCGAGGACAGCACCGTGGCGCAGTACTGGCAGGTATTGCGATCGCGCAGCAGGATGTTCTTCCGTGAGAGCGCGCGGCTCTGATGCGGAATGCGGCGATATTCAAGCAGACGGATCACTGACGGCAGGCGCATGGCTACGCGGGCCGAGTGCAGAAAATGTCCGTTCTCTTCCTCGGTCATGGCCACGCCCTTGAGCACGAGAACCAGGGCGCGGCGCGCGGCGCAAACATTGATGGGTTCGTAGGAGGCGTTCAACACCAGGACCGGCGCAAGCAGAGCATGGCCGTCGCCGGGCCGGTGCGTGGCCGTCGATGACAATGCGAACAGGCCGGCGCTGTGCCGGGAGCCTGCGTCATAATCCATCCTCAGTGACATAACTTCCTGCCGTCAGGGCTGAAGCCCGTCTTGAGTTACAAAACTTTAAGTCGCAAAACTTTGCGCAGACTCCGTTTTCGCCGTTTGTTCAGGTTCCGGTAGCTCGCGCCAAAATTTCCGCATCGGTATCGGTCGGCTCATTACTCGCCAGTTCAGGGCTCGTATCCGGGCCGAAATCCGCATGATTAGATGCGAGTTTCTGCGTGCGCGCCACGGTCGCAACCCATACCTGAGCGGCTCCGGCGCGGCGCAGCACTCGGGCGCACTCCGTCGCCGTGGCGCCCGTGGTGTAAACATCATCCACCAAAAGGATTTCACGGCCAGTAACTTCCGCGGCACGGGCAACGGCAAAGGCTCCGCGCAAGCTGACCCGCCGCTGGTGGCTGGTTAAACCGATCTGCGACGGCGTGTCGCGCGTTCGCAGCAAAAGGTCGGGGACAAGCTGCAGATTCTCGCTCGCGGGACGAAACTTAAGCGCGGCCCGCGCAATCAATTCCGCCTGATTGAAGCCGCGTTGTCGCCGCTTGGATTTATAGAGCGGTACCGGAATTACAAGAACCGCTGGCCGCTCGAACGGCAACTGCTTCATCCTGGCCAGCTCGAATTCAGGCTCCAGAGGGTTGAGGGATTCAGCCAGCATGCGACCCAGGACTTTCGCTGCTGGACGCACACCGTTGTACTTCAGCAGGTGAATCAGTTCGCGCAGCCCTGAGTCGTAACTCGCGTATGCCACCGCCCGGCTGAAAGGACGGTCCACGCTTCGGCATACGCGGCACCGCCGCAGACCATCGTCGTCTAGTTCTGCGTAGACCGAAAAGACACGCTCACCGCAAATTGAACAAAGCTTGGGGCTGCCCGGCTGGATGTTTTCCAGGCAAGGGAGACATACCGGCAGGCGGGAGATATTCAGCAGAGGCTCGCCGCAGATGCGGCAGTCGGAAGGAAATAGAACGGAAAAGAGATTTTCGGCTAGCCGCGTCATCCGCAGGCGGCCAGGCCATTCTTGTTTGACCGAATCTTGTTTGACCGATTCTTCTTTGGCCCAGGCGCGTCCAAGGTCGAAGGACTTCTGCGGAACATTCTGCGGAACAATGGAATGCCCGGCTACTGCTACGCTGGCGTGGTCAGCCCGGATTCGGTCCTCACTACTGCTGAAGACGGCCTCCTTGTAATCCCGCGGCAGAAGAATGCCGCAGCCGAACTTGTTGTAACTCCCCCGCTATTTCAGTTCGTGCAACTCCAGCAGTATAGCGGCGAACGGTGTGGCTAGGCAACGTTCCGGTGAGAGGAGGGCGTCACTTTGCCCGGATTCATCTTAGCTGTGTCCGAGAGCCGGTCATGTACCGGAGTAAAAATCAGCCGGTAGTCTCGCCGAAAGCATTCTCCGCAGCGTACCGGACGCAGAAGAAAAAGCGGAAGAATAAACCGTTCCAAAAAAGTACGGCTGCGCGAGCGGAACGCGACTGCGCTGCCGCAATCGTGGCAACGGTAAGGTGGGGCATAGGAATGATCGGGGGAGTTGCTCATATGTGCACCTCGAAAACGAGACTGTGAAGGGAAAACCGATTACCGCTATTTTACACCTGAAAAGACTAACTAACCTTTACCAAGGGCCGCTTCGTTATGTGGGGGTGTATGCCGAGACCGATTTGGGAACGAATCCCGCGGAAGGCGAGAGCTGCTAGGGGGCTGGCACTAACGTGCAGACTTTGTCTCCGCACCTTTGTGCTGAAAATCTACTTGCCGGGCGGGGCCAGCGCTTGAACTTCACGCGTATCCCCGCCCAGCCAGTCGGGATTCTTCGCTGTCGAGTCGAAGTGCGAAGATGTTTTGAACAGTTCATACTTTCCCGCCATAGCCACTTCTTTGGTTTTCTGCAGCAGTCGCGCAATCTGGGTTCGAGTCATGGGCTGAAATGTTTTGGCCGCTTCAAACGCCTGGTCCAAAATTTTCGGCTTATCGATTCCGGTGATCACAACCGATGTGGGCAGACTCAGCGCGAAGTGTAGGCATTCGATCGGGGTGACGATCTTGCTCTTCAAGATTACGCCATCGCCCATCGACTTCATGCCCAGGACGCCAATTTGCTGCTTGACCAGCTCGGGCAAAACCATTTTCCCAAAACTGCGGTAGTGCGCATCCATCACGTTCAAAGGCATTTGCGCGGTGTCGAAGTGAAAGCCGTGCTCGGCGGCCACTTTCAACATATACAAATGAATATGCGGATCTTTGTGGCCAGTGAATCCGATGAAGCGAATCTTGCCGGCTGTCTTGGCGGCCACAACCGCTTCCATCGCTCCACCTTTCGCGAAGATGCGATCGGGATCGTCAAAGCGAATGATTTCATGATGCTGTATGAGATCGATGTGATCGGTTCGCAGGCGCTTGAGACAAGTTTCGATCTGCCGCGCGGCAACGTCTTTGGTCCGGCCATCGATTTTGGTCATGAGAAAAACTTTCTGGCGATAACCATCCTTCAGGGCCTTTCCCATGCGCACTTCACTCTGGCCTTCGTTATAGTCCCAGCTGTTGTCCATGAATGTTATGCCGCGATCAATTGCGGAGCGCACCAGGCGAATACTTTGCTTCTCGGTGAGCCCGTGCTGCGCAATATGAAAGCCGCCCATGCCGATTGCTGAAACCGTTTCTCCGGTGCGGCCCAGAGTGCGGTAGAGCATTTCGCCTTTTCGAGTTCCTGCCGAGGATGTGAGGGGAATTTGATTCATGGAAGCGTTCTCCTGAATTGGTCTAATGTTTCTGAGTTGAGGCTGCGGGCAGTGTCCTTGCTAAGTCGAGATACCGGCATCCTGCAAAATCCCGCCATTTCGCTCTGTAATTTCTCTTGAATTCGTTCAAGTTGAGCTTCAGATGACGATGAGTTCCGGTTCGTTGCCGCCGATTCCACAACGGGTAATTCTTTGGCAGTTTTTACTTTTGACTGTCCTGTCAGTGGATAGACCGACAAGACTGATTTTCGGCGAGCGATCTTATTCTTCGCGCAAAGCGCGAACGGGATCCAGTGCCGCAGCGCGGCGAGCTGGCAGCCATGAGGCTATGGTCGCCACCAGCAAGAACAGCACTGCAACCACTCCGAACGTAGCCGGATCGGTTGGCTTAGTGCCCACTAACATCGCGCGCATGAGTCGCGTGAGCAGGAATGATCCGACCAACCCGGTAGCAATACCGATAGTGCTGAGGCGGAGTCCCTGGCCGACAACCAGGTTAAAAATCTGATTTTGATCCGCGCCCAGGGCCATGCGAACACCGATCTCGGCAGTACGTTGCCGCACCGCAGTCGCCAGCACGCCATACAGTCCCACGCCCGCCAGCACTCCGGCGATGAGGGCGAAGACACTGATCAGGATTAGTGCGAAGCGGGTGGACGCTTGCGCGTGCGACACCAAAACTTCAACCGGTTGCATCTCTGTGACCAGAAGATGCGAGTCGACTTCCTTTACTGCGGCGCGGATGGCGTTTCCATAATTTGCCGGATCATTGGCAGTGCGAATCGCCCAGGAATCGACGGTTCCAGATCCTAAGAATGCATCCGCGAAGTAGACTTGTTCGCGTCCCGGCTCCGTCAGAGAAACGGCGTGCTGGTGCGCTATCACGCCTATGATCTCGACCCATTCTGCTTCAGGTGTGCGGGCGCGAATCAGAATGCGTTTGCCTATGGCAGATTGTCCGTGAAACGCCTTATTGGCAAGGACATCATCAATTATCACCACATTGCGACCGGGCAAATTATCGGCATCAGTAAAAAAGCGGCCTGCCAACAAGCGAATGCGCATGGTTTCAAAATAGCCAGGAAGGACTGCTTCATTATCGGTGGCTTGAAATTTGCCTGGGTCCGACAAAGCTTCTTCCGTGCCCCAGCGGATTGGGCTGAAGCCCCCCGCAAGCGGAAAAGGACTGGAGGCGGTCACGCTCTCAACCCCTGGGATTGCCTGTAAACGATCGTGAAGTTGGCGTACGAAAACAGCTCGCTTTTCGGGCGCGTCGCCGCCTCCGCGATTGCCGCCGACTTGAAAAGTCAACAGATGGTGAGGGTCGAAGCCGGGATCAACACGCTGCAACTCGAGAAAGCTGCGAAACATTAATCCAGCTCCGGCGAGCAGCACGAACGAGAGAGAGACTTCAACCATCACGACTGCATTACGCAAAGAGCTTCCGCCCAAAAGCCCTGCATTGCGGCCGCTCCCGCGCAATAGCGTGCTGACTCCCGGCTTCGACGCCCGGCAAGCCGGCAACATTCCAAAAATCGCCGTTGCGGCCAGGCATGCAATGGCCGTAAATCCAAGAACGAAAGAATCGAGGCGGACAGTGTCTAGCCGGGGGAGGTTGGCCGGAGCAAGAATTCGTAGTTCCTGAATTCCAATCCACGCTAGCGCCAAACCTACTAACGTACTCAGGGCAGTAAGTAAAAAGGCTTCGGTGAGAAGGGAACTAATCAAGCGCCAGCGATTGGCTCCGAGCGCGGCGCGTACCGCGAGTTCACGTTCGCGCAAGGATGCCCTCACCAGAAGAAGATTGGCGACATTGGCGCACGCAATGAGCAGAAGGAAAATTGCGGAGCCCATCAGCGCCAGAATGGCGGGACGCACTTCTGCCACCAAGTGCTGCCGCAGGGGCTCGATGTGAATGTAATATCCTGCGGTCCGCTCAATGAGAAAGCTCTTGCGAGCTTCCGCCGCCACATTATCGGCGGCCGCCTGTGCCTGTTCGACGGAGACGCCGGGTTTCAGACGGCCCACTCCATACATCGAGAACTGATTTCGTTCGGCGGCATCGTAGCCCAGTCGATTGGCGATCCAAAAATCGGGAGAAGATTCCTGATTCGCCTGCGGCGGAAAATACAGGCGAAAGTGCGGAGCCAGCACGCCTACTATGACCGGGCTGAGCTGCCTGCCAGAAAACATGGGATGACCCAGCGCAGCCGTGTTGCCCCCGAAACGTCGCTGAAAATACTCATAGCTGAGAATCGCCATCAATGGGAGCTGCGGTGCTGCTGGCGCAGCGGCAGCGCTTGCCGCAGGCGGCGCGGGGGGTTGCGGGATTCCGTCCTCTGGATAGAAATTGCGGCCGAGGATGATCTGGCCGCCCAATAGACGAAAAAAATTAGTGGTGACGAACGCAACCCGATTCTGCTCAGGCGTACCGTCTTCGAGGTGGCTTACATTTCGGAAGGTAAAAACGCCGGCTAAATCTTCAAAGACATTTTTCGTACCGTCGCGGAGGTCGATGAAATCGGCATTGGAAAATGGCAGGTCGCGAACGTGTCGTTGCCGCAGATCCATTCCGGCCTCCACCACCCGATCAGGATCCTTGTAGGGAAGGGGCCGCAGAAGCACGCCATTGGTCACGCTGAAAATCGTCGTGGTCGCACCGAGTCCGAGGGCCATAGTGGCAACCGCGGTTAAAGTAAACAATGGATTTTTGCTCAGCATCCGGAATGCAACTTTGAGATTTTGCAGAAACATGCTGAGCCTCCGAAAGCGTACTCTCGCGCCACTAAACTACTCGGGAATTATCGCGCGGGGATGATTCGTGGGCAAGATTCGTCAGAGAAATCACGACATTCCACAGTGTATGATTCTTACCCGGAGGCGAAAGATGCGATTCGGTTGGCAGTCGAATTTTACTTGTGTCTTGATCGCGGCAGGCACTTTGGCCGTCGGCAGTATGGGATTTTCACAAATGAATCCCTCTGCACCCGGCGAGGCGGGCGCATCGCAGACCTTCAAGTTGATCCCGAGCCTGGATAAGGCGCTGATGGATACGACTGCCGACCCTTGCGTGGACTTTTACCGTTACGCCTGCGGTAACTGGAGCAAGCTCCATCCGATTCCGAACGATTCCCCCGATTCAGACCAGTTTTACAATCTGGAGCAATATAACCGGCAAGTGCTGCACGGTATTCTCGAGAGCGCTGCCGCGGCCGGGAGTGGGCGCGATGCGAATACGCAGAAGATTGGCGACTATTATGCCAGTTGCATGGACGAAGCCGCCATCGAGAAGAAAGACATGGCGGCTCTACAGCCTGAATTGGAGCGCATCAACGCGCTCACCGGCAAGGACCAGCTTGGGGAATTGCTGGCCCACTATCAACTCATCAACGTGAACGCGTTTTTGGGATACGGATCCCAGCAGGACTTTAAAGACGCGACGCAAGAAATCGCGGGTGTATCGCAGGGCGGACTCGGTTTACCAGAAAAAGATTATTACTTGCGGGCGGGCGAAAAAGATGAACAGATCCGCAAGCAATATGTGCAGCACATTACCAAGATGCTCAAATTGCTGGGAGGGAGTGATGCGCAGGCGGCGAGCGATGCGCAAGCCATCATGAAACTGGAAACCGCGCTGGCCAAAGTGTCTTTGGATGTTACCTCGCAGCGCGATCCGCACAATATCTATCATCTGATGGCGAACAATGGATTGCAGGCTCTAACTCCTGTTCTCAACTGGGAACACTTTTATTCCGCGACTGGCTCGCCGCAGTTTAAGGAAATCAATGTTGCGGAACCGGAGTTCTTCAAGGGCTTAAACCAAGTGATTGCGGAAACTAACCTGGCGATCATTAAGGCATATCTGCGCTGGCAATTAGTGCAGTCACTTCCGGGAACGGCTTTACCCAAGGCGCTGGATGAAGAGAAGTTCGATTTCGATGGACGGACGCTAGCCGGCATTCCCCAACAGGAGCCGCGATGGAAGCGTTGCGTCGCCAGCACCGATGGTGCTTTGGGAGAAGCTTTGGGTAAGACCTATGTCGAACAGCAGTTTCCCGCAGCCAGCAAAGAAAAATCTTTGCAGGCGATTCATGAGATTGAAGCGGCCATGGGGCGCGATATTGAAGGCTTGGATTGGATGAGCCCGGAAACCAAAAGGCTGGCGGAAGAAAAGCTGCATCTGATCGCCAATAAGATTGGCTATCCGAATACCTGGCGAGACTATTCCAAACTGACGATCGAGCGCGGCGATGCGCTGGGCAATAGCCTTCGCGCGGCCGAATTCGAGTCTCATCGGCAACTGGCGAAAATAGGCAAACCGGTGGATCGCGACGAGTGGGGCATGTCGCCGCCGACGGTGAATGCATATTACAGCGCCAGCATGAACGATATTAATTTTCCGGCCGGAGTATTGCAGTCCCCATTTTTCGATCCTTCGGCGACCGCAGCGTTGAATTATGGTCACATTGGGCTTTTCATGGGCCACGAAATTACTCATGGATTTGACGATCAGGGGCGACAGTTCGACGGGCACGGGAATCTGCACGACTGGTGGACCAAAGAGGATGCAGAGAAGTTCAACGAGAAAGCGGAATGCATCGTCAACGAATACAGTCAATTCAGTGTGGGCGACACCAAGCTGAATGGCAAGCTGACATTAGGCGAGAATACGGCCGACAACGGCGGTATGCGTCTCGCTTATATGGCGCTTCTGGCTTATGCGACAGAGCAGGGAATGGATCTGAATAAAAAAATCGGCGGTGAATATACGCCGATGCAGGAATTGTTTCTGGGTTTTGCGCAGGATTGGTGCGCGGAGTGGCGTCCAGAGTTGGAGCGCTTGGTAGCAACGACCGATCCACACTCGCCAAGCCGCTTCCGGGCTAATGGTGTGCTGGTGAACATGCCAGAGTTTGGCAAAGCCTTCGGCTGCAAAGCGGGGCAGCCCATGGTTGCGGCAAAAGCATGCAGAGTGTGGTAGATGTGAGGTGTATTTTGCGCGATGGTACCGTCAGCGAACTGAGGAACTGCTGATAGTGTCTGCTGGTTGACTTCGGAAAATCCGGCGGAGTATCTTCCTTCCGTTAAGGCGCTCAGTGGCAAAGCGCCGATCTCGGGAGGAAGGAACATGAACGCTATATCGCGCAGGAAATTCTTCGGATTCGGATTTGGAGCTGCCGCTGTTGCCGGAATCGCTCCCTTAACGCTAACCCAGCCCGCGCACGCAGTCGTTCCCAACTCCAACCTAGGCGACATTGCGAATAGTTATTTTGGATCGATTGAACGCGCGCTTCAATTCCAGAACATGATGATGGACGCCTATGCCAGCGGCAGCACGGTGCGGCTGATTCAGAGTTATGCGGACCAGTCGGGGCTGGAGTCGACGGCCTTCACTTACGATAATGCCGTTTCCATTCATGCCTACCTGCTCGAGGGCAGTCGCGACTCTTTGGCTCGCGCGGAGGTCCTGGGGCAGGGCCTGATTTACGCGCAGGCAAACAATTTTCCATTTAACGATGGGCGTTTTGCTCAGGCCTACTTTGTCAATCAACCCTCAGCTAGCGGCGCTTACATCACGCCAGCGGCTTTTCCGTTTTATTTTTATACCAGCGCGGTGGGTGACCAGTCCTGGGCCGGAATGGCGTTGGCGCAACTTTATCGCCGCACCGGTAACAAGAGCTATTTGACGGCAGCATTGCTGGTGGCAAACTGGATCGTCACTAACACCTATAACACCCTCGGACCGGGCGGCTATTCTTTCGGCACCAATATCAATCAGTACAACCAGTCTGTGCCTTCGACGAACGGTAAGTCGACCGAACACAACATCGACACATATGCGTTCTTTACTATGCTTGCCGATCTTACGCGCGGCGGCAGCGCGAATAATGGCACGTCATGGAAGGGTCTTGCTGCGCACGCGCTGAGTTTTGTGATTGCCATGTACAACGCGACGGACGGCTACTTCTTCACAGGAACGGAGGGCGATCAGATCAGCATTAATTACTATCCGGTTCCGGAGGACTGCCAGACCTGGTCCTATCTGGCTCTGCTCGCCAATCGCTACCAGCAGACGATCGATTGGGCCCTGGCGAATCTACAGACGACCGACACCGCTGCGTCTCGCGACAGCAGCCTGACTGGAACGGAATCGTTTACCGGCATGGTCTTCGACTCCGCCAGCTTAAATACACCTACTTATGATCCGAACGCGGTGTGGCTGGAGGGAACCTCGCATACGATCGCAGCCCTGGTTGCACGGTCGATTGCGGGTAAAGAAAGTTTGCGCGACCGCTTCCAGGACTTGCAAACAGCGCTAAAGTTTGTGAACACTTGCGAGAGCGCGCAAGCCGAACTGGGCGCAGGACAAACCGTAAACGGCGCGGCCATTCCGCTCGGCGAGGGTCTGGTGGCGTCGACTAGCGGGATGGATACGGGATTCGGCTATACCTACGGCCCTTCGAAACATATTGGCGCGACTGGTTGGTACTTAATTGCGGCTCGGGGAGGAAATCCATTCCAGTTGGGCTATGAAAGCTGAGGCGTGGAAGCACGCCTTCTCAAGGATGCTTTATCATCGTTCGAAATTTTTCCCGCTTCGTCCGCGCTGAAGATTTGCGTGGATTTTTCCGCATGAGTCAACTCGCTGAAGCTCAGGGATGGCCGTAGAGCAAAGCTCACTCACGTAAACTCAGGTGCTTCTGTCGAGTAGTGCGGAGTTTTGCGTAAGCGCACGATCTCTTCGGAGGAGCCGAAGCCACGGTGATGCGCGGCCGCGGAGACGGCATAAAGTTTCAACTCATTCCAGTTCCAGCGACTCGAATGCGCCGGCATGCCACACGAACAATAAAGAGTCCATTCTTCCCGGAATCCGTGCACGAAGGGGAGCAGGTATGAGCCGTTTCGATAGGGACTGAAACCGACCACATATCGAGTGCAGCACTTCGGACATTCAACGCAATGGCGAACGCGGGAAGCCATGATGTAAACCCGTTCAAGATTGGTTATCGAATCGAGCTATTGCGCCTGACTGCGGCGAAATCCGAGGGGCGGAACAATTTCTGCCGGCCTCGTAAAAAACCGAAGCTTAAGTCGCGGACCTCAATATGGTTACGCTGGACGTTTCCGGACCTCGCTGTCCCGGCAATCGAGGCTCGTTGAGCGCGGTCCGAAAACGTCCACCCTCGCCGCGAGTGTCAGCTATGATGGACGCGCACTCGGCGAGTTTTGTCGAGTCCGAAGGATGGGCGTGGGGCGAGAAGCCGGCGCCATTCACAAAAGATATGAATCTCGATTGGCAAGTGTGTTCGCGTGCGAGGTTGTCGCGTGACCCACGCTTCGACGGCAAAGTTTTTATTGGAGTTGTCGGCAGCCGAGTATATTGCCGTCCGATTTGCCCTGCGCCCACTGCCATGGAAAAAAACTGCCGCTATTTTTCCAGCGCGGCTGCGGCTGCGGAAGCTGGCTTCCGTCCATGCTTGCGTTGTCGCCCGGAAAGTTCTCCTGGCACTCCCGCGTGGCTGGGAACTTCCAACACGGTGTCACGAGCCTTGCGTCTGATCGGCGAAAACGGGCTCGAAGATGGAGGAGTCGAAGTTTTAGCGGAACGCCTGGGTGTGGGCTCGTGTCACTTGCGGCGCCTGTTCTTGCGTCATCTGGGTGCGACGCCAATCGCGGTCGCCCAGACTCGTCGCCTGCACTTCGCCAAGAAGCTGATCGACGAAACTCATCTTCCCATGAGTCAGATCGCGATAGCGTCTGGATTCGGTTCCGTGCGTCGCTTCAATGCGGGTATTCGTGAGGTCTATCATCGAACTCCCACGCAAATCCGGCGCCTGGCGCGGCAGACGGCGGTGCAGCCGGGGAATCAATACCTATTTCACCTGCATTTCCGCCCGCCTTACCAGTGGCAGGGCATGTTGGATTTTCTGGCGGCGCGCGCTACTCCGGGCGTCGAAGAGGTGGAAGCAAATAGTTATCGACGGACAATCTCGTTGCACGGCCGCGCAGGATATTTTCAGGTTTCCCTCGACGACAGCCGTGACGCACTCGCGGCGCGCATTGAATTCAGCGATCCGCGTTCACTCTTTTTCATTGTCGAACGAATTCGCGCCATGTTCGATTTGAACGCGGACTGGGCGGCTATTGTGGAAAGTCTAAGAAGTGATCGAGATCTGGCCGCCAGGGTGGAAGCTGACCCCGGCCTGCGCGTGCCCGGCTGCTGGAATGGCTTCGAACTCGCTGTTCGAGCGATTCTGGGGCAGCAGATCACGGTGAAAGGTGCGACCGCAATGGCCGGACGAGTGGTCCGTGCTTTCGGCAAAACATGCAGCGGACCTGGCGGGCTCACGCATCTTTTTCCTACTCCTCAAGTTCTTGCGGAAGCGAAGCTGGGAGAGGTCGGATTGACGGCAGCGCGAAGCGAAACGATTCGCGCTCTCGCCCGCGCCGTTTGCGCCGGCAAGATTAATTTTGAGGGAGTGGTCGACTCTGACGAGTTTCTGCAGCGGCTGTGCGAGATTCCCGGCATTGGGAAGTGGACCGCGCAGTATGTAGCTATTCGGGCCCTGCGAGAGCCTGACGCTTTTCCTTCCAGCGATCTTGGTCTTCTGCGTGCCCTGGGGTTGGACAATTCTCGTGAACTGGAGCGCCGCGCCGAAGTCTGGAGACCATGGCGCGCCTATGCGACCATGTATCTGTGGAGACTGGCAATCCACCGCGAGCCTCGACCAAATCAGCCTGCGCCGCGAAAATCTGAAAAACAGACCCCTTCGCGTATTGTGCCCGAGAACCGCGCGTCAATGGTTGTGTGACGCGTGTCCGACTTCGGCCACTCACCCGAATTTTCGCTTCCTCCTTGAATTACTGCGTTATAAGTAATGTTTCGCGTTGTGCGGTTGACGCTGTAATCGTGCAAGGAGAAACGAGCGCATGTGTTTTTCAGCTACCGCGAACTTTGTGGGCAGCGGAGTTCTAGGCGCGGTCGGCGTCGTCACACTGACAAAGGTGAAGCACCGGCGCGAACTCTTGTTCGCCGCACTGCCTGCGCTGTTTGCCATTCATCAATTCATCGAGGGCTTTGTCTGGCTGGGATTGGATGGGAAGCTATCGCCCGCGGTGGCGCACGATATGGGCGCGGCGTTCATGCTATACGCTCAAGGGCTGCTGCCTTTTCTGTTGCCGCTAAGTGTGCTGCTGTTCGAGCCGGACGCGAAAAGCCGCCGCAGCATGGTGCCGTTTGTAGCGCTGGGCGCGGGAACGACGTTATATATCCTGTGGGCATTGACGGCCTACCCTTTGCAGCTTTACGTGAAGGCGAACAGCATTGTGTACATCAATCAGGCGACGAACAACAAGGCGGTTGCTGTGCTGTATGTGATTGCCACGTGCGGTTCGCTTTTTTTCTCCAAGATTCGGATGATGGTGATTTTCGGCGCGGCCAACCTGGCGATCCTGCTGGTCGTGATGGAGTTCAAGCGCTACGCGTTTACTTCTCTGTGGTGTGCCTACGCGGCGATCGCAAGCGTGATCATCCTGGGCTATTTCTGGAACAGCAGCGCCAAGCGGCCGTTCGCTTATGCAGAACCGATCTTAACCTTCCTGGAAGGCGGCCGAGCCTGATGCAGGCTTCGTACGACGATTGTTCCTTCAGTCCGTACCTTGGATGAAATCGACGATGCAGGACTGCAGGGATGCTGATAACGATTCCCTCATTTTTCAGTCCAAACTTCTCGCAGGATGATATAAAACCGACGGCTGGATTGTTTTGGAATATTTCTCTTCGAGTAGGAAGGCGTTTTTTCCGCGCACGCGGAGAGCAAACTAATTCCTGATGGCAAAACCAGCGGCGCCAGGGAGCTAACCCATGACAACTACACTTCCCGCCATCCCGGTCGCAGCAAACCCGACGTCGCGGTCCCGAATCCTCTCGATCGATCTAATCCGGGGCGCGGTTATGATTATCATGGCAATTGATCATGTGCGCGTATATTCCGGTCTGCCTGCAGGAGGCCCGACTCCTGGAATCTTCTTCACGCGTTGGATTACTCATTTCTGCGCGCCGGCATTCGTCTTCTTAGCCGGGACCAGCATCTTCTTTTACAACCGGAAACATGACGACGTATCCAGATTCCTGATGATCCGGGGAACATGGCTGGTGTTTCTTGAGCTGACGTTGCTTCGTCTGGCTTGGACCTTCAATTTCGATTTTGCTCATTACGAGATGGCAGGCATCCTGTGGGTTATCGGCTGGTGCATGATTCTGATGGCCGGGCTGGTGAAATTGCCGTTGCCGGTAGTGGGAACGCTTGGCGTGGTGATTATTTCAGCCCATAACTTGATGGATTCTCACATGGGCCAGCTCATTGAGGGACTCGATGCCAACCGGCTTTCCGGACTCTGGAAAATTCTCTATGTAGGATTTTTCGCTGGACCGGTCCGGTTCGGACCCAATGGCCCGAATCTTGTGGTGCTCTACTCAATCATTCCATGGATTGGCGTCATGGCGGCGGGCTATGCCTTCGGGAAGATTTTGATCTTGTCGCCAGCTCGGCGAAATCGTCTATGCCTGGGTATCGGACTCGGAGCGGTAGCTGCTTTTCTGATTCTTCGCGGATTTAATCTTTACGGCGATCCGCGTCCGTGGCACGCTGCCGCACCGGGACGAAACGGCTTGCCACCGATGCCCGCGTTTCTTTCGTTTCTGAACACCACTAAGTATCCAGCCTCGCTTTGTTTTCTGTTGATGACGCTGGGCCCGGTTATCGCGCTGACCCCGTTAGTTGAAGGTGCGCGGGGCGCTGTGGCCCGGTGGATCACGGTCTTCGGGCGGGTGCCTTTCTTCTACTACGTGCTTCATATACCCCTCATTCACGCGCTTGCACTGGTCGTTTCGAAAATCCGGCTGGGCTTCGTCAGTCCGTGGCTTTTCACCAACCATCCGATGGGTAATCCGGAGGCGCCGGAGGGGTATGTTTGGAGTCTGGGCCTTCTTTATGCGGTATGGGGAATCACAATCGTAATTCTTTACTTTGCGTGCCGATGGTTCTCGAATTTGAAAGCGACGAGGAATGATTGGTGGCTCAAGTATCTCTGAGATCGGTGATCAAGGAGTTCGGCGATCAAGCGCCGTGACCTGCGCAGTGCAGAACGCCGAGATAAGCCTTCCACGGTCCGACCGCATCACGATACTGGTGCGCCATTACGCGAGACAATTGATGCAAATGCGTAAAGTCGTGGACGGTCCAAGTCGCCAGAAGTTCCGATAGCGTGACCACTCCCAATGCCGGATGCTTTCCCGGCCGGCTAAAGTCCTCCGTTTGTAAATTCAGCGCTCGAAGCGCATCCAAATTTTCTTTTCGCAGTCGCGCGAACTCATCCAACAGTTGCTCCAACGATTTCCCCTGACTTTCTGTCGCTTGCGCGAAGCGGTCAAAGGGATCAAAGGTTTGCGCTTCGCCGTGTTCGAGTATGAGCCGCAGGCGCGGCATCCAGTCGGTGCGTTCCCCGACAATCAAGTGGCCAACGATGTCGAACGCACTCCAGCTATCATTCCCTTCATTGCAGCGCACCCAGTTGTTCGGCAGGCCGCGCAAAAGTGCATCCAGAGTCGTGGGATTACGACTGAGAAGTGCGATCGATTCGGAGAGATTAAACTCAGTCAACATTGCCATGCCTCCGTAGATGCTTGCCTAAGGTTTTGGACTCAAGTTGCGTCAGTGTCTGCTGCGAGAAGTACTGATAGCGAACGATCCAATCGTGAGGAATAACATGCAGTAAATCCAGTTATCGATAGCGCTGATTTCAGCACGGCACTTATGGAAGAGAGCAATTTCTGCTCTATTGATCCTAAGTGAAGATGTCTTTACCAAGTCATTCAAATGTAAAGAATTTGTCAAACTGCCGCCACTTCGATGAAAAAGGCAAGGAAACATTGTAATCTTCACCCTGTGTCGGGGAATCCGTAAGAAGTGCAAATCCGAGTTAAGGACTGTTCCGAACAAGTGAGGTCAGGTTTTATGGGTCAATTCGCCGCTCCAATCAGTACCGCTCGCTCTCTGGATTCTGCTCCGCGGCCCGCCGGGAGAATCCTGATCGTCGAAGATGATCCTGCGGTGCAGAAAGTATTGAAACGCTTGTTCGAGTCCGAGGGCTACGCCGTAGACGTTCAGGGAAATGGGCAGTCCGCTCTGGAAAGTTTTCAGGCTAACCCGCCAGCGGTCATCATTCTCGATCTGCGATTACCCCGACTCTCAGGCAGTGATCTATGCAAGCAGGTTAAGGCGCAAGCGCCCACTCTGCCGATTGTGGTGCTTAGTGCGACCACCGATGTCTCCGACAAAGTTCTGCTGCTGGAGTTGGGAGCGGACGATTATGTAACCAAGCCGTTCAGTCCCAGGGAACTGCTGGCGCGCGTGCGCGCAGCTCTGCGCCACACGCAGCGGAGCCCGAACGTCAATCTTGTATCTTTCGACGATATCTCCATTGATTTCAGAAAAATGGAAGTGCAGCGGGACGGCAAGGTTGTGACGCTGACTGCGCAAGAATTCAAGACACTGAAATTTCTCGTGGAAAATGCGGACCGCGTGATCGGCCGCGACGAATTACTCAATGACGTTTGGGGATATCAGAATTACCCCTCGACCCGCACCGTGGATAATCACATCTTAAAACTTCGGCAGAAATTGGAACGCGATCCGGCCAGTCCTGTGCATTTCCGCACCGTACATGGAATGGGCTACAAATTTGTCCGTTGAGATCACGTGATTCCTTCCTCAAAGCACGAGTTGCAAATTCCACGAAGAAACGTAGACAGTGCGCGCGCGCCCCGCACGCGGCTGCGTACGCGCTTTCTGCTCTCCATGGTGCTAATCACCGCCGGGCTCACGGCGATGGCGCTTCTGGTTGTGCGGCGTAGCGTCCGCAATCACGTGCGGGGAGAAATTGCACAGGATTTGCGCAACTCCGTCGTCATCTTCCAAAATTTTCAACACGATCGCGAAGTCATGTTGTCAGGCTCAGCGGAATTGGTAGCATACCTCCCAATTACGCGCGCCATTATGACTGCTCACGATCCTGCCACTATCCAAGATGCTTCCAAAGACCTTTGGCCATTGACCAGAAGCGACTTGATGGTATTGGCCAATCGCACCGGTACCGTGGTTGCTCTACACAGCAAATCGGAAGGCTTAACCCGCGAGGCCGCCCAGAAGTATGTGGAGAGGTCCTTAAACGAAGATGACTCCAGCCACTGGTGGTTTGACGCGCACCATCTGTACCAGACTTTTGTGCAGCCCATTTACTTTGGGACTAAGACGGACGGGCCGCTACTCGGGTTTCTAATCATCGGCTACGAAATCGACGATCGCCTGGCTCGCGAGGTCAGCAAGGTCTCGGCCAGTCAGGTAGCTTTCGCCTACGGCGATGAAATTGTGGCCACCACTCTCGCGCCCAATCAGGTGCAAGCTCTTTCTGTGCGCGCGCTGGCCACGGAATCGCCGCAGGGCAGTTTGCAGGACGTGGAAATTGGAAACGAAAAGTTTGTTCTGACTTCTCTGGAGTTGGCGCGACAGAACCAAGTCCCATTCCGCCTGATTGTACTGGGATCCTACGATCAGGCTGCCAGGTTCCTCGACAATCTCAACCGTTTGCTTCTATTGCTCGGTCTTTCTGCGGTGGTGGTGGGCAGCGGGCTGGTGTTCGTCATCTCGCACACCTTCACGCGTCCGCTCGCCAACTTGGTGGAGGGGGTGCGCGCTCTGGAGCGTGGTGATTTCTACCATCCTCTTGATCCGCGGGGCAGCGACGAGGTTGCAGAACTGAGCTCCGCTTTCGACCGCATGCGCGCGAGTCTGCTTAAGAGTCAGCAGGCGTTGCTCGAGTCCGAACAATTAGCCACCATCGGGCGCATGGCGAGTTCTATTTCTCACGATCTGCGTCATTCCCTCGCTGCGGTAGTGGCGAATTCTGAATTCCTTTGTGATGGAGGACTGACTTCCGCACAGCGTGAAGAACTGTATCAGGAGGTGCGAACCGGCGTGAATCAGATGACGGATCTCATTGATTCTCTGCTGGAGTTTGCCCGCACTCGAGAATCGCTGAATCCGATCCATGCCAGCATTCAGGAGACTGTGCAGCGAGCCGTGCAGGCAGTGCGTTTGCACCCACGCCATCAGGGAACAGCGATCGAAGTTCACAGTAATAATCAGAATTTGGCGTGGTTCGATCCGCGCAGGATGGAGCGCGCCTTATACAATCTTCTGCTGAATGCTTGCGAGGCTGCGCCCAGCCGTGTGGGCCGGGTGGAAGTCATAATCGAGCAGACCAACACTTGGGTCAGAATTTTTGTATCCGACAATGGCCCCGGCATCGCGGAACCGATACGTGACAAGCTGTTTCATCCTTTTGTGAGCTTTGGAAAAGAAAACGGCACCGGGCTCGGGCTTACGGTCGTGCAGAAAATTGTTGAGGACCACGGCGGTGAGGTTTTAGTGGAACGCTCCGCGGAATCTCGAACAATCTTCCGGATCACCATTCCTTCACACGCTCCGCAAAATCGTGAGGATGTGGGTACCCGTGAGGTAACGCCCGTGACTCTGGATACCAAGGAAGCGACTGAAAATTCAACTCGGCATTTGGATTCGTAGTACGTTTCCATTTCTTTTCCCGACATTCGGTGTCGCACCCAGGAGGATGTATGAGGAACCACGAACCCCTTGCGTTTCGTGCCTGTTTAATGACAGCGGCAAGTGCCCTTTTTCTGATTACTTTTAGTGTGGCCCAGGCAGGAACGCCCACTCCCGCTTCACAACTGCAAGACGCTTCGCTGCGGGATCTTGAATCACAGGTGCGTGAACTGAGTACTGTGATCGAGCAGATGCGATCTGAGAATGAGGCGTCACGTGCTGAAATGCGGGAGTTACGCCAGGAATTGCAGGAGACGCGGAAGCTTCTTGCTCTGCTTGCGGCAGTGAACAGTGTGAGCCCTCAGCCCGCCCAAACATCTTCCGTGAATTCAAATGTTGCTCCTGAGTCCCAATCGCAGATCATTTCTGAAACGACAACCGCGGACTTGGGAGCGAGAGTTCAGAAGCTGGAGGAATCCACGCAGTTGTTGGGCTCGAAAATCGACGAGCAATATCAAACCAAGGTGGAGACAGCAGCGAAATATCGTGCTCGTCTTTATGGAATTGTGCTGATGAATGCATTTCACAATGTCGGCGCTTCCGACAATCTGGACATTCCGGATTATGCACAGCCTGTAGCTCCTGGCGAACCGCAGGCCAGCTTGGGCGCTACTTTGCGGCAAAGCGAGATCGGCCTGGAATTGTTCGGACCCACCGTCGCTGACGCGAAAAGTTCAGCAAGCGTGCAGTTCGATTTTGGCGGAGGATTCCCAGCGACCAACAACGGAGTCAACTTCGGCATCGCCCGCATGCAGACTGCGAGTCTCCGCCTCGATTGGGCGGATACATCAATCGTTGCAGGGCAGGATTCGTTGTTCATATCGCCGCTTTCACCCACCTCCTTTGCTTCGCTTGCAACCCCGGCCTTTGCCTATGCGGGAAATCTCTGGGGTTGGACGCCGCAACTTCGAGTCGAACATCGCTTCAATCTCTCGGACCAACAGACTTTAACGTTCCAGGGCGGAGTTCTGGACAATCTGGATTGGGAGCCGCCGTATAACTCGTTTTATCGCTCGGCGCAGGCGGGCGAGAATTCCGGACAGCCAGCTTATGCTCTGCGCAGCGCCTGGACGCGCACGCTATCAGGCCATCCGTTGACCTTAGCCGCAGCCGGATATTACGGCCGCCAGAATTGGTCGTGGGGTCGATTCGTCGACGCCTGGGCCGGCATGTCCGATTGGCAAATTCCCATTCTTCGCCGGTTGATCCTCTCCGGCGAATTCTATCGAGGCCGAGGAGTGGGAGGATTGGGAGCCGGCATTGGCCGCGCAGTCCTGTTCGGAGGTACTCCTTACAATTCCGCGACAAGCATTCATGGCCTTGATTCTGCGGGAGGATGGGCGCAACTCAAATTTCAACTCACGTCCAAGCTGGAGTTGAACGGAGTCTTCGCTGAAGACGATGCCTTTGCCAGCGATGTTCGTGGCTTTGCCGTGGATGGCAACAACTTCTCAACAATTCTGGGCCGCAATCGCGGATCGCTGGAAAATCTCGTCTATAGGCCTCGATCGGACTTGTTGCTATCTGCGGAGTTCAGACATTTGCACAGCTTTCCCGTCTACAGCAGTGCGAGCACGGCCAATCAAATCAATCTCGCTATGGGCATACTATTTTGATCATGCGAAACTCTCTGCGTTGTTCGAGCGAGCTCCGCATTCTACTTGTGCTGACTTTTTGCGTCTCTGCGGCTGCACAAAATGTATACCTCAAAGGCAAGGTGCAGTTGACTCAAGACGGCCGCCACGAGCGGGATGCGTCGAAAGTTGTGGTGTGGCTCACCCCGCTGGGAGCAACCCCCACTCCTCCTCCGCCTCGACAGCAGACATCGCAAATTCCGCAGCTCGTGCAGAGGGACAAAAGCTTTCATCCTTCGTTGCTCGCAATTCCAGCCGGGGGTCAGGTCGAATTCCCGAACCACGATCCTTTTTTTCACAATGTCTTTTCTTTGTTCGACGGAAAGCGATTCGATCTCGGACTTTATGAAAGCGGTTCAACTCAATTTGTTACATTCGACAAGCCGGGCATATCTTTCATTTTTTGCAATATTCATCCGCAGATGAGCGCCGTTGTGATTGCTCTGAACACACCCTATTATGCGATTTCCGATCAGCGTGGGGACATAAGTTTGAGCAACGTGATTCCCGGTCACTATCGGATGCATATTTTTCATCCCTCGGTTTCGCCGAGCGCGCTGCAGGCAGCGGAACGGGAAATCACCGTAAGTTCAACCACTACCTTCATTGGAACTTTTGTGCTGCCGAAGTCCAGCCTGGAAATCGCTCACAAGAACAAGTATGGCCGTGACTATGACCGGCCGGAACCGGATAGTCCCGCGTATGCGCGACCTTAGCCTTGGATCTTCAGACATCTCTAGGACCGCTCCGGCGTGCGGAGTAATCTCATGCTGCAGCGATGAGCTTGCTAATCACGGACTTCGCGCATACTCTCAAAGTAGTGGGTTTTTTTGGAATCGCGAGAAGGAAGGTTTCTTGACTAACGACGAGCTCAAAGCTTCTTACGTGGTTATACGCCACAATGTCCGCACGTATGAGTCCGCGGGTGTGGTCGAGGTCGTCAAAGGACGAGCCAACGCAGAGTCCACCTTGAAGAAGTTCGAAAACGAGCAAAGCTCGGCCGACCGGCATGAGGGCTGGCGCTATTTCCTTGAAAAAAGCACTCTGAAGGCGGGAACAGATCCGACCGAAGCGACGGAGCTTCGCCAAGCAGAATTGGAAAGTCGAGAGTCAAAAGCTACGCAAGACGCCGGCCCTAACGGTGGCGGATTCTCCCGGTGAAGTCAGCTTAATTCGAGTTTCCTGTCGTTGTAAAGTCTGCAGTCCCAACTTTTACAATTGTGCCCCGTGGTTGTGGTTTCGCATCCTTACTGTCCTCACTGTCCTCCGGTTTGTCCGCTTCCGGTGCGGGAGCCGGTTTCTCGGTCCACATGCCATAGACGCGTCCGCCATAAGCCGCAAGTCCGCTGTAGTCCCCGAAGAAGACGCCGCCCGCCTCGAATGGATTATCAGTCCAAGCGTAGTTCTGAAAGCATCGCCCCCCATCTGTGGAGCGCGCCAGAACTACAATCTGTTTCCGATTCTGTGGATCGCCCCGGCGGTCGTAAAAGATCACGTTGATGGAACCGTCGGTTGGGTCCACAGCGAGCCACTGAAAGAATTGTTCCGCCCCATTGTGTATCGGGTCATTGTTCACTCGAACCGGCGCCGACCAGTGCTTGCCATCATTGTCAGAGAAGGCGATAAAAACATCGAGATCGCCGTTGCGATAATCGCTCCACGTTACATAAAGGCGCTTGCTTTTCGGGTCGATGGCAATTTGCGGAAATCCGTTTGCGCGTTCGAGCGTTTGAATTGCGAACATGATGGGCGCCGTATGAATGATGGCGCGAGCGTGGGAAAAAGTCGTGCCACCATCGCGAGAAGTTGTGAGCATGATCGCGTCGTCCTGGCTCCAGATTGCGTAAAGCCTGCCATCCGGTCCAACCACGCCATCGAATCCCTCCGCCCCGCCGTTATCATCTCGCGGCAAACCGGGGTGGGCGTCGATCTCGGTCGGCTGCGACCAAGTCTTTCCGTCATCGGTAGAACGGGAAAGTACTATCTGCGAATCGGCTATTCTCCAGCGCGTCCAGCCAATGTAGAGATTTCCGGCGTATTTGCTTTTCGTATTGTCCGCGACGATGTACGGCTTGTCTTCGAACGGAATCCCCGGCGTGCTGGTTTGTTCTGCGACTGGAATGTGGTTTGTTTCCCAGGTTTTTCCGCCGTCGAGAGATCGGCGAACAAAAATTCCGTTGCGGGTCGCGCCATGGGCCCAGTAATTGAACGTTCCCAGCTTGTCGAAGGCGATGTAACAGACAAAGGCGTGACTCTGATTATCGAAGGTGACAGAGACATCGCCGGAGACTCGATAATTTTTGGGGTCGACATTCTCTGCGAGTTGCCAAGTGTGTCCGGCGTCGCCTGAATAGGCGGCATGCACATTGTCCTGAAAAACGCCGACCACTTGCTGCGGATTTTCCAGATTCACCGCGATGGAAGGCTCCGTGAAATATCCCGGCGCGGGCGTCAGCGTGAAGACCTGGGAGCGAGGGGCCTTGGGTAGATTCTGAGCCCATGAGAGAAGAGTTGTTGTGAAGAAGATGATCGACGCAGCGCGTGCGGGGTTGCGAAAATATCGCGAGAAAAACATTCGTAGTCCTCTTGAGCAATAATTAGTTTGTGATTCCAGAAAGTTCAGGAACATAGGGCTGCGCCGCCGGCGATTCCCGCATCGGCTCCATAGTGCGCCATCAACAGCGGAATCTGAGAGGCATGTGGATTGACGCAACAGCTGGGAAGACGATTCTTGATTTCGTCAAAAAATGGCTTCAGCATCGCAGCCACGCCTCCGCCAATTACGAGAACATCTGGGTCCAAGAGATCGACGATGTTGCCGAGCCAGGGCACCAAGACGTCGACGGTGTCGAGAAGTACTTCGCGCGCTAACGGATCTCCGGCGGCATAAGCCTGCCCCACCAATTCGCTGGTAACGGAGGATACGGTTCCATGTGCGAGTTCCAGAACCTTGGAATGGAGGGATGGATCTGCGCTAAGCTTGGTTCGTGCTCGTGCGCCAATGGCCGGACCCGCAGCTAGCACTTCGATGCATCCGCGTTTACCGCAGCCGCAGGATGGGCCGCGGTAATCGATGCTCATGTGGCCACCCTCGCCAGCAGAGCCGGTATTGCCGTGATAGATGCGGCCATCAAGAACGATGCCGGTCCCAATCCCGGTCCCTATGGTCGCGTAAAAAACATAACGGAAACCCCGCGCAACTCCCCAGCGCGTTTCGGCCAGGGCGGCAGCGTTCGCGTCATTGTCGACTTTGACGGGGATGCGATACTTCGCAGCCAGTTTTTCGGCGAGTGGAAAATTCCGCCAGCAGGGAAGATTTGGAGGATTGAGAACAACGCCAGTTTTCGGGTCTAAAGGACCCGGCGCGCAAATTCCAATGCCTTGAATTTCATCTTCCCTCGCAGAAGAAATCAGGGAATCGATGGCGACAGTCACCGCGTGCAAGCCGGCCTCGGCCGTGTCGGTTGCAATCATGGGTTTGCGGCCCTTGGCGAGAATCTTGCCATTGCAGTCCACGAGGCCGACCGCCACCTTGGTGCCACCGATGTCGACACCTAGGAAAGGACGGCTATTGGTTGGGTTTCCGGTCATGATCTTCGCGTTCATTCTGTACAAAATTGTGTTCAGTCCGTACAAAATTGTGTTCAGTTTTCTTCCCGATCCTAAGTTGCTGATTCTACAGTTAGGCAGGGGTCTTGATAGCCCAGCCGCAAAAAATCTGATTCCTTCTATTCAATTTATGAATCCAAGCGTTACGTAAGATTGTTGACGGCTGAAGCTGGTCAACCTAGAATCTAACTGGAATGTCAGACTCCTGCAATTTTTGCGCTATGTGCTGCTGCACTTGTTGTTGTTGTGCATGCGTGCGCACTGGCGCGGGGAGACTGCTGACCTAAGAGATTTTTCTTAATACCGGCACTCATCAACCCATCGCCAGACGAACCTGGCGGTGGGTTTTTTATTTTCCAAATGAACCTATGACAACTACAGCCAAAGAAACCAAAGCACAAAAAGTCGAGCGCCTCAAGCGCGCCATGAATCCCTGGCAAGGGCTCGCGGAGATTCGCCGTTTCGCGCGCGAAGGCTTCGATTCCATTCCTCCGGAATGGATCGGAACTTATTTCCGTTGGTGGGGCGTTTACACTCAGGGCGATGGAGCAGGTGTCACTGGCGGACAAGGTGGCGAAGGCCGCGCCCTGCAGCGCTTCATGGTTCGCATTCGCATTCCCAACGGCATGATGAATTCGCAGCAGTTGCGTGCCATCGCCAACCTCACTCGCCAACACGCGAATGGAATCGCCGACCTCACGGTGCGACAAAATATTCAGCTGCATTGGGTCACGATCGAATCGTTGCCGGAAGTGCTCGAAGGCTTGTGGGCTGTTGGTCTGAATACAATGGGCGCTTGCGGCGACGTGACGCGCAACGTGACCGGGTGTCCGGTCGCAGGTGTGGATGCCGACGAAATTATTGACGCCTCGCCGTTGGTGCTGGAGGCCTCGCGGCTGCTGGCGGGTAATTCCGACTTTTATAACCTGCCGCGCAAGTTCAAGATCTCCATCACCGGATGCCGGGTGTGGTGTCCCTATCCTGAAATCAATGACATTGGCTTGACTGCGTTGGCCCGCGTAGTTGGGGGGAAGCCCGAAGTAGGCTTTTCGCTGCGGGTCGCCGGCGGCCTTTCCACGGAACCGTATCTGGGAGCGCGGTTGAATGCGTTCGTTCGTTGGAACCAGGTTCTTCCGGTGATCAAGGGCATCGCCGAATTGTTCCGCGATTCCGATGTGCTGCGGGAACATCGCGAACGCGCTCGCCTGAAATTTCTATTTCTGCGGCACGGATGGACTGCTGAACGTTTTCTCGAAGAACTTGAAGGCCGCATTAGATTCAAACTCGATCCCGCCGTCGAGGAGCATCCGCCTGACGATGTCTACCGCGATCACATAGGAATCCACGCGCAGAAACAGCCCGGTCTTTCGTATGTGGGTGCGGTCGCGTTGCGGGGACGAATCAATGCGGAGCAGATGCAGGCGGCTGCGGATCTTGCCGAGCGCTTTGCGGGCGGCGAATTGCGCGCCACCAACATGCAGAACTTGCTCGTTGTCAACGTCCCCATCCTCAACGCCGAACCTCTGGCTAAAGAATTCGACGCGATCGGATTGAAGGTCGGCGGGTCGTCATTCTGGCGCGGCACGGTTGCGTGCAGCGGAACGGAATTCTGCAAGCTGGCAATTACCGAAACTAAAAGCTTCTCGCGCTGGCTGGTCGAAGAATTGGAAGAACGATTGCCCGGTTTCGATCAGCACCTGAAGTTGCACGTTACCGGATGCCCCAACAGCTGCGGACAGCACTGGATTGCCGACGTTGGCATTGAAGGCAAGAAGATCAAAGTTCAGGATCGCCTGGTCGATGCTTATTACTTCTGCGTGGGGGGCGCGCTGGGCTTGCATCAAGCCACGGCGAGGCCAGTCGGATATCGCTGCGCTGCGACCGAAGTGCCGGACGCTCTCGAACGTCTGTTGGGACGATATCTGGCGCAACGCGAACCAG
The DNA here is from genome assembly GCA_003132445.1 of Acidobacteriaceae bacterium. Classification (GTDB taxonomy): domain Bacteria; phylum Acidobacteriota; class Terriglobia; order Terriglobales; family Acidobacteriaceae; genus Sulfotelmatobacter. The sequence continues at coordinate 25,573 of PKXU01000185.1, read as the reverse complement.
GAGAAAATCTGCGGCGGTTCTTTGTCCGGCACAGCGATACGGAGTTGCGCGAATTTCTGGCCGGCGAAGCCGTACCTGCTGTGGCTCGTGATCTGCCGGACCCGTCTCGGAGTCTGGCGCACTCCGCAGGAGGCGCCGGTGACTAACTTATTTCCTATGTTTCTAAAACTGGAAGGCAAGCAATGCCTGGTTGTGGGCGCGGGAAAAATCGGCGAGCCCAAGATTGGTGGTCTGTTGGAAGCGGGAGCGCACATCCGCGTGGTCGCGCTCGATGCCAGCCCGGCGGTTCGCGAATGGGCGCGTGCGGGAAAACTCGAACTCGAACTCCGCGCTTTCGCACCCGAGGATTTGGATGGCGCCTTCCTGGCTGTGGTGGCGACAAATTCTCGCATACTCAATGAACGCGTCTATTACGAAGCGCAGAGACGAAGAGTGCTTTGCAATGTAGTCGATGTGCCCGATCTGTGCGATTTCTTTTATCCCGCGGTGGTGCGTCGCGGAGACTTGCAAATTGCGGTGTCAACCTCGGGACAAAGCCCGTCATTGGCGCAGAAAATTCGACAGCAGCTGGAAAAGCAATTTGGTCCTGGATATGCCGCGTGGGTGGCAGAACTTGGTAAGACGCGAGAGCTCATTCTCGCCAGCGATCTCAATAAGGTACGCAAGCTGGAGCTGTTGCATTCGCTGGCCAGCCGCGAAGCCGTCGAAGCGGCGCTGGCTGAAATTCCGGAACTCGCCGCCAAAGGAGAAGGAGCATGAAAGGCAAAGTTTATCTGGTGGGCGCAGGGCCAGGAGATCCGGAGTTACTGACGTTAAAGGCGCTGCGCCTGCTCAGAACGGCCGATGCTGTGCTGCACGACGATCTGGTTGCGCCGGAGATTTTGAAACTTATTCCGTCTAGAGCGCAAGTACACAACGTCGGGAAGCGCTGCGGAAAAAAGAAGATCGCGCAGGAGGAGATCAACTTCTTGATGATTGCCCTGGCTGATTCCGGGCTGCGCGTGGTTCGGCTGAAGAGCGGCGATCCGTTAATCTTCGGGCGTGCCGGGGAAGAAATCGAAGCGCTGCGGCGGGCCGGGATCGCTTACGAGATTGTTCCGGGAGTAACTTCTGCTCTGGGCGCAGCCGCAGCGGCGCAGATTCCGCTGACTCATCGCAGAGCTTCATCAGCGCTTGTTTTCATCACCGCGCATCAGGCCTCCGGCAGTGAAGCCGCAAACTGGAGCAAGCTCGCGGGAAGCGGCGCGACGCTGGTGATTTACATGCCCGGACAGAATTATCCCGATGTCGGAGCGAAGCTAACGGCAGCTGGGCTTAAGGGCGAAACGCCTTGCGCCGTTATTTCTCGCGCCACAACTCCGCAGCAACGAACGCACCGAACGACGATTGCCGAGCTCTCTCTCGCGCCTCATTTGGCCGCTCCCACGCTGCTGGTTGTGGGCGAGGTTGTGCGTTTCGTTGACTCTGCAGCGCTAACAGGGACGTTTGCCGTGACGAATCCGGCGGGCGACGAAATCAGGATTCCCTCGGCATTATTTTCCGACACTCTTTCGATGGTGGATTTGAGAACGAATGAGGAGCCACTCGCGTGAAAGATCACGAATGAAACAAGAGATTGCAGACATACAAAGCGCCTCTGATAGTTGGAGTGCACAGCGAACCTTGCATTGGTCTTTCCAAACCTTCGGAAATGCTGTTGCAATTTCTTCGGCATTCGGCGCCGAAGGAATGGTGCTGATCGATATGGCTTCGCGAGTGCGCAAAGATTTCCGGCTTTTCACGATCGACACTGAATTCCTTTTTCCCGAGACCTACAATCTGATGGACCGGATCGAAGAAAAATACGGAATTGAGATTGAGAAGGTCTATTCGGCTCTCTCGCCCGAGGTGCAAGAGAGCACTCACGGGGCGGCATTGTGGACGGGAAATCCGGACCGGTGCTGCAATTTGCGCAAAGTGGAACCACTGCGCCGCAAGCTCAGCGAACTGGGCGCCTGGATCACGAGCATTCGACGCGATCAGACCTCGTCACGATCAAGCGCGCGCAGAGTCGAATGGGACGCTAAATTCGGCCTGGTGAAAGTAAATCCGATTGTCGACTGGACGTCAAAGGAAGTGTGGAGTTATATCCACGATCACGATGTGCCCTACAACGAGCTTCATGATCAGAGCTATCCCAGCATTGGATGCACGCACTGCACGCGCGCAGTGCGTCCGGGAGAAGATCCACGGGCGGGACGCTGGGCGGGCTTCGCCAAGACCGAGTGTGGGTTGCACATTATTGAGCCCGCGCACGGTTCGCTCGCGTCAGATACCGCGAAAGCTGCAAAGGTCGGCAACTGAATCTCGCACGCGCGATTCGTCCGAACTCGCGCTTTACGCTTCGGCCTTCTTCATCTGTGTGGCAAACTGACGCAAAAGACCGACGAAAGCCGTCGAGGCTACGGACAAAGTTCGATCGCGGCGGTAGGCCAGTCCAAGTTCGCGGTAGAGCAATGCGTCCTCAAGATCAATCAACTTCACACGGCCGGCTTCGACTTCATCGCGGGCAAACGATGCGCTGATCAGCGACACGCCTAAGTCTGCAGCCACGAAGCTTTTGATCATTCCAATGCTGGGAAGCTCCATTCGAACCTGCAATTCGGCCTGATGCGGACGAAATAACTTGTCGAGCAGCCTGCGAGTGTGTCCCGTCTTCGGAAAGAGCAGAGGTTGTTTCACGATCTCGCTGACCGGCACTACTTTGAACTTCGCCAGCGGATTCTTGGGGCTTACCATCAACATCAGCTTGTCGCGGAAAATGGGTTGGATCTTCAGGCTTGGCGACTGGATCGGCAAGGTAAGAATGCCGACTTCCACCTGCCCGTTTTCCAGCTTCTCTACGATTTTGTAGCTGAAGTTACGGTAGATGCTGATCTGCACCGGAGGATAGCGCCGGCAGTATTCGGCAAAGACCTCGGGCAGGACATACAGACAGGTAGCTTCGTTGGCGCCTACACGCAAAGTACCGCGGGGTGTGCCGCTGTGGTCGGCGACTGCCGTCAGGGACTCATCCCGTAGGGCCTTTAAACGCTCGGCGTATTCAAAAAAAACCTGACCGGCCGGGGTCAGTTTCACGGTTTTGCCCGAGCGATCGAGAAGCCGGTCGCCATACTCCTGCTCCAGTTGGCGGATCTGGGCGCTGACAGCCGACTGGGAGCGGAAAACCTTTTCTCCGGCACGAGAAAAACTGCCCTGCCGGGCTACTTCCAGAAACGTAATGAGCTGATCAAAGTCCATGGGTGGCGAAATTATAGCGGAGTGGCCGCAGTTGGCAACCACCAGGCGGAAGCCCTGGCGTCAGAATATACCCCGAAATTTGCATAGCTTGCATCGAAATTCTGCATTGTACTTTGCCTGCCATAAGACAAGAGAATACGTAGTGTCCGTTTCTGAGCAGAAGTGTGCGATGCTCTGTGGCCCCGCGGAGCGCCCGCCCCAGAACAAATGTATTGGCAGGAATTGACCGCCCCCGGACGGAGTCCAAGATGACGCGTCTAAACTCGAGAAACGGTCTGCCCATGGCTCAGGGTCTTTACAACCCTGGGCAGGAGCATGACGCCTGCGGCATCGGGTTTGTCGCCAGCATCAGCGGGCATAAGAGTCACGACATTATCCGTAAGGGAATCCAGGTTCTTCTCAATTTAGCGCATCGGGGTGCCTGTGGTTGCGATCCGGAAACTGGCGACGGCGCGGGCGTCCTCATCCAAATTCCCCATAAGTTTTTTGCGCGCGAATGCGAGAAGCTGGGGTTCGCACTCCCTAAGCCCGGCACTTACGCCGTCGGAATGACTTTCCTTCCGGTCGAAAAGCACCAGCGCTTGCAGTGCGAAGGAATTCTTGAGCGCATCGTGCGTGAAGAGGGCTTGACTTTATTAGGCTGGCGCGATACTCCGGTTTATGCGTCTGCGATCGGCCGAGTGGCGCGGGCTTCGCAGCCTTACATTCAACAGATTTTCGTGCGCTGCGCAACGGGCATGGACGAAGACACGTTTGAGCGCAAGCTCTACGTCGTGCGCAAGCGGGCGGAGAATGAGATTCGAGAGTCCGGCATTGAAGACGCGGAGATGTTTTACATCCCGTCGTTGTCTTGCCGAACCATCGTTTACAAAGGCTTGTTGCTGGCCCCGCAGATTGCGAATTTTTATCGCGAATTAGCGGACCCCGACGCAATGAGCGCGTTGTGCCTGGTGCACCAGCGCTTCTCGACGAATACTTTTCCAAGCTGGCAGCGGGCGCACCCGTATCGTTATGTCGCCCACAATGGCGAAATCAACACCTTACGCGGCAACGTCAACTGGATGCAGGCCCGCCAGTCGCTGCTGCAGTCACCGCTATTCGGCGAAGACATTAAAAAACTGCATCCCATTATTGCGCCGGACGGTAGCGACTCCGCGAATTTCGATAACGCTGTCGAGTTGCTCTTGCAGGGAGGACGCAGCCTGCCGCATGTAATGGCCATGCTGATTCCAGAAGCGTGGTCGGGCAATCCGCACATGAAGCCGGAGAAGCGCGCGTTCTACGAATACCATGCGTGCCTAATGGAGCCTTGGGACGGGCCCGCGGCCATCGCGTTTACAGACGGCCGCGTCATTGGGGCGACGCTCGACCGCAACGGCTTGCGGCCGGGACGTTATGTGGTGACGCACGACGACCTTGTCGTGATGGCTTCGGAAGCGGGCGTGCTCGACATTGCTCCGGAGCAAGTCAAGAGCAAAGGCCGGCTTCAGCCAGGGAAGATGTTCCTGGTCGATATGGTCGAAGGCCGCATTGTTTCCGATAAGGAGATCAAGCAGAAACTCGCCTCGCGACAGCCGTATGCCGAGTGGGTGAAAGACAATCAGATCACGATTGATCAATTACCAGAGCCCTCGCGCATGCACTTTCCGGACGCCGAAACTCTGCTTCGGCGGCAGCGTGCTTTTGGCTACAGCGATGAGGATCTGCGGATGATTCTCGCGCCCATGGCGGCGAAGGGTGAAGAGCCGATCGGTTCCATGGGCACCGATACGCCACTAGCCTGCCTCTCCGACAAGCCACAGTCGCTGTTCAACTACTTCAAGCAACTCTTCGCGCAGGTGACGAATCCACCGATCGATCCCATTCGCGAAGAGATGGTGATGTCACTGATCAGCTATATCGGGAGCGAGCGCAACATTTTGGAGGAAGCGCCGGAGAACTGCCACATGCTGAAGCTGGCGCATCCGTTGCTCTCGAATCGCGAACTGGAGAAACTGCGCCGGGTATCGAATCGCGATTTGCTGGCGACCACTCTGCCCGCGTTGTTTCGAGCGAGAGACGGCGAAGCGGGACTCAGGCGCGCTCTGGATGAGCTTTGCCAGCGAGCTTCGCTGGCAGTGAAAGCTGGATACTCGCTGCTGATTCTTTCCGACCGCGGCGTGGATAAAGATTACGCTCCCATCCCATGCCTGCTGGCGCTGGCCGCAGTGCACAATCTGCTGGTACGGGAAGAAACGCGAACACAGGTTGCGCTGATCACCGAATCCGGCGAGCCGCGTGAAGTCATGCATTTTGCGCTTCTCAGCGGATACGGGGCGAGCGCGATCAATCCCTATCTTGCGCTTGAAAGTGTTGAAAGCCTGGTTTGGCGCGGCGAGTTAGGGGATGGCATTACCCCGGAACTAGCCGTCAAGCACTTCATGAAGGCAATCAAGAAAGGCCTGCTGAAGACCTTTTCGAAGATGGGTATCTCCACGCTACAGAGCTATCAGGGAGCGCAGGTTTTCGAAGCCATCGGGTTGAACAAAGAATTGATTGACTCGTATTTTACTGGCACGACCTCCCGCCTGGAAGGAGTTGGACTTGGTGTGCTCGCGGCTGAGGCGCAGATGAAGCACGAGTACGCCTTCCGTCCGCTCACAGAGTTTGAGACTGAGTTAGCGGTCGGCGGCAGCTATCACCAGCGCGTCAATGGTGAATATCACCTGCTCAACCCTCAGACCATCAGCAAACTTCAGCAGGCGGTGCGGCAGGACAGCTTCAAGACGTTTCAGGAATACACCGATCTCATCGACAAGCAAAGCGCAAACCTGTGCACGCTCCGTGGCTTGATGAAGTTTAAGAAGAGCGAAATGCCCGTGCCATTGGACGAAGTCGAACCGGCGAAAGAAATCGTGAAGCGCTTCACCACGGGCGCCATGTCGTTTGGTTCGATCAGCAAGGAGGCGCACGAGACGCTCGCCATTGCCATGAACCGCATTGGCGGAAAGTCGAATACGGGCGAGGGCGGTGAGGACGAAGAACGCTTCAAGCCCGATGCGAGCGGTGATTTGCGGCGAAGCGCCGTCAAGCAGGTGGCTTCGGCGCGGTTCGGCGTGACGGCGAACTATCTAGTTAACGCTGATGAGCTGCAGATCAAGATGGCGCAGGGCGCGAAACCCGGAGAGGGCGGACAACTCCCTGGACATAAAGTCGACGAAGTGATCGCGCGTTTGCGGCACTCGATTCCCGGGGTCGGGCTGATCTCACCACCGCCGCATCACGACATCTATTCCATCGAGGATCTCGCGCAGCTGATCTATGACTTGAAAAACGTCAATCCGCAAGCTCGCATTGCAGTTAAGTTAGTGGCGGAAGTTGGCGTTGGCACGGTTGCGGCTGGCGTGGCGAAGGCGCATGCCGATGTCGTGCTGATCAGTGGCGACACTGGCGGCACCGGTGCGTCGCCTTTGAGTTCCATTAAGCACGCTGGCATACCATGGGAACTCGGTTTAGCCGAAACGCAGCAGGTGTTGTTGTTGAACGATCTACGCAGCCGCATCCGGGTGCAAACCGATGGCAAGCTGCAGACTGGGCGCGACGTGGCCATTGCCGCTCTGTTGGGCGCCGAAGAATTTGGCTTTGCCACCACTCCTCTGATTGCGATGGGCTGCATCATGATGCGCAAGTGCCATCTGAATACCTGTTCGGTGGGCATCGCCACGCAAGATCCCGAGCTGCGCAAACGGTTTCAAGGTCAGCCCGAGCATGTGATCAACTTCTTTTTCTTCATCGCGGAACAGCTTCGGCAGTACATGGCGGAGTTGGGATTCCGCACTGTGGACGAAATGGTTGGCCGCGTCGACATGCTCGACGTAGAACCTGCCGTCGATTTCTGGAAGGATCATTGGAAGGCGCGTGGGCTCGACTTTTCAGCCATTCTCTACAATCCGCCGGTACCTTCGCGAGTTGTGAGGCGGCGCGTGCACGCCCAGGATCACGGCCTGGAGCAGGCGCTGGATCACAAGATCCTCGGGCAAGTTCACCAAGCGCTCAGCAATTTGTCGCCGATCGAAGTGAATTTGGCGGTGCGCAATATTCACCGCTCGGTCGGGAGCATGTTGAGTGGCGAAATTGCTCGGCGCTATGGCTCCGCGGGGCTGCCCGACGACACGGTGCGAATTCAGCTCACAGGATCTGCCGGACAAAGTCTGGGAGCTTTCCTGTCGAAAGGGGTTACGCTCACGCTCGAAGGCGAGGCAAACGATTACGTGGGGAAAGGCCTATCAGGCGGCCGAATCATCGTATATCCGCCGCGCGCCTCAGGATTTGCGGCAGAAGAAAACATTCTAATCGGCAACGTAGCTCTTTACGGCGCGACCAGTGGAGAAACATTCTTCAACGGAGTCGCAGGCGAGCGCTTTGCGGTTCGCAACTCCGGAGCGACCGCTGTGGTCGAAGGCGTGGGCGACCATGGTTGCGAATACATGACAAACGGGCTGGTAGTTGTGCTGGGCTCGTGCGGAAGAAATTTTGCGGCGGGCATGAGCGGTGGCATCGCCTATGTGTTCGATGAGCGTTCGGATTTTGCCGAGAATCGCTGTAATCTCGAGTCGGTCGATCTCGAGCCGTTGCTCGATGGTCAAGATATGCAAATAGTCCGCGATCTGGTTACGCGTCATCTGGATCTGACCGCGAGCCGGCGCGCGCAGTGGATTCTGGATAACTGGCAAGACGTGGCGTCGCGCTTCATCAAAATCTTCCCACACGAATTCAAGCGCGTGCTGGGAGTGGGGCGCAGCCAACATGCCTATGTCCCGGTCACCTCCACCTTTGTTCAATCCACTGCTGCTGAGCGTATGCAACCTGCGCAGGTTCGAAACAATTTGCTGACGCAAGTTGGGCAGGTGCTGCATGGGTAAGCCGACCGGCTTCATGGATTATTCGCGAGAGCTGGCGCCGCGCCGTCCAGTCTTAGAGCGGGTGAACGACTGGTTTGAGATCTACCAGGATTTTCCCGAGGAAAAACTGCGCAAGCAGGGAGCCCGGTGCATGGATTGCGGCGTTCCATTCTGCCAAACGGGATGTCCAGTCAGCAACCTCATTCCTGACTGGAACGATCTGGTGTATCGCGGGCGCTGGAAAGATGCTGTTCGGCAATTGCACGCTACCAACAATTTTCCTGAATTCACTGGCCGTATCTGTCCCGCGCCTTGCGAAGCCTCCTGTGTCTTGGGAATCAATCAGCCTCCGGTCACGATAAAACAAAACGAAAAAAATATTGTCGAGCGCGGATTCTTAGAGGGATGGATCCGTCCTGAGCCGGCAAAGCATCGCAGCGGAAGAAAAGTGGCTATCGTCGGTTCGGGTCCGGCGGGATTGGCTGCGGCTCAACAGTTATGTCGCGCGGGTCATGCGGTCGTTGTCTACGAAAAGGCAGATCGCATCGGTGGATTGCTTCGCTACGGGATTCCTGAGTTCAAGATGGAGAAGCATGTTGTCGATCGCCGCCTTGAGCAGATGTCCGCCGAAGGGGTGAAGTTTGTTACCAATGCCGAGGTCGGCAAGAAAATTCCAGTGGAAGATTTGCGGCGAGAGTTCGATGCCATTGTTCTCGCGGGCGGGTCCGAGCAGCCGCGCGATTTGAAAGTTCCGGGACGTGAGCTGAAGGGAATTCACTACGCGATGGAATTCCTGCCGCAGCAGAATAAACGTTGCCTGGGCGACACCATTGATCCCGCTATCGCAGTTCTTGCGACTGGCAAACGCGTGGTTATCATTGGCGGCGGCGATACCGGCGCCGACTGTTTGGGCACAGTACATCGTCAGAAGCCACTGTCGGTTCACCAGTTTGAAATCATGCCCAAACCGCCCGATGAACGTTCGCCGTTGACTCCCTGGCCGCTCTGGCCGATGCAACTGCGCATCGAAGGGGCTCACGAAGAAGGCGGAGTGCGCGACTGGAGCATTGCGACTGTGAAATTTACCGGCGACGACGAAGGCAAGGTGAATCAGCTTCACGCCGTAAGAGTTGGCCCTCCCCCGAAGTTTGAGCCTGTTGCCGCCTCTGAGTTTACGATGGACGCCGACCTGGTGCTGATTGCCATGGGCTTCCTCGGCCCGGTTCGGAGCGGCATGATCGAGCAGTTAGGCGTTCAACTCGACAACCGCGGCAATGTGGCGACGGATCAGAATTACATGTCATCGATTCCCGGCATTTTCGCTGCAGGCGACATGCGTCGCGGCCAATCGCTTGTTGTTTGGGCGATCTCCGAGGGCCGCAAGGCGGCCGCCTGTGTCGACGCTTATCTCAAGGCGCTTTCCCTCCGGCCTGTCGTGCCTGTCGTTTCCACGGCACGGCAAATCGCTTCGTAATCATGACCGTCGGTGCCAGATCCTCTAAATGCAGCGAGGCTGAGATGGAGCGTAGTAAGATGACTACTCCCGCGTCATGATCCAGCTGGCAGATATCCAATCCGCCCTCAACCGAATTCGTGCGGACATTCGCGTTTCTCCCTGCACGCATTCAGAAACATTTTCCGGGCTTACCAACAATTCCATCTTCCTCAAGCTCGATAACCAGCAGCGAACCGGCGCTTTTAAAGAGCGCGGCGCTCTGAATAAACTGCTCACGCTCACGCCAGAGGAACGTGCCCACGGTGTGATCGCGGCATCGGCGGGAAATCATGCGCAGGGCGTGGCTTACCACGCCGGACGCCGCAAAATCCATGCTCGTATCGTGATGCCGCTTCCCACGCCGCTCACTAAAGTGTCGGCAACTCGCGCCTATGGCGCCGAGGTCGTGCTTCACGGGACGAATTACGACGAAGCCTACGAACAGGCGGTCATGCAGAGCGAACAGGATCGCCTAACTCTCATTCATGCTTTCGACGACGACGCAGTCATCGCGGGGCAGGGAACGCTTGGCCTTGAAATTTTGCAGCAGCATCCCAGTATTGAAGTAATCGTAGCGCCGATTGGCGGCGGTGGACTGATCGGAGGAATCGCCTGTGCGGTGAAGGAAACGAATCCTGGGGTGCAGGTCTTCGGAGTGCAGCCTTCGCGAATTCCTTCCATGAAAGCCGCCGTGGCCGAGGGTAAGCCGGTTACGTTGCAATCGGCAAAGACGATTGCCGACGGAATTGCAGTGCGCCGTGCGGGGGAACGCACGCTTCCGCTGGTTCAAAAGTATGTGGACGATATCGTTACGGTAGAAGAAGAAGAAATCGCGAACGCGATTCTGTTGCTTCTGGAACGCGAGAAGACGCTCGCCGAAGGCGCAGGAGCTGCCGCCATCGCCGCGGTACTGAACCGAAAACTCCCTCTCCAGGGAAAGCGAGTGGCTGTACTTGTCTGCGGCGGCAACATCGACGTCACGTTGCTTTCCCGCATCATCGAGCGCGGCTTGGTCAAGGACGGTCGCCTGGTGCGCTTGCGCGTTCATCTGCCGGACTACCCCGGCGCTCTGCACCGGCTCACAGGACTGCTTGCCGACCACCGGGCCAACATTGTTGAAACCGCGTATGACCGTGCCTATCATGGAGTCAACTTAGGCGACACGGCCATCGACATCACTATGGAAACTCGAGGGCCCGATCACATTGCGGAACTGCTGGCAGCGTTGGTGTCTGCCGGTTACACCCACGAGAGAATTCTTTAGGCAGAATCGGTGAGCTGATGAGTGTGCGGCTATCGGCTTCGAAGACAAGCGAAAACAACCAACGGCCGAAGATCGATGCACATCCTCACGGTCAATTTCTGCAACGAATCTCGGCGCAGATGTCACAGACATCTGAGTTAAAAGTCTTCCCTTTTCGCGGCGAGTCGTTCATGCGCCACTTGTTTTGTCTGGGTAAAACTTTGTAAATCATGGACTTCCGAAGCTTGCCGAGATGTAAAGTAGAAGGTGAACAATGGAATCAAAATCGAAGAGAGTAGTAGTCGCGACGATTGTATTTTTCGCGAGCATAACGGGTGCGGTGTATTCGGCGTATGCCCAATCTCCGGCTCAAACTACTGGTCAGCCTGCGGTCGCCAGGAAGTTAGGCGCCATCAAAGCGATCAATGGCAACGTCATCACCTTGACTCCAGACTCGGGTCCTGACGTGACGGTGACGGTGCAGCCCAATGCTCGCATATTGAGTATTGCGCCGGGCGAGAAGGATCTCAAGAACGCTACTCCGATCCAGTTACAGGCCTTACAGGCGGGTGACAGAGTTCGCGTGCGCGGCCAGGGGTCGGCCGACGGCAATTCGATCGCTGCTTTGGAAGTTATCGTAATACCGCACACCGATCTCGAAGCGCTTCATCAGAAGGAGCAGCAGGACTGGCAGAAGCGAGGCATGGGAGGGCTGGTGAGCGCTGTCGATCCGGCGACCGGCGCCATCACGATTTCTGTGACCAGTTTGGGTGGAAAGAAAAATATTGCGGTGCAAACGTCGAAGAACACCATATTCCGCCGCTACTCCTCCGATTCGGTGAAATTCGATGACGCCAAGCCGAGCACTTTGCAGGAAATCCATCCGGGCGATCAGCTCCGCGCGCGCGGCGATCGCAGCCCCGATGGCGCCCAGTTGACGGCGGACGAAATTGTTACTGGCAGCTTCCGTAATGTCGCGGGTCTGGTCAATTCAGTCGACGCAAGCGCCAGCACCATCGTCGTTCAAGATCTATTGAGTAAGAGGCCGGTGCAGGTGAAGATCACAGCAGAATCGCAGCTTCATAAATTGCCGCCGGAGATGGCGCAGCGCATCGCGATGCGGTTGAAAGGATCCATGCCTCCAGGAACTCCGGGAGCGGCGGGTACTTCGAGGCCCGCAAGCGGGCAAGCTGCAGGCGACGGTGCGCAAGGCGGTGGTCCCCCCGCAGCAACGAATCAGAGCAATGGCGGAACCGGCGGCGGCATGCGCCAGGGTGGCAGCTTTGACTTCCAGCAAATGTTGAGCCGCATGCCTGCGGTGACCCTCGCCGATCTGCACAAAGGCGATGCGGTCCTGATTGTTACAACTGAAGGCACAGCGAGTACCGGTGGTACGGCAATCACCCTGCTCAGCGGAGTGGAGCCGATCCTGCAGGCCGCACCCAACGGCAGTCAGGCCATGATGCTGGCGCCCTGGAGTTTGGGGGGCGCTCCTGGTGGTGATGCAAGCCAATAAATGCCCGCCTGAAAAAAATTGTTCCGCAGCTTTTATAGATTCATACGTCTAGAGTAAACAGGACTATCCAATGAAGGTTGAGAAATACCTGCTTTTTGTTCTTTTATTTGTTTTGCCGGTCAGTGCGTTATTGGCTCAGACAGCTACCGGAGGTTTGCGCGGACAAATCACTGACCCCTCCGGCGCAGCTATCTCTGGGGCGAGCGTCATTATGACGCCAGCCGCTGGATCTCCAATTGTGGTTCAGAGCAATGCGCAGGGCATGTTCGAGTTCAAGTCGTTGGCGGCCGGGAAATACGTACTTACGGTCGCTGCTCCGGGATTCACATTGTTCGAGAACGACAACGTTGTGATTGCCGATCAGCCTCTGCGTCTCAACGTCGCGATGGCAATTGAAGTGGAGCAACAGAAAGTTCAGGTTTCTGACACCGCACCAACCATTGACGTGAATCCCTCCAACAATGCGGGCGCGATTACGATCTCTGGAAAAGAACTCGAAGCCCTGCCCGATGACCCTGATGAGTTGCAGTCGGATCTGGAAGCGCTTGCCGGGCCTTCCGCCGGTCCGAATGGCGGTCAGATGTATATCGACGGATTCACTGCCGGCCAGCTTCCGCCAAAGTCGTCCATTCGCGAGATTCGCATCAACCAAAATCCGTTTTCATCCGAGTACGACAAGCTGGGATACGGCCGTATCGAAATCTTCACCAAGCCCGGCACCGACAAGCTCCACGGACAATTCTTTGTGCTGGGCAATGATTCTCCTTTCAATTCACCGGATCCCTTTTTGGTCAATGAGCCGCCTTATTATTCGATCCAGTACAACGGAAACCTGGGTGGTCCCATCACGAAGAGCTCGTCATTTTTCTTTAATCTTGACCGCCGGGTTATCAACGATCTGTCTGCAACCAACGCGTACGTGCTTGATCCTTCGTTAACAGAAACACCGATCATCGAGTCAATCTCCAACCCGCACCAGCGAACCAATGTGGGGCCTCGTATTGATTGGGCTCCGACGAAGAACAACACGCTCACGCTGCGCTACCAGTACTACCGCGACACAGAAACCAACAACCTCGGCAGCCCGTTGGATCTTCCTACCCAGGCTTATTATTCGCAAACCACGGAAGACACTTTGCAATTCAGCGACACCCAGGTAATCGGATCCAAGATCGTCAACGAAATTCGATTCCAATACAACCGAGATAACTCACTTCAGACTCCGACCGACAGCAACCCAACCGTGACTGTGCTCGGCTCTTTTACAGGTGGCGGCTACGCCTCGGGCAATCAAAACGATCAGCAGAATAATTACGAATGGCAGAACTATACGTCGCTGATTTCCGGCAATCACGCCCTCAAGTTCGGCGGGCGAGTGCGGCTCACGCAGGACACGAATTATTCCACTTCAGGATTCAACGGAACCTTTACGTTTTCCTCCCTGCCAAGCATTTTGCCCGATACTTACACGCCCTCAAATTGCACCGCGCTCGGAACAAATCCCCCCTGTCCAATCTCTTTGCGCTATGCCGAGCAGCAGTTGATCGGCGGTGGAACGCCCTACGCCACGCAGTTGACATATACCGTAGGAGTTCCTACTGCCGCGGCTACTTATTACGACATTGAACCCTATGTCCAAGACGATTGGCGAGTAAAGCCGAACCTTACCTTGAGCGGAGGTCTGCGTTTCGAAAGCCAAAACTACATTCCCGACCGGGGAGACTGGGCGCCGCGTTTTGGCTTCGCGTGGGGCGTTGGCGGCAAAAGCGCTCCTCCGAAGGTGGTCATTCGTGGCGGCTATGGAATCTTTTATGATCGCTTTCAGACTACACAAATTCTGCAAGCGGAACGGCTGAACGGCGTTATCCAACAGCAGTTCATTATCGACAATCCGACTTGCTTTGCGGGCGTGGATGTGCCGGTCACCACCTTCTCCAACTGCGGTCCCGTATCGGGGAAATCCAACATTTATCAGATCAGCCCGCGACTACACGCTCCTTACACACTGCAGGGAGCACTCGGGGTGGAACGCCAGCTCACAAAATCGGCAACCCTCTCGGTGATTTACCTAAGTTCGCGTGGTTTCGACGAGCTCGCCCTCATCAACGCAAATGCTCCTTACCCAGGCACACCTTGTGCTCCGAACTGTCCCCCGATCACCGGAGGCAATATCTACCGTTACGTTTCCGAGGCCAACTTCAAGCAAAACCAGCTGATGATGAACTCGAATGTGCGTGTGGGCTCCAAGGTGCAGCTATTTGGATATTATTCGCTCAGCTACGCCGACAGCGACGCCTCGGGCAGCGGAGGCGGCAGTTCTTTTGCTCCAGGTTTTGTGTCCAATTCCTATAACATCCGGCAGGATTATGGCCGTGCGGCGTTTGACGTCAGGAATCGCGTTTTTCTCGGCGGCAGCATCTCTTTGCCTTATCTGTTCCGGCTGAGCCCCTTCATGGTATTCACTTCCGGATCTCCTTTTAACATCACATCTGCCATCGACGTGAACGGGGATCAGATCTACAATGATCGTCCGGGGTTTGTGTCGTCTGCGACCTGTCCTAACACGTCTCAACCTACCGGTCCACAAAACAGCATTTATTGCACAAGCTTGGGAACTTTCGACGTGCTGGGAGGCGGAAAGCTTGTGCCCATTAACTCTGAGACGGGACCGAATCACTTTGTGATGAACTTGCGCCTCACCAAGACCTTTGGAATTGGACCTAAAGCGAAATCTGGCGTCGGACAAGGGCCGGGGGGTGGTGGCGGAGGAGGGGGTCGTCGCGGCGGCCCGCTGTTCGGCGGCGGCCCCTCGTTCACGTCGGTTACTTCTGATCGCCGTTACAATCTCACTCTTGGGTTGAATGCGCGCAATGTGTTCAACAATGTGAACGTGGCCAATCCTAATGCGGTTGTGGGTTCTCGGCTTTTTGATGTATCTAATTCTCTTCAAGGGGGGCCGTTCTCGCCTGGAACTGCGGCCAATCGCAAACTTGAGTTGCAGGCCACTTTTAGTTTTTAGGCGCGACCGCGCGGACGAATGGAGCAGCAGGCGCGTGACATGTAGAAGCCACGTAAGCTATCGCGAATAGAGCGATTCGGGGTTATGCTGAAAGCACAGGTTCCAACCTGTGCCGTCAAGTCAGGCAGTGCCTCAAACGAAGGTTCCAAAAACTGATTGTCTTCGACTCCGATTACCAGGCGAAAATTTATTCAGGTCGCAGGAGCAACGGGCGTGGTCGGCCTCGGCGCCGATGCCACGCTGATCGCACCAAACCGTCCTCGAATTGTGCGTAAAGAAATTGCGTTGCGCCGTTGGCCCTCGCGCCTGGATGGTTTCACCATCGCCATGGTCAGCGACTTTCATTACGATCCTTATTTTTCCATTCACCCAATTCGGGCATCCATCGGGATGGTCAATGATCTGCATCCCGAGTTGATCGTCCTGACTGGAGATTTTGTTTCGGACCCGCTCTCTCGCCATAAAGCGGAGGCGGCACTGGCTGCAGAGCCTTGCGCTCAACTTTTGCGTCAAATGCACGCGCCTTACGGTTTGTGGGCGGTATTGGGAAACCACGACGCCGTGACCGATCCGCGCCGGGTCACAAACTCACTTCTGGCAGAGGGAATTCAAGTCCTCAACAATCGATCGGTGCCCGTGGAACGCGATGGCGCGCGATTTTGGCTGGCCGGTGTTGACGACGTGCTGGAAGGAAGGGCCGATCTGGACGCAACGTTGCGTAATCTTCCCGCTAACGAATGCGTGGTCTTGCTGGCCCACGAGCCCGACTTTGCCGATTATGTAGCGGGCTATCCCGTAGATCTGCAACTGTCGGGGCACTCTCATGGAGGTCAAGTGCGGCTCCCGTTAGTCGGACCGGTTTGGTTGCCCGCTCTCGCCAGAAAGTATATTTGGGGCTTGTACGATATCCGTGGACTCACTCTCTACACTAACCCTGGCTTAGGCACAGTGAATGTTCCGGTTCGATTGAATTGCCCTCCCGAAATCACTTTGTTCACTTTACGGCGCGCCGCGTCCTCCTGAATGTGCAAGTCCTTTCATCGACGACTACCTGACGGATGAGCTCTCGCTCCTATTCCATTACAAAGGAATGAGATAGGGTCGCGAGGAAGTGGTACTGCGCTTGCCGCAAGAAGTTCAGGAGAAATGGCATGCGACGTTGCAGTTGGCCCGTGCTTTTATTGCTCTTGCCCACGATTGCCGCAGCGGCAGTGACTACTTCTTCGCCGCGGATGCGATCGGCAACGCTGGAGCAACGCGAAGGCCAGATATCAGGAATCCTGAACCGCTATTCTCAGTTCGCCGATGTGCCGCACATCAGCTCGCGACCGGCTTGCGAACAGGTTCAACCGCCCGAAGCCCTCACTACGCCCGATCCGCTTTACACCCCGGCGGCCCGGGGCCAGCGAGTAAAAGTCAGCTTCATCATCGGAATTGACGGGCGGGTGCACAGCCCTTTGATTCTGGAGAGCGCCGGTTTCACTGGCGACCGCCATGTTCTGCAAACCGTCCGCACGTGGCGATATCGCCCGGCAACTTGCAACGGCGTGCCGACGGAGACGGAAGGCAAAATCGAGTTTTCCAGTCGATAGCCCTCGACCGAGCGGCTAGGCTAGAATGACGAGCATTGGGTGATTCGATTCGTGGATCAAGATAAAAGAAATCCCAGACCTTCGAGTGTCCCCGCGGATTTTCCGGTGCGCAACTCCGAACTGGAAGACCTGTATCGCGGCGTGCAACCCGACATGCATCGGCCCAAACCCAGTCCGGACGCGCTAGCCGCGGCGCTGGAAGCCGCCCAACGGTTAGCTGCGGAAGCCGATGCCGAACAGGCTGCGGACGACACGGACCAGGACGCGAACGAATCGATCACGGTTGTTTGCAAAACTTGTGGATACCGCAACCGCACTGGCAACAAGTTTTGCGGCATGTGCGGAAACGCTGTCCTGGGATCGGAATCCGGACATGGATCTCCTACGGAAAATCGCACGCCCGCTCTGGCGCTGCCGTCCAATCCGTTTTCAGATCCAGATGATGAGCCTCGTCAGAGGGCCATGGCAAGCCGGCCGCATGGAGCCGAAACGCATCACTACCATCACCATTATCATCACCATTATTTCCCCGGAGCACAGGATGGAATAGGAGCTCGGCTAGGAGGCGATTCAGTTCGCGCCGAGCAACCACGCGAACTGCGGCCAACGGCGGCGCCGAGAGGCGACATGAGCCGAGCCGAGGCGGCCGTGCGGCGGATTACGCAGGAGTGGGTGCTAGCCTGTAACACCAAGCATCTAGACGATCTACTCGATCTGTACGTTCCCGATGCGCTGGTCTTACGATCCAACTGCCCTCCAATCCGGGGCGCGGCTGCCGTTCGCGAATTTTTCTTTGGCGCGTTGGACGCGGGATTAGGAGAGATCGAAATCGAGCCTCTGCGAGTGGAAGTTGTGGGCGATCTGGCTTACGAAGCGGGACGGTGCAAGGCGTTGATTCCAAGCGCGACTGGCAAGCGGCGTGAAGAGCGCGGAAAATATTTGTGGGTGTGTGCGCGGCAGGGCAATGGCGAATGGAAGTTGGCCGCCGACTGCTGGTCCAGCGACTTAACGCTCAGTTCGCTGGAGTCGGATGTGCCCCACGGCGCGGTCAAGACCCTTCAACCCCGCAAGAACTCCTAGCACCCAGAACGGGTTTGGTTAGAGCGTTACATCCATCCGCGCCAGGTCATCTCTCAGTTGCTCCACTCGCTGCATCTGGATAGTTTTCATTCCGAGCTTGGCGGCACATTCCAGGTTGAGCTCGCGGTCGTCGATGAAGCAACATCGTTCTGCTGGAATCTGCGTCGTCTCCAGCGCCAGGCGATAAATATCGCGCTCCGGCTTGCGAAAGCCCACGAAGCAAGAGCTGATAAACAAGCGAAAGATTTTTCGCAGCCCATACTTTTCGATCCGGTAATTATTGAGCTCGCGCGATTCGTTGTTGAGAGTGCTCATAAAGTATTTGCCGGAATCAGCCAGAGCCTGGGCGAATTCCAGCACTTCGGGAAATGGTTGCGACAACGACAACATATAGTCGCGAAACTCATCTGTAGTGAATGGGCGTTTGCGATAGAACACTGTGCGGTCCAGATATTCTTCGAGCGTAATCTTTCCGCGTTCGAACGACGAGACGACCATCTCGTGACGGGCATGGAACTCTTTTTCGTCGAGTTGAAAACGCTGCAGCGCTGCGGCGCGTTCCGTGTGGTCCCAGGCGTTCGTGAGCAGAACCCCACCGACATCCCAGAAAATGGCGCGAATGGCAGGCAAATGTTGGTCCTCCCGAACTTTGTTCTCAGGAAAGTGTAGACGAACCGGGGCGTCAATGGGATTCTCGTTCCGTCGTTGGCAAAATGATTTCTTGGTCCGTTCAGACCGCCAGCGCAAGTTTCGGTTAGAAAGGCAACCGAGACGGCGCTATAGTGATCGACAAGCTTATGCCTCGAAGAGAACTCACTGAGGGCGAGACCGCCATCCTGATCTTGATCCAGCAAGGATACGGCGCCCATAACAGCGTCGATAAGGTATTTTTCAGCCCTGCCAATGAAGCCGTCATATTTGTGAGGCTGTTAAACGGGATGTCTATCGTGATGGCGAACCTATCGAATCTTGCCGCCTGGCGCGCCGACGGAACCATTTCAAATGACGAAGAATTAAAAATGAAGTGGTTGCGCCTGGATAAGTGATCTTTTTCTGTAAGGGTTCTATTTTGAGCCAAACACTTCTTTCAGCAGCGGTGTGGTTTGCGCGGAGGGTGTAGTTCGGATTTTTATTTCTTCCTGTCCGAGTAAATAAAAGAGTCCGTCCAGCGTTTTGCTCGCGACGTATTTATCCAGATCAAATTCATTGGCAATCGCGCTGCCACCAGGAGCGGTTTTGATGACATGATCGTATTTCTTAGTCACACCGCCGCGCTGCAAGGCATTGTGGACAATCGGGGTGAAGGCCGTGGTGATGTCCGCGGAACAGTTTTGCTCGAAGTACTCGGTGCCCGCGGTCACGCCGCCCGTCAGGATGTGGCGGGGATTGGCAATGGTCATCTTGCTGATGGCATCGAGAAAAATCTGTTTCGCTTGAGGCGTAGCGCGTTCGGCGGCGCGGTTCATGCCGATTTCCATGTCGTCCACCGTGTCACCCTCGCCAAGCAAACGCATAGCTTTTCCCACGGACTGAAGTTTCGTCGGCAAGAGGATGCGGATGGCTTCGTTATTCAGAAATCCGTCGGACCGGCCAGCCATTGCAATCGCCTTCGTAGAGCCGACTTCGAGCGCCTGCTTGAGGGCCGCCGCAATCTCGTCGTCACTGAGACTGGAGGCGTCGCCCGGCCCAGAAGGATTGTCCGCTTCCTTGCGATTTGCGTTTGCATTGATCTGGGCTGCCGCACAAACGCAGACGCATAGCGCCAAGGCAAGAGTAAGCAGAAAACGCATGAGCTTTTTCATGGAGGAAGTGCGGAATGATTCTATCAAGAGCGGCTGTGCATGGGCTGTTTGCTTTCGAAAGCGGCGGCGTCATCCGAGCGCAGCCGCTCTTCAGGCGCAGCGAGGGATCTCGGTCTCCACCGGCCTCGAAAGGAGCACACTCCTGTACTGGAGGCGGTTGAAACTTCGTTCTGCAAGAAATATACAAATTCGTGACAGAACCTTGACAACCCGAAGCTGGCATGCGGCCTAGGATTCGGATGCTTACTCAGAGAAATGTGAATTGCGAGCCTTGCACCTTCACTCCCCTGCCTCTGGTCTGGCGTCATAAAGGAGCTTCCTATGCAGCGTCGCATGATTCCGCTCACACTTGTCCTGGGTCTCGCGCCGGTCTTCGCTTCAAACGCAGCCGTCGCGCAGTATCGACTCACGAATTTATCTTCCAACCAAGTCAATCAAGCTCAGCACGACGATCCGTTGCTGGTGAATGGCTGGGGACTGGTTCACGGTCCGGGCTCACCCTGGTGGGTGAGTGACAACACATCAGGGTGGTCAACTTTGTACGACAACGAAGGAAATCAGGTGGAGACCGTAAAGGTCCTGATTCCTACGGCTGGAAACGGACCCGATTTGTCGACCGGATTGAATGGCCCGGGTTCGCCAACCGGGATTGTGTGGAACGGATCAAAGGAATTTCAGGTTAAAGCCGGGGCTGCGGCTGCTTTCCTGTTCGACACACTGGATGGAACAATCAGCGGCTGGACCCCGGGGTCGAACTTCAACCAGGCGACCCTGGTAGTAGACACTACAGCCAATAAGAATCCGCATCCAGCCGTCTACACCGGTTTGGCGATCACCAACAAGACATCGGGAAACTTTTTATTCGCTGCGGACATGGCGAACGGTAAGGTGGATGTGTACGACAGCACTTTCACTCCCGTGACGCTGGCCGCCGGGGCGTTTTCGGATTCCTCGCTGCCATCCGATTTTGTGCCGTTCGGAATTCAGGACATCAATGGGAAAGTGTACGTAGCCTTTGCCAGCGCTAGCGGAGCGAGCGGCGGATTTGTCGAGGAGTTTAATGAAGACGGCACGCCGACACCTGGAGTACCGAGACCATTGATCCATGGGCTGCCGCTGAATCAGCCGTGGGGGGTTGCCTTAGCACCCAGTAATTTCGGAAAACTGAGCAACACGCTGCTGATTTCGAACAACACCAATCATGGAAAAATCCACGGGTTCAACCCCACGACCGGACGGTTCGTTGGCACGGTGGAAGAGCATGACAGGCCGATCTCGATTGATCAACTGTGGGGCATCGCGTTCGGTGACGGGCTGGGAAAAAATGGAACAACCACCCAGCTATTCTTCAGCGCTGGACCAGCTAACAACCTCGCCGGAACGTTCGGAGTAATCTCATCCGAAAGCAAGTGAGCAAGCTTGTCATTCGGGGTAAGAGAGCTTGACCAGACAATAGGAGGGCCGCTCTCAAAGGAGCGGCCCTATATTTTTTCATCGCAAATATGGTGAGCGCGGCAGGACTCGAACCTGCGACCCATGCCTTAAAAGGGTCGCCAATCCAATTACAAACAACAGCTTGCACGTCCAGCTTACTCCATGCACGACACAACAAAATCAATGAGATGCCAACAAGACATCGGTCTGGGTGCCCGGAGGGTGCCCGGAATCCGACGTCTCGAACAATGTCACGTCGGTTTGCTGCATCCTTTGTAGCGCGAAGGAACCATTTTGTTGAACCATCCAGCATCCGGCCTTCTCAGTGCTACGTTATGCTGTAGTCTGCTGTAGTCTCTTAAGTGACTCCAGGTGGCCCGCAAGCAGTGGTTTGACCTCGATATTGGCAAATAGCCATCATTTTACCGTTGTCATCTCTAGTACTACATTTGTGGTAATCTCCTACCACATGCTTGATCTTCGCTCCAAGGCACGCCAGCAACTACTGGCTTATTAATTCACAAACCCGACGGCCCGTCACCACTTGCGGGACTTGGCCGAGAGGTTGAGGATTGATCCGTCTAACCTATCGAAAGAGTTGGGATGCCTGGAGCGCGATGGACTATTTCGATCGGAAGTGATTGGCCGCCAAAAATATTTTCAACTAAACCGGGAGTATCCGCTTTCTGATGAAGTACGCAAGATCATTGCAAAGACTATTGGCGCGGCAAAGTGGATCGCGCAATCCCTCAAGAGAATTGAGGGAATAGACAAAGCATACTTGTACGGCTCATTCGCAAGCAACCAGCAGGACGCTGCCAGCGATATAGACGTGCTTGTAATTGGCTCCCCGCGCGAGGAGGATTTAGCACAGGCCGTGCGAGCGCTTGAGCGGAAACTAGGTCGCGAAATCACCTACACCGTGCTAACACCGAAGGAATTCGGGTCGCGCCTTGCTCGGAAAGATGCCTTTCTGGAAAACGTTTGGCACAATAAGCGTATTCCGCTCGTAGGCTTAAATGAAGAAACTAAAGTCACACACGGTTGACTAGGCGCAGATCGAACGCTTTCTCGCGAGCGCGGACAAGAAGCTCGCCTTGGCTCACAAACGTTTGGCTTTTGACGAGGAGGTTTGCCCTCCAGCACCTTCCAGGCGTAGAGCGTGTGCTTCGACACCCCTACCTCGCCACGGCTTCAGTCCCCGATCATCTGCGCTTCTGTAATGCCTGCTCTTCGACATACTCTCTTCCCCTTTCTTTCGCACAAATCATACTCAGCTTTGTGCCGAAAACAGGGGAGCAGGCCACGAACCGTCGAGGAACGACGATCGTTTTGCTAAAGCGGTCGGTCCTTTCGTGCCGATCTCGGACTGCAGTAGGAATCGCGGGAGGAAAACGCTGCCCATATTGCAACGTAGCTGACTTGTGTAACAATTCCTGAAAGCGTCTGAGGGGTTCCGTACTTCAGAGCCTTGTGTATTGGGAGACACCTATTCGGAAATCGTAACAAATTATAAAGTCCCCCAATGGTCAACACTGCAAGGCATATCAGTAATCGCTTCAATCCGGCTTTTAATCGCGACTGTGTTCGTAATTCGTAACAAAACTAATTCACAGTTAATGGTAAAACCATCTTCCATTAGAAATCTCGCTATTCAGCAGACGCAGAGTCGAACGACAGGGCCGGCGTCGCCCTATCACGTTAGTTCGTTATGCGGTTAATCGGACTTTCGGTTATTCTCCTGTTTTCCTCAAGGCAAGCTAGGTTAGTAAAGGTGCACAACAAGGAATCTGTGTTGGCCCTTGCCACGTCGATAGCATTTAGTAAATACCTTCGAGCCGATACTTTGGGTTGCAATCGCGATCCAGGTCACCGAGAAATGTGATCATAGACAAACATTGAATTAATTGTTGACATCCACAGCTTGTTGCATTTAGAGTCCCGCAACAATTGCAAGCAAGCGGAAGTAACCATGAATGGGCGTTCCTTCCTCTTGCTGTTTCTTCCCCTTGAAGACTGAACGGTTGTCAGGTCGTGATCTGCGGTGGTCACGCCAGCGTCGTGGTGTTGACAAATATCTTGACGGCGAATTAGTTCGGAAAGCGAGAGGAAGCGAAGCGGTGCAGCAAGTCGCGCGCATAAGTGCCCTTCCTACTCTTTAACCAAAGAATCTAACCTGATCACGGTAGACGTTCGACATGAATTTGCTTTTTTAACAAAGTGGAGGTAATGCATGATCAGAAAGCGTATTGCGGTGGCATTCGTGTGTGGCATCGTGGTATGTGCTTGCAGGCTGGACGTTGAGGCTCAAAACTGCGAAACGCAAGTCATCTGTGGCAATTACAACCAATGGAATGCGCTATGTGAGCCCCTGCCCCCCGCAAACGGGCAAAATTGGCATAGCGCGGGGCCTTTCAGTTCCGCTGCTAACGCGAAGAATGCTTCCTGTCCGGCCCAGCCTGAAACTCACTGTTGCGCCGGAGTCGGCGATCCGGTAGATTCCGCAACCGGCGACACCTATTTTGCCGAAACCGATCTGCAGCTTCCAGGCATAGGAGGCGGGTTCAGGCTCGTTAGAACGTGGAACAGCCTTTGGCCCGTTATAGAGAGCGCTTCAAAAACGGGAATGTTCGGACAAAAGTGGCGTTCGAACTTTGAGGAAAGCATTCTCGTCGGCAGCGACGGCTATATGAAGTACTCCATGGGAGACGGCAACTTTTGGTCATTCGGATTTACCGGACAAGCCAACAATACAGATATTTTCGCACCAAACGCGCCCGCTAATAAGGTGGCGACGTTAATCCAGAGCACGACAAACTGGACTCTTACCTTTCAGAACGGCGAACAAAGAGTTTTTGACATTAACAGCGGAAACCTACTTTCCATCACCGATCGCAACGGGAACGTTACGACACTCACGTACGATCCTTCATTTCGTCTAGTTACCGTCACTGATCCGGCGTCGCGCCATCTTTACTTCTCGTACGCAAGCCCAACGAGCTACCTTGTAACAGGTGTGACATCAGACGTCGGAATTTCTTTGTCATACTCCTATGACACTCTGGGACGTCTAATCCAATACACCAAACCGGACAACACCACGGTGTCGTTCCAGTATAACGATCCTAATCCCAACCTTATCACCGCCGTACTCGATTCGAATGGAAAGGTTCTGGAGTCCCACACTTACAACAGTTGCGGGCAGGGCCTGACTTCGGCGCGCGCCGGAGGCGTGGACGCGGTCACCGTCTCTTATCCGCCCTGTAGTACTGGTGCGAGTTTCTTCGCGCCCTAGGCGCCGTCCCTTCGACGGAACTAGAGAAACGGATTCATCACACAAAGAGCTTCCATGACACTTAATAGATTTCGGCTAGTTGCTCTGGTCATCGGATGTTTGGTCTGGTCTGCAGCATCTTTTGCGGCTCCGAGCATTACAAGCTTGTCGCCAACTTCGGGGGCCGTTGGTGCCTCGGTGACGATCACGGGCACCAGCTTCGGCTCAACTCAAGGCACGAGCACCGTGAAGTTCAATGGCACGACGGCGACGACGATTACGAGCTGGAGTGCGACCTCGATCGTAACCACCGTGCCGACCGGAGCGACGACTGGCAACGTAGTGGTCACCGTCAGTGGCGTGGCCAGCAGTGGTAAATCATTCACAGTGTTGGCAACTCCCAGCATCACGAGCCTGTCGACGACTACGGGGGCCGTAGGCGCCGCAGTAACGATCACCGGCACGAACTTTGGCTCAACTCAGGGCACGGGCACGGTCAAGTTCAACAACATTGCAGCCACCATAACCAGTTGGAGTGCGACGTCGATTGTCACGACCGTACCGACGGGTGCCACGAATGGCAGCGTGGTGGTAAACGCCAGCGGAGTGAATACCAATGGCATTAACTTCACCGTCGTACCTGCTCCTACTATCACGAGTCTTTCACCAACGACAGGGGCGGTAGGAGCGTCGGTAACGATCGCGGGAAGTAACTTTGGCTCTACGCAGGGTTCGAGCACGCTGAAGTTTGACAGTACGACGGCCACGGCGATCACAACATGGAGTTCGACGTCAATCGTGGCGACGGTGCCGACAGGCGCGGCGACGGGCAGCGTAGTTGTGAACGCCAGCGGAGTGAACAGCAATTCAGAGACTTTCACCGTTGTATCCGCTCCGAGCATCACGAGTCTCTCAGTATCCTCAGGGGCGGTTGGGACAGCGGTGACTATCACGGGAAC